>NZ_JBFBAH010000034.1:0-72727 GCF_040682115.1 Streptomyces sp. NPDC051364 | reverse complement strand
TCGGCGGCGAGGTGGACCTTGCTGGTCTGGCCGCCGCGCGAGCGCCCGAGCAGTGCGGCCTTCAGCCGGAGCCGGTGTCGGCGCCGGATGCGGCGTCGCTCTTCCCGGTCGGGATCGGTTTCGGGGGATCGCCCGTCTTGTCCTTCCGGATCACCCCCTTTTGCCGGGCCTTGTTCTCCTCGGCGGCGGCCTTCTCCAGGGCGGCGAGAGCATCCTCACCAAGACGCATCCCGGCGGCGTCATGGTGGGCGCGGGCGGTCGTGGAGTCCACGCTGACCAGCGACAAGTCCACCTCACCGCGGTTCGCGGCTTCGGCGATCAGACCCTCCAACAGGGCCTCGAAGACGCCGGCGTCCCGCCACTGCCGGAAGCGGTTGTGGACGGTGGGCCAGGCACCAAACTCCTGCGGCATCTCCCGCCACTGCCCGCCGGTCCGAAACCGCCACATCACGCCCTCGAACTGCTGCCGCAGCCGCTCGGGGTACGGACCGTACGCGCCGATCGGCAGGTACGGCTCGATGAACACCCATTCCTCGTCCGTCAGTTGCGCCCGCGTCATGAGTGACGATCTACCAGATCGCGTCACAGGGCACGGGCGAGTCGCACAAATTGATCACAACCGGATACACGCCCTAGCTGGTCAGGGCGGGTTGACGTGGTTTCAGGTTCACTTGTTCGGTCGTTGCCTGGTTGTTCGTGGGACGGACTTTCATCCGTTCTCAAGAGGCATCAGCTGCCCATCTGCAACGCTATTTTGATCAGCCTCTTGAATTGTCTCGCTACCTAGCAGCGGAACGCCTGATCGTCGATTCTGGATTGAACGCTGACCAACGTGCCGAAGTGCTTATGTCGGTGCTTCAAGCGATGGTGGCTGCGCCTGGTCAGGCGCAGCCGGGGGCGGCTACCGAACCCGCTCAAGCGGGAACACCTCAACCGTAGTGGGCGGGGAGTCGAGGGGAACGGCCAAGCCGATGGCAATGCCTCGACTACCGTTCTGCGGTGCACGTTGTACTTACGGACTGAGAGCTTGACGGATCGCGAAAAGTCCACTTTGAACGTCGGATGCCAGGCTGCGCTTCCCGCTCTTACTGCCGACGTCGGCGACCTACAGCTCGATTCGAAGCTGATGTGGGTGCGGGCAGCCACATATGGCCGCAACCGCTGCGGTGGCCGCCACCTTAAAGCCGTTGTCGTTCCGATCTTGAGGGCTGTGCGTCGAACGGGAGTCTCGATCGGGTGATCGCTGCTGGCCGCAGGTATGAAGGCAGGGCCTCTTGGTAGCTCGGGGTTGCGAAGCCAACCGAGATCCAGGAGACCCTGTTGCGTCAGTTCTACGTGCTTGCGCCGGTGGAGTTCAACTCGGTGTCTCCGTCGTGTGATTGTGTCGCTCACCGGTTCGGAAACGCAGCCGATCACCCGGAACGTCCTCGGCGGTATCCGTCGGACATGACGGATGCGGAGTGAGAGTCGGTCCGGCCGCTGTTGCCGGTGCCAGCCGGGATGTTGAGGAGGCCCGGCATTGCGGCCTCCAGCAGGTCGGGGGCGAGGGCGGCGAGCTGCGGGTAGAAGTCGTCGCGCATGACGAGGATCACGCTCAGGGCTCCGTGCGAGGTGATCGCGGCCGTGAGCCGGTCCGCGGCGGCGAGGTTGCCTTCCTGCGGGGTGAGGAGCTCCTCGAACTGGTCGATGACGAGTACGACCCGCTGGTATTCGGGCTGTGCCCTGAGCATGCGGGTCACAGGCTCGGCGATCCCGTCGGTGGTGGCCCCGGGCAGCCCTGCGCGCTCGATTTCTGCACAAAGGTCCTGACCTGGTCGAACCCGTACGGGCAGCCACCGGTCGCTGCCCGCCACTTCACCCGCAGCCAGCGCAGGCAGGACCCCGGCCTGGATCAAGGAGGACTTACCCGAGCCGGACGGGCCCAGCAGCAGAACCACACGCCGCTGCTCGTCCAGATGCGCGAGAACCTGGCTCACGGCGTCCTGCCGGCCCTCGAACCACTGGGCCTGGTCCGCGGTGAACGGCTCCACCCCCGGTAAGGGCATACATCCTGAACGGCCAGGACAGGCCAGATCGCTCGAAGCACCTGAACGGGGGTGACCTAGGCGATGCCCTGACCCTTCCCGTACACATCGGGGCTGGTGATCTCGGTGAGCATACCGATGACCAGACCGGTCACCTCGTCGACGACCGGGCCGCCACTGAAACCCGTGGTCAGGTCGTTGGCGCCCGTCAGCTGGAGGTGTTGACCCGATGCTCGGTCGCAGGCAGAAGGTCACCAGCCGTCGCGTACCCGAAATGCCCGCCCTCCGGAGCCTGTCCGGGAAAGCCAAACGAGCGCACCTCGTGCCCCCTGGAGCCTGCCGCGGAACCCAGCGCCGGTACGTGCGTGCCGGGCACGGCGACACCCAGGCGCACCATCGCGACGTCTTCAGCCTTGGGTTCCCGCCATGGCTCTTCCAGGACGATCCCCTCGACGACGCCTGCTCCGTCAGCGTTCGGGAAGACCAGCCATACGCTGTGCCCGGGCCCGCTGCCGGCAGCGCGGACGACGTGCGCGCAGGTGACGAGGATGTCCTCAGCGACCAGGAAACCGGCCCCGCACGCCTCATCGTTCTGTCCGAGGACCTGGGCCACGGCTCTGAGAGGGTGTTCGATACTGTTTTAGGCTGCCGCGAGGGGTTTCGGGCGGAGGTATTGCCCGGTTCTGTCCGGGGTGACGGTCAGGCGTGTGGTCATGGAGTTGACCATGGCCCAGTGGATCATCGAGCGTGACCGGTCGGGTAACTCCTCGTAGTCTCGATGGAGGCGCCGGTAGCGGGACATGATTCCGAAGGTCTGCTCGACGCGCCAGCGGATCGGCTGGACGACGAAGCCTTTCTGTTCTTTGTCGCGGGCGACGACCTCGACGTCGATGCCGAGGTCGGCACCGTGTCGGACGACACCGTTGTTGTAGCCGGCGTCAACCCAGGTTTTCGTCACGGTAGGCCACTTGGCGGCGAGGCTGTCCAGGATCTGCTTGCCCCCGGCGGAGTCCTGGACGCCCGCGGCGGTGACGATCAGGACGAGAAGGAGACCGAGGGTGTCGGTGGCGATGTGCCGCTTGCGTCCTTTGATCTTCTTGCCTCCGTCGAAGCCCTGCGATTCTTCAGGGGCGTTCGGGGATGCCTTCACCGACTGGGCGTCGACAATCGCCGCAGTGGGCAGGATTCTGCGGCCCTTCTTCGCCCGTAGTAGGTCACGGAGCGTGTCGTGGATCTCCTCGGTCGTGCCGTCTCGCTCCCACTCCTTGAAGTATCCGTAGACCGTGGTGTGGGGCGGGAAATCGTGCGGGAGGTAGCGCCAGGCGATACCGGTCCGGGCGACGTAGAGAACCGCGTTGACCACGTCACGCAGGCTCGTCACCGGCTCCCGCCCCTCACCGCGCGAGGCCCGCCATTTCAGGAGCATCGGCTTGATGAGCTCCCACTGATCGTCCTTCAGGTCCGAGGGGTATCCGCGTCGTTCGGTCACAGTCGACGAATACCGCCCCCAGCCCCCCGCCGCTACGAGATCATTGAAACAAGTCCGCACTGCCACAGCAGAAGCCGGACAGTTGGGGGGAATCTCCTATCGAACACCCTCTGAGCATATCCACGGGTTCAGCCGTCCTTCTTTTGGCAGTTCATGGTGCCCTTCACGTGGCGTCGGCACTGCCTTCGTGACCCTCGCCGGGCGCCTCGAGGCCTTCGCCTCGTTGGAGGACCACGGCGTTCGCGGGGAAGCCGATCAGGCGGCTGATTCGTAGACGACGGTGGTGGTCGGGCAGTCCTCGGCAAGGCCAAGGAGCGCCTGCCGCTCCGCCTCGTCGACGGCCAGGTCCCAACGGAGTTTCGTCCCCACCCACGTTGCGGCGTAGGTGCAGTGGTAGGAGCCGTCCGTGGGCATCCATTCCGCCGGGTCCTTGTCCGCCTTGCTGCGGTTGGAGGCGGCCGAGACCGCGATCAGGGTGTCCGGGGACGCCTGATCGTTGGCGTACGCCTCACGCCGGGCAGCGTCCCACGCGAAACCGCCGGAATCGTGGACCTCGGCCAGCGGGACAAAGTGGTCGACGTCGAGGCGGGCGGCGTCGGTCACGACCACGTCGTCGTACGGGCTGCGCCAGCTGCCGCCGGTCAGCTTGCAGCCCGCCGCGACCTGCGGCGCCTCAACGGCCTCGGACAGGACGACTTCTTTACGGGTGTCACAGCCGTCGCCGGCGTTGAGGCCCTTGTTCCAGTGCTTGTACAGGGTGCGCACGTAGCCCTCGCGCTGCTCTTCGTCCACCGTAAGCTGGTCGATCGCCTCGAACAGCGGCCACGGCACCCGAACACCCCTGGTGCCCGGCGCCGCGGGTGCTGCGGCGGCACCCTGGACCGGGGCGGCGTGCGACGGGCGCAGAGGCAAGGACGGGCAGGACGGCGAGGGCGAGTGCGGGCAGACCGCCACGCAGCAGATTTTTGATCACGGACCAGGGTTGTAGCTGGCCCCGGCGTCACCGGGACAGGGGCTCGCCAGGAACTCACCCGGGTGGGTGGGCGAGTTCACTGCCGAAACGACACTGCGCCGCCCGGCGACGACGGGCCGTGCCGCTCACCCGGCAGCGGTGGCGGGGCCTTCGCCGAAGAGGCCACGTCCGCGGCGGTGACATCGGTGAGCAGTCGTGTGATGCGCAGCGGGTGGCGGTGGACGCCGCCCCGGTCGATGGCGGTGTCCGCGCTGATCTCGGCAACAAGGTCAGGCGGACCAGGTTAGCCTCGAGTGGTTTCGTGCTGCCCCACGCGGAGGAGAACCGCATCCCCGTCCACGGTTCCCGGGGCCGGCGGCCGTGAGGCGCCCGGCGAGCTGCGAGGTTGCGTCCGCGGGCACAGGTACGGTGCGGCCCACGAGACGGAAGCGGCCGCGGGTGTCGTAGCGGCCCAGGAGCAGGAGCTGCGGGCGCGTCTGGGTGCCCGTGACTACGCCGGTGATCGCTTCGGTGGTGTCGCTTCGGCACTGGTGAAGTAGCGGTATTGCTTACCTGCGCAATTCCTCGTGGCGGTGGTCACGCACGCCTTGTCCTGCTTGCGGTGCGAGCGTGGCCCTAGACGTGCCCGGGACGCACGGCTTGGTGCCCCTCTCGCGGCGATGCCCCCGGCGCATCGCAGAGGCCGAGACATCGGGTTGGGGGATGCTTGCCCGCACGTTCACAAGTGACCACCCGACGGCCCTTGGCATCCTTACCCGCTATGGGCGACGCGTACTCGAGTGTCACAAGCCTGCGAGAGCGAACAGTTGGTGCATGTCTGCGGGCGGCAGGTTGGGGTTTGCGGCTGCGGTGGCCGCGACAGATTCGGACGGATCGGCCAGCAGCCGTGTCAGGTCCTCGGCCGGGAGCCGGGGATGGGTCGCGATGGTGCGGCGCACGGTGTGGTCGGGATCGGCTGCAAGGCGACGCGCGGATTCCACGGGCAAGTCGGGGTCGCGCGGGGCCAGCTGCCTCATTCTCGGGTCGGGGTCTGTGGCAAGGCGTCGAAGTACGTCTGCAGGAAGGGGGAATTCGTCGGCCGGACGCCATCGGACCCTCTTGGCCGGGCGGTAGGTTCGGTCGATGCGCTCGGCGGTGTCGGGATCGATCTGGTCTCGGGCCTGCAGGGCCATCGTCGTGCGGACGCTGCTTTCCTCGTCGTCGAGCAGTTGGGCGACAAGCGGTGCCGGGAGGTGGTCGGACATCGCTGCCGAGGCGCGGAAGCAGATGTATGGCGAGTCCACGTATGGCAGGGGGTCCGCTGTCACCCACGGCAGGCGCAGTGCCCGAAGCTCCGCGCGGGCTATCTCGCCCATGAGTTCCCGTTCGAGTCTGTCGTCGTCCAGGTCTTGGTGGTTCGCGAGCCAGTCCAGCGGGGGCACGTCGGACAGGATCTGTGACGTACACTGCGCCGTCCACCACCGCCGGAGACGAGAGCCTCGGCATGTTCGGGCTCGACGATCAGGCCGCCGTGACCGCGACCGAGATCCGGGCGCGCGTCGGCTCCCGCTCACTTCTCGTCGAAGGTGATTTCCTCGGCCTGGCGGGTCATCTTCACGGTCTGGCCGTTGGTGATCTCGACAATGTTGTGCATGCCGGTGAACTGCTTCGGATTTCCCTGGATGTAGAACTTGTCCGAGTTTCCGGCGAGGAAAGCAGGGAAGCAGGCCAGAGAGGGATCCGCCGGGTTGAGGTCCAGGTAGTCCTTCAGCCGACGGAACAGCTTCGGGAGGATCACGGGCCCGGTTTCGGCCGTGAGCGAGTCCATCCCGGTGACCTTCGCCCCCTCGGTGGTCGCGTCCTTGGCCCATACGCCCTTCCTCGCGTTCCTAGCCTCCCTGGCGGCGACGGTCAGGGAGGCGCGCAGGTGGTCGGGGAAGGCGGCGTAGTAGGTCGGGTAGGCCAGGCCGAGGTCGATCATGTGGTAGTTCGCGGTCTTCTTCAACAGGTCCTCGTCGACTTCGGTTTCGTAGCCGTTGAAGACCGGGGGGAATGTCTTGCTGACCAGGGCCACGCACCGGCCGAAGATGTCCGCGCCGCGGGTGAGGATGAAGCCGGGCACGGCGTCCGGGGTGGTGCTCTTGACGAATTCGCCGTCGCGGACAACGTTGGTGAAGCCGAGCGAGGCCAGTAGCTCGTCACGTGCCTGATGCGCCAGGTTCAGCGGCTGGTGCTGCACGCCTGAGGGGGAATCCTTGTCCCCGTAGTGGGTCTCCAGCGCGTCGATGGCTTCCAGCCGGATCGGGGCGCGGCCGTCGCCCTTCGGCAGGACCCTGTTAACCCCGGGCACGAGCTTCCAGTCAGCCACGTTGTCCGGGAGGAAGAGGATGGTGTCACCATCCGGTGCGGAGAACGCCGCCCGGAAGGTTCCTTTGATCAGCAGCATGGACGTGGCGGACATGGCACTCCCACAGACATCGGACAGGGTCGGCGCGCGCCTCCCCACTATACGTCACCTTTGGTTACATATAGTGCATATCCGGCGAATCTACGGGCATGCCCGAGCAGGGTGCGACCGGGCGAGGGTCTGCACACAATGCACCCCGTGAAGGACACGGACCAGTAATTCGTAACCGGCGCGTCCGTCGATTTCCGCCCTCGGAGGCATGTTCCTACTCATGATCTTCCTCGACTTCATCTTCGAGGACCGTGACATCACGAGCTGAGCTGGGACGCGAGCTCCATCACCGGAGCAGCCTTCATCCGCGTGGTCAACCAGGCCGACGGCCAGGAGCTCGCGCTGCGACCTGAGTGAGGACACCTCGACGGAGACCGCGATGGTCTTCGGTGAGCTGTACCGCAACGGCGCGGAGTGGAAGTTCCGCGCCATCGGCCAGGGCTACGCCTCGGACCTGCGCGGCATCGCGCAGGACTTCGGCGTCAACGTCGAACCGACTGCTCTCCCTCGTCCGGCGCCGCACAGTCTCCAGTGCGGCGCCGGACGCGCTCACCACCACCGGAGCCGACTTCGACCTCGAGGCCAGCACCCTGCTGTGCGCGAGCGGGCGGGTGCTCGGCGACGAGCACTTCGTCTTCTACAACAACCTCAAGAGCCCCGAGGGCTCAGTCGAGCACACCGGTGACAACCTCACCGGTGAGGGCGAGGGCGGCGACGAGTCGCTCATCGTCGACCTGACGAAGGTGCCGGCCGCCTGCGACAAGATCGTCTTCCCGGTCTCGATCCACGAGGCGGACGTGCGGGCCAGACGTTAGGCCAGGTCAGCAATGCCTTCATCCCTGTGGTCAACCAGGCCCACGGCCAGGAGCCCGCGCGTTACGACCTGAGCGAGGACGCCTCGACCGAGACCGCGATGGTCTTCGCCGAGCTGTACCGCAACGGTGGCGAGTGGAAGTTCCGTGCGGTCGGACAGGGGTACGCATCGGGGCTGCGAGGTATCGCCCTAGACTTTCGAATCAACCGGACCAACTACCTTTTCAGGAAAGACGGTTCGTGTGAACGGGCCCTCTCGGCCTAGCCGGCAAGCATTCGGCCGAGAGAGCCCCGCTGGAACCACCCGTATCCATCGAGTCGGACAGAAGGGTTCCCATGAGTGAGTCTAGGGAAGGCCGCAAGCCAGTGTCCCCCCGCCTTCTGAGACAGTGGTTGCCCATGTTGGCAAGCGGCGCTCGCAAACTCGGCGACGGCGCTCTGCGTGGGGTCGGATATGCGGCCGGGACTACAGGCTTCGGCCTGGTGGTCATCTGGTGGCAGAGCCGTCACTGAACTCGAAGTATCACTGCCGATCCGGGCCACGGAGCCAGGCCTCGTCATGGGGTTGCACTCACGGAGACTTCCACTGGGCCAACCTCGCCGGCCCGGATCTGCTGATCCTTGACTGGGAGGGCCACAAGAGAGGCACGACTGGTGGAGGACGCCATACAGTGGAGCACGGCCGGGTGGCCCCGCCGGCGCTCCGCCGTTCCGGTGCCGACAGCGTCAAGCCAGGGACACTCCTCGGCCAGCGAAGAACTCGGCGAACTTGGCCACGGGCAGGCTCGCGGTGCGGGCGTGCGCGATGTGGCCGGACTGGTTGCGAAAGTGCACCATGTCGCCTTGGCGGCCGATGACGAGCACGAGGTGCCCGCCCCTGCCGGGGGCAGAGTTCTCGGTGCGGCGGATCTCTTTGTGGACGGAGGCCATAACCAACCGGCCGGAGTCGAGCAGGGCGAGGAGGTCGGGCACCGTCAGGTGCGGGTGCACCTCTGCCGCCAAGGCGTGGACGTCTCCTACGTACTGGGCGATTGGGGCGTAGATCAGGCCGTGGATGGCTCCGGGGTCCGGATCTTCGGTGGAGGGGCCCCGTACTTGCGGGCGCCGTCGAGGAGGTCGAACAGGGTGGGTGCGTCGCCGTTGCGGGCGAGGCGTGCCATGCGTAGGCAGGCGATGCCGCACATGTGGCCGTACCACCGGCGGTACGTGTCAAGGTCGGGGGCTCCGGACTCGGCCCAGCGGGGATCGGCTCCGCATCGCGGCCCTCATAGACGACCGCAGCGATCAGGTCCGGGCTAGCGTACTGCGTGACGGTGGGGAACGGGAGGTCAGACACGTGCGGGTTCCTTCCGGTGGGCGGCCTGGCTGATCAGCCGGTGGAAGGTGGAGAGGTCCACGCCGCCGCCGGAGATCACCACACCGATCGTGCCCGATTCGTGGGGGACGTGGCCGCTGAGGACGGCGGCCAGGGCGCAGGCGCCGCTCGGTTCGGTGACGACGTTCAGGGGCCGGAAGGCGAACGCCATGGCGGCGGATGAAGGTGAAGATGCGCTGGCCTGCGCCCCGCCCAGCGGCACCCCGGGCGCCTGATCGTGGGCCCGACCCACGATCACCGCTTCGCCCTCCGTCCGTGCACGCGCAGCTCCTGGGCAAGCGCCCAGGCGTCGACCCCACGCTGTTCGTCCAGCGCGCCTGGTACATCGGCCAAGGTCAGAGCGATGCTGGGCATGTCCGACCCGGACCACGTGGAGCGGGGGCACGTCAGGACCTCCGCGCCGAAGCGGTCTCACCGAACGGCGACCGGAACAAGCGGAGCGGTTACTTGTCGGCATTGGCGACGGATGCCAGGGCCTCCTTCGCGGCCGTCGTCGCACCCTGCACTATCGTCGCGGAGGCGGGTGGGGCCGCGCCCACGAAACCCGTGCCGTTGTAGTTGAGCCGGACCACGGCGTTGCCCGTACGTACCACGAACTCCGCGTCCCGGTACAGGTCGCCGTCTCTGGTCAAGTCGCTGCTGACGACCGTCGCCTGGTCTCCGACGTCGGACACCGATTCGGTTCTGACGTTTCCTGCGCCTTCGCCCCCCTGGGCGTTGGCGACCAACTCTGCGTACGCCTCTTGGGCCTGCTTCTTGCCGCTGCCCAGAGCGGAGTCCGAGTCGTACCGCCAAAGGGACACGTCGAGCCAGCGGTACTGGGAACCCTGGACGGGATCGTCCTCCAGACCGTTCCAGAAGCAGACGGTCGTGTCGGTTTCCTCGATGACGGTTCCGTCCTTCTTGCTCACGTTGGGCACCAGCCGCTCGATCGTCGCCCGCGAGATCGTCTTGCACGGCTCGGGCAGCTTGACGACATTCGCGGGTCCGGCCTTCGGGGTCTCGACCCCGCTCGGTGAGGAGTCCGGAGAGCTCGTGCGTGCGATCCCGGGGGTCCTGTCGTCGCTGCTGTCGGAATCGGCGCCACTCCAAAGGCTCGCAGTCACCGGAATCGCCGCGGCCGCAAGGGCGAGTCCGAATGCGAGCGCCAGCCATCGGCGACGGCCCGATGGGGGCTCAGGCCCGCGCACCGGTTCCGAGGCATCCAGTGGGCCGGCAAGTGGACCGTTGCGCACGAGGTGAACCGGTCCGACCAGCTGTTCTGCCGCGTCGGACGCACTGCGGTCCGGAGAATGCGAGGACCCTGGCGGGACCCATTCGGGCTCTTCCCCAGCTGGTGCGGGCGCGCGGTGCACTTCGGATGCCGACGCCGGGGCGGTCTGGACGACCGGCAGTTGGTGGGCATGGGATGCCTTCGGCGGTGCGGGTGGCAGGGCGTCGGTCGCCGGCTGGTCGCCGGCAGGCGGTGTGAGGGGCTTCTTCGGCAGTGTCGGAGCCGGGGTCTGCAGCAGGGAGCTGGAAGTGCGTTCCTCGACGAGCCGGGCGATCCGGTCGGGCAGCCAGCAGTGTTCGGGGAGCGGCAGCGTGACGGCGGTCTCCGCACGGCCGTCTCCGCCGTCTGCGGTCGTCAGCCGGTGAAGCAGGTCGTCCACGGTGGGGCGATCGTCGGGTTGTTTGGCCAGACAGGCGGTTACCACGGGGCGCAGTTCGGCCGGGAGCCGGTCCAAATCAGGCTGTTCGTACACGGCGCGGAAATGCAGTGCATGTGGGGTGCCGGTACCGAACGGGCCGACTCCGGTGGCGGTGTATGACAAGAGGGCGCCGAGGGAGAAGACGTCGCTGGCAGGTCCGACCGGCCGGCCGGTGAGTTGTTCAGGCGACATGAAGCCTGGGGTTCCGATCACCGTGCCGGTGCTGGTCAGCGCGCTGGCCTCGCTAGCCACGGAGATGCCGAAGTCGATTACTCTCGGGCCGTCGGCGGCGAGGAGCACGTTGGTGGGCTTGAGGTCCCGGTGGATGACCCCGGCGGCATGAATCGCCTCCAGGCCCTCGACCAGGCCGGCCCCCAGGGCGACTACGGACTGGGCCGGCCAAGGGCCATGAGCGCTGATCGCCTCGCCCAGGGAGAGACCGGGTACGTAGACGGTGGCCAGCCAGGCCGGCGAGCCGTCCGCGTCAGCGTCGACGACACCTGCGGTGAAGGCCCCGTTGACCCGCCGCGCCGCGGTCACCTCGCGGGCGAAACGGCGCCGGAAGTCACGGTCTGTGGCCAGCTCTGGGCGCACCACCTTCACCGCGACCGGGCGCCCGCCGGGCGAACGCGCCAAGTACACCTGGCCCATGCCCCCGGCGCCCAGCCGTGCCACGATCCGGTAGCGCCCCACCATCCGGGGGTCCTCCGGCCTCAGGGCCTCTAACGATCCCACCCTCTGCCCCCTACCCCGCGGCCCGAGAGGACCACTGTCGAGATAATTGCACCATTTCGGCCATCCTCATCTGACCCTAACGACAGACAAACAGCGGCGAACTGCGCACAAACTGCTCCGCGCGCGCCAACAAGTCCTCGCCTGGCTCCCGGGCTGGGACCAAGGCACCGAGTTCAACGGCGGCGGCAGAACGTTCCTGCTCTCCCCCGATCTCGCGGCCGCCATCGTCACCGGGGACAAGCCCGTTGACGTCCCCCTGGCCGCCGCCGAGGTCCACGCGCTCGCGGGGGTCATCTGGACCTGCGTTCACCGGGACGTGACTGCTGGACTACGAAGCCGACCGGGCAACCCGAAAACCTTGCACCGCCCACGAGCTCCGCCAGCACATCGCTACCGGCCGCGTCCCGTCGCAGCCAGTCCGCGGAGCGCCCGTTGGGGCGGGTGGTCGGCGTCTGCCTCCCCCAGGACCAGGACCTCGCTCTTGACCCGCGCCCGGCGGTCGACGTTCCCCTCGTTGCCGTGGAGGTGGGGATGGATCCGCCAGTGCGAGTCCGCCGGACCCTCAGGTTCTACGAAGCCGAGGCTCCGGATGCACTTCAAATCAAGAGCGGGCGGGTCAACTGGCCAGCCTGAAGAGCGTTGCAGATGGCTTGCTGAGGGGCATTCTCCAAGCCGTCGCGCGCCGGGCGTCCCGTATCAGGGTCTTGAGCTGCCCCTGCCCAGCGGCGGGGGAAGATCTACCCAATCACGAGGTGGCCGGTCGGCGTCGCGAGCGCCGGGCTGGACGAGCTGGTCTTCACCGAGCAGGTCCCGGCAATGATGAGACGCAGGCCGCGCAGCGCAGGTAGAGGAGAACGACACAGGCCGGGCCTGCCCATGGCCGCCCGACCGGCAACGCCACTTACCGCATCCTCGCCGCCGACGAAGCCCAACGGACTCACCCGGTAGGACCCGGCGTCCTCGAGGGCGAAGACCACGGCCGCTGGATCCAACGGCAGTCCCGCAACTGGAAGCCGCTGACAGCCGAGCACCGGCTCGCCCGTCTCGGTGTCCATGAGGCCGAACTGCCTGCATTGGGCCTGGGCGGCGGCGTCCGCGGACCGGGCCGCCCTGGCGCAGAGGACCGAACGGGAAGGCGTCGGCAAGCCCATCGTCCCCCGCGCGCGTCGAGCCCGTCACGCTCGGCGCCGAAGACCAGGTCGCGGCAGGCACGGGATTCGACTCCGCCGGGCGCCACCGTGCCCGGCGGCCCCGGCGCCGGGCACGGTGGCGATGCGGGGGCAGGGCGCGTTCGGTAGACTCGACTTTCGGAGCGAGATGGTCGATGGACTGCGCACGGCTACCGTCCCAGGCCCCGCCATCAGAACCTACCGGGCGACCATCTCCCCTTCCGGTCACCCCCAGGGTGTCCGCCCCGGGGCCCCACCACGGATCACGTGCACGCCTACGCCTGCCGCGAACCGGACCGGTGCCACTGCTTCCCAGCCCACCGAGGAGCAGCCATGCGCATGCCCTCCCCCTCAACGTCCCGATGCTCACGCCGGATCGCGATCGGAGCGGCCGGCGCCGCCCTGGCCGGCCTCGTGCTGGCACCAGCGGCACTGGCCGCCTCCCCACCCGCCGCCGACACCGCCGGAGCAACCGCGGTCGCGCTGGACCGGCGGAAGGCGCCGCAGCCGTATGTGTTCAGCTACCCCTACAACAACCACCTGTCGCTAAGGGCTTGCAGATCATCAAGGTGTTGCTTCCGCTTCTGACGCTCGTTGGTGTGGTATGCGCATCCCGGACGAGATCCGTGAACAACTCTCCGCGAAGTTCACGGTGTTGTTCCCACATCTGGACGAGCGGCAGCGGCGGCTGCTGACGGGGACCGAGGCCCGGCTGCTGGGGCATGGAGGGATCCGCGCTGTCGCCTGGGCGGCCCAGGTCAGTGAGACGACGGTCCGCAATGGCGTGTTCGAGCTGGAATCCGGCGAGGAGCCGCTGGGACGGGTCCGGCGTCCCGGCGGAGGGCGCAAACGGGTCGCCGAACTGGATCCGGGGGTGCGGCCGGCACTGCTGGCGCTGGTCGAGCCCGATGAGAGGGGCGACCCGATGTCGCCGCTGCGGTGGACGGTGAAATCGACCCGTACGCTCGCGGCGGAGCTGGCCCGGGCCGGGCACCGGATCAGCGCCGATACCGTGGGCGACCTGTTGCGGGAGGAAAGCTTCAGCCTGCAGGCGAACGCAAAGACGCTCGAGGGCAGTCAGCACCCGGACCGGGACGCCCAGTTCCGCTACCTCAACGAGCAGGCCCGCGAGCACCGGGACACCGGGCAGCCGGTGATCAGCGTGGACACCAAGAAGAAGGAACTCGTCGGCGAGTTCAAGAACAGCGGCCGCCAGTGGCGTCCCGCTGGCGAGCCTCCCGACATCGCCTTCTGGGCGACACCCCGGTGGCGCCAGGAGCCACTGTTCATCGCAGCTCGGGACATGTCGCGCGTCACCGTGCCCGACGTCACGCCGATCGATTGCGCCTTCACCGCCTACGTCGCCACACAGGCCGAGGCCAGCGCCGAGACCCAAGGCTGGTCACCAGCCTTGCGCGAGCGCGTGCAGAACAGCCTGTACCTACTGACCGCCGTCCACGGTCCGCACGAGACAATCAAGGCCAGCACCGTTGCCACGCTGCCGCGTCAGCAAAACCGACGTGCCGTCATCCGGGTCACCGAAGTCCTTGCCCACCTCGCTCTCCTCGACGACGACCGCATCGACCCCCTTGACGCGTGGATCGACCGCCGACTGGCCAGCGTGCACCCGGAGATCCGCGAAGAAGCCCTCGTGTGGATCCGCATCGTCCGTCACGGCGGACCTCGCCGCCGTCCCCGCTCGACTACCACGGTCCGAAACCAGACCAGCTCAGCGATCCCGTTCCTTCTTGCCTGCTCGCAGCGCTACCGCACTCTTCGCCAGGTCAGCCGTGCTGACGTCACCGAGTGGCTCGCCCAATGCGCGGCACCGCACACCGAAGCCGTCGCGCTGCGCGACATGTTCAAGACCCTCAAGAGCGAACGGCTGTTGTTCGCCAACCCCGCACGCGGCGTGAGCCTGGGATCCCGGCCCAGCTCGGTGCCCACGCCGCTGAGCCCCGAAACGATCCAGCGTCTGAGCGCAGCCGCCGAGACCAACCCCGCCCTGAAGCTGCTGATCGCCCTCATCGGCATCCATGCGCTCTACCCGCACCAGGCCCGAGCGCTGCCCCTGACCGCCATCGACTTCACCCGCGGCCGGCTCACGCTCGGCGACATCGATCACCCCCTCGACGCCTTCACCCAGCAGGCCGCCGTCGACTACATCAACCTTCGGCACCACCGCTGGCCACATACCCGCAACCCTCACCTGTTCATCAGCTCGCAGACCGCGCACACCCGCGCCCCGGTCACGATCGGCTGGATGCAGCCTCTGCTGCGCGGCCTCCCGGTCACCGCCCAACGACTCCGCGAGGATCGGATCCTCGAAGAGGCCGCCGTCACCGGCGCCGACCCGCAACACCTGTGCGCGGTATTCAACATCTCCCCCGACACCGGACTGCGCTACACCCGGACATTCCTCCCCGACCCCTTGCCCGACCGAGACCAAGAGGACACGCCGTAACCGGCAACCGCCCCGACTGCGTGCCCGCCACCGCCCCTCTCGCTCCGGCGCCCGAGCACTCGCTCACTCGGACACCGAAACGTCATGCACTTCGACACCGTGGCTTTGTACACGAGAACGGGAGTCGTTTGTCGATGAGCGCGGGAGGCACCCCGATGGCGGCCAATTCGATGTTCACGAGTTCGGGAGGCACCCGCCGCTGACCCGATGGGTACATGTACCGGTGTGTGCCCAGACTCCAGTGGCCGAGAGTCGTGAACCGTGCCGCCGACATCGTCACCAGCTACGACCGGGTCGGAGGCTGCACCCTCAGGCAGGCGTACTACCGGCTCGTCGCGGAGATGCTGATCCCGCACACCGCGCCGACGTACCGGCGTCTGTCCTCCCGTCTCGCCGAGGCCCGCCGAGAGGAGTGGTTCCCCGACCTCATCGACCCGTTGCGTGAGGTCCACGTCTCGCCAGCCTGGCCGGACGCCCGGTGCGTTCCTCCGGGCCTTCCCCTTGCTAACCAACAGTGATCAATGTATCACTGATCGTGACAGTGATCAGCTAGTCGGAAGGAGTTAGGGCATGGACGAGAAGACACAGAAGGTGGTCAACATGATCGTCATTAAGGTCAGGGATTACATGACGCTTGACGGCATGTCGCGGAAGGACGCCGTTGCAAAGGCCACGGCGGAGGTTCCTGGCGGCAAGGATGTGTCCCCGATGCTGATTGAGGCACAAACTGGTCGTCTTTGAAGATACGGAGGCGGAGTGGCCACAGCGATGTGAGCCCTGACGACTGGCGCGCGGGCGCTTCCTGGAACCAGAACGGCTGCGTGGCCTGGGGGACGCTGGGCACCGAGGAGTACGCCAAGGCGGAATGGCCGCGACGCTACCGAGCCGCCCACGGCCACCGGGCCGTTTCCCCGAGATCGGCCCTGATCAAGGGCTGTCGCACGGCTTAGCGTTGTTTTTTCGGCGAGAACTGCTGGGACCCCTGGATCCCCGTGAGTTCAGGGAAACCGAAGGTCCTTCAGCGCGAACCCACGGGTCCACTGGTGTGCGTTAGGTCGATGCATCCGTGGGTTCGGGCGAAACACGAGGATGCTGAGCGATCCGGAGGGCTCGGTGACGTCGGCCTGGACGTCCTCGGGTCATGGCGGCCGCCCAAAAGATCCTGCTCTTTCAGTTGGACCTTCCCCCGTTGAAAGCGGAACCTTCCCCCGCCGAAGGGGCCCCGGAATGCCGTCGCAGGGGCCGGAGAGTAGCGTTGCGGACGAGGCATCCATGCTGATTTATCCCCTAGTGGGCAGCAGCGGGCGTCTCCTTCTTCCGTGACGGCAGCCGAGTCGGCGGATTTCCGGGGGCGCGGGAGAGCGACACCTTCCCGACAACCCGAGGAGTCACCATGTCCGGAGTACTGCTCTTCTACAAAAGTGACAGCGGCGTCATCGCCACCGGCCGGCTGGAGAGCAACGGCATCTTCACCCAGCTCGCAGACGGGAAGCTCAACGACGGCTGGACCCACATCGTGGCGATAGGACGAGAACTCCTCTTCTATCGCGGCGACAACGGCGTCATCGCCACCGGCCGACTGAGCAGCGACGGCATCTTCACCCAGCTCGCGGACGGGAAGCTCAACGACGGCTGGACCCACATCGTCGCCCTCGGCCGTGAGCTCCTGTTCTACCGGGCCGTCAACGGCGTCATCGCCACCGGCCGACTGAGCAGCGACGGCATCTTCACCGGCCTCGCCGAGGGACGCCTCAACGCGGGCTGGAGCCATATCAACGACCTCGGCCGCGAACTCCAGTTCTACCGCTCCGACAACGGCAAGATCTCCACCGGCCGCATCGACACCAACGGCATCTTCACCGGCCTCGCCGACGGACAACTCAACGCGGGCTGGAGCCATATCAACGCCCTCGGCCGCGAACTCCAGTTCTACCGCTCCGACAACGGCAAGATCTCCACCGGCCGCATCAACACCAATGGCATCTTCACCGGCCTCGCCGACGGACAACTCAACGCGGGCTGGAGCCATATCAACGACCTCGACCGCGAACTCCAGTTCTACCGCTCCGACAACGGCAAGATCTCCACCGGCCGCATCAACACCAACGGCATCTTCACCGGCCTCGCCGACGGACAACTCGGCGCGGGTTGGAAGATCATCACCGGCGTCGCATGACCGCTGTCGGAGCAGGGAACCGCCATCGCAACATGGCTAGAGGGTGACCCCAATAGCCACGTCGAACGACTCCCACCTTCGGTTACAAAGTCACGCTGGACCGGTTTCGAGGTCGGTCTGGAGAAGCCGCCGTGCTGAGTCCGCGTAGCGGATGGCGGTCTTCTCGTCGATGCCGAAACGAGGGCGAGGTGGAGCGGGTCGGCACCGAGGGTGAGGGCCTCTTCGAGCTGACGGTCGACGCGGAGCCGTTCGAGGGTGGCGGTGAGGTTGCGGGTGGCCCGGGCGGTCCAGAGCTTGCCGGCCGGGCCGAGTTCGACGGCGGTCTTCTGGGTGGTCAGCAGGTGGGGTTGGCCGTGTTCGGCCAGCGGCTGCGGCGGTGGTCGAGCCAGTCCAGGACAGCACGCCTCAGGCCGAGCGCCAGGTACCGGTAGCGGCCACTCCGGCCGCCGGGGAAGTCACACATGGCGCGCCCCAACATGTCGCGCCACCGTCGCAGCAGCACGTCCCGGTAGACGGCGGCCTGATGGTTCGGCTCAGGCCTGATCCGCGGCGCGCAGGGCTCGCGCCAGCCACTTCAGCTCCTCGGTCGCGTCGGGTGACGAATCCTGCCCGCGCACGCGGGCGACGAGCCTGCGGTAGTGCTCCGCTCCTGCCTCGATCCCGGCTTCCAGGCTGCGCAGCACGGCGGCCCGATCGGCGTCGCCGAACAGCTCGGACAGCACTTCGGCCGCTGCCGGCCCCTCGGGAGCGACCCCGCCTTTTCTGACCTCCGCGACGGTCTGCACGACCTGCCTGGCCCACCAGATGGACGCCCCGGGGGGACGGCCCTGCCCCGGTACGGGCGTGTTGAGCTCCATCCATGTGCGCAACCGGGCGCGAAACCCGGGGTCCCGCACCAGCTCAGCCAGTTCGATCCAGGCGTCGACCTGCTCAGGTGTGGGATCGTCGGGCAATTCGATGCTGAAGGCGCGCATGCGGTCGCGCAGGTGCGGGTCGACGGCGAGGCCGCCGAACACCTCCTCCTTGAACTCGTCGATGATCTGTTTGCGTTCGGCGGCGGAAAGCCGTGCCAACCGGTTCATCAGTGCTGTCTCCTCAGCGGTCGAACCACGTTTCGATACGGTGGACAGGACGGCCCGGCTCACCTTGAGGGAGCGGATCTGCGCGTCGAGCGCGGCCACGTGCGCGTCGGCGACCTCGGCGACCGTGGTGCGGCCGCTCAGGACGCGGCACACGTCCTCGAGCCCGAGGCCCAGCTCCCGCAGGGTGCGGACCAGCTCGACGCGGGCCACGGACTCGGCGTCGTACAGCCGGTAGCCGCTCGCGGAGCGGGCCACGGGCGGCACCGCTCCCTCGTCCGACCAGAAGCGCAGGGTACGCACCGGAAGTCCGGTGCGGTGCGCGAGCTGGCCGATGGTGAGCACATCGGGGTGTTCGTCGTCCATGGGCGAGATCCTGAACCCTCCAGCCGCTGGAGACTCAAGCGTCTCAGTGCGACATCCCGTGAGTTCTCCGGAGTTCTGCCGAGTTCCCTCACCACCGCCAGCGCCGACAGCATGCGCCTCCTCGGCTTCGACCAGGCCGCAGACTGGTCAGATCGGACGAGGAAGCTTCAGGAATTCCGAAGTTACGTCACTGACTGGCCGCGCACGCGAACGAGAGAGAAGCCTCAGGCCAGGGGCTCAGGACTCCAGCAAGGACCACGGGAACTCACGGGATGTCGCACAGACCTGCGGATTCCACGCGGAGCGGAGCCGTCTCGGTGGTGTTCCCCCGTGCCACCGGGACGGCTTCCGCCTGCCGCCGGTCAGCCCTGCGGCGCGAAGTGTGCGAGAAGGCGCTCTTTCTGGTTGCTGCCGAGGCCGCGTACGCGGCGGCTCTCGGAGATCTCCAGCTCGGTGAGAGTCTTCTGGGCCCGGACCTTGCCGATGCCGGGGAGCGAGGCGAGGAGCGCGAGGACCGGCATATTGCCGATGGACTCGGAGGGGTCGTCCAGCACGTCGGTCAGCGACAGCTTGCCGTGCTTGAGCGCCGCCTTCACCTCGGCCCGCTCTTGCCGTGCGGCGGCGGCCTTCTCCAACGCGGCCTGGCGCTGTTCGGGTGTGAGCTGAGGCAACGGCGCACGCCACACCAGCGCGCCCACCAGGTCCGCGAGTACGAGTTGCCCGCGGCTGCGGGGAAGGCCGGCGATCCGCGCTGGGCCGGGTTCGCGCGCCGGTACGGGCTCGACCCCCGGCCAGCCGGTGCCATGGGAGGTCGAGGCGCTCGACCCGGCCGAGCTTCAGCGCCTGGTCCTCGCCGCCGTCGCCCCGTACATCGACCAAGCCGTACTCCGTGACCGCATCGCGGAGGAAGAACGGCAACGGAGGCAACTCAGGGCCTTCATCGAGGGGTGGCCCCCAAACCGCCCACCCGGCCGTGAGTGACTCCCGAACGAACTCATCGACATTGATCAAGCGACGGGGCCACGCCGTGACTCCCGAAGCCGTAGACAAACGACTCCCCTTCCCGTGTACAGAGCCAGACACCGAATCAGCCGGAACCGAGCCGTACACAGCCGAGGATCCCGGGCGGCAGAGCCAAGTTCGTGGTGCCAGCACCTCAGAAATCGCGAACGCAGGCGCTTTGACGATTTCGGAGACCGGTCGGCGGCCTGTCGAAGGGCTGGGGAACGGTGTCCTCGGCCCGGGTCCCTGTCAGGACTCGCAGGGAAGGTTGACGATGCGGACGGTGTACGCCGAGGAGACCCAGCGGTTGGTGCCCACCTGGCGGAAGCCGTTGGTGGTGGACGCCGATGCGAAGATCGTGGAGCCGTTGGCGTAGGACCCGACGACCGAGTAGCCGGTGCCGGGACCGCTGCGGATCAGCAGACCGCCGCTGGCGTTGACCTTGTAGTAGCAATAGGTGGCGAGCGCACCGGCCGGCGCGAGCTCCACGGCCGCGCCCGTCGTCCGGGCGGGTGCGGCGGCCTGGGCCGTGAGACCGCCGCCGAGGAGCGCGGCGGCGGACAGGGCCGCCACGGCCGCCGTGCGGGCGGCGGAGCGACGCGGTGACATGGTGCGGCGTGCTGCTGTGACCGTCATGGAATCGATTCCCCTTGCGTCGTCGGTTCTGGGTGCGGAACACGTACGTAGGAGCAGGCCCGGGTCGGCCGAGCGGTGTCACCTCTCAACGGACACCGGAGCCGCGCACGACGTTAGCGCCATCGGGGCGAAGTCAGCCGCCTGACGCATGAGAACTCCCCAACCGGAAGGGGAAGTTGCCCGTTCCGTTCCGGTTGGGGAGTCCGTAAGACGCTGGAGCCCCGGGACGCGACGAACGCCCAGGTTCGGGGCACCGAGTGCTCAGTATTCGCGAACTCAGGCGCTTTAGCCTGAACCGGCCCCTGTTCGACCAGAAGGCCACACCGACCAGCGGTGACCTGGCCACCCTCAAGCTTCAGATCAACACCACGGGCCCCAACACCCTCTACATCCGAACCGTCAGCAAGGCGGGGAACATCTCCCCGCACACCGCATACCTCTTCTACGTCAAACCCAAGCCAGGCCAGGACGGGCCCGGCGATGTCAGCGGCGACCGGCACCCCGACATCCTCGCCATCGACAAGGACGGCAACCTGCGCACCTACGCCGGTGACGAGAAGGGCGACACCGACGCCTACCTCCCCGGCGCCGTCGACAACGGCGGGCCCGCCCCCGCGGGCTACTGGAAGGACTCCACGACCGGCAAGTCGGCCCTCATCGCCCACTCCACCGACTGGTACCCGGGTGACGGTCTCACCGACCTCGTGGCCCGGATGCCCGACGGCAAGCTGTACGTCTACCCCGGGATCGGCACGGGCCAGTTCGACATCAGCCGCCGAATGGAGGTCCTCCTCCCCGCAGGGGCACCGGACCCCGCGACGTTCCGCCAGATGGTCGCCACCGAGGACGTGACCGGAGACGGCCTTCCGGACTTCTTCGCCCTCGACACGGCCGGCGGCTTCTGGGCCTTCTCCGGCTACACGGGATCGAGCTTCCTCTCGTACAAGAAGATGGCCGCCAACTGGGCACCGCGCGACATCGTCGGCGTACGCGACGTGTCGGGCGACAAGATCCCCGACCTCCTCTTCCGTGACGACGCCAACCACGACCGCGGACTCGTCCTACGCAAGGGCAAGGCAGGGACGAACGGCGGCGTGGACCTCACCTCACTCGAGTCCGCAGCCAAGTCAGAAGGCGGCGCGGACAGCACCTACGCCACGACCGGCTGGAGCCGCGCCGAGGTCCCCATGCTCGTCGGATCCCCGGACACCAACGGAGACGGCATCCCCGACGTCTGGTCCGTGGACACGCTCGGGAACCAGTGGCTCTTCTGGGGCGGAGCGGCCACGCTAGGCCCCGCGGCCGGCCGTGACGAGGACGGCTGGAACACCTTCCTGACCATCGGCTAACCCCGACGACACACCAACAGACATACCCACGACGGCGCCTCGGCCAGGATTTCCCGGCCGAGGCGCCGTCACATGCTCAGCCTCTCCCTGAAAGCCGACGCTTTTGGGAGTGTCATGAATTAGGTGGGTTCCTTCCTCGAAGGAGTCATCTGATGGGTACGACGACGGGTCACACGATCGGGATGGCCGGCGGTGTGTCGCTTGCCAGGGCTGATGGGACTGCTGAGGGTTCTGGTGTGAAGGCGATGCCGGTATCCGAGAACGGTCTGTCGGTCGAACTGCTGGAAGAACTGGCCGCGCTCGCGGCGGAGAAGACCGCTGCCGGTGGTCTTCGGCTGATGGGCGAGGGCGGCATTCTTCCCGAGCTCGCTCAGCATTTGATGCAGGCCGCGCTCGAGGCGGAGATGGACCTGCATCTGGCTGATGAATCGGTGCGGGCCGGCGGCAGGGGCTCGCGTTCGGGCGGGAATATGCGCAACGGTTACCGGGCGAAGAAGGTGATGACCGAGGTCGGTCCGGTGGTGGTGAACGTGCCGCGTGACCGGCTCGGGACGTTCCGTCCCGGACTCCTGCCGAAATACGCCCGCCGGACCGGAGCCCTCGACGAAATGGTGCTCTCGCTCACGGGGAAAGGTCTGACGTCGGGGGAGATCGTCGCCCATCTCGCCGAGGTCTACGGAATGACCACGTCGAGGGAAACAGGGCGGCTGCACCCTCCGGCAGGCGTACTACCGGCTCGTCGTCGAGGGGCTGATCCCGCACACCGCGCCGACGTACCGGCGCCTGTCCGCCCGCCTCGCCCAGGCCCGCCGCGAGGAGCACTTCCCCGACCTCATCGACCCGCTGCGCGAGGTTCACGTACCGCCGGCATGGCCGGGCGCCGGCGCGTTCCTCCAGGCCGCTCCCGACTGGTTCGCCCTGGACAGGACCGCCGGCCAGGCGACCGCCCTCTACCTGGCTTGCGAGAAGGACACCTTGCGGGCCCAGCTCACGGGCTGGCTGGAGCGTCCGGGCATTCCCGTGCTCGTCGTCCGCGGCTTCGGCAGCCAGAGCTACGTCCAGGTCGTGCGCGAGCGTACGGCCCGGGACGAGCGGCCGGCCGTGCTGCTCTACATCGACGTCTACACCCCCGCAGAAGCCGTCGCCTTCCTCGAGGAGCGGCTGACCGGCGACGGGGCCGGGCATCTTCTCGACGGGCGTCAGGGGGAACTCGCCGCCGCGCTCGGGCAT
Organism: Streptomyces sp. NPDC051364; assembly: GCF_040682115.1. Classification (NCBI taxonomy): domain Bacteria; kingdom Bacillati; phylum Actinomycetota; class Actinomycetes; order Kitasatosporales; family Streptomycetaceae; genus Streptomyces; species Streptomyces sp. NPDC051364. The sequence continues at coordinate 49,719 of NZ_JBFBAH010000034.1, read as the reverse complement.
CTCCCGCTCACCCTCGGGCACGCCGCCGCCTACCTGATGGCCGAAGAACTCACCTGCACCGCCTACCTGGCCCGGCTCGCCGACCAGACCCTGCGGCTCGACGATGTCCTGCCCGACTGGGCCGACACCGAGCGCTACCAGCGGCAGATCACCGCCGGCCTGCTGCTGTCCCTGACCGCCGCCGAGCAGACCGGTCCGCCCGGGCTGGTCGAGCCCCTCCTCCGTCTGATCGCGCTCCTCGACCCCGACGGGCATCCCGAATCACTCTGGACCGCCACCGCCGCAACCGGCTACCTGAACAGCACACGGCAGCACACCACCGCCCAGGACACCACCACGGGGGAAGTCCTGCGGGCGCTGCAGGTCCTGCGCCGCTACGGCCTGATCACTTCCGACCCGAACACCCCGCACCGTCAGCTCCGGATGCACGCCCTCACCGCCCGCGCCGCCCGCGAAACCACCCCTCACGGCCAGCAGGCCGTTCTGGCCGTCACCGCAGCCGACGCCCTGACCGAGACCTGGGGCAGTGACGGCCACGTGCACCACGACCTCGCACAGGCCCTACGGGCCAACACCACCGTGCTGCGGCACCATTGTGAAGAACACCTCTGGCGGGAAGGCCTCCACAGAGTGGTCTTCCGCACCGGCCGGGACCTCCTCCACAGCGGTCTGTACCGTGATGCCCACGCTTACTGGCTCCCGCTTGCGGAGAAGGCGGCACAAGCGCTGGGCCGCGACCACCCGGACACCATCATGCTCCGCGCCAACCTCGCCATCGCCTACAGCAGCCTCGGCCGCTACGAGGACGCCCTCGCACTCGAGGAACAGGTCCGCACCGACTTCGAACAAATCCTCGGGCCCGACCACCCCGACACCCTGTCCGCCCGCGCCAACCTCGCCATCAGCTACTGGGACCTCGGCCGCTACGAGGACGCTCTCGCACTTGAGGAACAGGTCCGCACCGACCGCGAACGAATCCTCGGGCCCGACCACCCCGACACCCTGTCCGCCCGCGCCAACCTCGCCATCACCTACAGCCGCCTCGAACGGAATCAGGAGGCCCTCGAACTCCAAGAAAAGGTCCGCACCGACCGCGAAAGGGTCCTGGGGCCCGACCACCCCGACACCCTGTCCGCCCACACCGACCTCGCCGCCACCTATGGCCGTCTCGGGCGGCATCCCGATGCTGATCGGCTTCGTGGCCAGGAGGGAGAGCGTGTCTGAAAGATCGTGTAAGTCCGTGATGTGGAAGCCTGGCCCGGGGCTCGGCCTCGGGCCTGTGGGCCAGGCGGATCGGACGAGTCATGGCAGACAAAAACGAAGCGGCCGCGTCCGTGGCCGGCGACGAGATGGTCGACGAGGTCGTCGAGCGGCTGCTCGACAAGGCTGACGCCTCAGGGGCAGCCCTGCTCGGCGAGGGCGGGCTGCTGACGGAGATCACCAGGGCCGTTCTGGAGCGGGCCCTGGAAGCCGAGATGAGCGAACACCTCGGCTACGAACGCGGAGATCCTGCAGGTCACGGCTCGGGCAACTCCCGCAACGGGACCTCGCCCAAGAAGGTCCTGACCGATGCCGGAGCGGTCACTATGGCGGTGCCGCGGGACCGCAACGGCGACTTCGAGCCGCGGCTGGTCCCGAAGAACGCCCGCCGCCTCGCGGGGTTCAACGACCAGATCCTCTCGCTCTACGCCCGCGGGATGAGCGTCCGCGACATCCGCTCCCACCTGGCCCAGATCTACGGGGTCGAGGTCAGCCCAGACCTGATCAGCAAGGTCACCGACGCTGTGATCGACGAGCTCGTGGCCTGGCAGAACCGGCCCCTCGACCCGGTCTGGCCGATCATCTACATCGACGCATTGTGGGTGAAAATCCGCTCGGGTTCGGTGACCTCGAAGCCGGTCTATCTGGCCGTCGGGGTCGACATGGACGGCCGCAAGGACGTCCTGGGCCTGTGGGTCGGCTCCGAGGGCGAGGGCGCCACCACCTGGATGGCAGTCCTTTCCGAACTCCGGAACCGGGGCATCGACGATGTCTGCATCGTCGCCTGCGACGGCCTCAAGGGTCTGCCCGACGCCGTCACCGCGACCTGGCCAATAGCCACCGTCCAAACCTGCGTGATCCACCTGACCAGAGCCTCGCTCCGACTGTCGTCGGCGCGGGACCACCCCAAGCTGGTGCCGGCCCTGAAAGCGATCTACACGGCCCCGACCGAGGCGGCATCCGAGCAGGCCCTCGACGTATTCGAGGCCTCTGAACTGGGCGAACGCTACCCGGCTGTGGTTCGAACCTGGCGGGCGGCCTGGCCGGAGTTCACGCCTTACTTGGCATTCCCGCCGGCCATAAGGACGGTGGTCTACTCCACGAACATGGTCGAATCGATCAACTCGCGGCTCCGCAAAGCCACCCGTAACCGCGGCCATTCCCCCTCGGAACAAGCCGCGTTGAAGGTCCTCTACCTCGCGATCCGCGAGCAGATCAACCCCAAAGCGCGCGACGCGAACCATGTCGCCCCACACTGGAAAGAGGCACTGAACCAGTTCTCACTCTTCTTCGAGGACCGGCTCAGCATCCAATGACACCAACCGGCTTACACAAGATCGCTGACACGTCCTGCGCGGGCTCGAGCGACAGTGAGGTGTTAGGACGATCGGCTCCAGGTAAGGGTTGTCCCGTAAATGATCTTCGGATCGCCTCGGTCAGGGCTGGCCGCCGTATGGCCCGCTGATCTATCCGGCGAGGGCGAGGTTGTGCATCCGGGCGATGCCGAGCATGGCGTGGTGGACTCCGTCGCCTTTGAGTCGGCAGTCGCGGAGGATCTTCCAGGTCTTCATGCGGGCGAAGACGTGCTCGACGCGGGCACGGACCTGCTTGTGGGACTTGTTGTGTTCCTCTTTCCAATCCGCGAGTTCGGTCTGGCCGCGCTCGCGACGGTGCGGGATAACGAGCCCGGTGCCCGGATAGCCGCCGTCGGCGATCGTGAGGGTCTTGCCGACTGCGGCTTTGGCGCCGGACTCCTCCCACGCCTTGCAGTCGTTGCGGTTCCCGGCAAGCGGCTGGCCGACCACGACGACCAGGCGGGTGTCGGCGTCGATGACGACCTGGTGGTTGGTGGAGTACCGATAGTTCTTCGACCGCTCGGCGATAGTGTGATCTCGAGTGGGGACCAGGGTGCCGTCCACGATGAGCACGGTGCCCTTGGCGAACCGCTTGCGGGGCTGGAGCGCGAGCAACGGCCCGATGTCGTCGATGATCCGGGCCGCCGCCGACTTCGAGACCCCGAACAGCGGGCCGAGCTGCCGCATCGTCAGGTTCGTGCGCCAGTACACCGCGACCAGCAGTGCCCGGTCCTCCAGAGGAAGGCTCCACGGCCGGCCCCTGCGGACCGCATCCGCACCCTCGCGCCGCAGCACCGTCACCAGCTTCCCGAACTGCCGCGGGCTGAGCCCGGTGAACGGGGCTATCCAGGACGGCTCCGACGCCGTGATCACACCAGTCACTGCGTGATCATTCCACTGCTTCAGGTTCCCCCTGCTCGAACGCGATGCGGCAGCGTTCTACCTGGTCGGCCACCTGCTCCATGAACCAGCGCATGACCTCGTAGGGAACAACACGCTCGTCAGGGCTGTAGACGCGAACGGTCGGTTGCAGATTCGGGTCCTCGTCTGGGACGAGCGCTACCAAGAAGGCAGCGCCAGGCAAGTGGGTCACCGCGGCGTTGGGGTTCTCGGCACCCGTGGCCGGCGCAGTCACAGCCTCGCTCAGCTCCACGGCCCAGGCATCGTCAGGCAACGCGTAGTGGAACAGGACGGCGTAGTGACGCCCTGCATGTTCTCGTAGCTCCCATGGCATGTCAGCAGGCTGCCACACCGGACCTGTCGGAGGCTCGCGGGTATCCCGGCCCTCACCTGGGCGCAACCCAGCCAGCGTTTGCGGGACAGCCCTTAGTCCGCGTGCGGGGAAATGTAGGGGATGGCTATCCGAGCAGGATACGGATGCTCGGGTGGTCCTTCGCCTTGCACCACCAGAGCGCTTCGCCTTCGTGTGTGATGGCGTGCAAACCCGTCCCGTGTTCGGGGCAGAGCGGCCATAGCCGTCCGTAGCGATCCGCGAGGTAGGTCTGGATGGCGTCGGCGACTTCAGCGAGTACCCCGACAGGATCGAACGATTGGATGGCCGACCCAGCCACCGTCACGATCCCCCCGGGAAAATCGGTCGACGGATGGATGAATTCCGGTCGGGTATCGATGCGGAGGTCCGTCTCCCGCTCTATGGATCCAGTCAACGGCAGAAGCACGTCTAGGACGGACCGCGCCTTCCGTTCGAATGCGATCCGCGCGAATCGATGTGCAGGCAGGTCCCCGTGCTCGTGGTAGACGTCCCGGATCCAGTCGACCCGCCCGCTCTGGACGACTTCCCAGCCCAGTTCGCCTTCGACGCGTTTCAGCCACTGCTCGAAGGCCTGTTCGTGGCGGCGCTCGAGCTCGCTGTCAGCCAATGTGATTCTCCACCTCTCGATGATAAACGAGTCGGCTGACCCGGCCGGATGCTCCGGCCGGGCCAGCCGACGTGGTACGACGCCGCGCGATCCGAGGAGAAAGCGAGGCGAGGGTTCCCTGTGGAGTCGCCAGGGCGGCTCAGCAGGGATCAGCGCGTCTCAGTGCGGGTGGTTAGCGGTAGCTGCCTCCGCCACCGAAATTCTGGAACCGGTCCCACCAATATCTGGTGTAGCCGAACCTGGCGATGCCCTGGGCATGGAACTGTACGGAGTCACCCGGATCGTTCCAGCACGTGAAGCCCCAACAGCTGTGCTTGCCTCGGGCTCCGTTGCCATACCAGTACCCGTGGAAGTTGTACCAGCCCACTTCGGTGTGGTTGTAGCTGCTGGAAGTAACCCTGTGCCCGCCGACTGACAGCTCCCAGCGCCAGCCGGCTTCGATAGAGGCGCCGCTCCAAGCCCTGCGGAACCACATGTCCCACTGCAGCGAGCACTTGTGCGACGAGCTCTCGCAGATGCGGCGCATACGGACGCAGTTGAAGGAGTTGCAGTCCGTCTGGACGCGCTCCATCAGGTAGGTGCCGCCCAGGTCGTACTTGTTACGCGGGTCGGCGCAGGCGTACTCGTACCGGTTGCAGCTGCCGCCCGCGATCGGGTCGATCGACAGGAAGCGGCCGACGGCCGGGCTGTAGAGCCGGACGCCCATGAGGGTGAGTCCGCCGGCGGCCTCGGTGGAGCGCTGGTTGGCGCCCAGCCAGCCATAGCGGGTGGCCGCCTGGTCGGCCCGGGCGTTGCCGTACTCGTCGTGGTCGAGGGCAACGGGGGCCTGGCCCGCGTCCAGGGGCAGCTGCAGGGCCACGTCGCCGTGGACGTTGGTCAGCTGCAGGACGATGCTTCCGGTCTTGCCCGTGGTGGCCGCGAGCCCTCCCGCGATGCCGTCGACGTTGCGGGTCAGGGCGCCGGTGGACACGTTCTCCACAATCCACCGGGGATTGTCGCCGTCTGCGGAGTAGTGGTTGAGCTTGGACGCAGTCTGGGTCCACGTCGAGCCGTTGCTCGTCTCCACCGTCCAGGAACGGAACCGCAGAGTGGGATCGAGCGCCCAGGTCTGACGCGTGCCGTTCACCGTCTGCTGGTACGCGAGGTCGTTGGCGTAGTAGCCGAGCGTGCTACCGGGCAGAGCCGTGGTGCGGCCGAACGCGTCGTAGGCATACCCGGTGTCGACCAGCCGGTCGGCACTGTCGTGGGTGCTGTTGGCGGTGGTGCCTCCAGTGGTGGGGCAGCCCGCTCCGGGGGCCCCGGTGGCAGTGGTCAGGGACTTGCGGTTGGCGCGTGCGTCAAAGGTGTAGCCGCGGCGCGTGCACAGGGTGTCGGAGGTGTCGTCGACGCCGGTCAGACGGCCGATGCCGTCGTAGCGATAGTCCTGGGTGGACCAGCCCGCGTGGGATGCGGCCTGGCCGTGGACCGTCTCGGTCACCGTGTCGGAGTAGACGGCGGTTCCGTCGCTGTCACGGGTGTAGGTGCGGGCCACGGCTGCCCCGGTCGGGTCCTGCCTGACCGTGGCCGTGTACCCGCCGGGCAACTTCTCGGTGGCTACGGAGCCGTTCGGTCCGTAGACGGCCTGGAAGGTGCCGGCGACGGAGTCGGAGACCGCAGTCGGCAGGCCGCGGGGCTCGGCGGTGTGGTCGTAGGTGTACGTGACGGTCGAGGGTGCGCTGTCGGCAACCTTGACCGGCCGGTTGAGCAGGTCGTACTCGGTGGTGGTGACGCCGCCGTCGGCGTCGGTGTAGGAGATGAGTCGGCCGAGCTTGTCAAACGCCTTGGTGACCGACCCACCGGTCGCCGAGGTGGTCTTCACGGCCCGGCCGGTGACCGGGTCGTATTCGGTGGTGATGTCCGGGACCGCCTGGCCGACCCCGCCGGTGGTCGCGACCTTGGTCGCGCGGCCGGCGCCGTCGAAGGTCGTGGTCGAGGTCCGGGTGGAGCCGTTCGCCGTGTCGATGGTCTTGGCCGGATTGCCGTACCAGTCGTACTCGGTGGTCGTGGTCGGCAGTTGGGTGGGCTGGGAGCCGCCGCCCGTCACCGTGCCGGCCGGTCCGGTGGAGCACACCTGGTCGGCCCACTCGGGGCGGCCCTGGCAGGTGCCGGAACCGGTCGCGGACCAGTAGGCGGTCACTCGGGTCGCGGCGTCCGTGCCAGTGGCACCGGGCAAGAGCTGCTTAGTGACGCGGCCCTGGGCGTCGTACTCCGTGGTCTCGGTGATCGCGAGCCCGCCCGGGTCCTTGATCGTCTGGATGGGCAGGCCCTTGGCCCAGTCGTACACGGTCTCTACCGCGCGCGTCTCGCCCTGCACGGTCGGGTACTCACGCACCTGCGCACCGGTGGTTACCTTCGTGACCTGGTCGCTGACCTTCGCGGTGCCGTTCGTGGGCCGGCCCGCGTCGTACTCGGTGACGGTCCAGGAGCGCGCGGTCACCGAGGAACCGACGGGGACGAGCACCGTGGTGCCTGACTTCAGGTCGGCGGTCAGGTCGATCCGGCGCAGCGGACCGAACTCCTCCAACTGGCGGGTGCCGGCGTCGTTGTAGACCGTGCGGTTGGCCAGCAAGTCGGCCCGCTCAGCCGTGGTGAGCCCTTCGATGCCGAGGTCGGCGCGGGTGGCCTGTGCTGCGGAGTCGCTGCCGAGGGCGATGGCCCGATTGCCGGCGCTGAGTTCACGGACCGGGTTGCCGAAGCGGTCGTACTCGGTGGTCGAGATATAGCCGCCGGGGGCGGCGAGGTTGGACTCCCGGCCGGAGACTCCCATGTAGTGCACGGTGGCCCGCTTGTACGCGGCTGCCGTCAAGGAACCGCCGTCGTTGGACGCCGGGACGGCGTCCGCGGGGAAGACCGCGGTGGCGTCGGTCGGGGCGTCGAGCTGCCCCCAGGCCTTCACGTCGGCGGTGCCCATACCGTAGGGCGCGGCGGGGCCGGTCAGCGGTACGTCGTAGACCACGGCGGTTGCCGCGGTGCCTTCCTCGACGTCGGCGGTGGCCTGCTTCAGGCCGGACCGGGCCGCCTTGAGGAGCATTCCGTCTCCGGCGGTGGAGGTGTTGCCGGCCTTGCCGTAGGTGAAGGTCCACGGCAGTTCACCGGGCGGGGTCAGCCGGGTGACATGGCCTGCGGAGTCGTACTCGTAGGCGGTCTTCAGCGTCGGAGTGATCTGCGGGTTCCATGCTTCGCGGAGCCGCCCGGAGCTGTCGTACGCGTAAGCGGCGACCTCCTGGGCGGTGGACGCGTTGGCGCCGGGCGCGGTGGCCCACAGGCGGACGCTCTTCACCTGGCCGAGGACGTCACCGAGGGTGAAGGTGGTGGCGGTGGTGGAGGCGGGGTAGACGAACTCCAGCATCCGGCAGCCTTTGGTCGCCGGGGTGGCGGCGCAGGTGGCGGCCTGGGCCGCCGAGGTGGGCGCGATGATCCACTGCGGGAAGGCGACGGCCTTGCCCTGGTAGGTGGTCTTGCCTGAGACGATCTTGGTCTCGGTGTTCGTCAGTCCGTCCCGCAGGGTCGAGGACACCTGCCAGGTCGGCACCGCGGGATCGGGCTTGGTGAAGGCCGTCACCGTGCCCTGGCTGTCGGACAGGGTGAAGGTCCCGGTGACGCTGCCCGTGAGGACGAGACCCTCCGCGCCCGGCTCGGGGATCCAGCCGTTCTTCGCCGCGTTGGCGGTGAAGTGCAGTTCGTCGCCCTTGGAGTCGATCACGGCGACCGAGGTGTCGGAGATCCGCCGGATGTGCGAGTAGTCGGCGGTGCCGACCTCGGCGACCGTGCCGGCCACCCATTCCTTGCCGAAGATGGGCGCCTGTCCCTCCTGCGTGGCGCCCTTGTCCGGGGTGCGGGAGGAGGCGGTGCGGGAGACGGAGAGGCCGAAGGCCGAGGCGTCATCGGCGGAGAGACCGAAGTTGCCGGTGAGCAGGTTCACCGAGCCGGGTCCGGCCTCGGAGGACGTCGCGCCGGAGGCGTTGCGGTCCACGACCGCGGTCAGCGGCTCCGTCGCTCCGGTGGCCGCGTTGGGTCCGGTGAAGTCGGCCTTGATCTGGACGCTGCCGTCCGGATCCACCGTGTCGGTGGCGTTCCACACCAGCGGCGCGGTCTTGCCGCCCGTGAGCGGGACGGGCCAGGCCGTGAGCGGCGTGCCGCCGGTGGTGACGTGGCCCGGAGGGATCTGCGTCCACGCGTCGGCCTCGGAACGCCGCCAGGAGAAGGACGCCTTGTCGTACTTGGCGCCGTCCGCCTCGGCGAGCAGCGGCAACCGGCGGGCGGTACGGTCGCCGGCGCCGGGCTGGACGAAACCGCCCGGGCCCGCGTGGAAGGTGTACGCGACCGGCTCGGACTTGTTGTCCGCCTTGTCGACGGCCCGTACCTCAAGGGTGTGGGTGCCGTCCTTGGGCGGGGTGACGGAGATGGCCTTGGCGCCGGAGGCGCCATCGGTGGGGACCTTGGTCCAGGTCTCGCCGTCCAGGGACCATTCCAGCCAGTTGTGGTCGGCCGCGGGCGGGGTGATGCTGAAGGTTCCGGCTTGGCCGGCGCCCTTGACCCAGCCGTTCGACGGGTAGTCGGTGGAGGTGACGGCGGACGGGGCGGACGGGGCGGAGGTGTCGACCGTGAAGGTCTTCCACGCCGACCAGCCGGTGTTGTAGTGGCTGCCGTCGTACGGGCTGGTGCGGAACTTGTACGTCTTGCCGTTCGTCAGCACACCCGCAGGGACGGTCACCGAGGCGACCTGTCCCGAAGGTACGTACGGGGAGACCAGCACGTTGCCGACCTGGGTGTCGGTGGCGGAGTCGAAGATCTGGAAGGTGCCGTTGACCTTGTCACCGTTCGCGTCCACGAAGGTGTCCCTGAGGACGGGCGTGACCGAATTGACCACGTAGGCGCCGCCGTAGGAGAAGAACGGCGCGCCGGCCTCCTGCTTCGTACCGGTACGGGGCCGGTAGTTGTAGGTGACGGTCAGCTTGGGGACGTTGGAGGCGGCGTTGGCGGAGTTGACCCGCTTCCACTGCTTTGTGTTGTTCTCGTCCGTGGCCCGCAGGCCCATGCTCGAGGAGGTCCACTTGTTGTTGGCCCACTGCTGGACCAGGCTGGTGACGTCCGCGTTGACCCAGCCGTCGGGCTGCGAGGCGCAGCCCGGGTTGCCCTTGGCCTCGGTGGAGGTGGCCATCTTGGTGACCATCGCCGGCTGGTTCGTCCAGCGGGAAGCGGTGGTGGGCCCGTTGGACGTCCACACCTCCCAGGGCTGCGCAGAGCAGTCCGTATTGCCCGAGTGGAAGTTCCACAGCGACAGCTGGGCGCTGGAGATCAGCGCGTCGGCGACCGGGGCCGTGTTCCAGGTGATGAACGACCGGGCGGTACGGAAGGTGCCGTCGGCGTTCTTGGTGCCCGGGTTGCCGAGGTCGAGCTCTGTGTCGTTGGACCAGTCGACGGTCTCGCCCTGCTGGACGTAGGTGTCGAACAGGTTGCCCAGCGCCGAGGTCGACGGGTCGACGGTCACCGGGTACTTCGTCGCCGGGTCCGAGAGGAAGGCGGCCTCGGGGGTGATGACGAGGTCGACGCCGTCCTTGGTCTTGACGACCTTCAGGCCGACCTTCGCCCGCCGGGTGTGCTCACCCGAGGCCGCGTCGACGGACGCGTCCCACATGACGGGGGCGGGCATCGTCGCCGTCTTCTTCGACTTCTTGTCGGTGAACAGGACGCTGCCGTCCTGCTGCTGCTCGACCTTCAGCCCCTTGGTCTTCAACGGCAGCGTGTACGAGAAGCCCGCCTCGGGCTTCGCCTTGACCTCGACGAACTGCTCGAACCCGGTACGTGTCGCCTCAACGACAACGTCCGCGCCCGGCACCGCATCGGTGTAGGTGGCCCGGGTGCCGTCCAGCACCGGTGCCGGCAGCCCGCCACGCCACTGCAGCGTAATGGCGTCGTCGCCCTGCCCCAGCGTGACGAGGTCGGTGGCGGTGGCGGATTGGGCTGCCGCCAGCGACTGGGCCTTCGTACCCTTCTTGCCCGACAGCCGCAGCCCCTGCGGGTGCGCTTTGGACACGACCGAGCCGTCAGCGGCGCTGGTCAGATTCACATCCACATCGCGCCACTGCCCTTGGGGATCCCTGAAACGGATCGGGCCGGCGGACACCTCGGTGGTAAGCGACCCGTCCTTGTTGGCCCACGTCGTGGACGTCTCGGTCCGCTCGGACAAAGCCTCGACCCGCTTGCCCGACAGGCGGGCGGCCACTCGCGCGGAGGCTATGTCGGCGGCGGTGGTCGCCGTAGCGGCTCCAGCCTGGCCCTGCGGTTCGGGCTGAGGCGCGGCGAACGCCGGCTGCGTACCTTGAAGGGCCGAAACCGACATCACCATGGCCAGCCCCGCCGCAATCACTCCGAGTCTGCCTGGAGTGCCTGTCACCGAACGGGAACGTCTCCATGACGTCCCCGATCTGCTGCGCAAATACACAATCCCCCCATGGGATGTATTTCGTGAGCGCTTGAAGATCATCTAGCGCAGGCAGAACATAGCGTGGGCCATAACCTGTCTAAACAGACGAGCCATCAGCTATCCGACATCGGACTGGCTAAGCGTTACGTAAAGGTGAGCTGTGAAGCGGAACCTCCTGCATGCCGAGACGATGCGCGGGAGCGATGCCCGTTCTGTTCGAAGTGCGTGGCCACCCCACCGTTCGCGGGGCGCCCTATGGCCCCCGACGTGCTGCTCCACCGTGAGCCGTCGTCCGGCCAGGCGCCGCGGCTTCCGGCGTCACAGCTTCCAACGTCGCGGTAAACGGAATACACCTCACTACGACAACGACAGCCATGCCCTGCCGCAGACAGGCAAGCGCGCCGGCCCGAGGCGACAGAACCGCCCCGCGCATCCGTCCGCTTCCTGTGGCGCTAGGATCACCTCGCCGCAGGGCCCCCTGTCTTCCGAACAAGGTGGGTCGGCATGGCACGGCCTGCGGCACCAACGATTCGAAGCACCTGGGGGCATCCATGTCCGAGCACCGCCGATCACGGCGCGCCCGCATCCTGATTTGGATGGCCGCAGGGCTGACACTTGCCGCGACGACGGCAGTCAGCGCCAACGCCTTGACCTTCCGCGGTGCTGTGGTCGGGCGCGGCCTCCTGACTCCTTCCCTCTACACAGGGCGTGTGTTCGACACCTGCACCGCACCCTCCCTCACTGCGATGAAGGCATGGCGCTCCGACCAGTTCTACGGTGGCGCGGCCGTCTACATCGGAGGGAAGAACCGAGGCTGCGCCCAGCCGCAACTGACCGCTTCCTGGGTGAAGTCAGTGGACGCAGCCGGCTGGAAGCTCGTGCCGCTCTACGTCGGCGCCCAGCCACCATGCCAGACCGGCAGCAATCCGGAACGGTTCACCACAGCCGATGCCGCCGCCGTCGGCACCGCGAACGGCAATGACGCCGTCGCCAAGGCCTCGCCCCTGGGCATGAAGCCAGGCAGCGCCCTCTACCTGGACATGGAACCCTTCAACCTCTCCGACGCCCCCTGCCTCGACGCCGTCCTCACCTATGTCCGCGCCTGGGACAAAGCTGTCCGCACACAGCGCTACTGGCCGGGCATGTACGGCTTCACCAGCAGCAGCGCCGCCGCAGTGGCGAACGCCTCGGACCGCCGAGACCTCCCCGCCATCCTCTGGTACGCCCTGTGGGACAAGAACGAGACAACCACCGACGACTGGCGCTGGGACCCGAACCTGTACACCGGCCACCGCCGCGCCCACCAGTACGCAGCCAACAGCACCGAAACCCGCGGCGGCGTCACCCTCACCGTCGACCGCAACACCTGGGACGCCCCGGTCGCAATCATCGCTAAATAACAACCTCAAGAAGCGCTCTGAGCCGGCGGGGCAAGCACGACGACCTCTGGCGATTTAGGCTCCGGAAATCCCTCGAATACCGGCCGGGCTCCGTCGCTACCCGGCTCAAGCCTCCCAGCCACACCCACCCCGGCCTTAGAGGTCGTTTTATCCCGCCGGTTTTATCCCAGGATCGGCTGTTCAGTCCGTGGTGTCGGGTCGCGCCAGGAGATGGTGGCTTCGCCGGTGAGGCGGCGGGCCATGAGGTCGGTCATGGCGAGGTGGATCATGGCTTCGGATCGGGTGGGGAGGGTTTCGTAGTCGCGGGCCAGGCGGCGGTGGAGCATGAGCCAGCCGTAGGTCCGCTCGACCGCCCATCGCTTCGGTATCGGGGTGAATCCCCTGGTCCCGGGGGTCCGTGTGGTGATTTCCATGTCGATGCCGAGGGTGGCGGCGTGCTCGACGAGGTGCTGGCGGTAGCCGCCGTCGACCCAGACCTTGCGGATGCCGGGGTGTTCTACGGCGACCTGGTCGAGGAGCTGGGTGCCGGCGACGGAGTCCTGCACGCGCCGCGGTGACCAGCACCGCGAGCAGGAGCCCGATCGTGTCGATCACGATGCTCCGCTTCCGCCCGACGATCTTCTTCCCGGCGTCGATGCCCTGGCTGGATGCGGGGACGCTGGTGGAGGTCTTGACGCTCTGTGCGTCGATCACGCAGGCAGAAGGTTCGGCATCCCGCCCTTCCCTCTGCCGCAAGAGCTGCCTGATCAGGCCGTTGAGCTGGGCGAACACGCCTTCCTCCGCCCACTTCGCGAAGTATCCGTAGACCGTGTTCCAGTGCGGGAAGTCGTGCGGGGGGGGTAGCGCCACTGGACCCCGGTGCGGTCCACATACAAGATCGCGTCCATGATGTCGCGCAGGTCGTGCTCGGGTGGCCGGCCGAAGTCCAGGGCCCTGCCGCGTCGCTCGAAGTGCCAGGCGGCAAGGACCGGCTCGATCAACTCCCAGCGGGCATCGGACAGATCACTCGGATACGGGCGTCGCACAGGCATGCTTTCGGCGTACCGCTGCGGACCGAGTGCGCCCAGGCGCACGGCGATGACGACGGAAGCACGCAGCCGCGAAGGTCGGGCGTCCTGGGTGGCAGTGGTCAGTTCGAATTCCCCACCGACGGCCAGATAGTGGGGAGTCATCTGGCCGCCGATGGCTACTGGACGTGACCGTGGGCGCGTCGTGTTTCCCAGTGACGCGGGTTTGCGGAGGGGGCACGTTGGTCAGGCGGATGCGCCTCGGGCGGCTTGCACCATCTGGATGAGGGGGGTGATGTCCCTTTCGAAGGTGAACTCGCGCACGAGAGTGGCCCAACGGCCGCCCTCCCAGCGCCAGACGAAGTTGTAGCGCGCCGGGACCCCCTCCTGGAGCCGGTGCATGACGATCGATCCCTGGCCGCCGTGCACGGTGGTGGCCAGGAACCGGACGTCATCGACCGTCTCGCTCACCCTCTGCCCCTGGTCCCGCATGGCGCGGAAGCGCGCCATGAACTCGTCCTTCGTCAAGGTCACCACCTGGCCGGCCTCGTCGCACCGGATGTTCTCGAAGTCCGGGTCGTACAGAGCATCCAGGGCTTCCACGTCCATCGCCAGACCGGCGTTCAGGTACTCCCACATACGCTTCACGAGCGACTGATCCACGACGACTCTCCCTTGCTTCTGGTGCCCTACACAGGTCTCGCGGACGGGCAAGCGCACTCATGGACGCTGCCGACCACGTCTTCACCTCAAGGTCGCAGCACCTGCCGACAGATCACCGACAGATAGCCGTCAATCGCCGACAGGCGTCCGACAACACCGAGCCCGACCACCGTATTGCCCGTCTCATCCCGCAGGATCTGTCTCATTCCAAGAGTCGCTGACTCCATCCCTTTCGCCCCAGGTAGGCGCCTCTTGAAAGTGAGACGTAAGAGGCGCCAGCAAGCAGATGGGGCACCAGAGGTGGCGCAAACTATCTGAAAACGACCTCTTAGTCCATGCCCCTCCGATAGCATCCTGCATCGCTGCCGGACGAGGCGAACTTGGGCAGGTCGTTGCGGAGGAAGCGGATCGTCTGGTCCGGCGGCTGTGGATTTTGCAGTTCATTGACAGCCGCCTCAGAAATGATCAGGCAAAACCTCCTGGTCAATGGAGAGCGATCCCCTGAACGAAGCAATGTGAGGGAGCCTTCGTACCGGCCCGCCTGATACATCCAGCCGTTGGCCCGGAACTCGAAGGACGGCTGCTGAGGCTTATCCTGGCTTACGATGAACGGCGTAGGATCGCCGCTCCAGTGATTATTGACGGTGTCCGAATTTGGATCACAATACCACTCGACGCTCTCCCTCCAATAAAAGACTTCGGCTCAGTGGTCCGATACATCCGAACCGCACGCTCACGCAACTCCAGCGGGTATTTCCTCGGTGCAGGCATCGTCTGGGCTCCTCTCATGAGGCCCATCTGTCCCTCTGTCACTCAACCCCGCATCTCAGGGGAACCTCAGACCGCGACCGGGTCGCTCGGCACGAGGATCCGACCGCCGGCCCGCGATCATGGCTCTACCGGGGCTTTCGCCAGCTCAGGGGCGGAACGGCTCGGGTGCGATGCCTCAGCGATAACCTGCACCGCCCGTGATCGTTTACGACACATGAGCCTCCCTGGCGGCCAGCGGTGCCCGCTGGGATGAGCTGGAGATCAGGCCCTGCGCGTTCTGTCCCAGGTGAGTGCCTGCTGGAGCTCATCGCGGGTCATGCTGGAGCGGCCGGGGATGCCGGCCGCGGTGGCCTTCTCATACAGTTCGGCCTTGGTCAGCCCGTCCAGCTCTGTCTTCTTCGGCGCGGTGTGTGTCCGCTTCTTCGCCGGCGCGGCCTTCTTGGGCTGCTTGACGCCCGGGGCGGCCGCCTTCTCGCCGCTGACTTTAGGGCTCTTGGGTTTCTCGACGCTGGCGCGGAGAGCTTCCATGAGGTCGACGGCGCCGGTGGCCTTCGCCGAGGGCGGACGATTTGTCCTGGCGTAGCCTCGATGCGGATACCGGAGGCCTCCTGGGCCAGGAAGCCAGCCGCCGGACCGGCCCTCTCCCCCATGATCGTTTCCTCTCCGTAGACGAGCACCCACCGGCCAGCCCCTCCTGCCAGGCCGATCGTTTCCGTACGTCAGGCCTGCTTGCGGGTGCGGTCCGTTCGGGTGAGAGGAAAACGATCCCGCAGGCTAGACGGGTTCCGGCGCCCCTACACGGAGCGCAACGATCGTGACTGCCCCGCTTCGCCGCCGGGCCGCAGCCCCCGTTCCGGCCGACGCCACGCGCCGTGGCTGCGCATTCTTTCCCCACCACGAGAAATGGAGTCCCTCCATGGGACTGACGACAGCCACGATCGCCGCCGAACTGGAAGCCGCGAACAAAGTCGGTGACCCGAAGGCCGACCAACTGGTCTCCGACCTGATCGACAACAAGGAGATCGACGGAGTCAACGCCCTCTTCCGGACCATCGGCACTCTCAAGCCCGGCCAGGACCTGTCCGAGCTGCCCCCGCGGCTCGCGACGTTCCTCAAAGAGGCCGCGGCCGCACCGCCGGACTGGTCCGAGGCCGACGTCAAGGCAGCCGAAGGCTTCTTCGCCCACCACCACGGCGAAGTGTCCATGCTGCAGGGCACGGTCGGCCTGATCGGCACCTACCTGTCCCCGACCGGCGCGTTCACCCTGCGCTCCACCGGCCGCCTCGGCGGTGTCGACGGGCCCGGCCGGAGGCTTTCGCAGTCCTCCCGCCTCTTCCTCGACATGGGCAACAAGAACGCCCTGCGCGACGGCACCCTCGCGGCGAACGTCACCAAGGTCCGCCTGGTCCACGCCTCGGTCCGCCAGCTCCACAAGAAGAGCGGCGAATGGGACTACGCCAAGTGGGGCGAGCCGGTCTCGCAGAAGTACACCACCGGCGCCTCATGCGTCTTCTCCACCCAGATCATCCAGGCCATGGACCGTCTGGGCATCGACGTGGCCAAGGACGACGCCAAGGGCTTCATGTGCGCCTGGCACTACGTCAACCACTACCTGGGCACACCCGAGAAGTGGCTCCTGCCCAAGGACCCCGACCAGGTCGAGGCCCTGTGGAACCAGGTGCGCGATGATGAGTGGAAGAAGACCGACGACGGCGTCTTCATGACCAAGCAGGCCGTCGACTTCTACAAGAAGTTCTACCCGCCTGGCGTCCACGACGCGTTCATCGCGATGGTCCGCCACGCGTTGTCCGACAAGTACGCGGACATGGCCGGCCTACCCAAGAGCATCCTGGACGCGGCCGCGAAGCCGATCTCGGCCGGCCACGACCTGATCAGCGGCATCGGCGGCGGCCTCCTCGGCGGCGGTGCCAAGAAGGCCGTCGGCGTCAATCCGTACAAGGAGATCCTCGGCATCGCCTCCAAGGCCTTCAACGAGGTCCAGAAGTTCGCCCTCACCCACGACCAGGACAACCAGCCCCAGATGCACCAGGAACTCCACGACAACCGCTGACCGAACCAGGTCCACCACGCCCGTCAGGCGAGACCGCGCCTCCCAAGCCCACGGAATGATCCGCTCGCAGTGCCCCACGGCCTTCAGCGCGCCGCACACCAGCCCCACGACGCGTCGCGCCAGGATGGGGCCCCGTGGGTCCGGAGCCTTCGGGCGACGGGAGCAGAACATTGATCAACGTTGACGTCCAGCACTGCGGCAGCTCGATTCTGGTCAGCGCCACCGGGGAGCTCGACGAGGGTGCTGGAGAGGTGCTCCAGCGTGCGCTGGACCACGTGACCATGGACGAAGGCGATCTCCTGGTGGACCTGCATGCCGTCGCGGCCATGGACGTCGACGGCCTGCTCCACCTCCTGAACATGCACCGGCGCGCCGAGCGTATGCGCCTACGGGTGCTGGTCACCGGCTGGCAGCCCCAGCCCCAGCAGTGCATGGCCACCGTGGTCGGCATCCCGGGCCCCCGAGCGGCCACCGGGGAGCGCTACGCCCTGGCAGGCTTCCGCCGACTCCTCGAGGAGAAGGCGCAGCGCGCACGGGAGCGCTCTGACTTCGCCGATGGCTGGCTGCCCCGCATCTAGCTACGCCCCAGGGGTAGCTCCGGCTCGGCGCGGAGCAGCATTTCCGCCGGTGCGGAGAGTACTTCAGGAGGAGGGGTCCCACGCCTCGGGCCCGGCACCTCGCCATTCCACGAAGTCGGGGTCGGTGAGGTCCACGTCCTCGGCGTTCTCCAACCCGGCGTCGGCGAGGAAGACACGGATGTCGGACGGTCGGTGCGCGACCCCGATGGCGACGCCGTCGTAACGCACCCGGCGCCATCCCTGCTCGTCGGGCGGGTAGACGATCAGCTTGGCGGACATGCGCCCAGCCTCTTCCCCGCCCTCCTCACCGGCACCTGCCAGCGTGCGAACGGGTGACGCACGGCCGTGAAGCAGATCGCTACCCTTCCCGGACAGCATCACTGGTGTCTTCGGCGGCGGGGTACGTTCAAAAGTGCGGGGGGTGCGGCCCTGGCCACCGGGGCCGCGACGGGGGCCGCACCCCGAAAGCGCGAGAGGTCCGGCCGGGCGGTGTCCGCGGCCGGGGCCGGATTCCACTCCCTCGTGCGGGTGGAGCCGGGGCCGCCAGCGAACCGCCGCGCTTCCACCGCCGTCGCAGCGGTCATGAAGCCGATCGACGAGCAGCACATCGCGGAACCCGGCCTGGTGGTGCTGGACATCACCGGCGGGGAGGAGGACACCGTCCGCGCCGTCATGGCGCGCAAACGCCGCCCGCCGGTTCTGTTCCACCGCCTGTCAGAACCGCACCAAGGCTGCGGCCTTCAGCGCCCGCCAAGACGCTGGCGGCCGACACCCCCGAGCGCTTTCGGCGAGAAAGTCCCGCGCTGCTCGGCCTTCTCGCCGGAGGCGCCGGCGGTCAACCGGCTCAAGG
This sequence comes from Streptomyces sp. NPDC051364, assembly GCF_040682115.1. Classification (NCBI taxonomy): domain Bacteria; kingdom Bacillati; phylum Actinomycetota; class Actinomycetes; order Kitasatosporales; family Streptomycetaceae; genus Streptomyces; species Streptomyces sp. NPDC051364. The sequence goes on along the minus strand of NZ_JBFBAH010000034.1, from coordinate 31,418 downwards.
GTTTCCCGGGCCATTCCGAGATGCCGGGCTCTGTCGCCGGACGGATAATTGGAGTGTTCCTCGCCCTGCCCGCACTCTGGCGCCGCTGAGAAGAGGAGGGAGACTCATGGCGTTCCGACGCAGTCGCCGGCGCAGGACCCGCCGTCTTATGACGCCCGTGGCAACGATTTCCCTGGTTGCGGCAGGCATCGTCGCGCCCACGACGGCCACAGCGCAAGAGCAGTACTACTACGTCGTCAACAAGCGCACCAACATGGTGGCGGAGGTGTTCGCGCACAGCCTCGACGAAGGGGCATGGGTGGCCCTCTGGCCGAACTACGGTGGCGACAGCGAGCAATTCAAGAAGGTGGACAAGGGCGGCGACGACTGGTTCTGGCTGGTCGCGAAGCACTCCGGGAAATGCCTGTCCCGCACACGCGCCAAGACCTCCACGGCAGTTGTCCAGTCGGATTGCTACGTTCCGTCGAAGCCGTGGTTCGGCTCCGACACGCGGCAGCTCTGGAGAGTGCGCCAGGTGCACAAAACCGCCGCCGAGTGCCCGAACCGCAACCAGTGCTTTGCGGCCTTCCGCACCGTCCTCGACAACTGGTACATCTCCAACTGCCTAGACGCGGCCAATGCGAAGGCCCCCACCCCACCCGCGCAGGGAACCGCCCTGCAGACGTGGCCGTGCATCAGCAAGTTCAGTGACTGGAATGCGGTCAACCAGGAGTGGGAGCTCGTCAAAACACAGGAATGGTGACGAGGCACTACGCCGCCGTCACGCGCCTCTGGTGGACCCGGAGGTGCAGGGGGGACTGTAAATCGTTCGGCTCCGGCTCACTTTCGGTGGTGACGGAGTGTGAGGGCGTGCACGCTGGCTACCGATGGTGCGGTCAACCTTCTGACCTGGGTGTTTGATGGGCAGTCGGCGCGTGCAAACAGGCCGGAGAAGGTCGTGTTCACGCCAGTGGCGAACTCGCAAGCTTGCCGACGATACAGAGAACTCGTCCCATGGCGCGGAGCTGCGATTTCACCATCGACACTCCGCCATCACTCTCGGCTACCACCGAATGTGAGCCAGAGTCGCTCGTTTGACAGACCCCGCATCGCGCGACCACGAGAGCCATGCAGATCTTGACGTGTTCTCAGAAAGTTTGGAGGGGACGGCGTTTGGAGGAGGAAGGCCGGGTTAGACGCGTGATAACGGAAGCCGCCGCCACGGATGGGGCGCTCCCGGAGCAGGCCCCGCTGCATGCCGCCCTTCCCCCCGGCGTCATGCAGAAGGGCCGCCAGCACGACGGGCTGCCGCCAGGATCCGTACGGCACCCGGACACCCCCGTCCCGGCCCCCTCCCCGGCCGGAACAGGGGCCGCCCGGCACACCCCCGGCACCGGCGCTCATACCGCCGCCCCCGGGCACGGACCCGACGGCAGCAGCCCGGCACACCCACCCGGTCATCCGGGACACTCAACCGGCACCAGCCGGGACACCAGCCTCACGATGCCGCCAGCCCACCAGACGTTCGGATTCGCCACCAAGCCGCTCGGTCAGCAACTCCCGCGTCAGAAAGCCGGCGACACGCTCCAAAAGGATTCTCTGCCCAGGTCACCTTTGCCCATCGAGGAAACATGGGGCACGATCGTGTCCTCGACCGGATCAGGGAAGACGGCTGTCCGCGCCGGACCGCGCTTGGACCCCGACGAGGTCACCTGGCGACGCCCTGCTGATCGAGTGGCCCGTAAGCCCGGACCTCTGGCGCCCGGACACGACGGCGCGAAGGAGCAGCAGTACGGGGCCGCCGCCACCCGGTCCGGGCCGTCAGAACGGCGGGACCGGCTCGATGGTGAACAGATCCTCGGCACCCGTGATCTTCAACAGGCGCGTGAACTGCTCCCGGGGCGCGGCGAGGTAGAGGTTCTGGCCGCTTTCGGCGGCGACGGTGCGCGCGGCCAGGAGGGCGTTGAGGCCCGAGGAATCGCAGAAGGACAGGTGCTGCAGGTCGACCACGACGTCGTGAGGGAACCTTTCACCGGACAGGGCCGCAAAGAGTACCTGGCGGAAGTGCTCGGCTCGGCTGATGTCCATCTCACCGTGCGGGCGCACCACCGTCGCACTGCCGTGGACCTCGACGTCGATGTCCTCGCTGCCGTCGCCATGCACTTACCTTCTCCTCTCGCCGTTCCCGGGCCACCGTAGGGCCGACGGCAGGCGGCAACCAGCACCACATCGGCCGACAAAGTGTCCGGCGACCGGCCGAGTCAGAGCCCGACGCCCTGCCTGCGAGCATGTTCAGCATCCAGCCAAGCCGTCACCGAGGCACTCCAGCCGCCGGGGGCACAGCGTCCATGAGGTTGATCCCGGGGAGTGGACACCGGGTTTCATGCGACGAGTGACAGCGTACGTGTCGTGATCAGTTGTTGTTCGAACTCGGCTGGTGTGCGGTAGGCGAGCGGGGAGTGGCGGCGGCGCCGGTTGTAGTAGGAAAGCCAGCGGAACAGCTCGAGTCGGGTATGTGCCTTTGAGGTCCAGCGGCGTCCGTGGAGCGACTCGCGCTTGAGGCCCTGGAAGAACGACTCGGCGAGGGCGTTGTCGTAACTCGAGCCGACCCGGCTCATGCTGCGGCGGATGCCGTGCCGGCGGCAGACGTCGGCGAATGCGGCCGCGCTGTACTGGGCGCCCCTGTCGGTGTGGAACACGACGCCGTGGACCCGGCCGCCATGGGCGGCCACAGCTATCTCGATCGCGTCGGTGACCAGCGAGGTGCGCATGTCGTCCGGGATCGACCAGCCCACGACCTTCCTCGAGCAGATGTCGATCACCGTGGCGAGGTAGAGCCAGGTCGGGCCGACGGCTACGTAGGTGATGTCGCCGCACCACCTGGTGTTCAGCGTGTCGGCGGTGAAGTCGCGCATGACCATTCACGGAATGTGTGCCAGAACCCGAGAACGGAAGGCAGCGAGCCACAGGGGGCCGCGAGACGGCGTTGAAGCCGTACCCTGGCGGCCCCCCAATGTGGCCGGGCTCGCGGGCGGCGGGGGACGGTGGTGTCCTGGCGCTCGTGCAACCAGGTGAAGCCAATTCTGCTCGCGCGGTCCGCCGTCCTCGCAGGCCAGCTGCTCCGCGCCGGACACCCGGGCCTGCCGCTCATGGAACGGGCAGCCCGGGTAGACCGGCCCGACGTCAGCCGGGCGCGTCGTGTGACTCGGCGGTGCGGGCCGTGAGCCCGCCTCAGTTGCCGATGCCGGAGCTGCCGAGGCCCGAGTTTGCGATGCCGTGGCTGCCGATGCCTGTGTTGGCAATGCCCGCGTTGCCCAGACCCCAGTTGGCGATGCCCGCGTTACCGACGCCGTCGTTGAGAGCGCCCGCGTTACCGACACCGTCGTTGAGAGCGCCCGCGTTGCCGACACCGGAGTTCCCGAAGCCTGAGCTGCCCACGGAATGGCCCGGCCCCGTGTCGTCAGCGCTGGCCGCGCCGGCGCCGCAGACAGCCAGCACTGCCGCGGCGCCCAGCGCGGTCGTCACGCGGAGAAGAGTCGTGTGCATCGTCGCATACCTCCCATTTCGGACATCCTTGCTTGTTATCCCTAGCACGCGGCCATGTCGAATACGGGGAGGAGTGCCCCGAAAGCTGCCGTGTCGTCCAGAGGTCTCGTCCGACGGCGTGCGGGTCACGGGTCCACGGTCCAGAGGACCCGCTCAACGCCTGGGCGGCCGTGGCCGGTGCGCTGGCACGATCGTGATCAATTCCACCAAGATTTCCTCTACCTCAACCGCTCACACCCGCTATCCCGGAGCACCGCCGCGCTGGTGTTCCCCTATGGCCGGACCCGGCCTCCGGCGAGGCCCAGACCATCAGCACGAGGCCCCGGCGATGGGCGGTGCCTCCCGTTGTCGTGAACAACGACTCGGTGCCGACGGCCAGGGTGACTCCCGAACTGCTGTCGAAACGCTGCTCTTCGACGTGTACAAGCCAGGCCTAGAGAACAGCAGGCTCCTTTCGCGCAGCCTCCGCGCAACAACCGGCCGGCATCTGCCGACCGCTCACCCGGCGGCCGCCGTGGACCCGGCCCCGAACCCCGGCACGTCCTCCACCGTGACGTCCAGACGCAGCCGCTTGAAGCGCAGCGGGTGGCGGAAGACTCCGCCCCGGTCGACGGCCCGGTCGGCGCTGATCTCCGCCACCAGGTCTGGGCGGACCAGGACCGCGTCCAGGACGTCGCGGCTGCCCCACGGCGCGGTGAAGCGCACGCCCTCCCAGGGGTGCCGGTGCCCGGGGCCGGCCAAGGTCAGGTGCTCGCCGACCTGCCGGGATGCGTCCGGGCGCAGCGGGACCGTGCGGCCGACCGCTCGCAGCCGGCCGCCGGCGTCCAGGCGGCCGAGGACGAGGAGCTGCGGGCGGGTCAGCGACCGGGCTGGGGCAGCACGCGTGCCTGGGAAAGGGATCAGGTCAGCCCCACTGCTCGTCCGCGAGGGAGGTGACCGGCTGGGGCTTTCCTATGACAGCCAGGGCGATGAAGAAGTTGATCTGGCCGATCGCGATGGTGAGGGTGGCCAGCGCCTTGTCGTCGTAGTGCTTCGCCACCTCCGCGTACAGCTCGTCGCAGACACGCTCCTGGCCGTGCGGGGCGGGCTGGAGGGTGGCCTCCACCAAGGCGAGGGCCGCACGTTCGGCGTCGGTGAAGTACGGAGCGTCCTGCCAGGAAGACACGGCCGTGATGCGCTCCTCGGACTCCCCGGCCTTGCGCAGGAAGGCGGTGTTCAGGATCGTCAGGTAGGTGTTGCCGACGATCTGGCCGGCGCGCAGGTGGACCAGACTCATCGTCGCGCGGGGGACCCGAGCGGTTACCCGTGGCCCGGAACAGTGCGGCGCTGATGTCGCTCAGCTCCGGGACGAACTCGCTCGGGTTGGACATCCGCGAGATGGAGGTGGTGTTCGTCATGGCTGCTGCTCTCCCTCAGGTCGGCCTGATCGGCGTCTTCACAGCACTGACGGACAGGCGCACGCAAACGTGACAGGAATCCAAGAATTCTTTCCACAGCCGTGGCGACGCCCGGGTGCCGGCCACGGGCTGCCGGGCCCCATGCGGTGGCCGGCGAGGAAGAGACAGGATGCCCGGACGGCGGCATAGGGGCGCGGCCCATCAGGATGCACCGCGTGGAGGAGGCGTCCTCCATCCCGGTGCGGGCAGGTTCTCCGGGCCGCTGCTGGACCGGCTCCCACACGCGGCCGCCGCTTCAGGTACAGGGAGCAAGCCTGGTGAGCAACTGATCAGCGAAGACGAGGGCCGCGCGCTGATCGTGCTCCTCGGGCTCCTCGGGCTCCTCGGGCTCCTCGAGGAAAACGACCAGAGCGACGACATCCGCCGGGCCGCAGGCGAGATGCGGTTCCGGATTGACTGTGGACACAAAAACGGGAGTCGTTTGTTGACGACTTCGGGTTCTGGCACACATTCCGTGAACGATCTTGACTCGGGCTCCACCAGCCTCTCTTGACATCCAATCCGCGCAGCTCACGTGGTGCTTACCTCCTACTGGCGGAGAGCCGGCAAGATCGTGCACGAAATGTGTGCCAGAGCCGCGTCGTGAAGTCAGTTGTTCACGGGTTTGGAAGGCGCCCGGTCGGCGCCGAGGTCGATGTTCACGGGAAACGACAGCACCCCGCAGGCGGGGCTACGCAATGGAGCGCCATTCCCCTTCGAGGCTGCTGAAGATCATGGAGTCTCGCCAGCCGTCGTGGAGCAGCGCGGTGTCGCGCAGGCGTCCCTCATACGTCATACCGATCTTGGACAGCACTCGGGAGGAGGCGAGATTCCGCGGGTCACAGGTGGCATGGATTCGATGGAGCCCCAGCTCGCCGAACCCGTGCACGAGCAGCTGCCGGCCTATATCCGTGCCGATACCCTGCCCCCACACCCGGGGATGCACGATGTATGAGGCCTCGCCCTGGCGCTGCTTGTGGCTGCGGGACATGCAGCTCACCCATGCCCACCACATCCCGCCCGACGCGGGCGACGTAGGGGAACCGGCGCTGAGGGGTGCCCGGCCAGGCCTTGACCGCGGAGTCCACGAAGTCCTGCGTCTGGACCTCCGTGTTCGGGCCCCAGGACTGATAGCGGCACACCTCCGGGAGGCACGCCCACGCGTGAACGGCCGTCCAGTCCTCCACAACGATCTTGTCCAAGGTTACCGAGTTCTGACTCATCGGATGATCATGAACGGGCGCCGCGCGAAGATCAAGATCAGGGAGCCCGCCACGCTTCACTGACGGCCATACGGGGAGGGAAGGCCCGGCACTGTCAGTTCTCGTGAACACTGCGACGCACTCCCTGGCCGAGTGCGCCTCCCCAACCGACGTCAAATTGCTGCTCCTTCGAGGCCGGCGTCAGGCTGGCCTTCACGGAAGGGCGGTCCGAACCAAGTAGGACCCTCAGGGTCTCCGGTCGTGCACCACCCAGTCGTCTCCCAGGTCGCCCCTCAACATCGCCAGGGCTGCGTCCGAGTCCCGCCGGAACGCATCTTCCTGGTCACGCGTCCAGAGTGACGGTCTCCCGGGGTGATCCCAGTCGAGCGAGGACTGGTACAAGTCCACAAGCCGACCAAGCGTATGCCTGGTCTCCAAGGTGATCGGCAACTTCTCCAGCTCACAGGGCGAGCCGTACGGACTGTCGAGATCAGGGCGTGCCCGGCGCGCCCGGCCACAGAGGTGTATCGATGCCGTACTCAAAGAAGAAGCGCAGGTGAAGGGCCATGCTCTGAGAATCGCACAACGTTCGACATCGCCATCACCCGCGCGCATCGCGGGGCCACCTCGGATGCTCACTCGGGCCAACTACTGTAGAGGGACCTCGCTCACGGCGATCGCAATGGGCCGCTCTGCCGCGGCACCGCAACCTGCGGGAATGCGCGCGGTCCCGCTCCGGCTCAGAGTAGAGACCTCGTTCTCTGCGGGCGAGTCCTTATCTGGGACGTCGGCAATCGCTGCCACGGGACCGTAGAAGTGATGCCGTTGGTGATCTTGCCGCGGCCTGTTGGCACGGAGGTGTTGCACCCCGCGGTTGGCCTTACCCTTCCTCGATCTCCCCGGCCCCGACGCGGCTCGGCCGCTTCAGCCACTCGTAGACGCCGATGCCGAGCACTCCGCCGGCCGACGGGACGGCGAGCGCGTAGAACCACCAGACGCTGAGGGTGACCCCGAAGTACACGCACGCACCGCCCAGCACGGCGAGCATGGCCATGGAGAGCAGGCTGGAGTAGAACGTGGCGGAGTGATTCTTGGACACATGGCCCCCCGGGTGCGGACGAAGGCCGTCAGCATAGATGTCCCTCCCGCCTGACGGCTCCCGAGAAACTGGAACGCTCGCACGGCAAGTTGCGCCGGCTAGAGGGTCACCTAGAAGGTTCTGACCTCGCTTCCGGATACTGTTGGAGCCGCGTGGTGACGTCGGTGCCGCGTGGTGATGTCGGTGCGGCGCGCTGTGTCGGAGGGCCGCAACCGCGCTCACATGCTGCCCTTCGCTGAATCCGTCCTGTGGCTCCGTTGGTGTTTCTCCTCTGTCCGCCTCCTGGAAGTAACCCCAGCCAGCGCCACCTGACAATCCGCCACGAGGCTTCGCCGTCGGACTGCCATACCAAGGGAGAGGCCCCGACTGGCGGCGCGCTTCTGGATCGCGTGGCCCGTGCAGGCATCCGATCCAGGATATGGCAGAGTTCGTGCATCCTCACGCGGTCAAGCTCTCAAGTGTGGGCTTGATCGGCTTGACGGACATTCGAGATCTGGGGTTCGTCCCCGGGAGGATGTCCATCATGGAGAGCATGGGGAAGAAGAAGCCTCGCCCTCGCCGTTCGTTCACGTCGGAGTTCAAGGCCGGCACCGCAGGCGGCGACACCCGACGCACGCGGAGACGAACGATCATCCGCTGGCCGCCGACGGGTAGCCCGGCTATGTGACGCCAGTACCGACTGTGAACGCGTGCAGCGGGATGCACTGGGGACATGCTCCTGGCGGCCCACAGCCAGCCGCATCGATCATCAAGCTGTCATCGGCGACGACGGCCTGCCGCACCACGAGGTTCAGGCCCGGGAAGAGGACGTCTCCGAGCGTCGCCAGCTTCAAGACGACGTGATCCCCTGGCGGAACGGTCCTGCAATCTCCGGCCTTCAGCGCATGCTGCCAGGTACGACGTGCTGCAACTGAGCGATCAGGGAGCCTGGTAGAAGGGGATGGGGATGTCGTGAGCCTTCAGAGCCGCCGTGTAGCGAGCAAGCAGCTCGTCGAGGCTGGAGAGGAGAATGGCCGCCGCCTCGCGGGCTTCACCGACGTCGCCCTGGTCGCAGGCTTCTACGATTTCGGCGACGTCGGCGCGGATGATCGAAAGGGAATCGCCCTGGACCAGCACGCCCGGAAAATTACGCGGGGGCAGACGGACGACCGCGTCGTTCCCCGGGTCCGTGAACAGCTCAGCCTCAATACGTTCCATCCCGTCATCCAACCTCACACGGTGCCTCCCTTTCCAGGCGTAGCCATCACGGAAGTGCGGTCAGAACCCGGAAAACGGCCAAGGCTGCTCGTCGCCCCACTTAGTCCGGAGTTCAACGGAGTGGGGTAGCTTCAGCCAGCGTCGCGCGTGTTGTCGGCTGGGGTCGCCCGCTCGTGGAGCGTGCGGGCCGAGTCGACCGGCGCAGGCTTGAGCAGCATTCGATCGGTCAGTGGCGTCGGCGTCGGGGCTTGTCTTCGTTCACAAGGACTCGCCCCGGTCGGAAGTCTCGGCAAGCGCGACCACAGTCAGCACCTGGTCGAGCACATGTCTGATCGCGGCGGCCTGGGCTGGCGGAGCCTCTAGGATCTACGGCATGGCAACACGACTCGTGCAGATCAATATGAAGGCCCAGGACGACTCCGTGCTCGGTCGGTTCTGGGCGGAGGCACTCGGTTGGGGTGTCGACAGCGAGGGACCCGGTGTGACCAACCTCGAACCCGTGGGTTTCGCCTACCCCGACCCCGTGGCCGTCTGCATCGACATCGTCGCCCGCCCGGAAGCCAAAACCACGAAGAACCGGGTGCACCTTGATCTGGCCACCACCTCGACCGCCCATCAGGCGGATTTGGTCGCGCGCTTGAAGGATCTCGGCGCGACGCTCGCCGACGTGGGGCAGGGCGACGTCCCCTGGACGGTCATGGCCGACCCGGAGGGCAACGAGTTCTGCGTCCTGGAGCCCCGCCCGATCTACCAGGACACCGGGCCGATCGCCGCGGTGGTGGTCGACTGCACCGACCCACGAGGGATGGCCCGGTTCTGGGGCCAGGCGATGGACTGGACGCTGCACGAGGTCACGGACGACAACGCGACCATGCGCTCCGCCAAAGGTGTCGGTCCCTACCTTGAGTTCCTCCGCACCCCCGACACCAAGAGCGTGTGGAACCGCGTCCACCTCGACGTCTGCCCCTACCCCGGTGACGACCTGGAAGCAGAAGAAGCCCGACTGCGCGCCCTGGGCGCCACCAACCCTGGTATCGACCAGTCCGCAATCTCCTGGACGGTTCTGGCCGACCCGGAAGGCAACGAGTTCTGCCTCCTCACTCCTCGCTGACCTTGAGCAGCGGCTCCGGCCGGTTTCGGGTCAGCGGCGAAGACCGCGTGGCGTCAGCCCATGCCGCCGGAGACGGGGATGGTGCCCCCGGTGAGCCAGCGCGCGTCCTTGAGGGCAAGAAGGCCACAAGCGGGCCATAGTCGTCGGCGGTGCCCGTACGGCCCCGGCGCCTACGGCGGCGCTACGCGCTGGCCTTAAGGCCACCCTGGACAGCCCCCGGGGTAACCGGCTGCCCATGGCGGCCTCTCCCTTGTGGCGCCCGGCGGCAGGTCAGGTGTCCCATGACTGGAGAGATCCATCGAGCAGGTATGGGGTCACTCCCGATCGGGGGGTGGCCGTTTTCAAAGAGCGCCATCACATGATGCGGATCACGAATTTTCCCCAGAGCTGCTCTTCGTTCCCCAGTCGGTTGCTGTCGGCACGGGGGTCGGGGCCGCCCGCTCGCGGAGTATGCGGGCTGCGGAGCAGTCAAGGGCGCCGTCGGCGGTGCAATGCGCTGGGCCTCGCCCACCGGCGACAGCTCGACCCGGGCCTTGTAGTCCCAGCTCGGATGCCAGGGAACAAATGGCCTGTCAGTAGCTTTTGGCGCCTTGCGGGTTGCGAGTGGCCTCACCCGGATGCTGGGCCCGGCGGTCCTCGTGAAGAGCGGCCCATACGGTTCGATGTGTCCCATGAAGAGCTGTCCTCTGCCCCGTCTTGGGAGACACACGCTGTTGGATCCGCCCCTGCCCAGCATCACCGGGAGCCAGCAGCCAGGAGGTTTTGTATGACTGCCCATCGCGTTCTTCGGCCTCAACGTCTAGGCAAGTCCTGCCGTCCGGCATTTCGGAAGGCCTTTACGGCCGGCCTCACTGCGGCGGCAGTGCTCACGCTCGGGCTCCCCGCGGTCGCTGCGGGCCCGGTGAAGGCCGACTGCTTTGGCCGCTCGGCGACCATCACGGGTTCGGGGACGATCAATGGCACACCGGGAGATGACGTCATCGTCGGCTCGCCGGGCGCCGACAGGATCGACGGCATGGGCGGCAACGACCGCATCTGCGGGCTGGCTGGAGAGGACCGTCTGCTTGGTGGACTCGGCGACGACCGGGTCGACGGCGGGCCGGGTAACGACATCATCCGTGGCGACCTGCGGGCCGACAACGGCGACGTCGTGGGCGGCGGCGACGATCGTTTGTTCGGGGGTGATGACGATGACAACCTCGTGGGCGACTCCAGCACTGACGGGGGCAATGCCACGGGGGGAGGGAAGGACCAGGTCTTCGGAGGCAACGGCAACGACGGCCTGTACGGCGACAGCGTCAGCTTTGCGGGAGGCGACGCCAGCGGCGGTGGCAATGACCGACTGGAAGGTGGCGCAGGGGACGACCACCTCACCGGTGATTCACTGGCCATCGAAGGATCCGCTACGGGCGCCGGTGATGACGTCCTACTCGGTGGCCCCGGGGTGGAATTCGTCGTCGGCGACAGCGAGGCCGCCCGAGACGCAAAGGGCAGCGGTGGGGACGACCGGATCGGCCTCGGTCCGGACGGCGGTTTCGGCGCAATCGGGGACCACAACATCATTGTCCCTGCAGGGGGGAGCGCCACCGGAGCCGGTGCCGACCGGATCGTCGGCGGCAGCGCGGACGAAGTCCTCATCGGTGACAGCGCCGTCGTCGACGCCACCGTCACGACTGCCGGCCGCGATCTGATCGAAGGCCATGGGGGCAACGACACGCTCTTCGGCGACAACACCAACTTCGACGCCACGCAGACCGCCGGCGCCGCGGGCGGGAAGGACCGGCTCAAGGGCGGCAACGGGGACGACACGCTCCGGGCGGGCCCCGGTGACGACCACCTCGACGGCGGGCCGCAGACCGACGACTGCGACGGCGAAGCAAGCGACGGCGACACCGCCGTGCGGTGCGAGATGGTCAACGGCATCCCGTAGACCGGCATATCGGCCACCCCCCGGCCGACGAGAACACAGGGCCCCAGTCTCAAGGCTGAGATCGGGGCCTTGTGCCATCTCCAGGAACGACGGCCGTCGCACGGCTATTCGTTCGCCTGCGCCCTTCACACCAACACCGCCTCTCGCGTCCGAGCTGGGACTACGAGGCCGCCCCCTGGACATGGCTGGCTATCGGGCAGCCCCTCCGCTGTGGTGCCCGGCCGTAGCCCCGATGGTGGGGAACTTGGGCGAGCAGGTCTGTCCCACCCCCGAGCGTCGGGTGGGGAGAGTCATCGAGCCCCATCAGCGCCGGTGTCCGGGAGATGCCCGACGGGGACATTCGCCGCGTTGGGGTGTGGCTGGCCAATCAGTGCCTAACGGTGGTTTGTTGACATGGGGTCAGGTCAGCAGTATCGGTGAGGTGAGAGTGTTTCGGGGGTGCTGCTATGACCGCACGTGTGCCGTGTCCGCCTGCTCCTGGTCCGCTGGAAGCGTACGCGGCCGTCTTCGATGATCTATTTCGTTCGCTGGCCCAGCGGCGGGGGTTTCGGGAGTACCTGACGGGTCTGCTGCTGCCGCGGGACCGGAACAAGACGCTTACCGCGTTGGCCGGAGCGGAGCCTGTGGCAGGTGCCCAGCATCCGGCGGTGCAGAGGCTGCAGTTCTTCCTGTCGGAGTCCAACTGGAAGTTCGAGCAGGTCAACGCCCGCCGGCTCGAGCTCCTGGTCGCTGACGAGGCGACAGCGCCGCATGGCCAGGGAGTGCTGGTGATCGACGACTCCGGGGACCGCAAGGACGGCACGGCGACCGCCCACATCGGGCGAGAGTGGCTGGGCCGACTCGGGAAGACGGACAACGGCATCGTCACGGTGACCACACTCTGGGCCGACGAACGCCTCTACTACCCCCTGCACGCCACCCCCTACACCCCGGCCCACCACTTCCCGAGGAAGCGCAACGACCCCGAGTTCCGCACCAAGCCCCAGCTCGCCACCGACCTTGCAGACCAGGCGCGACAAGCCGGGTTTCCGTTCCGGGCAGTGGTGGCGGACTGCGGCTACGGCGACCACGACGAGTTCCGGCACACCTTGCGCGAGGCCGGCCTGCCGTTCGTCATGGCCCTCAAACCCCGCCGCCGGACATGGGCCTACGGACCCGATGCCCACACACCCGTCGACGCCGCACGCGCCCTGGCCTGGACAGATCCCGACCATCCCGGTGACTGGACACACGTCGTGCGCACCTTCCGCGACGGACACACCGAGACCTGGTGGGCCGCCGACGCCCGCCGACCTGGCCGAACTCGTCCGCCTCTACGGCCTGCGGCACTGGATCGAGCAGAGCTACAAACAGATCAAGGACGAACTCGGCTGGGCCAATTTCCAGGTCCGCTCCGACACCGCGATCCGCCGCCACCAGACCCTCGTGAACTGTGCGTTCTCCTTCTGCTGGGACGCATGGTTCGCAGATGAGCCCCCATCGCAGGACCAGACCCAGCCGCCCGCGGCTGCCGACGGGCCAGAGAGGGGGCACACCCGTGTCCCACCAGCCCCAGCCACCCAGCTGGCGCCGGGCCATTCGCGCGATCCGAGCCTGGCTCGACTGGCACACCCTGCAACGCTGCTGGCAGGCCTGGTCGAAAACGCCCCCACCACCCGAACTCCAAGCCCTCATCACCTCATTGGCCAGCGGCCGAGCCCTTGACCTCTACTTACGGGTTTAACAAACGACCGCTACTGACTTGAGCTCGTTGGGGTGAATCGTTGCGAAGTTCCTGATGGGTGTGGGTGGGTGACTGTATTCGTGGTGTGTGAGATATGCGGATGGGGGCGGGCTGACTCCGACAGGACGTCAGCGGCGCGAGACGGTACGGATGCAGGCGGCTGAACTGTTCGAGCAGAAGGTCAAGCCGTCGGAAGTCGCACGGCGGCTGCGGGTGAGCGTGAAGTCGGCTTATCAGTGGCACCAGTTGTGGCGGGACGGCGGTGTTCAGGCTCTGGCTTCCCGCGGTCCGAGCGGGTCACGGTGCCGCCTGTCCTCGCGGTGTCTGGAGAAGCTGGCCGTGTATCTGGAGGAGGGGCCGGCCGCGCACGGCTGGGTCGAGGACCAGGTGTGGACCGCATCGAGGGTGGTCACGCTGATCGGCCGGAAGTTCCACATCTCCTACAGCGTCTCGGGTGCCACCCGGTTGATGCACCGGCTCGGGTTCTCCCCGCAGGTGCCCGCGCGGCGGGTGGCCGAACGCGACGAGCAGGCCGTGAGCACGTGGCGGGAGGCGACCTGGGCGGAGGTAAAAGGGCCCGGGCGGCCTGCGGGGGCTACGTCTGCTTCGAGGACGAAGCGGGTTTCACCCGACGGCCGCCCCGGGGACGGACCTGAGGCCGGCGCGGCATCACGCCGGTCGTGACGGTCAGCGGGCGCCGCTCGGGACGGCTGTCGGTGGCCGGCCTGATCGCGATGCGGCCCGGCTCCCGGACTCGGTTGTGTCACCGCCTGCGGACCCATCCCGTGGGTGGAGGAAAACGTCGCAGCATGGGCGAGCGGGACTTCATCGCTCTGCTCGACGGTGTCCATCAGCTGGTCAGGGCGCCGATCGTGCTGGTCTGGGACCGGCTCAACACCCACGTCTCCCGGAGGATGCGGGACCTCGTCGCCGAACGGGCGTGGCTGACGGTGTTCCTGCTGCCCGCTTACTCGCCCGACCTGAACCCGGTCGAGGGTGTCTGGGCCCACGTCAAACGCAGCCTGTCCAGCCTCGCCGTCATGGCCTTGGACCGGCTCGAAACCCTGGTCCGCAACCGGCTCAAACGCCTCCAGTACCAGCCCGACACCCTCAACGGCTTCATAACAGGAACCGGCTTGAACCTCGACGATCTATCGGCACCCTAACCAGCCGAAGTCAGTAACGACGATCAGCTGCGGTGTCGCACCCAGCCAGGCGGCCCTCACCCGCCTCCGCCAGCCACCTCCACACCGTCCGGACGCTCACACCGGCGGCCTCGGCCATCACCCGCACATGCAGCGACGACACCGACCCCGGTCCCTGCTCCAAGAAGGACCCGACACGATCCCAACCACACCGACGGGCCTTGCACCGGAACAGTCACGCCCATGACAGCCAGACATAGTCCCGATTGGCACCTACTGGCAGCCGCTTGGTCGCACCATGACAGCCATGATCACCACCACAGCGCAGCGTGAGCTGGGACAGCCGCCCCGTCCCGGCTGAAGCCGATCCAGTGCCACTGACCCGCTCATTCACATCCGCCTGGGGCGGCCACAGGCGCAAGGCACGATCATCGAGGACGTGGCCACGCCGCGGTGCGTCAATGCCGGCAGGACGGCCGGACGCGGAGCAGCTCGGTCCGCAGCACGGGTGTGCCGTCGACCGGTGCCGGGTCCTCCGCGGTCGGCTCGATGCCTCCGGCGGCGGCTTTGTCGAGTGTCGTCAGGCCGTCGGCGCCGACTGTGCCGAAAACCGTGTAGTTCGGTCGCAGCGCGGAGTCGCCGTAAACGACGAAGAACTGTGAACCGTTCGTGTCTGGACCGGCGTTGGCCATCGCCAGCAGGCCGCGCCCATAGAGGCGGCGCGCGCCGGTCGGGTCGGTCGGTGCCGGCGGCAGGTCCACGGGCAGCTCGTCCTTGTACTTGTACCCGGGCCCGCCCTCACCGGTACCGGTCGGGTCGCCACACTGCAGGACCTTCAGCGTCGGATACGCCGTCAGACGGTGGCACACCGTACGGTCGTAGAATCCATGTCGTGCCAGGTGCAGGAAATTCTGGACCGTGCACGGCGCCTTGGCCCGGTCCAAGTGCAGCGGGAGCGGGCCCTGGCTGGTCGGAACAGCCATATCAACCGTGCCACGACTGGGGGTGCGCCGCGGGTCAGGCGGCAGCGGAACAGAGCGCGCCGGCGGCTCGTCCGGGGTCTGCGTGTACTGGCAAGGGCCGTGCGTCGTGCGCGGCGGAGCGCCGTCGGAAGCGGTGGCGACACTCCCCCCAGCCACGACTAACGCCACGGCCGCGAATGCGCTGATCAGTGCCCGTTTCATCTCGCACGCCCTCCCGATGATCGCCAAGTCCTGGAGCGGTCGCAGTCTAGGGCGTGGGTTTGGTCCGCGGGAATAGTTAACGGCAGGAGGCTGGCGCGGCCAACCCCGAAATCCTCGCCCTCCAGCTGACGTCCCTGCTCGACGGAGCCACTGGCTCTGTAGGCGTCGGCCGCACCACAGGCTCCAGACGGCCCTCACGCGCCTCCGCCAGCCGCTTCCATACCGTCCGAACCGTCACACCAGCAGCCTCCGCCATCACCTGCACATGCAGCGACGACACCGACCCCGCACCCTGATCCACCGCCAACAAGCGACGCACCACCACCTCCTGCGGAGGCCAGCACGCAGACCCTCAAAAGCCTGCGGGCTGGTCACCTCGTGCAGCAGGTGCGGATCGACGTACAGAAGATCTGGCTCCCCCTCCACGCCCCGGACGAGGTGATCGTCCCAGACCTTCTCCGCGAGCGTCCTACCCATCGCTGTCCTCTCTGTCAGGCCGAGATCTGCCGACCTCTGCCGGTCGGAATACCCATGGGCGCCAAGCCGAGGACTTGATCAACGTAGAAAGGGGCGTCCTTGGAACGTCCCCGCTCCGTTCTTGCGGGATCCGGGACGCCGGGACCGGGACGCCGGGAGGCGGGCGGACCGGGAAACGGGGAGACTGAGGGAGAGCGTGACGCCTGACCGCTGCGGCCCGGACGGTCCGCGGCGGACGGTCCCGCGCAGGGGCCGGACCATCGACCTACGTCCGCGCGCGCCCCGGGGGGGGTGGGTGCCACGGCCCTGTCCAGGAGTCCCCATCGTGACTTTGACCCCACAGCGATCCGAACGCCCTCGGCGCACGGCCCGACGGGCCGCGCTCCTGCTCGCCGCCGCGGCGCTGCCGGCGGCCCTGGTGGTGCCCGCGGCGCCCGCCGCAGCGACGCCCGTGACCAAGACCTTCACCGCCGGCGCCAACCAGCGGTTCGTCGTCCCGGCCGGCGTCACCCGACTGACCGTCACCGCCACCGGCGAGCCGGGACGGTCCGCCATCGAGGGCGGAGCGGGCGGAACCGGCGCCACCGTCACCGTCACCCTCACCGTGGTGCCCGGCACCACCTACTACGTCAACGTCGACACGGGCGGCGGAGCCGTCACCGGTCAGCGCCCCGGCGGCAGCGGCGGCGGTGCCAGTGACGTCCGCACCTGCAGCTCGGCGCGCGCGAGCTGTGCCCTGACCGGCGTTCCCGGCACCGACCCCCGCCTCATCGTCGCCGCCGGCGGCGGGGGCGGCGGACGCGGCTCCAGCTTCACCGGCCCCGTCCGCGAGGCCACCGGCGGAGACGCGGGCGACACCGGAAAGCCCGGCGGCGAGCGACCGGACAGCGGCGGCGGGGGTGGCGGCGGAACCCAGACCCTCGGCGGCAAGGGCGGAGCCGCCTGCCCCGAGGGCTCCAGGGCCGGCACCGACGGCACGCCCGGTACCGGCGGCACGGGCGGTGGCGGATTCGGCGGGGGCGGTGGTGGCGGCGGCTGGCACGGCGGAGGCGGAGGCGGCGGCTGCTTCCTGGTCACCGCCGCCGCCGCCGGGCCCGGCGGCGGCGGAGGCGGGTCGAACCTCGTCCCGGCAGGCGGCACTTCCGGCCCCGCCACCGGATCGGCGCAGGTGTCCATCACCTACGGTTCCTGAACCGTCGTCCGTGGGGTGCAAAGTACCGGTTTCGTAGCAGCGCCCGACACCAGGTGGTGTAACAGCCCGTGACAGCAGCAACCGCCCACAGACCACATCCACGTCAATGGAAACTCACGCCACCACCACACGCGACCAGCGCAAAACCATCAAACTGACGAACCGTCACCGACAACCCCCACTGACACCAAACCGGCGCATCGCCAAAGAGAGCACTCACGGGCCTGGTTGCAGCGCCGAGCCCCGGGCGGCAGGGGCGTAGGGGCGTTACCCCAAGGCCGGGTAGTTGGCGTTTTCGCTGGTCATACAAGGGGAGTTGGGGTCCATGCTGTGGCGACATAGAGGCCGGGGCCGAGTTTGTGGATGAGGCCGGTCTCGGCCCATCTGGAGAGCTGTCGATACATGGTCTCCATGGTGATGTCGCCGAAATGGGAAGCGATGTCACGGGTACGCCAGAGGCGGTTGGGGTCCTTCTCGAGCAGGGCCAGAATCCGGTGACGGCGGCGGTCGGTGAGGGCGGTGTGCCGGTCGTCGCGGGAGAGGGTCTGCACGGTCAACGACTCTGGCTCACGTTCGGTGGTAGCTGAGAGTGATGGCGGAGTGTCGATGGTGAAATCGCAGCTCCGCGCCATGGGACGAGTGCTCTGTATCGTCGGCAAGCCTGCGAGTTCGCCACTGGCGTGAACAGGACCTTCTCCGGCCTGTTTGCACACTGCAGCGCCGACTGCCCATCAAACACCCAGGTCAGAAGGTTGACCGCACCGTCGGTTGCCAGCGTGCGCCCTCTCTCACACTCCGTCACCACCGAAAGTGAGCCAGAGCCGTTCGATTGACAGACCTAGCCCGGAACGCATTCGACTCGGCGCCCGCTCCCCAGGTACGGTCGTATTGTCATGTACAGCCCCTGAACGGAAGCGACAGCTGCTGAGGAGCATTACCGCAGCGAGGCGGCACGGCCCGCGCCCGCGTGGTGAGCCCGGACGGGGCAGCGTCGGGGGGGCGTGGGTGAGAGACGTCGAGGAGACCGAGAACGTGCACGAAACCGGGCCTAACCATTCCGTCGGACAGGGCCGTTACGTCCTGCGGGCTCCCTTGGGCGAGGGTGGGATGGCGTCCGTCCATCGTGCGCACGATACGGTGCTGGGGCGCACCGTCGCGGTCAAGACGCTGCACGCCGATCTGGCCCGCGATCCCTCCTTCCGTGAGCGCTTCCGCCGCGAGGCCCGCGCGGTGGCTGCGCTGAGCCACCCGAACATCGTCGGCGTGCACGACAGCGGCGAGGACAGCGGTCCGGACGGGCCGGTCCAGTACATGGTGATGGAGTACGTCCAGGGCCGCTCGCTGCGCGAGCTGATCCGAGATCACGCGTCCCACTCCCCCGCCGGTGGTATCCCGTTGGACCGGGCCCTGACGGTGACCGCGGCCGTCCTGGACGCGCTGGCTTGCAGCCACCGGCAGGGGCTCGTCCACCGTGACATCAAGCCCGCCAACGTGATGACCGCCGCCGACGGCACGATCAAGGTGATGGACTTCGGGATAGCCCGGGCGCTCCAGTCGGATGGCACCGCCATGACCCGGACCGGCACCGTCCTCGGCACACCGCAGTACCTCTCCCCCGAGCAGGCGCTCGGCCGGCCCGCCGACGCGCGGTCCGACCTGTACTCAGTAGGCTGCATGCTGTTCGAACTGGTCACCGGGCGTACGCCGTTCGACGGCGAGTCGACGATGAGCATCCTCTACCAGCATGTGCAGCAGCCGGCGCCCGCGCCGTCCTCATTCAATCCGTCTCTTCCCGCCGCCGTGGACGCCGTCGTCGCCCGCGCGCTGAGCAAGGACCCCGCCGACCGGTACGAGGGCGCCTGGGCCATGGCCGAGGACGTCCGCCGGATCGCCTCCGCCCCCGGCAGCCCGGCCACGCTCGCCGCCACTGCCACTGCCACTGCCACTGCCACTGCCACTGCCACGACGGTCGATGCGACCGCGCCCACCGACACCACGGGCAGCACGCACAACGCACCCACCATCACCGCCGACCTGGGCGGTTCCGACCGTACCGGCGGCCCCACCGTCACGACGAACGGCGGCGCGGACGGCGCCACGACAACCACCCGCTGGACCGTTCACCCGCGTTCCGCCCACGACATCCGGACCCTCCGCAGGCTCCGGATCTTCGCCTGGGGCGCCTTCCCCGCGGTGGCAATGGTGGTCGCGGCGAGCACGCTCGGCGGCTGGTTCTCGTTCGGCGGCGGCGGGCACACGTCGGATCCGCGCGCCACCGGCCCGTACTTCTCGTGCGACCCGGTCGCATCCTGGAGCGGCCACTTCAATCCCCCGTCGTTCACCGGCATGTCAGCGGCCGAGGCCACGACCTGCGCCGAGATCGCCGGGCTGAAGCTCGACCAGAAGTCGACCACGGGGACGAAATACGACAAGGACACGGTCACCCGCCAGGAACCGGTGACCGCGAAGTCGGTCGAGCGGGGCAGCACCGTCACGGTCTGGGTGTCGACCGGCGGCGACCCGCGCGCCAAAGGCGACCTGGAGAACTGCGAGGTCGAAAAGCACCACGACAAGATCTCGATCCCCTGGCTGAAGCAGCGGACCGCCGCCGACGCGCGCGTCTGCGCGGAGATCGCCCACCTCCAGCTGCGCGAGGCCGGCACCGTTCAGGACCCGCTCACCCCGGCCGGCCAGGTCTCCAAACAGGACCCGGTGTCCCAGGACGTGCTGACCGGCAGCACAGTCACCGTGTGGATTTCCTCCGGCGGCGACCCGAGGGCGGTGGGCGAGCTGGCCGGCTGCGACCTGTACACCACCAGCGAGCAGCCGCAGGTCCCCTCGCTGGAACTCCTCACGATCCAGAACGCCCGGGCCTGCGCGGAGATCGCCGGCCTGAAGCTGGAGGAGCACACCGGCCCCGACTCGCTCTGGCCCGCCGGGCAGGTCGTCCGGCAGGAGCCGTCGAGCCTCGCTCGGATCAGCCCCGGCGGCACGGTGAAGGTCTGGATCTCGTCCGGCCGTCCCTGACCCCGCCCCCCATTACCGTTTTGGCTGACCCGCAATGGGGCGCCCGGCCTCCGGAGTTGCATGATTTTCTCCCCCTGTCGAAGTGATGGCTTGGGGGGTGGTGTCACCGGCTCCGGAGGCATCGACAGACCGCCGATTACTGACTTCAGCTCGTTGGGGTGAATCTTTGCGAAGTCCCTGATGGGTGTGAGTGGGTGGTACGGGCCTGATTGATGCACCAGCCAGCGGGGCAGCTTTTGCCTCCAGGCGGTTTCGAGGGGGCCGCATGGCTCGGAGGAAGTCGCTTGCCGCACAGCTGATGCAGGCGTACCGCGATGCGCAGAAGGCCAAGGCGGCAGCGGCCAAGCAGGCAGAGGCTGAACGGGTCCGGCAGGCACGTGCGGCGGAACGGGAAGCGGCGCAGCGTGCCAAGGAGGAGGCGCGGCGGGAGCGGGAACAAGCGCAAGCCTGGGTGCGGGCCAAGAAGCAGAACGAGCGGGCCCGCGCCGAGGAGGCGCGCAAGGCCGACCAGATCGTCCGTGATCTGGAGAAGCGTGAGGCGGCCCGGATGAAGACTGCCGAGCAGAAGAAGAAAGCCGCGGCTCGTGAGAAGTCCGAGGCGGATCGGCGCGCCAGGCAGCAGGTGAGTGAGGATCTACGCCGTGAGGCTGCGGCAAGGACAGCCGAGGTCGAAAAGCAGGTCCAGCGAGTGGAATCCGTGCTAGCCACCAGGACGACGGGACTCCACGCTCACCGCCTCCCGGTGGAGGAGCCCTGGTCAAAGGCGGCCCGGACGCTATGACCGCCCGTGTCGAAGCCGCGCTCGTCCAGATCGTCTACCCGCAAGGGCTTCGCGGCGTGTGGCGTACGGCGTTCGCGCCGGAATCACGAGAGCTGGTGCTCGAGGTCGAGCTACCCAGCCAGGCGGTAGTGCCAGCGGTCACGCAGTACCGATACAAGGCATCGACCCCGCCGACGGTTGCGCCACATCCTCGGAAGGAAGCCGATACCAAGGCCATGTACAGGGATCTCGTAGCCAGGCTCGCTTTACGGGCCATCGACGAGGCCCTCGCCGTGACCCCACCAGCCGCGGTGGACGTGATCGCGTTCAACGGACACGTCAACGCCAAGAACCGCGCCACCGGAAAGGCCATCCGGCCCTACCTGATCAGTCTGCGTGCCAGCAGGGAGAGCTTCGAAGAGCTCGTCCTCGACGAACCAGAACTCGACCCCGTCCAGAGCCTGCGCTACCTCAACGCCATTGTCTCCCAGCTCCCCTACGACCTTGAACCCATCCGGCCGGTGGTCACCTTCGACCTCGCCACATACAAACTGGCACCCGAACGGGACGTAATCGCCGGCCTCGACAGCCGACCCGACCTCGTAGCACTCGACCCAATCGAATTCGAACACCTCATCCGCCGCCTGTTCGAGGCGATCGGACTCAAGTCCTGGGTCACCCAGGCCTCACGCGACGACGGAATCGACGCAGTCGCCGTCAACGAAGAACCCCTCATCGGCGGGCTCTGCATCATCCAGGCCAAACGCACCAAAAACGCCGTCCCCGCCGAAACCGTCCGCGCCCTCGCCGGCGTGATGCACGACAAAGCAGCAGCAAAGGGCATCGTCGTCACCACCGCCTGGTTCGGCAAAGCCAGCCATGACTTCGCCCACCGCACCGGCCGCATGGAACTCATCGACGGCCGACACCTCAAAGCACTCCTCCTCGAACACCTCGGCATCGACGCCCTCATCGGTCTCCCCAAACTCCCACCCGGCTGGGAAACACGAGGCCTCACCTAACCCCGCACCAGCAAGACGCGGCCAACACCAAGCTGATTGGGCGAATCCACGACGCCGGGGCGCGCGCGGCATGCTGTCCCGACCCCGGCAGGCTCCCTCCGGGCCGTCCCTGAAGGCGCGGACGCCGCCCGAGACCGTGGGCGAGGAGCTGTGAGGCCTGGGCGGGGCCAGGCCTCACAGCCGCGGCGGGCACCGCCGCCACCCCAGGCACGTGCTTGCCTCGGGGTGGCGGCAAGGCTGGTCAGTGTTCGGCGCGCAGGACTCCGAGCAGACCGTCGGCCTCGTCGTTGATTCCCGCAGCGAACCAGACGGCTTCCCTGCCGCCGGCCTCATCGGTGCCGCGCTGCAGCCCCCACAGCCCGGGGATCGTGATCTGGTTGCCGTCGGGGTCCTCCAGGGTCCCCTTGAAGGCGCCTGTGTGCAGGTCGAATGCGTTGATGCGGCCGTCTCCGAAGTTGCCGACGAGCAGGTCACCGGAGAACTTCCCGAAGCCCTTGGGCGCCACTTCGAGGCCCCACGGCGAGTTGAGCGCACCCCGGCTCGCGAAGCGCTTCAGCAGCTTCCCCTCCGTGCTGAACACGTCGATGAAGCCGTTGCCCGGACCGGGGACGTCGTCCTCCTTGTCCGCGTTCTGCAAGGCGTAGGTGACGAAGACCTTCGAGTCGATCTCCTTGACGTCGAACGGCGCGAAGCCTGCGGGGAGGCGGGGGTCCTGGAACGCGCCATTGGGCGGGAAAAGGACGAAGTCCTCGTCGAAGATGTCGATGCGCGCGTCACGGAAGTTCGCGACGAGCAACCTCGGCTCTTCGCGCTTGTGGCCCGTCCCCTTCTTCTCGTCCCTGCGGTTGTCCGCGTCCTTGCCGCGGACCAGCGCCAGCCCCTTGAAGATGGCGGTCTCGCCGTCACTGTCTTCATGGGCAACCCGTACCGCGTCCGTCCGGGACACGTCCGGGTTGTAGGCGAACAGGTCACCGTGCTCCCCCGCGAAGAGGAAGCGGGCGGGACCGGTCTCTCCGAAGCCACTGAACTCGAAGTCGTCGCTGTCATTGCGCACGACCCCGGTCGGGGCGCCCTCCGTCGGGAACGACACGACCCCGGGAAGGATCCGGACAGGCTTCCCCTTCTGGCCGCCCGAGTACGTCGTGGCCTTGTCGGCGCCGGCGTCCGAGACCAACAGCTCACCCGTACGTGCGGTCGTCAGGCCCCAGGGGTTGACCAGGTTCGGATCGGTCGCCTGCGCCCTGCCGGGGATGTTGGATACGAGGTCGGTTTCCCGGAAGCCCTGATGTTGCTGCTGTGGATCCCCCGGATGGGGCGGCGCCGCAGCCACGAGCGCACCGACAGCGCCCAGGGTCAACGCGGCTGCCATCAGTTGCATCTTGAGCGGACGGTGTCGGTGGGCCGATGCCTGACGTGTCATGGAGATGCTCCTCTTCCAGTGCGGACGAACTGGTAGAAATCATCACAGGGGAGCCCGCGTGGACACGCCACCCGACACGCGTCCCTGTCGTGCTGTCCTCAGCCGAACGGACCGCGCCCAACCACGCGAGTCCTGGACCTGGACCTGCGCGAGACGTTCCAGCATGCCCGGGATCTCGCTGTCAGCGGTCTCCGGATGCAGGCAGACCTGGTCAAGAGCAAGGGTGATCAGGGACGATACGCCGCCTTGCCCCGGGCGATGTCCTCGCACAGCTCCAGCACCAAGCGGTACTCGTCCTCCAGCAGCGCCCAACCACGTCCCCGGCGACCAGGCCGACCGCGGCCAGGCCCTGGCCCGTCCAGAACCCGGCCGGGACTGCGGCTCGCGGCGAAGATCGAGGGTTTGGCCGCAACGGACGCCGGGCCCGAGGTCGAGCGTTCGAACATCCGCCGGACCAGAAGCCAGAGCAGCCGCAGTCCCGGCGAGACGATCTTCGGATCGTTCCCTTCTCCGGCATGGGCGCCAACCTCGCCATGCTCGACGGCGCCGACCTCGCCCGAGCCATCATCAAAACGCCTACATGATTAGCGTGCCGCCGCCGTCCGGCACCCGCGCGGTGTGGCTCGACAGAGGCATTGTGAATCCACCCCGAACTGGCGCGACACCTGACTGTCCGCCAGCAGTCAGACCCCGCAGGGCCAGACGGTGACATGGTCCTGTGCCGCACGAACCTCGACCCACGATCCATCGGTACCTTCCGGCAGTGGCGGGTCGGCAAGATCGAACAGGATTTGCGTGCCGCCCACGTCCAGGACAGCCCCTCCGTCTTCGAAGAGGCTCAGCTGCCCACGAAAAACGATGCGGTCGCCGTCTTCCCGCAGCTCAGATACACCCGAGGCACTTGGCCAGGCGTTCACCGTCCAGGCGATGTCCTCATCCACGGTCCACTCGACTCGGTGTTCTCGCCCCACTGCCTCAGGGGTCCCCTGCCATAGCACCACAACGGTGCCCACCGCCGAGTGCACTCGGACAGGCATGGGCCTCGACGGGGCGGGCTGTACTGCCTCTACTTTGACCAACACCCCGCCATCATCCTCGACTGACTTACCAAACACCTTCGCCGGGACAAAACGCTCTTTGGGCCCGGTTGCCGTTACCGCCCGTGCGGTAACGGCAGGGCCGGAAGCCGCTGCGCAACAGTCGCAGTCGCCGCTGCGCGGCACGCCTCCGGGCAGCATGCAACGTGAAGTCGCGGTCTGTACGGTCAGCGCCGGAACTGGCGCCGGTAGGTCGAGGGGCTGACGCCCATCGTTTCCCGGAAGTGGTGTCGCAAGCCCGCGACGGTCAGGCCCACACGGCCGGCCACTGCTTCGATCGGAAGGTCCGCGGACTCCAGCAGTACGGCGCCGGCCCGGATCCGCTGGTGCGTGATCCAGCGTCCCGGCGGCAGACCGGCCGCGTCGGCGAAGCGTCGTTCGAACTGCCGCGCCGACAGGTGCGCGACGCCGGCCAGCTCGTCGACGGTGAGACGCCGGTACAAGTTGTCCAGCGCGTACTGCATGGCGTTGCCGATCGGGTCGTCGGACGGCGCTTCGCCCACAGGACGCTCCGCGAACTGGGCCTGGCCGCCCTCACGGTGTGCGGCCACGACCATGCGGCGGGCCACACGAGCGGCAACGTCGGCGCCGTGGTCCTTGCGGATGAGGTGCAGGCAGGCGTCGATGCCGGCGGCGGTGCCCGCAGCGGTGATAACCGATCCGTGGTCGACGTAGAGCACCGACGCATTGACCAGCACCTCCGGATGGCGCTCCTGGAGCAGCCGGGCGTGCCTCCAGTGCGTGGTCGCCTCCTTGCCGTCCAGCAGGCCTGCGGCGGCCAAGGCGAACGCGCCGCTGCAGATGGAGACCACTCGCGCTCCTCGCGCGTACGCGTCCCGCAGCGCGTTCAGGACCGTCGGGGAAACTTCGCGGCGCACGTTCGCGACCCCCGGGACGATGACGGTGTCGGCGTACCGGAGCCGGTCCAGGCCGTGGTGCACCACGATGTCGAAGCCACCCACGATCCGGTGCGGCCCGGGTGTCTCGGCGCACAACTCGAACCGGTACCACCAGTCCACGTCCAGCTCCGGCCGGGAGACCGCGAACACCTCTGCGACGGTGGCGAGTTCGAACGGAGCCATCCCGTCGAAGGCGAGACAGGCGATCCGGTGACGACGCATGGCGGGATTCTAGCGGTGCATGCCGTTTCCGACACTGTCGGGCCGCGCGCACCAGACCCGAGCCTTGTGGCATGAAACCTGACACCGCTGCGCCGCTGACGTTCGGAATGCTCGTGTTCGACGAGGTCGAGGTCCTTGACATGGGAGGCCCCTTCGAGGTCTTCAGCACCGCCGGCCGACTGGCCCGCACCGCCGACGACGAGCCGCTGCTGCGCGTCCTGACGGTCGCGGCGACCGACAAGCCGATCCGTGCCCGAGGCGGGCTGAAGGTCGTGGCAGATCACACTCTGCACGAGGACCCGCCCTTCGACGTGCTGGTGATCCCCGGCGGCGTCACCACGGCGGTCGAGACGGATACGGACGTCATCGACTGGCTGGCCCGGCGCCGACAGACCTCCGCCCTGACGTTCAGCATCTGCACCGGTGCCTTCCTGCTGGCCACCACCGGGGCTCTGGACGGCCGCCCGGCCACGACCCACTGGGAGGACCAGGAAGAGCTGGCCCAGCGTTGGCCGGACATCCAGGTGCGCACCGATGTCCGGTGGGTCGACGACGGAGACATCGTGACCTCTGCGGGGATCAGCGCGGGCATCGACGCCAGCTTGCACATCGTGGGCCGGCTCTTCGGCTGGCAGCTTGCCCGCCGCACGGCCCTCCAGATGGAATACGACTGGACAGGCGAACACACCGCCGAGGCCGGAATCTGAAGCGTCCGCCGACGGTCGGTCCCGGGCAGGGCACCTCCGGCACGCTGCGTGGCGCACCATGCCGGAGGCGTCCTGCAGGAAACCGCTCCGGGCCACTGGACATCGACCGGACCTTCGGGGTCACCGACGCGGGAGGTCCTACTTGTCGGCGATGAGCGTGCCGGCCGCGCCCCAGCTGTCCGCCGGGACTTCGTGGATCCACACCTGGACGGTCTCGGCCGGGATCTTGTACGCGTCGACGAAGGCGTCCGTGACCCGCTTGACGAGCTCGCGCTTCAGCTCGACATCGCGGGGACCCTGCTGAATGGTGACGATGGGCATGACCGAACTCCCTTGCCAGCGGCGGCTTCCCGGCCTTTCCGGGTCGCTCACCGGCGTGACCCCAGTCCATAGGATGCGTGCGGCCCGACCAAGAAGCAGACCGCGACCGCAACGATCAGCTCTCGTGATCGTTGCTGGTCGGGAGTGCCGGAAGCGCCTTCAGGAGTACCTCGAGAGCAGCGGGCGGGGTCGCGCGGCGGACGGCCAGGCCGATGGGCAGGGCCAGGCCGGGGGCACGGAACGGGCGGAAGGCGACCCGGGGGCTGGCCAGCACGCGTGCCTGGGCCGCGTACACCACGGTCCACATCGGTATGGAGCCGGCACCGATGGTGGCGAGGGTGTCCTGCAGCGAGCCGCTGACCGGTCCGGGCAGCGGCTCGAAGCCGGCTGAGTGGCAGGCTCCGACGACCAGGTCGACGAGGGCCGGGTTGTTTCGGCGGGCGGTGATACAGAGTCGCAGGCCGGCCAGTTCGGCGATGGCCAGTTCCGCCTCTCGGGCGAGTGGATGGGTCGCCGGGAGGGCCGCTACCAGGGGGTCCTTCCACAGAGGCAGGATCCGCACACCCGGGGCGGGCTCCAGGGAACGCACGAACGCGGCGTCGAGGCGGCCGTCCGCGACCTGCTCGAGGCGGTCGTGAGTCGGGGCCGAAATCAGCTGGACCGCGGTGTCGGGGGCGAGGACGGCCAGGTCGCCCAGCACCCGGTCCAGGTATTCACCGAGACCGGTACTGGTGCCGAGGCGCAGGCTGGCCCGTTCGCGGACGGCGGCCCTGGCCCGTTCGGCGGCGGCGAGCACGGCCCGCGCCTCGGGCAGCAGTCGCTCCCCCGCGCCGGTGAGCCGAACGTGGCGTGGCGAGCGGTCGAAGAGATCGGCCCCCAGCTCCCTTTCCAGCCGCTGCACTTGCTGGCTGACCGCCGACTGGACGATGTGCAGCCGCTCGGCGGCCCGGCCGAAGTGCAGTTCCTCGGCGACGGTGACGAAGTAGCTCAGCTGCCGCAGTTCCATCTGCCGACTGTAACCGTCGAGGTCGGACGACCGTCCAGCCGAGTGCGGTGATCCGTACGGCCGCGGCCTGCGGTAGGGCGCGGCACCGGGCGGCGGCGGGGCCGGTACGTCATGGTTGTGTCACCGGAGCGGCACAGCGCTGTGCCCGCGGGAACTCCTGCGGGGCGCTCCGCCGTGTCCGTCGGCGTGCGGGCCGGCGCGGGGCCGGTGGCGATCCTCGGGAGGTTCCCCATGCAGTACACAGCAGGTGTCCAACGGAGCGCGGCCGCACTGGTGGTCGTGGCCGCGGCCGCCGCCCTGATGACGGGCTGCACGCCGTCCGGCGAGGCCGGCGCGGCCGGCGGGCCTTCGCAGTCCGTGCAGTCACCGGCTCCCGGGGCCGCCGCGGGCGGCAGCAGCTCCAGCGGTACGGGGCAGGCGAAACCTGCCGTCTCGGTCTCCCCCACCGTGTCCGGTGGTAAGGCAAAGCCCTGCACGATCGACGACGTGAAGGTCACGGAGGCCCGCCAGGCTGCCGTCCGGCCGCCGGGCACGGGAACCGGCGCCGCCGTCGTCGCCGTCGCCAACGTCTCGAAGAGCGCCTGCACGCTGCAGGGATTCCCCACCGTCGCGGGCGCGGGCAACGGGTCCCCCGACAAGAACGTACCGCTCGCCACGACCCACAGCGGCTCGGCGGCCACAGTGTCGCTGGCCCCGGGTGCCCGTGCCTGGACCAAGCTCACTTTCGTCAACGTGCAGGGCGAGGCCGATGGTTACTGTGAGTCCGGCGCGACGCCCGCCTCGTTCCCCACGCTCGTCGTCGGGGTCCCGGGCGCGGGCGCGCACCAGACCGCCCTAGACGATGGAATCCTCGCCCTGTGCGACAACAAGGCCACGGTCACGGCCTATTCGGCGACGAAACCCTCGTGATGCGCTTGGGTGCCCCGGTGTTTCGGTGACCTGTTCCACACTGTGCCCCCGTCTCTGGCAGTGTGTCAGAGCGGCGATGAGTTCGTCGCGGCCGTCGGCGCCGGTTTTGCGGAACAGGGCTTTGAGGTGGTCGTTGACCGTGTACGGAGACAGGTCGAGGTGCCGTGCGATCTGTTTGACGGCCGCGCCGGTGCGCAGTTCGCGGAGGGTGTCGCGCTCGCGGGGAGTGATGCCGTACCAGGCGCAGAACGACGGCGTTACGAGGTCTCCCGTCGCGCCTTGGAGGACCAGGGCGACATCTCCGGCGGCGTCAGCATCTAGGGGCTGGCCTTGGAATGTCATCCACCGCCCGCACACGACTGGAGGGGCGCACACCAGCGGGTCCCAGGCGTCCGTGTCCCGTGCACGGGACCGCGCAGCGAGGGAAAGGGCGACGAGGAACGCGTCGGGCACCCAGGCCGGGAACGCGTGCCCGCTTCGCGAGGACAGCTGGTCCAGCCAGTCCCGGGCTTGGGGGCTGACCGCCTTGATCGTGTGATCCGGGCCGACCTTGACCACTCCGGCGGGAAGAGCGGGGGCTGCGGCGAAGAGCGGGCCGGCGGTCGCGTAACGGCGTACGGCGGCGACCAGTGCCGGTCCGAGGCGGGCTGCCGCCGGATGTCGTCCTGGCCGAGCGGGCAGGCGCCGGGGCAGCGCAGCAGTCCGAGCGCGCCCCACACGCTGTGCTTGTCCCGGAGCGGGCTCCGAGCTGCGACTCGGCGGTAACGCCAGCAGCGGCGTCGGCAACTGCGAGGGCGGATGCGACATCACCACCGGCAATGCCAAGGGCGGCAACGCCAGCGCCGACGCCGTCAACACCGGCGACGCCACCGCTGTAGGCGGCAACGGCACCGGCACCGGCACCGGCGGCCAGGTCAACAAGCAGACCATCAAGGACCAGCTCAAGGACGAACTCAAGGCAAAGCTCGGCAAGTGAGACCCCACAACCCCATAGCCCCAACACAGCGGACGCCGGAGAGGCCCACCACCTCTCCGGGGTCCGCATGCCCTGCAACGCCTCTTCCAGTACATGGGCGTTCCTGCGCGCACAGAGCCGGTACCGCGCCGCACTCCTCGTACGCGTAGGGCCGAAGTACTCAGTCGCTTCCCGCCTGCATACAGTGGCCGCCATGACGAAGATCAGATCAGTGACGGCGCTCGTCGTCGGTGCAGCGGCGTTGCTTGTCACCCTCCCCGCGACCGCTGTCGCCGGCACCGCGCCGCTCGTGACCACCGGCGCCACCTTCAACGACCCGACCGACCCGGCGCGCCAGGACGCGGTCTTCACGCACATCTCCCGCCTGATCGACGGCGCCGTACCGGGTTCGAGCATCAAGGTCTCGATGTACGTCCTCGGATCGGATTGGCTCGCGGGGCGGCTGAGCGCGGCGCACCTGCGCGGGGTGAACGTCGAGGTGATCCTGGACAGCGAGAGCCTCAAGCATTATGCGGGCTCCGGGACGTACGTGAAGCTCGTCGACGGACTGGCCCAGAAGACCGACAAGTCCGGGGCCTCGTGGGCACGGGTCTGCGCCGAGCACCAGGCGTGCCTGGCGAAGGACCCGAACCCAGCGGACGGGTACTACAGCGTCAACCACAACAAGTTCCTGCTCTTCTCCAGCACCACCGGCAGCTCCACGGGCACCGTTCCGGTCAACAACGTCGTCGTGCAGACCTCGGCCAACCAGACGGCCTGGGACCGCCAGAACGCATGGAACGACGCCCTGACCGTGATCGAGAACCCCGAGCTGTACTCCGCTTACGCCGGGTACTTCAGCGATCTGACCACGGCCCAGGCGGACCCGGCCAAGCAGGTCTCCGACTATCCGACGGAATACCAGGCGGGCAAGGCGAAGGCGTACTTCTTCCCCCGGTCCGGCTCGGACGTCGTCCTCAACATCCTCAACACGGTGGACGATCCCGTCAGCGGCCAGCCGGTGTGCCACGGCAACTCGGCGGGCTACGGCACGGCTGACGGCCGCACGGTGATCCGGATCGCCATGCATCAGATCACCCGTGCCGAGGTGGCCAAGAAGCTGTGGGAGCTCGACGACGCGGGCTGCTACGTCGACATCGTGTACCGCAAGCTCGACAACAGCGGCACCGCGATCGCCGACCAGCTCGCCAAGCCGACCAAGTTCGGCGGGATCACACTGCACAAGCTGGACGACGATGCGGAGGGCCGTACGGCGACGCACTCCAAGTACCTGCTGATCGAGGGAACCTACAAGGGCCTCCCCGACCAGAAGATCGTCTTCACCGGCAGCCACCCGTACACGGTGAGCGGGCTCGTCAGCAACGACGAGGCGCTGCTCAAGTACCAGGACCCGGCGATGCACGACGCCTACCGGGAGAACTTCCGTGCTCAGCGCACCGCCGCTGACCGCCAGAACGCTTAGAGAGCGAAGTTCCGTCATTCGACTGTCTGCGGGGGTGGGCTTCACCCAGCGCCCGTAGGTGGTCGGACAGGGTCTGCTCGTACAGCGGAATGGCGCAGCTCAGGTCTGGTCGTCCGGGGTGGACCTCTGCACGCTTTCGTAGCGTTTGCCAGTCACTGCGGACGGCAGGAGAGTGGTGATATCAGCGTGGCCCCACCGCTGGAATCCGGGCTGGTCGGCGCCGAACGCTTCACCCGCTCTGTCAACACCAGCGGGCACCTGCTGTTACCTCGAGCCTTTCCACGGCCGGGAACTCGAGCAGGGGTCTGAGAACATCCAAGCGTCAACTGATGAATTGTCAACCGTTGGTCCTCTCGCCCAGGAGGTGCC
>NZ_JBFBAH010000033.1:0-73045 GCF_040682115.1 Streptomyces sp. NPDC051364 | reverse complement strand
GTGTAGTAGCGGGGACAGGATTTGAACCTGCGACCTCTGGGTTATGAGCCCAGCGAGCTACCGAGCTGCTCCACCCCGCGTCGGTGAACCCCACCTTACGGCACCGACCGGCCGTCGTTCGACCGGCTTTCGCGCAGGGTGCGGGCGCGCCACGTCCGCCCACCCCGTCGGGGGACATGAAGCGGGTGACCAGGACGGCGGGGCCGTGCTCGGCGATGGGCGGGTAGCGGTCCATGAGCGTCCCCACGTCAGGGTGCCTCTGGGTTCACTATCGGTCGGACCCCGGAAGCGCCCTTCGAGCCGGGCGCGGCCGACCACCGCCCGGTTCTCCGGGGGGTGCTCGCCGAATGGCGGGCACCCGGCGCGCGGCGTTGCCGTGGATGAGCGGTCCGTACGAGCGATCCTGCAGAGGCCGGCAGCCGGCCGGGATCCCGCAAGACGTGGAGGTTCAGGATGGGACATGGTCCATGTCCGCGCGGTGAACCCGCCGGACCTCACCGACCGGGTCGTGGAACTCCTTTCGGGCGACCCCTCGGTCCTGAACCTGATCGTGCAGCCCGGCGCTGTGCGTCGCCCGGACGGCGACGCACTCGCCTGTGACGTGCTGACCGGCGCGGCGAACGACGTCTTGCGTGGCCTGCGTGCTCTACGCCTGGACAGCCGCGGCTCCATCGTCATCGAGCCCGTGGACACGGCCTTCGTCGGCGGGGGTGCCCGCCGGGGCGGGCAGGCTCGGTGCACTCTCCCACGCACCTGTCTGGGACCAGGCCGAGGCACGGATCCGGGCCGAGGGGAGGTATGCGCCGAGCTTCTGTCTCTACCTGGCCATCGTAGTGACCCTTCTCTTCAGCCTGCTGATCCGCTGGTGCGGCTTCGAGTCGAAGGCGCTCAGCCTGGGCATCCGGCCCGTCTCCTACCTGAGCGACAATGCCGGACTTCTTTTCGTTTGCCGTCGCGGGGCTGGCCGGTGTCGTTGGCATCGTCGCCCTCACCGAGGCGAGGGCGAGTGCGCTCCTGGGTGTGTTCATCCCGGTCACGACCATTCCAACCGCGGCGGACATCGCGGTCTCCGCCGCCTTCGCCAGCCGGAGCGAGGCCCGTGGCTCGTCTGTTCAGCTGGTGGTCAACATCGTGGTGCCGATCGTGGTGGGCACCGGCACGCTCCGCTGTCAACGGGAGATCTGGCGCCGGGTCGGTGCACGGCGCGCACGCGTAGCCCGACAGTAGGGGGCGCTCCAAGGTCATGTATTGCGCCGCCGGAATGACGTTCGGCGAATCGCCGGAAAGGCGCGGGCCGGACGCGCTCAGCATGCCGCGGTGCCGTGATACGACCACCTCGAGGCTTGTCGACCGACGTGTCCGGACGGATTCCTGATCTGAGGAGACGATGAGCATGTCGGCCGAACCCGTCGGGGGGCCCGCCGCGACACCGCTGGACGCGTTCGCGCTGGTCCGCACCCGCAAGTACGCTGTGCTGCTGGTCATAACGGCGCTTCTCGGCATCCCGATCTCCGCGGTGGCCTTCGGGTTCCTCGCACTCGTGTCCGAGCTCCAGTCGCTGACCTACACCGACCTGCCCAGGGCCCTGGGCTTCGACGGAACGCCCTCGTGGTGGCCGATTCCGCTCCTCGTCGTGACCGGACTGCTGGTGGCACTGACCATCCGCTACCTGCCGGGAGAGGGCGGGCACAAGCCGGCCGAGGGCCTGGTCACCAAGGGGGCGCCGTCGGCGCCGGAGCTGCCCGGCATCGCGCTCGCGGCGGTCGCGTCGCTGGGCGCAGGCGTCGTGCTGGGACCCGAGGCGCCGCTCATCGCGCTCGGCGGCGGCCTGGCGGTGTTCGCCGTCCGTGCCGTGAAGCGTGACCTCCAGCCGGACGCGAGCGCCGTGCTGGGGGCCGCAGGGAGTTTCGCGGCGGTCAGCACGCTGCTCGGTTCGCCGTTGCTCGGGGCGTTCCTCCTGATGGAGGCGGCCGGCCTCGGCGGCGCGATGATGGGGATCGTCCTGGTGCCCGGCCTCCTCGCGGCCGGCATCGGTGCACTGATGTTCACCGGCCTGGGGTCATGGACCGGCCTGGGAACGTACTCGCTGGTCATCGGCCAGGTGCCGCCCGCCACCCGCCCCGGCCTCGCCGGCTTCGGCTGGGCACTCGCCATCGGCGTGGCCGCGGCCCTCCTCGGGGCGGCGGTCCGTCGGACGGCCCTTCTCCTGCAGGCCCGGGTCGAGCGCCGGCGGCTGCCGCTCACCGTACTGACCGGTGCGCTCGTGGGAGTGGCCGCCCTGGTGTACGCCGAGTGGACGGGCAAGGAGGCGTCCGACGTTCTGTACTCGGGGCAGAGCGCGCTCGGCCCACTGCTGGCCGGTCAGGCCGGATACACGGCGGGCACCCTGGTGGTGCTTGTGCTCTGCAAGGCCGTCGCCTACAGCCTTTCACTCAGCAGCTTCCGCGGCGGCCCGGTCTTTCCGTCGATGTTCGTCGGAGGGGCGGGCGGGCTGGCCCTCGCCCATCTCCCCGGGCTGGACGTGACGTCCGGCTTCGCGATGGGCGTCGGAGCGATGTGTGTGGCGATGCTGAAACTGCCGATGACCGCGGTGCTGCTGGCCACCCTGCTGCTGGGAACGGAGGGGATCACCGTGATGCCGCTCGTGATCGTCGCGGTCGTGGTCTCCTACGTCCTCTCGCTCCGGCTCACCCCTGCCCCCGCGCCTGCGCCTGCGCCGGACCCGGTGTCCCCGTGAGTGGTGGTCCGCACTCTCCCGATGGTCTGGAGTGGCTGCGTGCGTGGCTGCCGGGCGAGTCGGTGTCGAAGAGGACCGTGGCGCTGACGCCGTCCGCACGCAGGGCGAACCTGCACATCGGGGTCCTGCTGCATGGCGGGCCCGGTCGGACGCGGGCCCGGCGCGAGCCGGAGATCACGTTCATGGCACGGCTGCGGGGGTGTCGCTCGGACGAGGCGCGGCCGTCCGGGGGCCTGGGCGGGGGCATCGGTTCGCCTGCTCCGACCCGCACGGGAGGGGAAGCCGCGCGGTGCGAGGCCTGGAGGACGCCCGAGCCCTGCCCCGAACACCAGCGCCGGGCGTCGGCAGACCGCCTCCCACGGCTGGAACACGTGATCCAGTCGTCCTTCATGCTGACGACGACCCAACCGAGTTCTTCGGCTCTGGCCAGGGAGGTGTCCGCCGCCTTCGTGTAGGCGTACTCGCGTTCCGCGTCGTCGTGGCTGATCAGCACGGCGAACGAGGCGGCGCTGAGCATTTCGATGTCCACATCGGCGTGCCGCAGGCGAACAGCGGGAGGCGTCCGGTCTGGGCGTAGATGTGCGCGGGCGTGCCGGCGCCCAGGGCGAGTCCGCCGAGCATCCGGTCGGTCCGTACGATCCGGCCGCCGGTGTACTCATACGCGGGCGCCGTGCCGATGACGTTCTCCTTGGGCAGGCCCCAGATCTCCTCTGCGAACACGCGCATGAAGTCCCGGCCGCCACCCGAGCAGACGAACACCCTGAAGTCGTGCGCCTTGAAGTAGCCGAAGAGTTCGAGCATGGGCCTGTACACCAGATCGGTGTAGCCGACGTCGAACCTGGGCTGCCTGACCGTCTCGGCCCATCGGCGTACCTGGGCTTCGAACTCGTCCGGCGTGGTTCCCGCCCACGAACGGGCCGCCGCGCTCTCCAGACTGGCCACGACCTCAGCATCCTGGGTCGTCAGTCCCTCGAAGAAGGCCGGATCCCGCTCGACGATGGCCTTGTACGGCTGCCGCTCGGCCAGCGACGGGTCCTCCCGCGCCGCCTGGGACCAGACCCGCAGGAGGGAGTCGAACTGCGGGGGCGCCGGCTGCTCCACCCACAGAGCGCCGTCGTTGTCGAACGTGGCGATCCGGTCCGCCGGCGGCACGAACGCCGCGCCGGGCCGCGTGACCGACTCGACGAACTCGACGACCGCGCGTCTGAAACCGCCGTCCCGCCAACTGGCGAGATCCACGCCTGTCATCCCATCACCACCCTGACCGGCCGCGACGGCGGGGGCACTCCGAGCCCGGTGTGCCCCGGCCGTCGGCAGTCCCGTCACTCGCGCGAGAGCATGGGGGCGGCTTCGCGTTCGAGGTCGACGAACGCCGTGCCACTGACGTCGACGGCCACCCGCTCGATCCTTCCGCCGGTGAAGGGCCAGGGCCGGGTGCCCGGGTAGTCGTCGGTGACGGCGTCGCCGCCGTCACGGCCGATGTTGAGGCCCTCGCCCGCGATGCTGAACTTGCCCGGCTGGGTCCTGATCCGGCCCTCGCCGACCTTGCGCCCGCCGTAGTAGAGGCTGAGGGTGCCGTGGGCGGTGCCGGGCGGGTCCTCACCGTCCTTGTCGAAGGACGCCGCCAGCAGCAGATCGTGCCCGGTCGGCAGGTCCTCGGTCGCGCTGATCCGCTGCTCCTCGCTGCCGAGGAAGTTGTAGACGTAGTGCAGCCGGTTGTCCTTGACGTAGAGGGCATGGCCGCCGAACCGGCCGCCGTGCGAGAACAGCACACCGGACGCGCCCGGGCCGGGCAGGTCGACCAGCGCGCCGATCGAGTAGGAGCGCCCGCGGACGGAGACCGCGACCGACTCGGGCACCTCCGCGCCGCCGGGACGGTACACCTAGCGGTTGCGCGGCGGTGCGAGCTGGGGCCTCGGGTTGGTGATGATCTCGATGCCGGAGCGGTCGTCGAGCGGGAAGGCCTGGTGGGCGCCCGCCTCGTGGAACCACAGGCCGACGAGTTCGGCGAGCTTGCCGGGTTCCTCCGTGGCGAGGTCGTGGAGTTCGGCGCGGTCCTCCATCGTGTTGTAGAGCTCCCAGGCGTCGTCGGGGAAGTTGCTCCATCCGCTGAGCGTGGGGTGGGTGGTGACGGCCTTCCAGCCGTCATGCCAGATGCCCCGGGAGCCGAGCATCGAGTAGAACTGTGTGTGCTTGGCGGTCGGGATGCTGCCGGTGTCGAAGCTGTAGCGCATGCTCACGCCCTCGATCGGGCGTTGGGTGTAGCCCTTGACCGTGTCGGGGAGTTCGATGCCCAGGCAGTCCAGCAGCGTCGGGACCAGGTCGACGGCGTGGTGGTACTGGTCACGTGTTTCGCCGCGGGCCTCGATGCCGGCGGGCCATGAGATGACGCACGGGTCGCAGGTGCCGCCGTTGAACGAGTAGCGCTTCCACATCTTGAACGGGGCGTTGAAGGCCATCGCCCAGCCGTTCGGATAGTGGCCGTAGGACTTGGTGCCGCCCAGCTCGTCCAGCATGACCATGTTCTCGGCCAGGTCGTCCGGGACGCCGTTGGCGATCTTGTTCTCGTTGACCGATCCGTTCGGACCGCCCTCGC
This sequence comes from Streptomyces sp. NPDC051364, assembly GCF_040682115.1. NCBI lineage: Bacteria > Bacillati > Actinomycetota > Actinomycetes > Kitasatosporales > Streptomycetaceae > Streptomyces > Streptomyces sp. NPDC051364. Next base: position 67,712 of record NZ_JBFBAH010000033.1, on the reverse strand, counting down.
CGCTGGCCCCGTTGTCGGAGACCACCACGATGATGGCGTTGTCCAACTGCTCGGTGGCTTCCAGATGGTCGAGCAGGCGGCCGATCTGGTCGTCGCAGTGCGAGAGGAACCCCGCGTACACCTCGGCCATGCGGGCGAAGAGCCAGGTACCGCCGGAGTGGGTCGAGCGCTACCGGGGCCGGTTCGACGCCGGCTACGAGGCGATGAGGGAAGAGACCATGGCCCGGCAGAAGGAGATGGGCCTGATTCCGCAGAGCACCCAGCTGCCGCCGCTCAACCCGATCGGTACCCCCGAGACCCGCACCGGCCCTGGCGGCGAGCCGTTCCCGCCGCTGGACTACACCCGGCCCTGGGACACCCTGTCCGACGACGAGAAGCCGGGCACAACACCCGCGAGGACGGCTACCTCGGGGAAGGTGCCATTCCAGACGTTCATCCGGTGCTGACCGCCGGGCCGCAGCTCGGCGCCCCAGGGGAAGGGCATGCCCTGCAGGCCGCCGCGTGCGGCGTACTCCCACTGCGCTCCGGTGGGCAGGCGCCGCCCGGCCCAGGCGCAGTAGGCGGCGGCGTCGTTCCAGGAGACGTGTACGACGGGGTGGTCGTCCCGGCCGGTGAGGTCGGAGTGCGGGCCCTCGGGGTGACGCCAGTCGGCGCGGGGAACCTCGCGCCACCATGGCGCGGCCGCGACCGCCCGCGTCGGCGGGAAGTCGTCGGGGAGCAGTCCGCCGAACACGAACGACGCCTGGTAGCGCTCGGCATCGGTGACGTGGCCGGTGGTGTCGGCGAAGGACCGGAAACGGGCGTTGGTGACGCAGTGGGGGTCGATGCTGAAAGGGCTGAGCGTGACCTGCCGTACCGGTCCTTCGCCGTCCTCGGGGTAGGCGAGGGTGTCGGCGCTGCCCATGGCGAAGGTGCCGCCTTCCAGGGGGACGGCCGGTGCGGAGAAGCCCGCGGCGACCGCGGGTGCGGTTGTGTGCCGGGTCGCGGCGTTTTGTCCGTGCTCGTCGGCGCGGCCGGGGGTGCAGCAGGCGGGCCTGTCTTGCTTCATCCTGGGCGGCTCTCTGACTGGGGAGTGCCAGGCCCGAGTACGGGGGGCCGGGCACATCCGTGCTTGCTGGTCATCGTTCGGGCTGGGCGTCCTCTACTGGGGATTGTCCGTCGGCAGCCGCCGGACGGCGCGGGACAACGGGCCGGTCGCCGTGTCGGGTGGGCCAAGGAGGCTCCCGGGGGCGCCTCCGGCCGGAAGGACACCGGCTGCCGACGGCCGCGCAGGGCAACGGCAGGTCAGGCAGAGTGCGGGATGATCCAGGGGGCCCACGCATGGCGCCCCCCCCCGCAGCGGCACGGATGCGTTTCCGAGCACCGGTGCGGCGCTGGACGCCGCGCCCAGGCGGCCGCCGGTGTCCAGTTCACGGTCCGGCGGTGGGGCTGGCGTAGACATCGCCTTCGGTGATGGCCGCGATGGCCTGGGAGCCGGCCGGCAAGCCAGAGACGAGCAGCATGGCCACGGCGAATGGCGTGCCCGCGCTGGTCGTGTTGCCGTCACCTTCACCGCTGGCCAGTGTGTATGGCCGGGAGCAGGCTTCGTGCGTCAATCACCTTCGGGTCGGTGCCTGCTGCCGATGGAACTCAGCCCGCAGCTGTTGATGCGGGCGCGGCCCCATAGCCTCTCGACCGGCTGGTTCTTCATTCCTGTGTGTCGTGCGGCTTCGCTCCCAGGAGCTCTCTGGCCAGCTCCGCAAGATTGGCTATGGCGTGGGAGAGCCCGGTCACCACGACGGTGGCCGCGGCGATCAGGACCCAGCCGGCCGCCTCGTGTGGCCGCGCAGGGGCCGCCGTGGGAGACGATCTGCCCTCCCCCTGCACAGCGCGCGGCTCTCTTCGCAACATCTCTTTGGCGATCTCCGCAACACCGGCGACGGCGTGGAACACTGCCCCCAGGGCGATGCCCGAGGCGCCGATCAGGACCCAGCCGCCCTTCCCGATACTTGCGGAGCGGGATGCCGGCACGGTCTTCACTTTCTGGTGGCGGATGGGCATGCGCTTGGCCTCCTTCGGCGCCACCGTCAGCTTGCCGCGACCTCGGGCGGAGAACGGGCACTACGTCCCCAGGATCGCGCTGAGGCGGATTTTCGTGATACCCGATCCGGGTGGTCTCCGTACCGCCACTGTAGTGCGGGCTAGGCGATCGGGCGCGAGGTAGCCCGGAGGGTGCAACCCGAAGTGCGCCTGCAGCTACAGCGCGTGCCCGAGGGGGCACCGCGTACGTGCGCGGTACGCCCGCGCCAGTCTTTCTGTATTCAGCGTGCGGCAACGGCTCGGTCCCGCTGCTGCGCTGGTGAGGGCGAGCGCCGGCTCATTCCGAAGCAGGTTCGCACGTCCCCCTCGGCCGGGTCCGGTGGCTCAGCCGTCGGCCGCCGCGGAGGCGATCCGCGCCTCCAGTCGGCGGGCCGCCCGCCGGAAGGCCCGGTCCGGCAACGGGTCGGCGGCTCTCCACACCGCCCGTACCGGCTGCCACACATCCAGCGCGATGGTCCAGTGCAGCATCGTGCCGCCGTACGGCGAGCGGGCCGGCCGCCACTCCTCCATCATCGCCCGCACGCCGGGCACCCCGGCTTCCTCCACGCGATAGACGAAGCACCGTGCCGGGTCCCAGACCAGTACCGTCTCCAGGGCCCGCACGCCGCCGACCAGTTGGAGCCGGCGGGCCGTGCCTGTGCCGTACGGAGGGTCCCCCACGTACGCCGCGGAGGCGAACCCCGGGAACCAGCACGGCCAGCTGTCGGGCCTCTCCGCGAGCTCCCTGAAGACCGCGTCCGGTGGCGCCTCCAGCTGTGCGGCGAAGGACAGCCGCAGCGGCGCGCGGTCCAGGAACTCCAGCGTCTCGGGTCGCAGATGCCAAACCGTCTCGCTGTCTTCCGTTCCGCGGACGGCGGCCCGCAAGCCACCCCGGACCACTGGTTCCACGGTATTCCGCCGATGAGGGAACACGCGGTGGGGCGGTGTAGCCCCCGGCCCCACCTCCCACGCGGTGCCATGGGCAGTGCAGCTCCCCGTGGGCCCCGCGCTTGTACGGCCTGCCCGCCCGAATCCAGTCCCTGGGAGAGCGTGCTCGACATGCGGCACTTCCCGAATGAGCCAGCCTGTCCGCGGCCGCTTTGCGGTCCAGGGCCGTACTGGCCAGCGTGTCGGGGCTGAAGGCTATGCCCATGACCGCTTCGGTGTGGCCGGGAAGTTCCCGAATGCGGTTCCGCCCGTGCGGGTGGGCGTAGTGGTCGGGTGTGGCGCTCGGGTGCTGTGGTTCGGTGGTCTGTCAGGCGAGGACGTTGACGGCCCGGGCGATGACGAGTCCCAGGATGACCAGGGAGACGATGGACTGGAGGGTCATGACGCTCTTGGCCCAGGCGGCGAGCGGCATGACGTCGGTGGGGCTCAATGCGGTGGAATTGGTGAATCCGAGGTAGAGGTAGTCGATGTAGCGGGGACGCCAGTGTGAGGCGTTCAGTTCGGGGCTGAGCTGTTGGGGAAAGGCGAGTGCGGGAGTGGGGGGCATGTGGTGGGCCCGGGCGGCCGGCCCGCCGCTGTCGAGTTCGAAGTACAGCAGGGAGAAGGCGATGACGGTGGAGGCCCAGACGCTGCCGCCGGCCAGCAGGAGGTCAGCGGCGGAGTTGGTCTCGGTCCCGCCGTGGATGAGATCGTCGATCAGCCGGACGGTTGACCAGATGGCGCCGCACGCCAGCACGGTGACCAGGGTGATCGACACTGCGCGCAAGGCACCCGAGCGGCGGCTGATCCGAACGGGGTCGCCCGAGATCAGCGCCACCAGGAGCAGTCCTTCGGCAAGGGGAAGCGCCCATCGGGGCCCCAGGCGCAAGTCGTCGGGCAGGAGCAGGGTCAGCACCGCGGAAGCGATGACGGCTCCGGCCATGGGCCAGCGGGTCTCGGCGTACACCGCAGGTTGCGGCTCTGGCTCCGGCTCCGGCTCGTGCGGATTGCTCGTACGGTTCGCATCGGAGGGGTTGTGTCCGGTCACGGCCGACTGCTGCCGGGCTCGGTGGCGGGTCAGTTCGCGCTGTCCGCCGCGGTCACCCGACGCCGGGCGCTGCGGGCGACGAGTGCTCGGTCCGCGCCGGTGGAGTGCCGGGTGCCGTGCAGCGGGAGACGCTCCGGGGCCGCGGCGACGGTACGGCGGGTGGCGATGATCGCCCATGATGTCGCGCTCATCTGCGGCTCCTCGAAGGTGAAGGCGTGTGGCGGCGGCTGCCTCGACGGCCGTTGCCCGCTCGCTCGGACGCGAGGCTGGGATCTTGGATCCCACCGTAGACCGATGTGAATGCGGCTGCGTGATCGACACGCTCCGCACGCGGACGCCTGCCGAAGCGTCAGAACTCGACGGACCTTCGACGTCGGGGAGAAGGCCGTACGGCGTGAGATCCACCGGGGCCCGGGTTGGAGCAACTCGGCGCCCTGCGTGATGCGGGCGCGCGAGACCACGTGGACGGCAACAGCTCTGCGTCCTGGCGGCCGCCGCGGGTCTCCCAGATTCCCTCGTCGGGACGGTCCCAGGTATCGGCCAGCCAGTCCAGCGTCCGGGAGAGCGCCTTCCAGCCCCGGTAGCCGGCCTGGATGGCGATCTCGCGCCCCTCGGACAGGGCGTAGAGGGCCTCGCCGTAGATGTCCAGCTGCAACTGATCGGCGGCCGCGTTGCCCAGCCGTACCGGCGCGGAACCCCGGTACCCCTCCAGGTGGCCGAGGATCTCCTCGGTCAACAGCGGTTCGCCGTCGACCCGGTACATGATCTGCAGCGGTTCGCCGTCCTTGCCCTCGGATTCGCGCAGCCGGTCGCCGAGCCAGTGCGTGAAGTCGGTGGCCTCCTCGACGAATCCGAGGTCGAGCAGGGCGCGTACGGAGAGCGAGCCGTCGCGTACCCAGGTGTAGCGGTAGTCCCAGTTGCGTTCGCCGCCGACCTGCTCGGGCAGGCCCATGGTGGCCGCGGCGACCGGGGCGCTGGTGGGTGCGTAGGTGAGGAGTTTGAGGGTGATGGCCGAGCCGTTGACCATGTCGGGCCAGCAGCCGCGGTAGTTGGAGCCGCGGGCCCAGCGCTGCCAGAAGTCGGCGGCATCCCAGAGTTGTTCGGTGATCCCGTCGACGGTGGGCGGCGGCGGGGCCGGGCCGTCGGCTTCGCAGACGGTGAAGACGACTGCTGCCGCTTCGCCCACGTTCAGCGTGACGGAGCCCCGCAGATCGTCGCCGTCACGCTCCACCGGAAAGGTGCTCTGGAGGTGCGCGCAGACTCCCGGCGCCCGGAAGACGGCGGCCTCGGGGCGCAGGTCCAGGTCATGGGCGGTCCGGCCGTAGTCGAACCGGGGGCGGCACTCCATGTCGAACCGGACGGTGCCGCGCACGGTTCGCACGGTCCGGATCAAGGTGTGCCGGTCGGTCGGGGTGCGGCTGGTGTTCGGCGGCATCCAGTCGAGCACCTCACCCACCCCGTCGGTGGACATGAAGCGGGTGACCAGGACGGCGGTGTCCGGGTAGTGCAGCTGTTTACAGCTGGCCTCCGGGTCCTGCGGCGCGATCCGGAAGTAGCCTCCGCGGTCGTGGTCCAGCAGGGCGGCGAAGATGCTGGGGGAGTCGAAGCGGGGTGCGGCGAACCAGTCGACGACTCCACCGGGGACTCATCGAAGATCCAGGAGCCGTCGGTCTCGCGCACCCAGCCCAGCCGCGATGGGAAGTCCTTGTCCTCGGCTACTAGCGGGCGAGCGACCCGTTCTGGGCGCCGGACGCCGACTGCCACGCCTGCATACCCGCTCTGGACGCCTCCTTGGCCTGCTGCCATTTCATGGCCGCCTGATGGGCGGGTGGCACGTCCATCTCGCGGATCATGCGACGGCCTGCCGCGAACACGGCGAAGGCCGCGAGGGTCATGCCGGTGCACGCCAGCGCGGCACCGGTCGCGGTGAGCACGGCACCCGTCGTGATGAGCCGGGTGTCGATCTCGATCTTCCGGTGGGACTGGTGGTGGTGATGGTTCATGACTCCACCATCCACCGGAGGTGGCCCACCTCGCATCCCGGCCGAAGCCCCAGGATGCCGTACCACCCGGGTGGCGGTACGGGTAGCCGTGGCGGCAGGCGAGGAGGCGATCGGTAACCGGGTCCGGTGGCGACGTGCTGACGATCGTCGTGGAAACTGGGCGTGTCGGGCTCCGGGAAGAGCACGGTCGGGCACATCCATCGCCGACGGGCTCGGACTGCCGTTGCACGTCACCCGGGCAGCCTGGCCCCCTGGAGGAACGCATTCTCTTAATGAGGGGCGAGTATCTCTATACACCGACGACTGAGATGCTGGCCCAGCTGCTGCCCGAACTCGGCGAAGTCGAAAGCTATTCCCAAGAGCGCCAAACTACTTCGTGCATGCGAGCGCGCCACCGGCGCAGCGTAGCGAGCCCCCGGGGACCGTCGGGCGGAAGTTCCCGCAGATACAGTCGCGTTGGGCCGGATGGAGAGGGTTCTGACCGGACGGGCGGAATCAAATCAGGGCATGCTCTGAGCGTGCGGATTCCTGAGCAGGTTCATCTTGGGAATTGGTTGCGGACCAGCGGCCCTTGACCGTGCCAGTTGGCGACCACGGGCGCCACGGTCAGGGATCGCGGGGCACGGAGCACGGTCATGCGGGCGGAGAGCGCCGCGCCGGCGGCCGCAGGTGTTCGTACCTGAGCTTGGCGACGACCTCGTACCGGTGGGTGGCATCGCCGGCTGATGGGATCCGTAGCGGGCACCGCTCGCCGGGGCGGCCTCAACGCCCGGGGCCTTAGCCACGCTCGCTGGTATCCGAACCGCCCACGGGCCACCAGGCCGACAGCTCACCGCTGGACTTGCCCTGCCGGCTCTGCAGGAGTGCGTACGGCGAGCAGTGCAAGATCGTCGGAGCCGTTGCTGGGACGGTTGTCGGCGAGTGTCCGGACCAGGGAGGCAAGCGGATCGCCGAAGGCGGCGGCGGCAGTCGCCGCGATCGCGCGCAGTCCTTCGTCGAGGTGCCGGCCCGGGTGTTCGACCAGGCCGTCAGTGAACAGGACGACGGTGGATCCCCCTGGCAGCGGGTAGGTGTGATCGGTGCGCGGGTGGTCCGGATCCACGCCCAGCGGCAGACCGGGGTCCGTGTCCAGATATCGGGCACGTCCGTCGGGGGTGAGCAGCAGGGGCGGCGGGTGTCCGGCGCTGCTCCAGTGCAGCTGCCAGCCATGGTCGGAGGGTTCTATGCGGGCCAGGCAGACAGTGGTGACAGGATTCTCGGTGATCGCCTGGAGGGTCTGGTCGACCTGTGTGAGGACAGCGCTCGGCGGGGTGAGCCGGTCGTAGAGCACGGCGCGAAGCATGTTGCGGATCTGCGCCATGGCTGCCGCGGCCCGCAGGTCGTGGCCCACGACATCTCCGATGATCGCCGCGCAGGCGCCGTCGGGCAGCAACATTGCGTCGTACCAGTCCCCGCCGAGGTAGTCGGGGGTGGACCCCGGCTGGTAGACCGCTGCGGCGGTGAACGGGTGCAGGTCGGGCAGGGTCGGCAGGAGCAGGCGCTGGAACCGTTCGGTGGCATTGCGCAATTGTTCGTAGAGGCGGGCGTTTTCGATGGCCACGCCGGCCGCTCCGGCCAGGGCGACGAGGACCGTCTCGTCGTGGGCGTCGAACGGCTGGCCGTCCCGCCGGTCGGACAGGTACAGGTTGCCGTAGATCTGGCCGCGCACGCTGATGGCGACCCCGAGGAGGCTGCGCATGGGCGGGTGGCCGGGCGGGAAGCCGACCGATTTCGGGTGGAGCGCGATCTCCTCCACCCGCAGTGGCTGGGGGTGGCGGATGAGGTGCCCCAGCAGCCCGCCCCCGCGAGGGAACTCCACGCCGGACAGATCGGCCCGCTCGTGCTCCGTGAGCCCGACGGGGATGAACTCCGACAGGCTCACCCCCTGCTCGGCCAGTACGCCCAGTGCGCCGTAGCGCGCGTTGACCAGCTCCATGGCGGTGCCCACGATCCGGCGCAGCACAATCGGAAGGTCGAGGTCCCGGCTGACCGCCAGCACCGCTTCCAGCAGTCGCTGCATCCGCCGTTGCTCGCTGCCCAGCTCCGCAATCTGCTCGTCCATGAGCTCCATGCGGATGTCCTGGCCCACATGTGGTCCAGGCGGGCCGTGGGACTCCCGCCGCGGCCGGGCGTGCTCGTCCATCCGCCGCCACCTCTCCAGCCTGTTTCGTGCGGACGCTGGGTGACGATGTCACCGCTGCCCACCTGCTGCTCTTCGACGTAGAGGGTGAGGGTTCCGGCCGCACCCGGCATCGCCGACTCGGCGCTGCGCCCACTTGCGGTGAACTCGGTCGTGAGCAAGTGCCTGCCCGGTTTGATCTCACGGGTCGGATTCCACAAGTTGCAGGTGGGTGCCCACCCAGTTGAACGCGTCGTGCAGGCGGTGGTTCGTGACGAAGAGATGGTGCCCGCCGGCGAGGCCACCGGCGTCGGTGCTGCCGGGCCGTCAACTCCTTTCACCGCCGAGCCACTGTGGCGGCGCGACTCAGTGCAGCTGCACGACGGGCACACCGGTCAGGCCGAGCAACTCAGCTGGGGTGGGTCCCCTTACCCTTCAGGAGACCGGGCCCCTCGCACGAGGAGATCTCTCAGTCATGTCGCCGAATCGCACGACCTGGTCGGAGACTCCATATCCAGGCTGCCATGGCGGATGGCAGGCAGCACCTCCGGAGTGCCCCATGTCTGGGTCAGCCCATTCGCCATCGATCCGCACTGCGTCAGCGACGCCCGTTTCACCTCGTCCATTTTCGGCGGTCTGCTGCCCGACGGCTTCCCGCACACTCGGGCGGTCCCCGCCGCTCCGGGACGGCTCGAGGTGCTCGGCGCCGACTGGCGGCACTCGCGCGGCCCCGACCGGCCCACCGACCGGCATCGCGCGTGCCCTTCGCGGGGGCTCCTACCTTTGCAACGCCTCGTACTGCCGCCGCTACCGGGTCTGCGCCCAGATGCCCAACACGCTCGACTCCTCCATCGGCAACAGCGGCCTGCGCTGCGCAGGCCCGAGTGATGGATGACCGGCACGGAGCATCCCCCCGGCGACCGCGTCCGCAGGAACCGGTACCGGAACCCGTCGTGGTCGTGGAGGCCGCCATCATCGCTTCCCGGGCGGCCGCCGCCTCGGGCGATCGGGAGGGAGCGCGCGCCGTCCTGGACCGGCAGTGAGGCTCGGATCGGCGCCGGTCCCGGCGGTCGTCCCGGCGGTCCTCACGCTCGTCCCGGCGGTCCTCGCGCCGGTGGCCCGCAGTCCGTCGGCGAGGCCTCGCCTCAACGCCGTCCCTTGGTGCGCCCCGCTTTTGTGGCGGGATCTGCGCTCTGGCGGGGTGTGGAGGCGGTGGTTAGGGTCCGGGCGTGGTCAATTCCTATACCGGGCTTTCGCGGCACTACGACCTGATCATGACGTCGGGTTACTACGACTACGACGACTACGCGCGCACGCTGGCTTCGGTCCTCGAGGGCTGGCGGGAAGTCCTTGAGCTGGGTGTCGGTACGGGCTTGGTCTGTGAGCGGCTCCTTGCTCTGGGGGAGCCCGGTCTTCGGCTGACGGGGATCGATCACACCGAGGGCATGCTCGCCCAGGCCCGCCTCAGGCTGGCCGGCAGGGTGCGGCTCGTGCGGCAGGACATCCTGCAGATGTCTCTCCCTTCCACGTTCGACGCTGCCTATTCCGTCGGCGGCATCTGGTTCTACATCCGCGACCAGGGCGACGACCTCTTCTGCAGCCACCTCCTGGAGGAAGAGCACAACGCCCTGGCTCTGAGGAATCTGCACGCGGCGATGAAGCCCGGAAGCCTGTTGGCCCTGGCCTCGCAGGGCCCCCACCACAGCTACGAACGCGAACTGCCCGGCGGCCTGGTCTACGCCCAGGACGTGCGGGCGGCAGCCGGTGAACGGTTCGTCAAGGACTACTACGTCAGACGGCAGGACGAGGTAGTGGCCCATCAGCGCTGTCAGTTCCGGCTCTTTTCACGGGCGAAGGCCACTGGGCTGCTGGAACGGTGCGGGTTCCGATTCGAGGGCACCGCCGGGGACGGCCTGTTCCACCTGTATGCCCGGCTGCCGTGAAAGCAGCGCGGGCACCCGTTCGGTAGGGCACTTCACTCCTCGCCGGGGTCCGCAGTCCAGACGGCCGGCCCGCCGCAGGAACTCCAGGCGGTCGCCGGGGCCCAGGGCGCGGCCGGGGATCTCGCCGTCCGAGCGGACGCGGCGCCCGCCCGGGGCGTCCGGCGGATGGACGATCACGCGCAGGCTCTCCCCCTCCATCCTGCTGCTGGCTGGCCGGTCACTTGAGCACTCCCGGGGCGCCGGCGGGTCGGCAGTGGGGGCAGGCGGCTACTCCGTCGGCCAGGGCCCGGCGTGCCTCGTCGCTGTTCAGGGGCGTACGGGGCGCACGCGACGGCGATGAGTAAAACCTTCGAGAGCGGTGCCGGCTGTGCCTTCGGCGCCGGTCAGGTCGCAGCTGGCGACCCACAGGCGCGCCGCGGTCGTGGTGTCGGCCACGTGGTCCCAGATGGATTCGTTCTTGGGCCTACCACGCAGCCCGTACACCCGGGGTCCCCACATCTGGCCGCCGCGCACGTCGGGGTCGAGCACGGCCCGTACGGCGGGCCACGCGCCGGCTTCCTTGCCCTGGACGAGAAGGCCGAGCGGTAGGCCGCGTAGCCGCTCGCCCGTGGTGCGGACACGGACCGGCGGGCGCGAGGGGGTGAGGGAGTCGAGCGCGCCGCCGGGATGGACGACCACGCTCAGCGTCGTGCTGCCCGCAGCGCGCAGACGCCGGTCAAGCTCGAAGCCGAAGAGCATCTGGGCCAGCTTCGACCGCCCGTAGGTGCGCTTGGGCTCGTAGTCGTGGGTGTTCTGGAGATCGTTGAGGTCCAGGCGTTCGGACTTGGCTGCGAAGCTGCCGGTGGTGATGATCCGGCTCTCTGGCGTGGCCACGAGCAGGGGGGCCAGCCATCTGGTCAGTGCGAAGTGCCCGAGGTGGTTGGTGGCGAACATCAGCTCGTGGCCGTCCTTGGTTTCCCGGCGTGCGGGATGGTCGAGTGCCACGCCGGCGTTGTAGACGACCGCGTCAAGGCGGTCCAGCCCGAGCGCGTCCACGGATGTCTTGAGCGATGCGAGATCGGCCAGGTCGAGACGCAGATGCCGCACCTTGGCACCGGGGACGCGTGAGCTGATCGAAGCGATCGCGGCTTCGGCCTTCGCCGCGTCGCGGCTCCCGAGAACGACTGTGGCCCCAGTGCCCGCGAGCTGCTCGGCGACGAAATAGCCGATGCCCGCGTTGCCACCGGTGACCAGGAAGCTCTTGCCCTCAGCGTCAGGCAACCGGTGCACGTCCCACGGCTGGGTCTTGAGTACGGAGGGCATGGCGGGCTCCTTGCGCGCGGAGTGATCTGGCGGCGGGCAGGACGACACCTTCATCACTGGTGCCTCCCACGCCTCACGGTCTCAGCGGCCACCGACACCCCACCGACAGATCGCTGTCCGCCACCGATAGCGGCCCGACACCAGCCTCGCCCGGGGGACTTGCCCTCGGGCGGGGTCAGGATGGTGGCCCACCGTTCCTCGTTGGCGGCGATGGACGCGGAGATGTTGTGGACCGTGAAGGACACCGTCGGCACCCGGCGGTCCTTCGGTCACTTCGAGGCGGTCCACCGGGCCTGCTTCACCGACGAGTACGACAGTCCGATGTTCTCGGACAGGCGGAACAGCGAGTCCTTGACCGTGAACAACTGGTCCGTCGGCGCCGCACCTCCGTGCTCGCGCATCGGCTCGACCTCGAGTGCCTAGTCTCCGATCGTGAACTGAGCGCGGCTGGCCGTCTCGACCAGTTTCCGCAGCTCAGCACCGGTCTCCGCATACCGGCTCTCCCTGACGTCGCCGACCTTGCCGGTCGCCTGGATCCACTGCGGAACCGAAGAGGGCTTCCTGGGTGGCCTGGTGACCGAGGAACAAGCCCAACTCCTGGAACGGCTATAGACCCTGGACCAGCAGGTAGGGGGCGACGTAGCCGTGGTACGCGTCCCTTCGTTCGGAGGGCAGGTCCTTCCAGCCGGTGATCCGGCCGCGGCACCGGAGCGTCCCGCACTGGCATCGGTCTGGGAAGTGCTCGATGGTGTAGTTGCGCATGGCGTAGTCGAAGGTGATCTCCTCGCTGGTCGCGATAGGGAGGCGGGCGAGCAGGTCATGAGCCCCGGACGCGTTGAGCCCTATGCCGCAGTTCGGGTCGCATGAGTGGTTCACCTTCGGCACCAGACCGCCATGCCGGACGAAGCGGTTCCAGCTGATCTGAGAGGCGTGGGCGTCGTTGCGGTCGAGCTCGGCCTCGATGACACCGGCCAGAACCAGTTCACCCGCCCGGAAGGGCCGCGTGGCGAACACCCCGGCCCCCTTGCCCGCGGATTCCCGGAGATCGACCCCCGGGCCCGGGACCATCGCCTCCAGCGCGGCGGGTAACGGGGAGGGAGAGACTTCACGCTTCATGAAAGAGCCCTTCGGTCAGTCGGGCGGAACGCTGCGCGGGGCCGGAGCGGCAGGTCGAGCCACCGGACGACACCGGGGCTTTACCGAAGCGCAGGTAGACACCACACACTTCCGCACCGGCCCCTTGTACGCCAGCCGGATACCGGCCGGAGCGAGCTGGACATCGTCGCTCTGGCCGGTCTCGCGCAGACGGGGCCCTGCAGTCACCCCCGAGGACTTCCGGAGCCGACCACTTAGCGCTCAATTCAGCAGCAGCACGGGCTCCCGGGAGCTGCCGCTGTCGTGGCAGGGTCAAGTGTGCAGGAGGCTGTTGCGGCCGTCGTGGCCGTCCGCTCCATCTTCATCGAGCCAGTGGCCGCCGTGCGCGAGGTAGCGGAAACCGTGGCGCTCGTTCACCGGCAGGGTGGCCGTGACGGCGCGGATGCCGTCGGGGCGCTCGGTCATCGGGTGGGCGCCGGGCCGCCAGTCGTTGAAGTCGCCGACCACGCTGACCTCACTGGCCGGGTGGCCGGCGGACAGGACGAACGTGATCTCGGTGCGGTTCTTGCGCCGGGTGCGCTCCAGCATGGAAACGTCAGCTCCTCACCTCAAAGGGTCATGGGCACTGCGATCCCTGCCCGCTGCGGCAGCATCGACAGCCCGGGACTACGCCACCCGCCACAGCTGCCACCCGGTCGGCCGCACGCGTTTTCACCTGCTCCGTGAAGACTTCTGCATCGAAGCGCTCTCCCAGTTCTGCGACGAATGGCGCCTCGAAGCGGCAAGCGTCCCCCGACGGGTCGGGAGGGCTGCACTCCTTCTTCCGACCACTGGAGGGTCCTGACCTGGGCAAGGCGCGTATCCGAAGCCCCGCCGGTACTCACGTGGTTGGGCCTCTGTGCAGCTGGTCAGCGATGGCATGGGCAATCGAGTCTGTGATCGAGTCGGGCTGCCATGCCCATTGCCCGTTGGGGTTGCACTCGAGGAAGTACCAGTCACCGGTGGCTGTGACGGCGAAGTCGAAGGCGCCGAAGGTGAGCCGGGAATCGGCGAGGAAGGCAAGAACCGAGCGCGCGATCTGTGGGGGCACGGTGATCGGTGAGCACTCCATCAAGGACTGCCGTCGGCGCCAATCGAGGTCAGGGCTGTCGATCCGGACAGCGAACAGCCGGGTGCCGACAGCAGTGAGGCGTACGTCGAACGCCTTCTCCACTTTGGCTTGGAAGAGGTGGGGGCAGGTGGCGATGGCGGCGGTGATCTCGCGCGCGTGGACTTCCCCCACCCATACCTGGTGCGCTTGGCCGTCGACCTTGTACGGCGTATTCCATAGGGGCTTGTAGACGGCTCCGCCGGTCTGGCGGGCAACGAACTCCCGTGCTGTGTCGGGGTCGTTGGTAATCAGTGTGCTGGGGATCGGGAAACCGCTACGCTGCGCGGCGGCAAGCTGGGCCGGTTTGTACTCCGCTGCCCGGTTGTCCCACGGATGGTTTACGTAGTGGGCGCCCGGAAGAGACGCCAGGATACCGCCGACGCCCCACAGGGACTGCGACGCGGCGAACCTGCGTTCTTCGGCGTCCAGTCCGGCCGGCCCTTCGAAGGGGGAGGGGCGGCGGGTCCAGACAGAGCGAACCCTGGTGAGGTCGAGCTCGCGGCTCGGCGTGCGCAGCGTGCCGCCCTGATCGCCGGTGCGGTACGAGGCGGTCAGAGCAGCACCGGCCAGCAGATCGGGAGCCGGGTCAAGGCGCACCACCGGAACCCGGCGATCCGCGAGGATCCGCAGGACCACATCGGCGGTCACGTCGTGCGGGCTGGTGAGCACCAGCACCGATCCGCTCCGAGCTGTCGTCATCAGCGGGAGTGGTGGTCCGAGTCCGAGTCCGAGTCCGAGTTGTCGTCGGAGTCCGACGAGCCCTCGTAGCCGCTGGTGCTCGTGGAGTTGTTGGTGCTGCTGCTGGTGGACGTGGAGTTCGAGGGGTTGAAGCTGGCCAGGCGATCTCCGAGCGTGATCGTGCGTCCGTGTCCGTCGATGATGACGGCGGTCTGGGTTTCGCGGTCGATCACCGGGGTGAGCGACGGGATCGGGGCGGTCTCGGCGTAGGGCGCCATGCGAGTGGTGCCCCAGGGTGCGTCGTGGTGTCGCGTCTTCATCGTCCGACTCCCTTGCTCAGCCTGCTCGTTGAGATGACTTTCCCCCCGCCCGAGCGGGTTTTCAAGGCCCCTGTCCGTGCTCGAACCCTTCAAGTACGCATCCAGGCCAGAATCGGGGTGACGGAACCGCTGGAGAGACGACCGCGATGGCGGCGTGGGCCGGCGGCAGTCACGTGGCGGTGGCCAGGTCCGGCAGCGGGCTGGGAAGCCACCCCCGCTGGCGTAGCCCCGGGGCTCTGCGACCGCACCGGTTGGTGCAGCAGCGGCGGGTGCGGCCGGTGGAGACCGGCGGCATCGCCTGGGCGCAGACCGGGCAGACCGGGCGAGCGGACCGCTTGGCGCCCTCGCCGCCGTCGCCGGCCCACAGCGCTAACTCAACACAACCGAGTTACACCCGTTTGCCGGACAGACCCTGGGCTGGGCCAACCTGCTGCGCACCACGCTGCCGGAGAGCCTGGTGCGCGACGCGAGTGGCCTTCCCGGCCTGGCCGGACATCACGGCCGCTATGGGCCGCCTGGATGCGTCCGGTGTCGACGTAGCCCGGATCCTGGCCGACACGCACGCGGCGGGCGTCGGCGTGGATCAGGCCGACGCAGCCGTCACCACCGCGGCCGCCGCCGTACCGCCCCGGCCCCGGGTACGGATTCGGCTCCGACACCAAGGCCCGAGCCTGCTCCGGGGCCGGCCGTGGCCCGGGTTTCCAGTCCCGCGCCCGCTCCGGGCGCCGCCTTCTCGCCGGGGTACGCGCAGGGTGCGGCGCCCGTCGTACCGCCAGTCGATCCGTGGGCACCGCCTCCGGCGAGCGTGGACGCAACGCGCTCGCGGGGCCGAGACCGGATACGCGGCCGGACGCTTTCGGCCACTTCACGCACAAGTCCATCGAACACGCGCGCCTCCGGGCGCAAACTCTGGCGCAGGCAGCCAGATGGAGACCGACAGTCGGACTGGCGCCTGGCACCGCTTCCTGCCGGGCGTCCGGCCCAGGGGAGTGACCCTCTCGCTGTTCAATTCGGTGGTCGGCACGCGATGTTGAAGGGATGCGTCGTGAAGATCTTCATCTCCTCCGACATGGAGGGCACCGCGGGGGTTGTCGACTGGGACCAGTGCAGGCCCTCAGGTGCCCAGTACGGCTATTCCTGCAGCCTGCTCCAGGGCGAGGTGAACGCCGCCATCGAGGGCGCGAAGGCCGGGGGCGCGAGGGAGTTCCTCGTCAACGACTCGCACTCTGCGATGGCCAACCTCCGCCCCGACGAGCTCGCCGGCCGAGCCCGGTACCTCTCTGGCCGTCACAAGCCGCTGTACATGATGCAGGGCCTCGACGCCTCGTTCGACGGCGTCTTCCTCGTCTCCTACCACGGGTCGATGGCCGGTCCGGTCTCGGCCCTGTCGCACACCTACAACCCGAAGGCAATCGCCGGCGTCCGGCTGAACGGAGTGCCCGCGGGCGAGAGCGGCATCAACGCGCTGGTCGCACTCGGGCACCGGGTGCCGGTGGTGCTGATCACGGGCGACCGAACCACGGCCGAGGAGATCGAGCCGTTCTGTCCCGGCATTCGTGCCGCCGTGGTCAAGACGTCGGTGTCTCGCTTCGCCGCCGACAGCATGCACCCAGCACAGGCCCGCGACGTGATCCGGGAGGCCGCCCAGGAGGCGGTGACGCGGCTGCCGCACGCCGCGGTGCCCGCCATCGACCTCCCCGCCACGCTCACCATCCAGTTCCGCGATGCGGGCCTGGCCGAGATGGCGACGTGGATCAATGGTGCAGTGCGTGAAGACGAGCTGACCGTGCACCTCACCGACACCGACCCGATCCGCCTGTACCGCAGCTTCGTCGCCGTGGTCGTGCTCACCCGGGCAATCGCCGAGTGACCGTGGCGATTTCGGCGGTCCCGACGGAGCGCCGCCATACGGCCCCGTGCATGGCGGGCACGCACGGCACCCCGGAAGCGGGTACCGGCACGCGGGCCCAAAATCGACCCGGCCAGCCATTCGGTCACAGCACTAAGCGGTGCGTGGCGGCAGCCACCGGGTGATCCGGTCGAACAGCTCCACCAGCGGCTCGCTCACGTCCTTGCCGAACTCGGTGAGCCCGTAGGTGACCTGAGGCGGCGTCGTCGGCTCGACCGTCCGCCACACCAGGCCGTCCTGGACCAGCGCGCGCAATGTCTGGGCGAGCATCTTCTCGCTGATGCCCTGGATGCTCTCGCGCAGCTCGTAGAACCGAAGATCGTTGCTCTGCAAGGAGATCAGCACCCAGATGCCCCATCTGCTGGTCACGTGGTCGACCATGTCGCGCGCGGGGCAGTCGGTGTGAAACACGTCATACCGCCTTCCCGTGCCGCCGTGTCCTAGCTGCGCGCTTCCCGTCATGTGAGGAGCTTACCTCTGGGTATGTCCTTACTGAGAGTTAGCTCTAAGTCCTAGCGTCAGAACCACACATGACGTCGGATGAGGAGCTGATCATGATCGTGGTGACCGGGGCTACCGGAAACGTGGGCTGGCCGCTGACGCGGGCGCTGGCCGAGGCGGGTGAGCAGGTGACAGCGGTGTCGCGGCACGCGGCGCCCGTGCCGGACGGCGTCCGCCACCTGGCGGCCGATCTTGCCGAGCCCGCCGGCCTGGAGCCCGCGCTCGCCGGGGCGAAGGCGCTGTTCCTGCTGCTCTCCGGCGACCTGCACGGTCCCGGGACCGGCCCAGCCGAGATCGTCGCCCGAGCTGCGGCCGGCGGGGTCCGCCGGGTCGTCCTGCTCTCCACACAGGGCGTGGCGACCAGGCCCTTCGGCGCGACGCGGATCGCGATGCGTGCTCTGGAGGACGTGGTTCGGGAGTCCGGCCTGGAGTGGGCGATCCTGCGGCCGGGCGGCTTCGCCTCCAACGCCCTGTGGTGGGCCGGGTCCGTCCGCGCGCAGCGGGTCGTCGCCGCCCCGTTCGGTGACGTCGGGGTGCCGATCATCGACCCGGTGGACATCGCCGAGGTCGCGGCGGCCTGCCTGCTGGAGGACCGGTACGTCGGCGGCGTGTACGAGCTGACCGGCCCGGAGGTGATCACCCCGCGCCGGCAGGCGCAGGCCATCGCCACAGCGCTGGGCTCGCCCCTGCGGTTCCACGATCTCACCCGCGGCGAGGCCAAGGCCGCCATGACCCGAAGCATGCCGGCGGAGCTCGCGGAGGACACCCTGGACATCCTCGGCGCCCCGAGCGAGGCCGAACTACGCGTCAGCCCGGCCGTCCAGCAGGTCCTCGGCCGCCCCGCTCGCCCCTTCGCCGACTGGGCCACCCGCAACGTCGGCGCGTTCCGCTGAGACGCGGCACGACGGAGAGGCCGAGACCGGCCCACAGGTCCGCACCACGGCGCTCCTCGATCCGCCGGTCTCGTTCATCGCGAACCGCCCGCGCGGCGAGGTGTACGAGGACTCCCTGAGGGTGGCCGGATTCAGCGACCTGACCCGGGTTCCGATCCCGGTGTCGGAGGCCGGCGTGCGCACGTTCGGCGCGGAATTCTGGGCGGACTTCCTCACGCCCCCGCTGGAAATGCTCCACTGCCGCGCCTGATCGGCTGACCCCCAGCGGGTGTGTGCCCTCACGCTCCATGGGGTCCGCCCGGCCCGGGTCACCGGCGCGCGTGGACGCGGAAACGCACCGCGCGGGCCGCGTCGTCGATCGTCGACGCGGCCAGCCGTCGCCGGCACCGTTCGTGCTCGCCGACTGCCGGCCGGAACAGCGGACTATTGGAGCGTCCCCGCCGGACGGGAACAACCCTCCTCCGGGGCTGCTGCCCCGATCGCGTGAACCCGGGACCCGCCTCCCGTCGGGTTTCCCCGGCGAAAAGTAGGTTGGACGCGTACCTGCTCCGGCCGGACCGGGTGATCCCAGAGGAGCGAGCATGGCGACCGATGCGAATCAGCCGACCGTCCCACAGGTGACCATGACGCTCTCCGCGATCGCGGCGACCGGCGCCACCCCGCGCCCCTCGGGCGAGACCCTCGCGGAGCAGAGCACCCGGATCATCCTCGGCATCAACCGGCAACTGGCCGACACCTCGCTCGCGACCCAGGGCACCTGGGTCCTCTGCTGGCTCGCGATGAGTCCGGGCAACGCCAACATGGCCTACCTCGCCAAGAACACCAACGGCTCAAACTCGTTCGCCGTGGTGATCCGCGGCACCGTCGGCAACGTGCCCGATCTGCTGGAGGACCTCGACGTCGGCACGGTGGTCCCGTTCAACCTCGTCGGGATGTCGTCCCCGGTCCCGGTCTCCAAGGGGGCGATGAAGGCGTTCACCCAGGTCGTCACCATGAGCACGGCGGGTGTCACCCTGGCGCAGGCGCTCATCACCGCCCTGGGGCAGGCGCAGCCGAACCCGACGGTCTATGTGACCGGCCACAGCCTGGGCGGCTGTATCGCGACCATGGTCGCCCCGTACCTGCAGACGCTCACCTGGCCCAACGGGAGGCCGAACTTCGAGCTGCACACCTTCGCCGCCCCCACCGCCGGCGGAGAGGAGTTCGCCGCCTACGTCGACTCCCTGGAATGGCAGGCGAACGAGCGCCACTACAACATGAACGACCTGGTGCCGCAGGCCTGGAACAACCTTGCGGTGGCCGACCAGTGGTACCCGAGTCCTCCGGGCCCGGCGGCGGACGACGCCGTCAAAGCCGTCATCTCGACGCTCGCCGGCCTCCCCGGTCCCAACATCTACGTCCAGCCGGGCAAGGACGACCAGCTGAACAACACCTACGACCCCTTCGACCCGAACGTGGTGAAGAAGTCGACCCAGGACTTCATGGGCCAGGTGGCCTTCCAGCACGCCAACTCCACATACCTGGGCCTCCTCGGCGCGCCTGACGTGCAGTCGGGCCCGGTGGTGACCCTCGTCACCCCCGTCGGCACGGCCGGCGCCCCCATCGAGATCGTCGGCAGCGGGTTCGAGCAGGGTGTCGTGGTCGACTTCGGCACGGTGTCGAGCACCAGGAATTACGTCTTCCGCGACGACGTGATGATCGCCTGGGCGCCCGAGGGCGTCGGCGTGGTCGACATCCGGGTCACCAGCAGTCTGGGCACCTCCCCGGCCGTCCCGCGCGGCCAGTTCGCCTACGGCGGCCCCGCCGCCGTGCTGGTCACCAGCATCAGCCCGGACAGTGGCCGGGCCGGCGACCAAGCCCAGGTCAACGGCATCTACTTCGGCCAGGACTCTCGGGTCTACTTCGGTGACAAGCTCGCCGAGCTCATCGAGTACGGCACCGAGCAGCTGCTCGTCAAGGCGCCCACCGCCGCCATCACCAAGTCCGCGACCGTCAACATCACGGTCCTCTCGAACAGCTGGTCGTCCCCCGCGAGCCCGGCGGACGAGTTCACCTACCTGGAGTGGCACCAGCCCTGAACCGGATCCCGCCCCTGAGTCGTCTCCCGGGTGGCGGGCCCGGGTCGATCAGCGGTGGCGCCTCAGCCGATGGCGGGGCTGCGGCGTTCGACCATAACGACGTCGCGCCACCTCCTGGGGGGCTCCGGCCGTAAAACCCCAGGTCGGTCTGCCTGCTCCCCGTGCACGCGGGGATGTTCCCATACGCCCCCTGTCGCTGCTTGCACCCTGGGTCAGGGATCAGGAGATCGCCCAACTAGGCCGCGGTCTGCCCAGATGCGCGTCGTACAGACGTCGACGAACGACCGGACCAGCGCGCGAACAGCGGGCATGGTGACGCGCGGATCAGCCCGGCCGACCATGGCAGCGCGCCCGGCGAAGTGCCGGCCGGGTGATCGGTTAGCCCTTGATGTCTCCGAGGCGTGCGCGCTGAACGCGTTGGCCGGAGGTCAGCTGTCGGATTTGAGGGCGTCCAGGTGCCGCCGCAGCACTTGCCGGAGCAGCATCGGCGGATAGCGGTCCGGCAGCAGCGTCGCCTGGAGAGTGAGTCCGTCAAGGAGGGCGGCCAGTCGCGTGCTTTCCAGTTCGACGTCCATGCCGGCCGGCAGCCCACCGGCGCACCGGGCTTCGTGTAGCACGCGCGACATCAGGGTGTGCAGGTCGGTCTGCATCTCGGCTGCGCAGGGCCGCAGCTCGGGGCGGGTGTGTGCTGCGGAGGTGAAGGCGAGCCAGAGTGCGGCCTCCTGGCGGCGGGCCTCGTCCAGGGGGAGGAACTCGGCCAGGAGCTCTTCTGTTGCGGCCTGGCGGTCGGTGCAGCCGTATGGAGCCAGGAGCCGCTCGGCGTGGGTGCGGATGCGGTCGCTGATGCGCTGGCTCAGCTCCCGCATCGTGAAGGTCATCAACTCGTCGTGGTCGGCGAAGTAGTGGCGGACGGAGCCGATGGCGAGTCCGGCTTCATCGGCGACGTTGCGCAGCGACGCATGCTCCAGCCCCTGCCGGGCGGCGACGGACAGGGCGGCCTGCGCCACCGCCCTGCGGCGGGCTACGGGATCGACGATCTTTGGCACATTGCCGTTATAGCACGTCTGGGCTAACTTCTTTTTAGCTTAGTCATGCCATAAAGATGGGTGGTATCTGCGTGAACCCCTGGCTACTCGCCGCGATCATCGTGGTGGTCGTGATCGCGGTCGTGATCAAGCGGATGATCGGTGAACCGGTCAATGCAAGGGACCTCTTCGCGGCCCCGGCGATCCTGACCGGGATCGGCGTCCTGTCCCTCGTCAAGATGACGGATCTGACCGGCACCGACCTCACCTGGGCCATTACCGGCGCCGTCCTCGGCGCGGCACTCGGCGCACTCCGCGGCGCCACCGTTCAACTCATCGACAAGGGAGGTGTCCTGTGGCAGCGGTACACCGGCCGCACCTTCCTCACCGTGATCGGCACCCTGGCGGTTACGGCCGGTTTCAGTGTCCTGGCGGTGAAGATGGGCATGCACGAGAACGCACGCCCCCTCCAGCTCTCCATCGGCGTGAGCTTCCTCGGCGAGTCCGTCATGGTCGGCCGCCGCGGCATGGCTTCGGGAATCCCCTTCGCCCCGGCGCGTACTCGCTGACTCATTGACATACCCTGCGCCCACGCCCCTCGCACCGCTCGGCCGGCACCGTCCTCCAGGTCACGAGCGGAGCCGGAGGCGGCTTCCGCCGGATGGCGTTGCCGGGGCGGGGCGGCACCTCGCGGCATGGTGAAGGGGCAACCGGACGCCCCTTCGCCATGCCGCGCACACCCACCGCCCGCACCGCGCGGCGGGTCCCGGTGGGGCTCGCCTACTGACTTCACGTCGCGCACCCTCTCACACGGCGGCGTAGAAGGCGGCGAGCGCCTTGCCGTCATGGCCCCAGAAGGCGGCGCACTTCACGATGCCCGCGGGGGCCTGTCCAGTGTTCTTCGTCATTGTGGTCACCAGGCCTGCTTCTGCGTGACGGCGACGATGTAGCCGTTGGGGTCGGTGAAGTAGAAGAGCTTCTGGCCGTGGTGTTCCATGGCGTCGTTCTGGACGGTGACCAGCGGCCGGATCCGCTCGACGTAGGCGTCGAAGTCGTCGACGGCCAGGTAGAACATGCCGAACGCGCCCACCGGGGTGTCCTTCAGTACGGGCAGCCAGCTGCGCAGGTGCTCGTCGCGGTAGACCATCAGGGCGAACTCGCCGCCGAAGAGCAGGATGCGCAGGTCGTCGTCCGGGTCGTTGCCGGCGGGCAGGGCGGTGAAGCCGAGCTTCTCGTAGAAGTCGACGGCCGCCTGGGTGTCGGACACACCCAGGCACGGGGCGATGGCGGGAGGCTCCATGGGGATGACTCCTTGAGGCGTAGGTGAGCGAAGGGGCGGAGCTCCTCATGGGCACACGCCCTGTCCCGAGAAGTCCTAGCGGAAGCATGACCTCCATATAGGGCGGATCGGGTCCTATATGGAGGGGACCTGCAGGTTTTCCACACGGGTGACGGGCGGTTCCCACCGCCACCGGCATGGACGGCATCACCCTCCGCAGCTTCATTGCCACCAGCGCCCCCGCCCGCGCCGACATCGAAGCCGTCCTCCTCCACTTGCTGCCCCGGCCCTTCCCGACCGGACTGGCCGGCACAGGGGGCGCGGGTACCGGTGGGTGTGGCCAGACCGAGGCGGACGCGAAGGGCCTGATGACCTGGGACGTCAACGTGGACTCCACCGTCTGCCGTGCCCAGCGGCACGCCGCCGGGGAGGCGAAAGGGGGACCTCCAGAAGGAGCCGCCCGGCGCGGGATCGCCGTCGAGCCGGCCGATCACGGCCTCGCACGCTCCTGCGGCGGACTGACCACCAAAATCCACCTCGCGGTCGAAGAGGGGCAGAAGCCCTTGTCCATCGTGGTCACGGCCGGGCAGCGGGGCGACTCCCCGCGGTTCGAACCCGTCCTGGAAGCCATCCAAGTGCCACGGCTCGGGCTCGGCGGACCGCGCAAGCGCCCGGACCGGGTCCGAGCCGACAAGGCCTACGACTCCCGCAGCAACCGCGCCTACTCGCCCGTACGAAGGCCGAAGGCAGCGGCCGGTGAGCCGACCTGCTGCGCCGCGTGATGCCGCAGGGCTTGGTCCGCGACGCTATCGGCCGCTGAGCCGGCGCTCAGGCCGTTTGGTCACGGATCTCGTTGCGGTGCTCCTCGTAAGCGAGTCGCGCGTCGTCGTTCGGGAGCGCTGGGGTGGTGAGGCCGCAGGCACAGGTCACCACCGTGAGGTCGGACAGAGCGCGCAGGGCGTGCCCCTCGGGGGCCTCCGTCGGCTTCTTGTATCGGAGGTTGTGCAGGTAGTGGGGTGGGCGGACAGCGGCCGGGGCGATGGTGGCGCTGGTGTTGTCGAGGGTGAAGCGGTGCTCGGTCATGGGTCCAGTGTCGTCTGCCGGACGCGAGTAGCCTGCGCCCGCGCGGCAGAACGCGACGCGAGCATCACCGAGCTGGCCGCGCGGCAGTGGTGCCCTTCGCCGGGTCCTTCGGGCGCGGCCTTTGAGCCTGCGGCCGCACTCGTGACCTGGAAGCCACTGGGTGGTGGAGCCGGCGCCGCAGCGCCCGCAGCCGCTCTCCCGCCCACCGGGACCGCTGAATCCCCCGACCCGTGGGCCGCGCCGGGCAGGGCGGCGCCAAGGCCGACATCGTGCTCACCGTCCCTCGGTCCGGGGTCCCGCTGCTGTTCATCGAGGTCGACCACTGTCACGAGACCGCTGAGGAGATCGCGGCCAGGCCGGCGAAGTACCACCGGTTCTTCCGCCGACAGGTCAAGGACACCGACGGCAAGGGCCGGCCGATGTGGCGCACCCGCTGGTCGGTCCGCGCCGAGTACGGGCAGGTGCCGCGCCCGCCCGTGCTGCTGGTCTTCAACCACATCGGGGACCGCAGTCCCAACCGAACGATTCCACGCCTGCGGGAGCTCACCTCTGTGGGCGGTGCAGCCGACCAAGAAGCCACTGAAGCGAGCCGGCCGCCGAGTCCTGTCCGGACGGCTCCGTCAGACCCCTGCCTCGAGTAGCGGTCTAGCATGAAAGGCAAGGCTTCATCTCCAGGCCCGGGCAGCAGCAGCTGGGAGGCCGGTATGGCGTTCGACACGGCTGGTTTCGTGCAGGCGGACGGCGGCCGGTACATCCCGATTTCCGATCACGGCCTGATTGGCGATCTTCGTACGGCCGCCCTGGTCGGCACGAACGGCACCATCGACTGGTACTGCTGCCCGCGCTTCGATGCGCCCAGCGTGTTCGGGTCCATCCTCGACGCCGACCGGGGCGGGTCGTTCGAGTTGGCTGCCGAGGTCCCGACCCGCACCAGGCAGTTCTACTTCCCCGACACGAACGTGCTGATCACGCGGTTCTTCGCCGCGGACGGGGTGGCGGAGATCCAGGACTTCATGCCCGTGGTCGACGAGTCCCGCGAGGCCGCCCGGCACCGGCTGATCCGACGGGTGCTCTGCGTCCGCGGAACCCTCCCGTTCAGGGCGCGGATCGCCCCCCGCTTCGGCTACGGCGCCGAACCGCACACCACGCACCTCGAAGACCACACGGCGGTGTTCCGCTCCCCGTCACTGACGCTCGCGCTGACCTCCACCGCACCCCTGGAAACCGACGGCCTGGACGTGTGGTCGCACTTCAAGCTCCTCGAGGGCGAGTCCAACGTATTCGCCCTCGACCAGATCGGCGACGACACCCCGCCCCGGGCGTGCCCGCGCGCCGAGGCCCAGGAACAGGCCGACGCGACCGTCCGGTTCTGGCGCCACTGGCTGGCCGGCTCGCGCTACCACGGGCGGTGGCGGGAGACGGTGAACCGCTCCGCGCTGGTGCTGAAGCTGCTCACCTACGCGCCGACCGGTGCGATCGTCGCCGCACCGACCACCAGCCTGCCCGAGCAGATCGGCGGCGAGCGCAACTGGGACTACCGGTACGTCTGGGTCCGCGACGCCGCCTTCTGCGTCTACGCCATGCTGCGCCTGGGGTTCACCTCGGAGGCCGAGGCGTTCATGGGGTTTCTCTCCGAGCGGGGCATCATGCGGGGCACGGGGGAGAGCGGTCCGTTGCAGATCATGTACGGCATCGACGGGCGCACCGAGCTGCCCGAGTATGAGCTTCCGCACTTGGAGGGCTACCTCGGCTCCGCACCGGTCCGGGTGGGCAACGCCGCCACCGGCCAGCTCCAGCTGGACATCTACGGAGCCCTGATCGACTCGATCTACCTCTACGACAAATGGGGGCAGCCGATCAGCAGTGACCGCTGGGACGAGGTCGGTGCCGTGGTGGACTGGCTGTGCGAGCACTGGGACCAGCCCGACGAGGGAATCTGGGAGACCAGGGGCGGTCGGCGGAACTTCGTGTACTCGCGGCTGATGTGCTGGGTGGCACTGGAGCGCGCGATGCGCATGGCGAACCGCCGCGGTCTGCCGGCCGACCTGCCCCGCTGGCGGGAGTCCCGCGACGCGATCTACCGGCAGATCATGCGGCGCGGCTGGTCGGCCGAGCGAGGGGCGTTCGTCCAGGGGCTGGACGACCACGTGCTGGACGCCTCGCTGCTGATGATGCCGATGGCCAAGTTCGTCTCCCCCACCGACCCCAAGTGGCTCTCCACCCTGGATGCGCTCACCACGGACCTGGTCTCCGACTCGCTGGTCTACCGCTACGACCCGACCGCCAGCCCGGACGGCCTGCACGGCCCCGAGGGCACCTTCTCGATCTGCTCCTTCTGGTACGTGGAGGCGCTGGCCCGCGCAGGCCGCCTGGAGGAGGCCAGGCTCGCCTTCGAGAAGATGCTCACCTACGCCAACCACCTCGGTCTGTTCGCAGAGGAGATCGGCCCGACCGGAGAACAACTCGGCAACTTCCCCCAGGCCTTCACCCACCTCTCGCTGATCAGCGCCGCCTTCAACCTCGACCGCGCGCTGGGCTGACGCGGCATCACCGCCGGGACGGCGGTGCCCGAAGTGTTGCTGCGGGTCGACGGCTGTGGGCAGCGGTAACGTCGAACACGCTCGGCCGGCAAGCCGGCAAGGCCGAGAACTGGGCGTTGGGCTGTTGGGCAGTCACGCTGTGCCTGGTGATCACGGCACACCAGTGATCGCTGGCGGTACAGACCACAATCGAGCAATTGACCAGCCGATCCAAGAGTCACGCTCTAGTGCCGCGTCAGGCAACGTTCGCCCCGTCGCGACGCCCGGCACGCACTCTCGCCGCACCGGCCGAAAGCTCAAGTACGGTCCAGTACGAGCGCTTGCGGCCGGCACGCCGAGAGCACGCACCGGACGCCGCTCCTTGACGAGCAAACGTTGCCTGACGCGGCACTAGCTGAAGAAGGGGTCGTCCACTACGTGGGCCCAGCCGCCGTCCGGCTGGCGTCGGAGGATCTCCGTGGTGGTGGAGATGACCGGCTCGGGGCCGACGCCGGTGAGGGTGGCGGTGTTCGATACCAGGGCGACGTCGTCCACCTGTCGGATGTCGCGCAGTTCGAGCTTGAGGCGGGCGCCCGTGTCGATCAGCTGTTGCAGGGCCTGCCGGATGGCCTCGGTGCCTACCAGGTGGGTTCCGGGGGTGGGGACGAAGTGGGCGTTCGGCTCGTACAGCGACACCAGGCCCTCGATGTCACCCGCCTCCAGGTACTCCATGAACATGGCCCCTACCTGCTCGGGCGTCTCGGCGCGGCGCCGGGCCGTTGCGCCGACGGGCTTGTCGCCCCAGCCTGCCGCAGCGAGCAGGTCGTACCAGTCAGGGTGAGCGCCATAGGGCAGATGGTGGCGCAGCAGCGCTCCCGGGAACGTCAGCGGAGACGCCTTCTGTGGCTTGGGCGTGGCCTGGGCGACGATCGCGTCGCTCAGCGCGTAGGCCAGGTCCATGCGGGGGAGCAGGGCGTGCAACTCGTCGGCGAGGCCGGCCGGAAGTTCCTCACGCCGGATTCCGAGGATGTCGGTGCCGATGCCGGCCTGCGTCAGTGCCACCTCTGTGCCCTTCCGCCCGGCGATGCCGTCCGAAGTGTGCAGCGCGATGGCGTCCCAGGCGATGGCGATGCGCCGCTCCTCGACACCGCGTTCGCGGAGGAAGGCTGCTGCGGTGTCGGCGCCGTCGACTTCGAATCGTTGGTCGCCGTTGCCCTCCTCGCTCACCCCGATGTCGTGCAGGACGCAGCTGAGGAACAGCAGTTCGTCGTCGTAGTCGGTACCGGCGTTCAAGCCCTGGTTCTGGGCGTGGGCGCGGGCGAAGACGTAGCTGCGCACGCTGTGATGGAAGACGAAGTCTGGCGTGGCCCTGGCCACGTAGGTGTAGGCGTCCCGGGTGAGGCCCGTGTCGGGGAGGCGGAGCTGCTCGAAGACGGGCAGGGGTGCGTCAGTGGTCATGGTGGGGCTCTTTCGTTCGGACTGTACGACTGAAGCGGAGTGCGTGCAGTCGGGTGGCGAATGAGCAGATCTGGGCGGCCACTTGTTCGGCACGTTGATCGACGGCTTGCCGGTCGGCGGTGCCTGCGTGACGAGCGTGGCGTGCGCCTGGTGATGGCGCCGGATCACACCTGCGGGTCCAGGCTGCTTCCTGGACCTCCTTGATGAGCTCCTCTGTCGCCGGCGGCCAGACGGTCCGGTACTTCCCGTGCTCGGCGCCGATGATCTCGACCATCTTGTCGATCACGTCCTGCGGGTTGAGCTGGTCGGCGAGGATCTCCGCGAAGCGGGCCTTCACGTCCTTGGTCCGGTTGAAGTTGACGGCGTCGTCCAGCCACCGGAAGGTCGTGTCCGTGATGCGGTCGTTGAACCCGCTTTGACCAGCGCGATCTCGATCGAACCGAGCATCGACCCGTCCATGCGGGCGAACGCGACCAGGTGTCCGCCGCCGTCGACGACGGCGATGTTCATCGGGGACGTCGATCGCCGCGGCGGGGGCGCGAGCCCTTTCGATCGCGGCTTGGGCCGCATGCAGCTTGGCGCTCATGGCGTTGCCCCTGTTGGTAGCGGTGCGCGTTCGTCGTGAGTACGTCGTGCGTGGCCGGGGTGGCAGGGAGGCGACAGGTGTCGGTGTCGCACCATTGAGGCGTCCTCGCCGGCCCTCTGCGCCACCACCACGCCCGGCAGCGACGGCAGGAAAGAGGCCTCCATCGGTCATGAAATGACCGTAAGCGCGGCCAGAGCGAGGGAGTGAGTGGCATGGATGCCATTCAGCGATAGGATCGTGCCATGGGAGCTCAGGCCTTCGGCGGCAACCACCACGTGGTCGTGGTGGCGGTCGAGAACGTCCTCGCACTCGACATCGGGATTCCGTTGCAGGTCTTCGGGAGCTGGCCGGACGGGCCGTACTCGCTGACGGTGTGCACGGAACGGCCCGGGCTGGTCTCGATGCACGGCGGCGCGGTGTTGTCCGTCGCCGACGGGTTGGATGCCCTGGAGACCGCGGACACCGTGATAGTGCCGGGGTACTTGGAGCCCGACCCGCCCTCCGCCGCGGTCACCGCCGCGCTCGCGGAGGCGGCGGCCCGGGGCAGCCGAATGGTGTCCATCTGCTTGGGGGCGTTCGCCCTCGCCGCCGCCGGTCTGCTGGACGGTCTCCGGGCCACCACGCACTGGCAGTACGCCGCAGTGCTGGCCAGGCAGTACCCGCAGGTGACCGTGCAGCCGGAGGAGCTGTACATCGATGAAAGCCAGGTGCTGACCTCCGGTGGCGTCACCGCCGGCCTCGACCTGTCCCTGCATCTCATCCGTCGCGATCACGGCGCCCGTCTGGCGAACCAGCGGGCCCGTCTGCTGGTCACTGCCCCGCACCGCACCGGCGGTCAGGCACAGTTCGCCGACTTGCCGGTGGCCGAGGACGCCTCCGACGGACCGGCGCTGGTGTACGAGTGGGCCCTTGAGCACCTGGACCAGCCGCTCACCGTCGACCAGTTGGCGCGCCGGGCGGGCACGTCCCGCCGCACGCTCATCCGTCGCTTCCACGCCGACACTGGTCGGCCGCCCATGCGTTGGCTGCTCGACGCAAGGCTCGGCCTCGCACGGGAGCTCCTGGAATCGAGCGACCTGACGGTCGAAGCTGTCGCCCGGCGCTGCGGCCTGGGCACGCCGGCCAACTTCCGGACCCTGTTCAAGGCACACGTCGGGGTGCCGCCGCGCACCTACCGGGAGACGTTCAACTCCGCGGCTTTGAACAACCGTTGACCCTCTGACCCTGGTAGGCCGTCGCCAGCTGCGAAAGCGCCCCTCCGCGCCACGTACTCGGACGGCCGGCGGTTCCGCTCACCGCGGGACCATGACGCCCCAGTGCTCGACGACTTCCCCGGCCGCCACCCGGAAAGGTCGTGGAACACGAAGTCGGCACCTGCGAAGACACCCACCGAACGGAGATGGGCGAAGTCGCCCTCCGCGACGACGTCCAGCACGTCGGAGTTCCCGGGAGTCCGGCCCGCGTTCGCCAACTCGCCCAGCGCAGCCGCCAGCCCGCGGTCGAACATGATTGCGATCACCTGAAGAACTGGCAGATCCTCACCAAGCTCCGCAGCGATCCCGCTTCGTGTAGGTTCCATCCGGTCCCCGGCCCCCGCGCATGGCCCCCGCGCATGGCCGTGTGCTCGTCCAGCAATGCGCGGTCCGGGCCGCCGACCGGCTTCGCTTGCACTGATCAGCCGGTCCGGTCAGGGCTGCCGGATCGCGGACACCTCGAACTCCAGCACCACCTTGTCTCCGACCAGGACGCCCCCGCCCTCCAGCGCGGCGTTCCAGGTGATGCCGTATTCCTTGCGGCTGATCGGCACCGAGCCTTCGAATCCGACGCGCAGATTGCCGTACGGGTCCGTGGCGCTGCCCTGGAACTCGAAGTCGATGCTGACCGGCCGGGTGACGTCCTTGATGGTGAGGTCTCCGCTCAGCCGGAAGTGGGTGCTGTCGAGCTGCTCGACACCGGTGGATGCGAAGGTGAGGTTGGGGAAGTTCGGCGCGTCGAGGAAGTCGTTGGTGCGCAGGTGGCCGTCGCGCTGCTCGTTACGGGTGTCGATGCTCGAGGCCTTGATCGTGACGGACACGGAGGACTTGGAGGGGTCCTCGCCGTCGAAGTAGCCGCTGCCCTCGAATTCCTTGAACGCGCCGCGGACCTTCGTGACCATCGCGTGCCGGGCCACGAATCCGATCTGGGTGTGGGCCGGGTCGAGGGCGTAGTTCCCGGTCAGCGAGGTGAAGGGGGTGGTGGTCATGGACCTGCTCCGCGGGGGCTCGGGGACGGGTACGGGGACGGGAGGCGCTCGTCCACGCTAGCCAGGCTGCCCGTGACAGGCGTTCGGCCGCGCCCGTAAGTCACCCGGTCGGCCAGATCAGGCCGACGGAGATCGCCCGGACAGGCTTGTGCGCGGGTCTGGGCGGCGACGGAGTCGAGGTGGGCCGGGGTCCCGTTCGCGCTGCCACAGTGCCATCTCGAGGGCGTCCAGGACGAGCCTGGTCTCCTTCGATGTGGCCGCTGACCAGGCGACGATGCGGCGGGAGAAGGTGTCCACGACGAAGGCGGCGTAGCCGACACCGGCGAACGCGGCGACGTGGGTGAAGTCCGCGGTCTACCCTGCTCGTATCGCCGAGTGGGAGAATCGGGCTCATCTCCCATGCAGGACAAGGTTCGTGACGGCTCACGACGGAGGCGCTCGGAGACATGGCACCCCTCAACCCGCCCGCGGGGCCCACGGACGAGGAACTCACCCGCCGGGCTCAGGCCGGCCAGACCGGAGCCCTCGGACTCCTGCTGGCCCGCCATCAGGCGCCGATGTCACCGAACCACCTTCAAGATCGGGAGCACTCGTGGTGCCGCCTCCTACCGGCCGGCTGGCCGAAGGCGTCCACACCCTCGCGGTGGAGGGCCTCACCCTGCGCTACCACGCCCACGGAACGGGACCGGTGTGCGTGGCGCACCCCGGTGGACCCGGCATCGAGTGGGAGTACCTTCGTGCGCCGGAGCTGGAGAAGCGTCTGACCATGGTGTACCTGGAACCGGCCGGTACGGGCGGCGGCTCGGACCGGCTCGCCGCCCACCCCCACGGTTACACCGGGCCCGCCATGGCCGACATCTGGCAGCGATGATTGGCCACTTGCCCGCGCACCGGGTACACCTGCTGGGCCACTCGCGCGGCGGGCTCGTCGCCCGGTACCACGCGCTGCACTGTCCCGATCAGCTCGCCGGCATGGTGTTGTACGAGAGCGCGCCGGTCACCGGCCCCGAGTTCGGCGAGGAGATGATGCTCAGGGCGGGGGAGTTCGCCGCCCGGCATGCCGGCCGCCCGGAGTTACAGGCGGTGATGGAGGCGTTCGCGACGATTCCGACGATCGCCGACGACGAGGCCATGGTGGCCGCCGCCAGGGGGATCGTGCCGGCCTATGTCGCGGACTACTGGGCGGATGCGCAGCGTTGGGGCCGGCTTCAGGGGGCCCTGCGGGCGAGCCGTATATCGGGGCAGGACGAGCACGGCGAACCCGACGTGGTCGACGACCGCGAAGCGCTCGGCGTGCTGAGGCTGCCAGTACTGGTCGTGGCGGGACGCCACGACGTCGTATGCGGGGTCCGGTGGGCCGAGGAACTGCACAAGCTGATTCCTGGCGCCCAGCCGCTGGTTCTGGAGCGCAGCGATCACTTCGGCCACCTGGAAGAGCCGGAGCGGTTCGCCCGCGAGGTGTCTGCCTTCGTGGCCGCCGGGAACTCCTAGGACGCCTCAGATGCCACCTTCGTACGTAGGGGACAGCGTGGTGTTCGAAGCCGGTGGACCGCTGGTCGGGCGTACGGCGGACCTGGACCGGATCGACGCCTTCCTGGACGGTATCGCGCGGGGCGGTGGGCCGCTGCTGCTGTTGGGCGAGCCGGGCGTCGGCAAGACCGCACTGGTGGCAGCCGCAGCCTCCCGAGCCTCTGCCCGAGGAATGCGTGTCGCGGTGACCGCCGGTGCGGAGTACAGGGCGCGGCTGAGCTACAGCGGCCTCGGACAGTTGATCGAGGCGGCCATGGCCGAACATCCGGCGATCGTCCCGGGAGACGCGCTGGCCGTCGCCTTGGGGCGGCGGGACGGCCCGGCACCCGAATCCGAGGCGGTGGTGGACGCCGTGCTGTCGATGATCGGGCACTTCGCGAGCCGCATGTCCACGCTGCTGGTCGTGGATGACGCGCAGTGGCTGGACCCGGTCAGTGCCGTGGTGCTGGGTGAGGTCGCGCGCCGACTCGCCGGCCGGGGCGTCGGAATGCTGTGCACGGCCCGGGAGGGGGCGGAAGGGTTCTTCGACCACAGCGGGTTGCCCGTCCACGACGTGGGTCCCCTCAGCGCCGCCGCGTCCGAGGACCTTCTGGTCCAGCGCTTCCCGGCGCTCGCCCCACGGGTCCGGCGGCGCCTCATGGCAGAGGCGCAGGGCAACCCGCTGGCGCTCCTGGAGCTGCCGGTCGGGCTCAGCGGCTCGCAGCGGGCGGCGTCCGCGGCCCTGCCCGAGCGTCTGCCGCTCAGCCGTAGGCTGCAATCGGCGTTCGCCTTCCGTATCACCGGTCTGCCCGCGGCCACGCGGTACCTGTTGCTGCTGGCCGCATTGGACGGCACCGGCGACCTCCAGGTGCTGCGGCGTGCCACCGCCGGGCGGTGCAGTCTCAAACACCTGGGGTCGGCCGAGCGTGCCCAGCTGGTCCGCGTCGACGAACCGAACGGAGTGATGTTCCGGCATTCGCTGACGAGGGCGGCGGTGGTGGAGCTGTCGACCAGCGATCAGCGCCGCAGCGCCCACCGTGCGCTGGCCAGGGCCTGGCAGGAGGTTCCGGAGCGTCAGGCATGGCATCTGGCCCAAGCCGTGGAAGCCCCGGACGAGAAGGTCGCCGCGCTGTTGGAACGGGCCGCCGCCGTGATCGCCCGCCGCGGCGACGGGTCCGCCGCGGTGGCCGCACTGCTGCGCGCCGCCGAACTGACCCCGGCTGGTCCGCAACGGGCCCGGCGGCTTGCCGAAGCGGCCTATACCGGCGCGAACATCACCGGTGACCTGCGGGACGTGCCCCACCTGCTGGACGACGCGCGCCGTACGGCGCCCGGTGAGGGGTCGCCGGCCATGGCGGTGGCCGGGGCGGCGTACCTGCTGAACGGCTCCGGAGACATCGACAC
The DNA here is from genome assembly GCF_040682115.1 of Streptomyces sp. NPDC051364. Lineage (NCBI taxonomy): Bacteria > Bacillati > Actinomycetota > Actinomycetes > Kitasatosporales > Streptomycetaceae > Streptomyces > Streptomyces sp. NPDC051364. The sequence continues at coordinate 34,544 of NZ_JBFBAH010000033.1, read as the reverse complement.
GGCGTACAGCCTGTTGTGCGGTGCCATCACCCTGCGGCCAGAACCGTACGACCCGGCCGACGCCACACTGGCGGAGGCGCTGCACACCCTGTTGCTGGTGTGCTTCTTCGGTGGTCGGCCCGAGCTGTGGCCCCCGTTCGACGCAGCCGTGGCCGCGTGTCCGGATGCTCCGGTCCTGCTGGTGACGGCGCGCAGCACGTTCGCCGACCCGGCGCGCACGAGCCCGTTCGATCTGGCGGTGCTGGATGCGGCGATCGCGGAGCTGACGCACGAATCCGACCCGCTGCACATCGTCCGGGTGGCGATTGCCGGAGCGTACGTGGACCGTTTGGACGGATGCGAGGAAGGGCTGCACCGCGTCGTGGCCGGCGGCCGGAGGGGCGAACACGTCACCCCCGCCATCGACGCCCTGTTCCTGCTGGGCAATCACGGGTGGTTGACCGGACAGTGGTCGGACCTGCGGCAATTCGTCGGTGAAGGACTGGAACTGTGCGAGCAGTACCACTATCCGATGCTGGCCTGGGCCGGCAAGTACCTGCTCGCCTGCAGGGCCGCGGCATGCGGTGACCATGCGGAGACCGGCGGTCTGACCGACCAGATGGAACAGTGGGCCGGACCCCGGAGTGCCGATACCGTGCGCGCCTATGCCGCTCACGCCAGGGCCCTGTCCGCCCTGGGGCAGGGGGACTTCGAGGAGGCGTATTGGCAGGCGACGGTCATCGCGGAGCCGGGGACACTGCCGGAGTTCGCCCCGCAGGCGGTGTGGACGGTGATGGATCTGGTTGACTCGGCCGTGCGAACCGGCCGTCACGGCCCAGCCCGTGACCACGTTGCCGCAGCGCGGGACGCCGGCTTGGAGGTGGTGTCCCCACGCCTGAGGATGCTGGTGCACGCCTCCGCCGCCCTCGCGGCCGACGACGACCAGCACGTGGGCTTTCAGGCCGCCCTTGCCGTGAAGGGGGCCGAGCGGTGGCCGTTCGACCTGGCTCGAATCCGCCTGTATTACGGGGAACAGCTCCGTCGCAGCCGATCGCGCGCGCAGGCGCGCCACCACCTGACCGTCGCAGCCGAGATCTTCCGGCGGCTCGGTGCGACCCCCTGGGCCGACCGGGCCGACCAGGAACTGCGAGCCTGCGGCAGCCCTCCGCGCACGGCTTACCGGCCCGGGACAGCCGCCGCCCTGACACCGCAGCAGCTGGAAATCGCAAGACTGGCCGCCGCCGGCCTGACCAACAAACGGATAGCCGAGAAGCTCTCCCTGTCCCCGCGCACCGTCTCCACCCACCTCTACCAGGTATTCCCGAAACTCGGCGTGACCTCCCGGGCCGCACTTCGGGACGCGCTGAAACAGCTCAACGAGCGATGACACGCCCCGCACATCCCCGCGCCGGCCGCAGCTACGTCATATGACGGAAGCGGCGAAATCGCCCGCATTCGTAGCGTTCATCACAGGAGCTGCCGGTCCAGGCGGCCCGACGGACACCGGAAGAATGGATGAACGACATCGCACCGCGCGGAAACGTCGTGCTTGTTCACGGCGGCTTCGTGGACGGTTCCGGCTGGCAGGGTGTGTACGACGCCCTCAAGGCCGACGGCTACAACGTGGCCATCGTGCAGAATCCCACGCTCTCGCTGGAAGGCGACGTGGCCGCCACCCAGCAGGTGATCGACGGGATGCCGGGACCGGTGACCCTGGTCGGACACTCCTACGGCGGAGTTGTGATCACCGAGGCCGGCAACCACCCCAAGGTGACCTCGCTCGTGTACATCGCCGCGTTCGCCCCCGACAAGGGCGAGTCGGTGAGCACCCTGATCGCCGACCCGCCGCCGGGAGCCCCGGTCCCCCCGATCCTGCCCCCGAACCAGGGCTTCCTGTTCCTGGACCGGGACAAGTTCGCCGACTCCTTCGCCGGTGACCTGCCCCGCGCCCAGGCCGAGTTCATGGCCGACTCGCAGGTTCCCTGGGGTATGGAAGCCCTGGGTGGGACGGTGTCCCAGCCGGCCTGGCGCACCAAGCGCGCCTGGTACCTGATCGCCACCGACGATCGCATGATCCCGCCGCCGGCCCAGCACGCGATGTCCGAGCGGATCGGAGCCCAGACCGTCGAAGTGGCGGGCAGCCACTCCGTGTACGTCTCCCAGCCCGACGCCGTTGCCGACCTGATCAGGCAGGCAGCCCGCGCCTGAACACGGCGACACCCTCCTCCGCGTGCCGCCGATCGACCAGCAACACCCGGTCGGCGGCCGCCGCCCCCAACGGCGGCGAGGGAGGTGAGCTTGATCAGCTCGCGCTCCTGGAGCTCCGCGTTGGCGGCGATGACGGCCTGGCGCTGTCGGGCGAGTTCACGGCGTTCCGCGAACAGACCGCAGGCGCGGCACGCCCCGCCGCCTGGTTCCTTTACGACCAGTCCGGCAGGCTGAGCACCGTGAGGCCGTGCAGGGTTGCCCCGGTGGACCCGGCCATCACCTCCGGCGACTGCTTCGCGGGAATGGGGGCGGCCGCCCGGGTGCCGACGACGGCCTGCAGGAGTACTTCGGGACCTCACCGTCGAGCCATGGGCGGAGGGCCTCCCGGCCATCCTCAGCAAGACCCCCCGCCCCCCAAGGGGCGAACCTGACGCGCCCTTAGCCTTCTTGCCGGGTGGGCCGCGAAGCCAGGCCGCGGATGCCCAATCGGCCGCCAGGATCTCGCCCGCCTCGCAGTGCCGACCGATCACGGTTGCCGTGCACGGTCCTGCTGTCGAGTGCCGACCGATGAGGCGGGGCGGGTATCGAACGCCGCACAGAGCGGGCCGGGGGCTATCGCTCATGCATCCGTCGACGGCGACGAACAACTTCTCGCCGGTGTGCTCGACGGCGAGCCAGGGCACGGTCAGTCCTGCGGCCGAGCTGATGGCGATTCTTGGAAACGAAACGACCGGTGTTGCTCCTCGCCTCGCTTGATCCGGACTTCAACGGCTGGGGATGATGGGCATGCGTCATGCTGGCGGCCAGTCGGTGCTGGTTGGTCGATCAGGTATGACCATTGCGTCCCGACCCTGCTCAAGGACGTTCGGTGCGTGTCCGGGGGCAGTCTTACGCCTCCGCGGGGGTGGTCGGTCGTGTCGCGTAACGGTGGCGCATGGCGTCGCTGGCTGCGGGACCTGCGGTGAAGACGTAGGTGCCGCTGTCGTCGAGTCGGCGGCCGGTCTTGGCGTCGACGACGACGGGCTCGACTTCCTCGCCGCTGTGCGCGTCGACGAGGATCATGCTGCGTTCGGCCGGTGTGAGGCGGGAGTTGCCCCACGCGGCCAGGGCGACGATCACCGGTCGCAGGGAGCGCCCCAGTTCGGTGAGGACGTACTCGTGGCGTACGGGGCTGGCCTGGTACGGCTGACGCTCCAGCAGCCCGTCCGCGACGAGGGTTTTCAGCCGGGTGGTGAGCATGCTGGAGGAGATGCCCAGGCTCTCCTGGAACTGATCGAAGCGTGTGTAGCCGTCGAAGGCGTCGTGGAGGATCAGCAGCGTCCACCACTCGCCTACGTGTTCCACCGTCGTGGACAGCGGGCACTCCCGGTCCTCCAGCCTGATCCGGCTCGCCACGGCGACCATCCCCTCAGTTACTGCTAAAGTCAAAGTTAGTAGCTTCTATTTTAGCAGTAATGACGGGAGCGGTGCCTTCTGCGCCCGTACCCGGGAACGGAGCACACCGTGACCACATCCATCAGCGAATCCCTCGAAGGCCGACGCGCTCTGGTCACGGGCGGCACCAAGGGCACCGGAGCCGCCATCGCCCGACGTCTCGCCCAGGCCGGCGCCACCGTACTGGTCACCGCCCGCAGCCGCCCCGACGACGTCGAGGAGAAGGCGTTCATCACCGCCGACCTGTCCACCGCCCAGGGCGCAGCCCATGTGGCCGCCGAGGTGGACGCCCGCGTGGGAGGCGTCGACATCCTGGTCAACACCCTCGGCGGCTCCGAGGCGCCGGCCGGAGGGTTCGCGGCGCTCGGCGAGGACGACTGGGCCAGGGAGCTGAACACGAACCTGCTGGCCGCCGTCCGCCTGGACCGCGCACTCCTGCCGCACATGATCGCCACGGGCCAGGGCGTGATCGTGCACGTCACCTCGATCCAGCGCCGCATGCCGCTGTGGAACGGCACCCTGGCCTACGCCGCCGCCAAGGCCGCCCTGACCACCTACAGCAAGGGCCTGGCCAACGAGGTCGCCCCGCACGGTGTCCGCGTCAACACCGTCTCGCCCGGCTTCGTGCAGACCTCGGCTGCCGACAACCTCGTCGCCCGGATCGCGCGTGACGCAGACATCACCCAGGAAGCGGCGCTGGGCCGGCTCATGGACTCGCTGGGCGGGATCCCGCTGGGCCGTCCCAACCGGCCCGAGGAGGTCGCCGAGCTCGTCGCTTTCCTCGTCTCCGACCGCGCCTCGGCCATCGTCGGCGCCGAACACGTCATCGACGGCGGCACCACCCCCACCGTCTGAAGCCGCCACCACCCCAAGGAGCGTCATGTACGACAACCAGCCCCGCACCACCCCTGATCTCCTGCCCGAAGTGATCACCCACTACCTGAAAGCGCATCGCGCCCACGACGCCGCTGCCGCGATCACGGCGTTCACCGGCGGAGCCACGGTGATCGACGACGGCGCCACCTACGAAGGCACCGAAGCGATCGGGGAGTGGCTCGGCCGATCCGTCACCGAATTCACCTACACCATCCACCTCACCGACGCCCAGCAGACCGACGCAACCCACTACATCGCCACCCACCACCTCGAGGGCAACTTCCCCGGCGGCACCATCGATCTGCGCTACCGGTTCACACTCCGCGACGACCTCATCGAACAACTCGTCATCGAACCCTGAGTCCCCTTGCGAGAAGCCTCGCTCGCCCCGGCGCCCTTCCGGGCCGTCGTGCCTAGCCACCCAACCACCGGGCGAGCCCTCTTGTCCGGGATCAGCACGTGCACGTCTGAGGAGTCAACGTGAGTTACTCCGAGGCCATCCTCAGCACAGGGTGAGGAGATTCCAATATCCCCATCAGGGGCCGATGATGATCGTCTCGGGTGGGCCCGCGGGCTGGCCAGGGCACGCAAGGTGCCCTCGGCGATATCGTCGGCCTGGGTCAGGTCGCAGGCCTGGCGGCCGCCGCCGTTGAGGTGCAGCGGCAGCCCCAGGGTTGCGCGGGCCGACGGAGCTGGCATGTCCATGAAGGACTATCTCGCCAAGGTGGCGGCGGAGAAGGAGCACGAGCAGGCTCTCGACACCGCCACGGCCGCGTTCCGCCGGGTCATCGCAGCACCGGGCATCCTGGACCGCTTCGACGCCGACTTCGGCGGGCTCCCGCAGGCCCCGGCGCACGAGACCCCGCGGGCGGCCTGAGCCTGTGGAACTGCTCGTCGACTACCGGTGGCTCCTGGCGCGTCAGGAGGACATCCTTCGCACCGACCTGACCGTGAACGACCTCAGCGTCCTCGTCGGGATGGCGGCCCGCCACCGGGTCGACCCGCCCCGGCTCGACCAAGAGCACCCGGACGCCTTCTGGCGGGCCGCGGTGTTCCTTGAGGAGTGCGTACTCCTGCGCCCCCTCCCCGCGCGGAACGAGGCGTACGGCTACGGCGTAGCTCTTGCCTACCTGGAGGCCTCAGGCGAGCGCGTGGACGCTACGTACGAGCCGTGGCGGGACCTGATCACCGACATCAGGGCATTGCGCTTGGACTCGTACGGGATTGCGGGGCGGCTGCGCTCGCTGCGGCCCGCGCAGTAGACGCTGGCGAAGAGACACCTCGCTGAAGGGCTGCGAATACGCGGTGGGCCGTGCGGGTACGGCTGTACAAGAACGGCCCGCGTCCCCCAGCTACGGACTGGGGGACGCGGGCCGTCTTGGTGCAGGGTCGTGCAGGCAGTTGAGAGTCAGGCGCGGACGCCGTCGATCAGGCGGCGAACGACGCCGGCCGGAACATCAGGACCGGGCCGTCGGAGTTCTTCGAGTCGCGGACGGCAATGCGCTCTTGCGCGACGCGAACGTCAGCGCACTCCACGCACGGCTCTCGCTTCCGCCGGAGAGGGGCGACTTGCGCCCGACTGCGCCCGGGAGGTCGGACGCCGACAGGACGATGTTTGAACTGGGCGTCCCGGTCCGGGTGCTGCACAGGCCCTGGTGCGGGGGCTGACCGCCGTGGGACCGGCCTTTGTTCCGCTGGCCTTCACGCCGCCGGGCGTGCCGTACGCATCCCTGCTCTCCCTGACGGCGGCGGTCGTCCCGTTCGCGGTGGGCAGTGCCATCGTCTACCCCTTCGAGAGGGACACCGTCGTGGCCCTGTCGGGCAACCGCCTGGTCGCCACCCACTACGGGCTCCACAACACCGTCCCCGGTCTCGGAATGACCCTCCGCAACCTGGCGACCGGCGCGCTCTGGGACTTCGCCGCGAGCCGACAGGCGCTGTGGATCACCTGGCTAGCCCTTACCGGCACGGAGACGGCCTGCGCAGCCGCCGTCGCGGTCCTCGCCCGGAGCGGACGCCTCGCCTCTCCAGCACGTGAGCTGACCCCAGCCTCCGGCTGACGCACGACCGCGCGCAAGCGAACGGCCCTGCCGCCCCAGCACTGGGGTGGCAGGGCCGTTGCCGGCGGTCGCGGTGGTCGTTCAGCCGAGCGCTGACGCTGCAGCCGGCGCCGGGGCGCCAGCACGGTCGGCATCCGTGCGTGCGGCCAGGAGCCGCTGGGCGAGGACGCCGAAGACGATGGCGAACACCGTCCACAGCACGAGCTGAACGGCCAGCGAGGCGACCCGGAACTCCCACAGCAGGGCGGCGGGGAAACCGGGCTGGACGGCGTCGCTGTTGTCCGGCAGGAACACGAACGCCAGGGCGGCGGCGACGATGAAGCCACCGCCCGCGGCCAGCGTCGCGTTCCAGTTGCCCAGGCGCGGTGCCAGCCGTCGCCCGAGGATGATCGCGCCCACCCCGAGCAGCACGCTGAGCAGGATCATCAGGAAGAACAGCGTGGTGCGCTGGCCGATCGTGTCCGGGTTGCCGACCGCCGGCGGGGTGGCCGGGTACTTGAGGAACGGCACCAGGTAGACGAGGACGAACGCGCCCGCCCCGGTGAGCGCGGCTGTGGCCCGCGGGCTGAACCCGCCGACGCGGCCGAGGGCGAACGAGAACGCGAGCGAGGCGATGCCGCCCAGCGCGACTCCGTAGACCAGGACACCGGTGGCCAGGCCGAAGGTCGACTGGACCGGACGGCTGACGAGCTCTTCCTCTTCCTCGGCGGCTTCGCCCGACGCGGCGTCACCGCCGTGGCCGGTGTGGCCACTTGGGGCGCTCGCGGCGTTCTGGGCGGCCGCGGCCTCTTCGACGGCGATGGAACCCCGTACCGGCGGCTCACCCACCACGTAGGCGACGGCGAAGGCGAACAGTGCGGCGATCAGGCCCGCGAGCATGCCGCGGACCAGCAGACCTCTGACAGTAGAGGCGTACATGTGCGTGGCCTCTCAGTGGCAGGGGAAACCGAGCAGATGACGACCGTCGTGCACCCACTCGTGCACGCCCTCGCCGGCGAACACGGCCGTGGCGCCCTGCTCGGCGCCGACGAAGTACAGGGCGACGAGCATCAGGAGACCGACGAAGAGCGCCCAGGGCAGGACCGCGCGCACAGGCAGCGGAGCCGACAGGGAGCCGGCGGGGGTGGATATGGCAGCGGAAGCGATAGCCTCGGCCATGATGGAACCTCCTCGGGGAACAACGCGTCCCATATGGTGGTGCAGGACGACGGTCCTCGGGTCTGACTCGCCACGACGCCACCCGGGGGATGTCGCCGCAGCACACAGTGGCGCGACCATGCCGGATTCTCACCGGGCTTCCGTCTCGCCGTCGTCTCTATGTGTAAATGTCGCCCTGACGCTATCGCGCGTATGCGATTCAGCCAAGGGGTTGAGTCCCTGATCACAGGAGCACGCTGCGCAGCTGACGTGCGCGTTTGCGCCCCCTGGGCGCCCGCCGGCTCAATACGCACCGCGGCCCGGATCTACGCCACGGTAACGGTCTTGCCCTGCCCCACGGCCCGCACGGGCCGCTGACTGGTCACCGGTCAATATCCCTTGGGTGCCCGCGGAAACAGGTGCCGAGTGCGGGCAGCAGGGCCGCGATGAACATGCAGGGCGCTGGGCCGGCGCCAGGGACGCCGCAGCAAGCCGCCCCACCGGCGCCGATCAAGATGACCAGCCCGGCCGCGAAGCCCAACGCCCCCATGACCAGGTCACGAAGCGCCCTCCCTGCATCCCGCCCGATATGGAGTGATCGGGTTCGCACGGATGAGGTGCCCGGCGTGCGGCTACGGAGCGATGTGGAGCCCCGTTCCGACGGTGACCTGGTCGATGTCGGTCGTGCGAACCGTGATGTCCAGGGTCCACACACCGGCCATGGGCAGCCTCAGGGCGTACGCAGCCCAGTAGCCCTTCTGGTTCTTGAACTTGGCGTCGAGCGGGCCGATTCCCTGGTCGCGTTGGGTGAGGGCAAGCCGTAGCTCGGGGACGCTGGAGATGCCGCCGTCCGCGCTGAACACGACAGCCTCCACGGTGTTTTCGCCGACACGCCCCGGCGCCAGAGTGATCTGCACCGTGCCGTGACGGTTCGCCGTTCCCATGTCGAAGGGGACGGTGACCACTTTCACCGTCGGTTCCACGACGGCGGCGGCTGTTGCGGCAGGCAGTTCGGAGGCGCGGCTGGGCCGTCATCCTTCCCGTTCGTTCGCCCTCAACGCGGGTAGGGGGCATGGCTGAGGGGAGTCACCCAAGTGGCGACTCCCCTCAGCCATGCGGCTGGTTCAGAGGGTGGCCTGATCTGTTGGCTCCGGCACGGTGGCTGCTGGCAGGTCAGGAGCCAGTGATGCTCAGTGCTCGCCGTGCTGGTCGGCCTTGTGGTGGTCGGCCTTGTCGCCGCCGCTCTTGTTGATGCAGGCGTTGCCGAAGGCCGGGTTGAGGAGGCCGACGACGTTGACGGAGTTGCCGCACACGTTGATCGGGATGTGGACAGGCACCTGGACGACGTTGCCGGACAGAACGCCGGGGGAGCCGACGGCAGCGCCCTCGGCCGTGGCGTCCGCGGCCGCCATACCAGCGCCGCCAGCGAGGACGGCAGCGGCTGAGGCGGCAACCGCTACGGCCTTTGCGATACGCGACATCAAGATCTCCTTAAGAAGTGGGCCTGCCGCAGGGAGTACGGCATGTGCTCGCGTCCAACGCACGAGCATGTAGCCGGTTACGGCCGTTAGGCCGGACCGGTGACCTCAGGCGGCCATCTCGATGAACGTCAGCTCTTCGGTGTTGCCGTCGTCTGCGTACACAGATGCGATTCCGTATGCCGCCGACGGCCAGATGAATCGGTCCCCGGTTTCGCATGGGCAGCGCGTTTCCGCTTCGGCCGGGGCCGTTTGCAACCTCTGCTCATAGAGAGGTGGGAACGGCGACGTCGGTCGGCCTGAATCTGCGTCGGAGTCCAGCGGCCCCACCAGAACGGTGAGCAGTGGCTCCGCCAAGCGTTCGACTGCCAGGCCCATGGGTGGCCCGCGCACAAGTGCAGCCAGCGAGAAGAGCCCGTCAGGGGCCCGGGCGACATGCCGGCCGCCCGTTCGCTCGCCGTTTCTCCCGGGTCCAGCGAACCCCGTTCAAGACAGGCTGGAGGTAACGAATCTGGGCATGACATCGAGGTCGCCAGTTCTGGCCCCATGATGTTGTGATCGGTGCCCGGCAGTAGACCCACGCCTACTTGCAACAGCATCTCGGTGACATGAGGTTGGTTCAGGGCCATACGCGAGTCCGTCGTCGCGTCCGCAGCGACGGACGCCCCCCGCTGTTCCAGTGCTTGAAACTCGACCGGTCGTAGCCGCCAGCAATTCGGCTGCGCCCGGAACGGCGCTCTTCTTGAACCCCTGGTCGACCAGGGCTCTACGCACCGTGTCGGCCTGCTCGGGCACGCCGTCCAGCAGGGTCTTGCCCGCGGCGTTCTCGTGCGCGGAGGCCGTCAGCATGACGACAGCGATGACCAGGCCCAATGTGTCCACGGCAAGGCATCTCTTGCGGCCCGGCACCTTCTTCGTGGCATGTGAAAGCCGCCGATCTCCAAGCCGCCGCGGGGTCGGAGGCTGTCACCCGGTTGACGGCGGCCTGCGTTTCTTCGCCGAGATCCGAGACGAGCCGTGGAGTATGTACTGGAAGAACGGAAGAGATCCAGTCGCGACTGTCGCGAACTATCACGTGGTTCCGAGGTTCGGTCCCATTTGCATCGTCGCAGCAGTCATTCCCAATGAGCGGCGCGACTACATCTGGCTCTGGACAGCGACACAAGCTAAACAGGCGCCGGTGAGAGCCACCAGCACGGCTGTCCGGCGCGCACAGAAGTCAAATCGCCCCCTCCTGGCCCTAATTGCGCGCACGAAACCGAAGGGATGAACGATGGACACCACAACCCTCGAGCAGTTGAAAGCCCAGTACCGCAGGAGCGGTGCCCGGGCCGGCATCAAGCTTGACGACATCGAGATGCGGAGGGCCATCTCACTCCTCCCGCACCAGGGACCTGTAGTCAAAACTCCCGGCGTGGAACTCCGCTACATCGAGGGCCTGCTGAGGCTTCCCCTTGATTCCATCGTCGACTTCTCAGTCATCCCCGCCTCCGGCCAGTCACGCTGTCCATGTGGTCGAACACCCACCGCGCTGGACATCGTCGCCCACGCCGTCGGCCATAAGGTGCACGAAGAGCAACTCCTGCGCGACACCGTGATCGGCGTGTACAACGTGTTCGAGTTCGCCGACGAAGGGCGCACAGCGCCGTGTCATCGGTGCGGACGGGAGTTCACGGCCAGCGGCTACTGGACCAATAACTACATGTATGCCTGACTTGGCCCTTCAATGCAGCGATCTGGCATGTCCCTTCCGGGTCTGTCCAGCAACCGGCTCTGGCTCACTTTCGGTGGTGACGGAGTGTGAGAGAGGGTGCACGCTGGCAACCGACGGTGCGGTCAACCTTCTGACCTGGGTGTTTGATGGGCAGTCGGCGCTGCAGTGTGCAAACAGGCCGGAGAAGGTCCTGTTCGCGCCAGTGGTGAACTCGCAGGCTTGCCGACGATACAGAGCACTCGTCCCATGGCGCGGAGCTCCGGTTTCACCGTCGACACCCAGCCATCACTCTCAGCTACCACCGAATGTGAGCCAGAGCCGTTCCTTTTACAGACCCGATGGGCGCCGCACCGAACACCACGACGCGTGTCTCCCTGCCCCAGGGCTTCGGCGTAGTCACAGCTTGAGTGGGTTGCCCCGATGTGTGCTGGTGGCGGTGCGGATGCAGAGCAGGCACGGGATTCCCTGGGTGTCGATGTGGGGGTTCAACGGTGGGGTTATCGTCCGCCATTACCCCGGGCTCACTGAGCGGGTCTCCGTGCGGGGCGCACCGTAAATACGGTGGTGGTGGGAGAGGGTGAGTTGCTTGGATTGGCGCATGGAGAACCCGATCTGGGACGCGTTGCTGCCGTTGGTCCGGGAAGAGGTGGACGAGCTGATCAGGAGTGGTCGGCGGCTTCACGCGGTGAAGCTCATCCTGCCCTGCGGCCTCATCTGCTGGCGACGCCTCAACAAGCCCAACTCGTGATCGTGTTACGAGCTCTTACAGATCATTCGCGCGGGGCACAACCAAGCGAACCCGTCTGATGATCTGAAAGAACCACCCAGGCGTTGTCCTGGTGCATTGGAGCGAACTCCATCCACAAAGCCGAGCCGTGATATTCGATCCGATGTCCGTTGCCGTCGAAGCGGACCAGTTCGTTGTTCGCGTTGCCGAACGTGGTCCCGTAGAGGAAGCGATCGCGCGCGCTGTTGTCTTCGGGGGAGGTGGCGTCGGCGCGCCTCGATCTCCACGCGGTGGCCCTTCGCCAGCTTGTCCGTCACATCCGGCACACACTGAGGGCCGGTGGCTACTGCCGCAAGTGTGCCTCCTCGGGCCATGGCATACCTCTGATCAGCGAGGGGCGTGCATGACATGTTGCGGATGAGGCCCGCTGGCCCGACGGGTGGCGGGCCTCATCCATACCTGGCGCGAGCACCCCGAATGTGACGGTCCGATACGATGTGATCGCTGTCAGTGTCGGCCCATCGGTGGAGGAAAGTCATGTCATCAGGTGTCGCGGTGAACGACGTCTGCCTGCAGGAATACCAGGCGTTGAAGCTCAAGAAGACGCACAAATACGTCATCTTCAACATCAACAATGACAATACGGAGATTGTCGTCGAGAAGGTCTCCAGTTCCACGGAGTACGACGACTTCATTGCGGATCTGCCAGAGGCCGAGTGCCGGTGGGCCGTCTACGACTTCGAGTTCGAGAAGGAAGGCGCCGGGAAGCGGAACAAGCTCACGTTCGTCTCGTGGGCACCGGACACTGCCAAGATCAAGCAGAAGATGGTCTTCGCCTCGTCCAAGGAGGCACTCCGCAAGGCGCTCGTGGGCATCGCGGTCGAGATTCAGGGGACCGAGTACTCGGAGGTCGCCTTCGAGTCGGTCCTCGACAAGGCCCAGCGCGGGAATTGACCGTTCGGACGGCTGACCAGGGGGAGGGCTGATTCTTACTGGTCCAGCCGTCCGCGCAGTCAACGGTCCCGCCTGCACAACTCATTTGCGCCAGAACCCACTCCGCGAAAATCGAACAGTCGCCGCCCGCGATGCCTCCCGGAGTGGTGAACATCTGCTGCTCGTTTCAGGAACGACGCTGTTGCGCTGTATCGCGCAGCGGGCGGGAAGCGCACGTATGCAGCGGTCGCGGCGGATGTCGGGGTGACTGGCGAGACGCTGCGGAGCTGGGTGCGCCAAGCCGACGAGCACGCGGGCCGCGATCACAGCCCGCCCAAGCAGAGCGTGGAGAGCCGTGACGAGGAACTGGCCCGGCTGCGCGCGGAGAACGGCCGACTGTGCAAGGCGGAGAAGGAGTGGGAACTCGCGCGGGCGCGCGGGAGGTCCTGCGCCGGGCAGCGGCCTATTTCGCCAAGGAGCTGAAGTGAAGGCCCGCCGCTGGGACTTCGTCTCCGGAGTGAAGGGTGTTGTCGTTTCCCGCTGAAGGTCTGTTGTCGCTCGTGTAGGCACGCCGTGCCGTGCTCAGCTGTTGGGCGACGTGGGCGGGTTGGGGTTCAGGAGCGCACGGGCTTGCTCGGCAGGTCGGCAGTTGCTCGGAGTCCATCTGCTGCAGCGTCGTGCGCCGGGGTGCGCTGGCGCATAGAAAACCGCAGGTCATGCCCCTGGACCGGGTTTGAAGTGCTTTCCTTGACTCCTTCGGGTGGGCGATCCGTCAACCTCTATTCATCACTCTTCGTGTCCGCTTGCGTGTGATGAGTGACGAAGCTGCCTTATCGGGCACGGCCACAGAGGAGAGTCATGTTCAAAACCATCAGGACTCGTCGGGGACTGGTCGGGACGGCTGCCGCGCTCGGCGTGTTGGCCGCAGGAGTGGTCGGCGGCGTCGCGATCGCGGACGACTCGACCGTCAAGGCGAAAGCTCCGCACGCGCAGGCGTCCGCGCTGGTGAACACGGATGGTTCGCGCCTGTACTCCAAGGGGATCAAGTCGCTTACGAAGCCCAAGACGGGTGAGTACTGCGTGACGTTCGACGACGCCACGGGGATCAAGGTCGACCGGAGCACGCCGGTGGCCACCCTGTACGCGATCGAGGGCACTGCTCCCTGGGGGTGGACCGTGTTTGTCACCACCTACCCGACCCAGGCGTGCGGCAACGCGGTGGACACGCTGACCGTGTTCACCGGCAGCAACAGCGGCGCGGCCGACTCGCCGTTCTTCCTCTACGTTCCCTGACGGCCCGCGCACCGGCCGTGGGTGAAAACGCTGCCCGCGCTTTCATCGAACGGTGACTCCGCGATCCCCATCGGTTCTATCCGGCCGGTCGCTGTTACCGCGGCGCACAACGGCCGAGAAGGAATGATCATGCGAATCTCCATGCCGCCCGCCGGCCCTGTCCTTGCGCTCGTCCTCGCCGTCGTGGCATCGGTGCCGGCCCTGGCCGGTACCGCTTCAGCGGTTGATCTGTACGCCCCGCACGCCCGTGCCGCGGCGAAGGTGTCCCAGGTCGGCCTGCTCCTGGCGGAGAAGAACGTCTCGTCTGCCCGCAGGAGCACCGCTCAGGCCAACAACACGGGGGTCTTCTGCGTCAAGGTATCGGACCCCGACATCGTCGTGAGGGACGCGGCGATCGTCGCCACGGTCAACAACAACCGGGCGATGATCACCGCCATCGGTGGCGCGCACCCCTGGTGCGCGAATGACCCGGACACCATCACGATCGTGCTCACCGACAGCGCGGGCTCCGCGGTGGACGCACCGTTCACGGTCGCCGTGCTGTAGCCACAGTCTGATCGCGTGAGGGGCCCCGACAGTAGCTGTCGGGGCCCCTTAACCTGACGAGGGCGTTCGCCGGGTTGTGGGGCGTTGAGCTGGTGTCGGCGGTTCGTTGAACTGAGCAATCGTCACGCCGCTGACCTGGGGTTGTGTAGTTTGGTTGAGTGGGTTGGTTCGGCACTTGGTTCACTGAAGCTGCGCAGGGTCTGGGCTCGTCAGTCCTCTGGCCTGCGATTTTGGCCGTCCGGGTCCAGTTGCGCAGGTTGGTTGGGTGCTGCGCAGTTTCACTGGTCGCCGACTGGTGGGTGTCGTCGGTCAGTGAATCTGAGCAGTCGTCACGCTTCAGTTCTCGTATCCCTACGATGCGAACGCGCCGGCAGCCGCAGCGAGAAAGGCATCCGCTGTGGCGGCAGATCCCCACAATCAGCAGCCTGACAACCCCTGCATGGCAAGCCTTGCCGGGCATAGCACTACATGTCGAAGGGTTCGTAGCGGGCGTTGGCCTCGGGCCAGGCGCGGTCCATGAACGGGGCCCGGTCGAGGCCGTCGAAGCAGCGCGTCAGGAAGTCGGTGAAGGTGCCGCTGGTGCGGTACCACTCCGCGCACTCGCTGCCGACCGCGATCTCCCAGCTGCCCGGGTCCGGGTCGCTGGCCAGGAAGTAGTACTCGCTGCTGTGCTCGTCGTGGCCCCAGCGGATGAGCCCACCAGGGTCGGGGTGGAAGGGGAAGGGGTAGAGGTCCTCCCACCCTCTGCGTGCATCGCGCCAGGCCTCCAGGGACCAGAAGTCCTCGAGTTCGGCAGGGGTCATGAGACCCGTCGGCCGGTCCAGGTGGAGGTACCCGCCGAGGGTTCCCGGCCCGTACACGTCCATGAAGGCCTTGTAGTCCGCAGGCAGCGTGAGACCGAGGTGCCGCTCGGAGTGCTCCCAGATCTCTCGGCGCGGCCGGCCCCACGCCTCCTCCGGCTCACCGAGCAGCGCCTGGAGACGTTCCAATGGCGATGGCATGTCTTCCCTCGTCCCTGATATGTGACTGGCCGGGAGTAACATCAGGCCTCCCTCTGACAACACCGATATGCGCCCAGGCCGCTGCCATGAGGTGTGCTGCAACGGGCGATGGCCGGAGAGACGCCGCAGGCCCGAACCTGGTGGCGATGGATGTCGTAGCCGCGGCTCGCGAAGACGGACTGAGTTTTGCGTCGGGGTCAGCCGGCAGGGCTGTTTCAAAGTCCGAGCGGTGGCGTGAACCTGCAGGTCACGGTGGTGTGACGCCTGTCGGCCGTCCCGTCTCGTACGCGACGAAGCTCCGGTTGGAGCGGGTGACCGATCAAGTCGCCCTGCTGAACCGGAGCTTCGATGTGCCGTCAGTCTGCCAGCGTCTGTCTGACCAAGTCGCCCTCGTCAGCACCGCGCACTTCCGGGACTGCCGCGGAGGCTGGCCACGCTGGCCGATCTGCGCCATCGGCGCGGGAAGCGTCACGGCCCACAGAACTTGAGCCAGAACCCGAGAACGGGAGTCAGCTGGCAGGCCTTTCCCCAGGCGTATCCGTCACTGCCCGGTCCGGTTGGTGAGGGGCTGTTGAGAGGAGGCCGGCGGTGGGAATAGTGCCTGGACGGTTTCGGTGGCCAGGTCTCGCAGCCAGGTGTGGGCGCGGTCGTTGTCGTAGCGCTGGTGCCACAGCAGGTACAGGGGGACGTCGGGCAGCGGGAGTGGTGGCGGCAGCGTGGCCAGGCCGAGTTGTTCCCGGGCCGTGCGGGTGACCGCGTCGGGGAGGGTGACGACCAGGTCGGTGTCGAGGGCGAGGTGCAGGGCGAAGGCGGCGGTGGGCCCGGCGGCGACGACGCGTCGTTCGAGGCCGCGTGTGGTCAGGGCGTCATCGATCGGGTCGCGCAGGCTTCCGCGCCGCGAAACGGTGAGGTGCTCGGCAGCTGCGTAACGCTCCAGGCTCAGGGGGCCCTCGGTGAGCGGGTGGCCTGGACGGACGGCAACGATCAGCCGGTCCCTGCCGACGAGGCGGTGGCGGATGTCGGGAAGCGTCGGAGCGCTGGAGGTTGATTCGAGGTCGACCTCACCCCGGCGCAGCTCGGCGTCGTCCCTCCCGGGTTCGGTGGACAGGCGCAGCCGGACACCGGGGGCCTGATGGTGGACGGCCGTGGTCAAGGCGGTGCCGCAAGCGGCGGTCAGGGCGTCGTGCCAGCGCACGGTGAACACCCGGTCGAGGGCCGCCAGGTCGAGTTCCTGCTGCGCGGAGAGAAGCTGGTGGGCCTGCTGCACGAGGGCGTGCACCTGGGCGCGCATGGCCAGCGCGCGGGTGGTGGGGACCATGGAGCGGCCGGTGCGGACCAGGATCTGGTCGCCGGTGGCCTTGCGGATGCGGCCGAGGGAGCGGCTCATCGCCGGTGCGGTGACGTGGAGGCGTGCTGCCGCGCCGGCGACACTGCCCTCTTCCAGCAGGGCGTCCAGGGCGGTGAGCAGGTTCAGGTCCAGTTGCATGGCAGTAACTCTACAAGTGACAAGCATGCACTTGTCGTTAATGATCTGGCGCCCTACCTTCGAAGTGCGGGTGCGAGACAACCGTCCCGCTTCTACCGATCCCCCAGGGAGCCCACCATGAGCACAGCCATGCCTTTCGGCGCCGGCGCGACGCTCCTGCCCGACGTGACCGCTGCGGTGAAGGCCGCCGGCGTCACGCTGCGCGACCGCTATACCTCGCACGCCCGGGGCGTGAGTCTGGACGAGGTCGTCGGCGAGATCCACGCCAACGACGACGCGGTGCTGGACGTGCTACGGGAACCGCTGCTGCGGGCCCGGCGGGGGTCGCAGTGGGCCGAGGACGAGCTGGCCGGCGGCGCGCTCCCGCCCGGGGAGTGGTGGGTCGTCGACCCCGCCGAGGGCAACATCAACCACGTCCACGGCATGGACGACTGGGCCGTCACCGCCACCCTGGTCCGCGACAACCAGCCGGTACTCACCGTCGTCCACCTGCCGCTGACCGGCGACACCTACACCGCGGTCGCCGGCTGCGGTGCCCGCCTGGGCGGCCGCCCCCTGAAGGTGTCCGCCAAGACCGACCTGGGCGCCGCGCTCATCGGCACCGGCCAGGCCAAGCCCGGCGAGGACGAGCGCACCTTCCGGCGGATCGGTGACTCCGTCACCGCCATGCTCATCAACGGCCTGGTCGTGCGCGTGTCCGTTCCCGCCACGATGCAACTCATCCACGTCGCCGCCGGACGCATGGACGCGTTCTGGCAGTTCTCCGACGTCCGCTCCGGTCTGGTCGCCGGTGCCCTGCTGGTCTCCGAAGCCGGAGGCACCGTCACCGACCTGGCGGGCGAACCCTGGAACACGGGCAGCCGCGACTTCCTGGCCGCCGCCCCCGGCATCCACGCCACCGCCCTCAAGATCCTCTCGCCGATCGCCTGACCGGACGTCTCCGCTCTTCCCATCCGATACCGCAAGGAGCATCACCGCATGACCAACATCGGCATCCTGGGCGCCGGCCGCGTCGGCACCAACCTCGCCGGCAAGCTCTCCGCAGCCGGACACCACGTCACCCTCGGTAGCCGGAGCCCCGAAGGTACCGCCGCCCGCACCAATGGGCTCGCCCCGCGGATCGCCTTCGCTGACCAGCGCACCACCTCCCGCACCATGGACATCGTGATCAACGCGACTCCCGGCGACGGCTCCCTGGAGCGCCTCACCGACCTGCGCACCGAACTCGCGGGCAAGATCCTCATCGATGTCTCCAACCCCGCCCAGGACGGCGCTGACGGCCTGCCGGGCGATCTGTGCTATCCCGGCAGCAGCCTCGCCGAGAAGCTCCAGGCCGCGCTCCCCGACACCCGTGTGGTCAAGACCCTCAACACCATGCTCTTCATGGTCATGACCGCCCCCGAAACCCTGGCCACCCCACCGACCGCCTATCTCTCAGGCGACGACGAACGCGCGAAGAAGACCGTCACCGGGCTACTCGGTGACCTGGGTTGGCAGCCCGAATGGATCGAGGACCTCGGCGGCATCACCACAGCCCGCGCCACCGAGGCCATGATCCTGATCGTGCCCCACATCCTGCGCCGACACGGCTTCAAGCCCTTCGCAGTCTCCCTGGCCCGCTGACCCACCAAGACCGGGTTCAGACCGAAACCGAGTGGCGGGCTCGTGGGAGGCAGCTGAGCACCGGCACGGACAAACGCCCGATGGGCTGCAAGTACGCCCGAACTCATCGACGTTGATCATGCGTACTACACGCGCGGCGGCTCCCGAAGCCGTCAACAAACGACGCCCATTCCTGTGTACAGAGCCAGCGTCCAGGATCGTCGTCTGGCGAAGGACCTGGACACCCTCCCGACCTCGCTGCCTGTGAAGATCGATGCGCGCTCGCGCCGGATTGGCGGATGGGGAGGCCGCCGCGGTTGATCGCTGGAAACCGCCGGCTCAAGGTGCGCGTCATCGACGCGACGATCACCATGAGCGCACGCGGAGCCTCCTCGGTCATCCGCCGGGGTACGGGGTGGTTCAGTCGGTTGTGAGGGGCTCGATGTTGCCCACCGCGGTCGGCAGTTCCCGGCCGCCGGCTTCGGGGCGGATGTAGGCGCCCCGGGTCCAGCATCGGCCGGTGTGGGTGGCGACCTCTTCGCGGACGACGGCCATCAGCTCGCCCTCCGTACCGGAGGCGAGGTCGCGGACCCGGCGGCCCGGCAGCGGGTACTTCTCGTGCCCGAAGCCGAGGTCGGCGGCCTTCTTCATGCCTCGCCCCCGGCCGCGGTGCTCTGTTGGTCCCCCGGTTCTGTGCCGTTCCGTCAGGGCGCGGGGGTCAGTGCGGTCCGGGCGGCGTCCAGGATCTTGTCGGAGAGCGGGGTGTCCTGGGTGGCGCGGGCCAGTACGACCGCGCCGAGCATCGTGCACAGCCGGACGATGCCGTCCTGGTCGTCGGTGGCGAGCCAGTCGGCGAAATCGGACACGCCGTCGGCGTAGGTGCGGTGCGCCCCGAGGTCCCCCGGGTCGCGGGCCATGTCGGTGGCCAGCGCGGCGGCGGGGCAGCCGGCGGCAGGGGAATCCCGGTGCCGGGCGGACAGGTAGCCGTCGATCATCGCCTGCTGGGCCGCGAGGCGCTCGCCGTCGTTGTCCTCCAGTGCGGTGGCGCGCCGCTCGGCCAGTTCGTCGAAGGCGTGCGTGACGGCCTCGTCGATGAGCGCTTCCTTGGAGGCGAACTGCTTGTAGAAGCCGCCGTGGGTCAGGCCGGCCGCCTTCATCAGGTCGGCGACGCTCACGCTCGTGCCTTGTTCGCGGAAGAGCCGCGATGCCATTTCCACGACCCGCCTGCGGTTCTCCTGCGCCTGCGCCTGCGATACGCGGCCCATGGGCACCTCCTCATTTGGATGACGACTGGCATCTATCCTACTCCGGGTGTAGATTATGAATGTAATCTAAATGGGCCGGGATGAGTGTGTATGCCCCGGCCGCCCACCCCTTGGGAGATGTCATGGAACTGAAGGACGCCGTCGCCGTGGTCACCGGAGCCAACCGGGGCCTGGGCCGCCATCTCGCTGCCCAGCTCGTCGAGCGCGGGGCCAAGGTCTACGCCGCCGCCCGCCGCCCCGAGTCGGTGGACCTGCCCGGCGTCGTACCCCTGCACCTGGACCTGGCTGACCCACGGTCGGTGCGGGAGGCCGCCCGCATCGCCTCGGACGCCACCTTGCTCGTCAACAACGCCGGGATCATGACGGGCACCCCGCTGGTTGCGGGTGACTGGGACGCGGTACGGCTGGAGATGGAGACGAACTTCTTCGGCCCCCTGGCCGCCACCCGAGCGTTCGTCCCGGTCATCGAGGGCAACCGGGGCGGGGCCGTCCTCAACGTGCTTTCCGTCCTGTCCTGGTTCCACCCGGCCGGAGTCGGTGCCTATGCCGCCGCCAAGGCCGCCGGCTGGGCGATGACCGACGCGATCCGGGAGGAACTGGCCCCGCGGGGCATCGCGGTCACCGCGCTCCACGTCGCCTACATGGACACCGACATGGCCGCCCGGATTCCGGCCGGCCAGAAGATCGACCCCGCCCTCGTCGCGGCCCTCGCCCTCGACGGCCTGGCCGCCGGGGAGCGGGAAGTCCTCGCCGACGACCTCACCCGCAGTGTCAGGCAGGGGCTCGGCGGCGTCCCGTCCGCCGCCTGACTCATTCACCCCGGCCGCCCGCAGTCCGCCACCGCCGGACCGGGCCAGGAAGACCCTCCATGAAATCCCCCATCACATCCTTCCCGGCTGTCCCTGCGCCCGCCGAGGTGGGCGAAGCCCCCACCCCGCCCGTCCCCGACGCCCGCCGCCGCCCGCCCGTGCGGGCCTGGCTTCAGCCTGCCGTGATCGCGCTGGTCCTGGCCGCCGCGTTCATCGGCTGTTACATCGGCCTGCAGCGTGACCCCCAGCCCCACCACGTCCCCATCGCCGTCACCGGACAGGAACTCGCAGACCGGATGAGCGGCGCACTCGGCCACAGCGTCGACGTGCACCCGGCCGCCGACGCCACGGCCGCCCGCCGAGCCCTGGAGCGGCACGAGGTCTCGGCCGCGCTCGGCGAGGGCCCCGGCGGCCGGCTGCACCTGGAGGTCGCCGGAGCCGCCGGCCCGTCCACCACCTCGGCCGTCAAGAGCCTCGTCGGTGCGTACGCCGAGGGCGCGGGCCGGCAGGTCACCACCCAGGACGTCGTGCCCCTGACCCGCTACGACTCGCGCGGCCTGGCCGGCTTCTACCTGGCCTTCGGCGTGACCCTCGCAGGATTCGTCCTCGCCCAGAACGCCCTGGGCCTCGCTGGCCTGCTCCACCTGCGTCACCGGTTCTGGCTGCTCTCCGCTGTCTCCGCCGCAATCGGGACCGTGGCCGCCATCCTTGCCGGGCCCGTCCTGAGTGCCGTACCGGCCCCGATCGTCCCTCTGGCCTTCACCCTCACGCTGCTGGCCGCGGCCGCTGCCTTCGCCACCAAGCTGCTGGGGACGTACCTCGGTCCCGTCGGGGTACCCGCCGCGACCCTGCTGCTGCTCACCGTGGGCAACTCCACCAGTGGTGCCGCCATCAGCGCGGATCTCCTGCCGCCGGCCGCGCATGCCGTCTCCGCGCTCCTGCCGCCGGGGGCAGCCGTCCGTGCCATCACCGACCTCAGCTACTTCCACGGCGCCCACGTCACGGGCCCGCTCGTCACCCTGGCCGCCTGGGCCGTGACCGCCGCGCTCCTGCTCGGCCTGCGGTCCCGCCTGCACCAGACTGCTGCGGCTTCCTGACGCTCCAGCCGTTTTACTCATCCCCGTTAGTACTCGAACCATTCGTGGAGTTCCTGCACCTTTTCTTCGATGTAGGGAGGGAAGAGATGGTCGATGACGGTATCGGCAGGATAGATCGGCATTGACTTGGTATGGGTGAGCATGTCGATGCCGGCTTTCCCGGTGACCGGAGCGCTCTGGCGGCAGTAGCACCGGGCCGCCCAACCGCCCGATGGACCGACGTCCGGCCTGGGTGCACGCGGCTCCTCTGGAGCGGGCGTTCCCCGCTGTTGAACCTGCACGATCACCGGGTGGTGGCCGGCACTGCTGCGCCTATTCCTCGCCGGCGTCCAGGGCCCACGCGGCCGGCCCGCCAACCGCGCGACTCGATCAGCAGTGCATCGTCCAGGTGGACGTCGTCGGGGTCCAGGCCGGCCCGCCGCCCGCATTCGAGTAGGTTGCCGGGGCCGGCGAGGCCGAGGCCCTCGCCGTCGACGCGGCGCCCGCTCCGGACGTCCGGCGGTAAACGATCACGCGCAGGTCAGGGCTCATCCCTCCACCCTGCCGTCCCTGGTCACTCCAGCACTCCGAGGGCGATCTCGGGCCGGCAGTGCGGGCAGCCGGCTGCGGGTGCCGTTGGCGTTCTGGCGGTGGGCGACCGGGACCGGCCCGGTCCCGGCGGCAGACGCGGGGGAGGGCCTGCGGTCGCGAGCGGTGGTGGAGGTCGCACCGATCCGGAGGCGGTCCGGGCGGAGTTGCGGGGAGCGATCGGCGCCGGGGCGGCGGCGGACCGGCTGACGGAGGCCCTGCTGCGCCGGCCTCGGGTGACCGCCTCCGCGGTCGGCCACCTCGTCCGGGCCGGCCACCTCGTCCGCCTCGGCGGCGAGGCGGAGCTCCCCGAGGCGCACCCGGACCAGGTGGCGGCCCTTGCCCGCCGTCGGGACCTGCCCAGGACCTGCCCGCCCTTCTCGACCGGCACCCACCAGTACCAAGGCCGGAGATCAGGTGCCTTGACAACCCAAGTGATTAGCTGCCATATTATCTGCGTGATGAGGGACGATACCGATGGCGAGGCGCCTACGCTGGACCAGGCCAGGCGGCAGGTCGAGCACTACGGCCTGGAGGTCGATCCGCAGGCGGTGCTGGTCGCGGTGCGGCTGATCTCGGCGGGCGCGAGGGTCGGCCGGGCGGCCGAGGTGCACTTTGCCAGGTTCGGCCTGTCGACGGGGCGTTACCGCCTGCTCGCCGACCTCGAAGACCACGGCGGGGAGAAATCCCCCTCGCGCCTCGCAGCCGACCTCGGTGTCTCCAGGGCCACGGTCACCGGCCTGTTGGACGGCCTTGAGCGCGAGGGCCTGATCGCCCGTCGCCCGTCCGCGGAGGACGGCCGGGGCACGGTGGCCGTCCTGACCGCGCGCGGGGCGCAGCGCCTGCGCGACATGGCGTCCGAGCATTTCGGGCGGCTTGAGGCGATGGTGGGCGGGCTTTCCGTCGAGGAGCGTGCGGTGTTCCTGGATCTGCTCGCCCGCGTCGTGCGCGGCAGTGCGGCCCTGGCCGCTGACTGACCCGGCTGTCGGCTGGTCTGGCCCCGCCCTCCGGGCAGGGCCGGCCTCTTTTTTTGGGGCAATAATTAGCTGCCTAATTATATTGGGAGTAGCCCTGACGCCCCCACCGCAACCCTTCGCTTCCCTTACACGAACGAGAAAGAGGCCAGCATGCCCGCAACGAAGGACAAAACCGGCCGAGACCGGGGTGCCTCCCGGCCGTTCACCCTGTGGCGCGAGGTGCTGACCGCCTACGCCGCCCCCGCGCTGATGGCCGGTACCGCCGGAGTCGTCACGGGGCAGCAGGACCTGGCCGTGGCCGCCTGCACATCCATCGCCGGCGCCTCCGCCGTGGTGGCGTTCCTGGTCGGCACCTGGCTGCAGCACGGCGGGCAGCCCCGACGGTGGACCACCACCACGCCGCGCGTCGCCCTGACCGCCGCACTCGTCATCACCGCCGTCGGCGCGGCTGCCCTGCTGGGATGGTTCACCGCCCAATGGCTACCCGCCCACACCCCGATACCCACCACCCCGTGGCTGGAGCGCCTGCGCATCGACCTGCCCGTCTCCGCAGCCCTCGCCACCACCATCGTCACCCTGCGCTGGCGCAGCACCGCCACAGCATCCCCGGCATAGCCCATCCCGGCACCGGGCCCACCCGCCCCACGGGCCCACCCGCCCCACGAGCCCACCCCGGCAGCACCCGCCGCCGGGAAGTCACCAAGGAATGAGCACACGATGATCGTTGTCATGGGAGCGACCGGAGCAACCGGGAACGCCCTGCTCCACAGCCTCGTCACACTCGGCACACCCGTCCGCGCACTGACTCGCACCCCGCACAGGCCGGTCCCCGGCATAACCGGCGCACACCAACCGCCCGTCGAGGTTCAGTACGCCGACGCCACCGACCCCCACTCCCTGCGCGCGGCCTTCAAAGGCGCCACCCGGCTCTTCCTCGCCATGGCCAACAGCCCCGCACAGGTCGAACTCGAAACCCGCGCCATCGACATCGCCGCCCACACGGGCATCGGACACATCGTCAAGATCTCCGCACCCGCCGCCGAACCCGACTCCCCGGTCGCCATCTCCCGCGGACACCACGCCATCGAGGAACACCTGCGTGCCAGCGGCCTCACCTGCACCATCCTGCGCCCCTACGCGTTCATGCAGAACCTCCTGCGCCTGGCCCCCACCGTCGCCCAGGGCGTCATCCTCGGCACGACGGGCGACGCGCCCTGCAACTACATCGACTGCCGCGACATCGGCGACGTCGCCGCCGCCGTCCTCACGAGGCCCGACATTGCCGGCGGCACCTACACCCTGACCGGACCCGAAGCCGTCTCCTACCCCGAACTCGCCTCACGACTGACCGCCCTGACCGGCAACCAGATCCGCTACGTCAACCTCACCCCGGACGCGCTGCGCGACAACCTCATCCGCAACGCCCACATGCCCACCTGGCTCGCCGACCACGTGACGGAGATCCAGCAACTCACCATTACCCGACCCGAAACCCCCAACACCACCGTCATCGACATCCTCGGCCGCCCGCCCCGCACCCTCGATGCCTTCCTGCACGAACACCACGCGGAGGACTGGCGCTGATGATCGGCGGCTTCGCTGTCAGTGCCTGATCAGGTAGGAGCTGGCCCCTCCGTGATGCGTCGCGGAGCTGACGCGTCCCCCTGGCGTGGAAGGCGTACGTCAGGAGCCGCCTCCGCTGACGCCAGGGGCGACGAAGCGCCGGTGCAGGGGGTAGAACTTCGGCTCGGGGTCGCTCTGCACGCCCAGTTCGCCCTTGAGTACGGGGGCGATCCTGGCCTCGATGAACCGGTTGAAGTGGTCCTCCGACTCCCAGATGTCCATCACGTTGAGGCCGCCATGGACGAACCAGGCGGAGTGCAGCACGCACCCGTCCGGTGCGTCCTCTTCCCAGCGCACCTTCTGGCGCACCGCGTCGTACACGTCGGGTGTGATCTCGGGCCAGGAAAAGGTCATCACGACTGCCATGGAGTGTCCTCTCGACTGCCTGGACGCGTCGCGGCCGGACGGCACGCGGCATCACACTGCGAAGCTAAGCCACCGGCATCGCCGGTGCACTCTGGGGCGTCCATCCGACAAGGTTCAGCTGTTCCGCGCGCAGAACGGGCCACCTCTCGGCCAAGCAGGCCGTCCAGTTCCTCCTGGCGCGGCTGGACGCGCCCCGGCGAGCAGGAACTGTGTATATGGTCAGGAAACGGACGTACAGGGCGCCTGATGGGTGTCTCCTGTGTCCGGCGCCCGAGAGGCCCACCCTGCTGCCCCGTTCTGTAGGAGGTGCTGTGTCCCAGACCGGTCCTGTCATCGACGAGTTGGTGGCTTCTGCACTCAAGGCGCCCGGGGAGTTGGTGACCCGGCTCCTGAGTAGCACGGATGTTCGTATGGCGCGGCTCGGTCAGGCGATCCGGGACCTGCAGGACGCCCCGCCGGATCCGCCGGATGCTGATGCCTGTGACGGGACGCGTGTGATCGACCCGGTGACCCACGACCCCGCATGGTGAGTGCCCGCAGGGCAACGTCAGGCGCCGCCAGGGTGCTAGCCGCCGACCTGGACGGCACCCTGCTGGGCGGGAGCCCACACGACCGGCGGCGGCTCTTCGACGCCCTGAACGGGGACCTGGACATCACGGTCGTCTTCGCGACCGGCCGCGGCCTGCCATCGGTCCGGGCCCTCCTTCGCGACGACCCCCTGCTGCCGCCCCCGCACTGGATCATCGCCGACGTCGGGTCCACCATCGTCGACGCCACCCGCATGGCGCACGCCCGACCCCTGGAGGCACGGCTGCGCGCCGGATGGCCGGGCGCCGGACGGGTCCGGGCGGCGCTGGAGGCGTTCCCGCACCTGGTGTACCAGGAACAGGTACCCCAGGAAGGCCGCTGCTCCTTCTATCTTGCCCCCGAGGCCCTGTCCGATGAGCTGATCCGTGTGGTGGAGGCGCTGGGATGCTCCTGGTCGTACGCTTCGGGCCGGTACTTCGACGTCCTGCCGCCCAAAGCCGGCAAGGGACGTGCGCTGGAGCTCCTCGCCCAGACGCTCGGGTGGCCCCGGCGGGCGATGCTGGTGGCCGGGGACTCGCTCAACGACCTTTCGTTGTTCCGCCTGGGCACGCCCGCCGTTGTGGTCGCCAACGCGGAACCCGCGCTGACCGCGCGGGTCCCTGCCAGTGACCGCGTCCACCACTCGGCCCTTGACGGAGCGGCCGCCGTGCTGCAGGGGATCGAACGCCTGGGCCGACCGCCGAAGCGCTCGGTGGTGGTCGGCTACCACCGCCCGCCCGTGTGCTGGCTCGACGGAGCATGGCGGCCGCCCCCCAGCCCCAACGGCATCCTGCCGACCCTGCTGGCTGCTCTGGCCGACGAGCACCTGGACGCCGTATGGGCCGCCGCCCACGTTGGCGAAGCACCTATGCCTGCACCGCCCCAGGCTGACGGCATCCCGACGCTCTCTCTCCTGCCGCTGCCACCCGACCGGTGGGCCGGGTACTTCCACCGCACGTGCAAGGAGACCCTCTGGCCGGCCCTGATGTCCCAGCCCGAGCTCATCCGGCACCGGCCCGCACACTGGGCCGACTACGAAGCCGTCAACACCGCCTTCGCCCGGCACATCGCCTCCCTCGCCGAACAGGGCGCGACGGTCTGGCTCCACGACTACAACCTCTGGCTCGTACCCGCCGCTCTCAAGGCCGACCGCCCCGACCTGACCATCGGCCTGTTCCACCACACCCCCTTCCCCCACCCCGACGTCTTCCGCCGCATCCCGGCAGCCGACCAGCTGCGCGACTCACTCGCCCGCCTGGACTGGGCAGGCTTCCACACCCCCGACTGCGCCGACAACTTCCATCGGCTCCTCGCCGGCACTGCGGTGCCCGCCCCGCACATCGGCGTGCACCCGCTCGGCATCGACCGCCCCGCCGTCACCCGCCTCGCCCGCTCCCGGTCCCGGGCCGGGTCCCGACCGCACCACAAGAACGACGGCATCCAGCTGGTGCTGTCGGTGGAACGCCTCGACTACGCCAAAGCCCCCGTCCACAAGATCCGCGCACTGGACGCCCTCTTCGCCGACGAGCCCACACTCCGGCAACAGGTCCGCTACCGCCTGATCTGCCCACCACCCGAGCCCGGCATCCACGCCTACGACACGACCCGCACCGCACTCGAGAACGCCATCACCTGCATCAACCAGCGGTGGAGCACAGCCAGCTGGCAGCCCGTCGAGTACATCCCACACACCCTCGACTTCACCGAAGTCGTCGACCACTACCTCGAGGCCGACGTCTTCTGGGTGACCTCGCTTGCCGACGGAATGAACCTCACCGCCCAGGAGTACATCACCGCACACCACGCCGCCCACCGCCCGGGCGTCCTGATCCTCTCCCGCCACGCGGGAGTCGCCCAGCACCTGGGCACCGCGGCTGTACTGACCGACCCACTGCTTCCGCATGACCTGGTGGACACCCTGCGAGCCGCACTGGCCATGCCGGTGGACAAACGCGCTACCCATATCGCCCGTCTGGCGGCTCTGCTGGACACCCCGGACCCCGCCGACTGGGCCAGCACGGTCATCTCCGCCATCCGCGCCAGCGCTGCCCCGCAGACGGGGACGGGCTGAAGGAGTCCCCCTCGGACTTCGCCGGCTGGAAGGACGCCCACGCGGTAAGCGCGACAAAAGACCAGTCCCTTCGTGGTGGCAGTCCCGCCTGCCACCACGCCAACGGGTGGGATGACGATGCGGCCGCCGACGTCCAGGAGCCCGAAGGCAGCTCCCGCTCGCCCGCCGCCAACTACGCCGCTGCGTCGAAGTCGTTGGCATGCACCACCTGGATGTGGCTGAAACAGCCACTACCAAGTGCGGGCGGCCGCGGTGAGCGGCGCCCTGCCCGACCGTCGGGAGACTGCGACTCTGCCGCAGATGGGCTGGATGACCGCTGCCGTCCATCAGGCGGTCGCCGACGACATCGCCCGTACGAAGGCCGAAGGCAGCGGCCGGCGGGCCGACCTGCTGCGCCGCGTGATACCGGAGGGCCTACACGGCCGCCATCGCCGGGGGCATCGGGATCCTGCGGGGCGCGCTGGCCTGTGACCGGCACGGCAAGTACCAGGCCCAGGCCGCCATCGCCGCCCTGCACGCCGACGCCCCCACCGCCGAGGAGACCGACTGGCCGCAGATCGTGGAGTGGTACGACGAACCAGGGTTCGCCGTACGGCAGTGCCGTACGCGCGTCAGCGGGTGAGGAAGCGGGTGGCGCCCACGTAGACGCGGCCGGTGGAACCGATGGGCTCCTCCTTGACCGGGTCACCGGTCCGAGGCGAGTTGATCATCATGGGTTCGCCGTTCCTCGTCCCCGAATAGATGCCGACGTGGGTGACCTCGGTGCCGGTGGCGGGGCGGAAGGCGACGATGTCGCCGGGCCTGAGGTCCTCCGTACCGGTGATCCGCACCCCCGCGGCCGAGCCGGCAGGTACCTGCCCGCCGCCCGCCTCGAACTGCGGCTGGGCGTCCCGGGGGACCGTCACGCCGAGGGCGGAGTAGACCTGGCCGGTGAGACCGGAGCAGTCGTAGCCGAATCCAGAGGTGCCCGACCACAGGTAGGGCAGACCCAGGAAGGCGCGTGCGGCGGCGACCACGTCCGCGCCGCTCGGTGCGGCCGGCACCCTCGCCAGGTCGTCAGCTCGGAAGAACAGCGGGCCACCGCTGGGGGAGTAGGCGGTGACGACTCCGGGCAGCGGACCGGCCTTCACCGGGAAGGAGGTGTTGTACGAGTACTCGCCCGCCTGCCCGGATTGACGGCGGGCAAGCGCGGCCTGGGCGGTGGCGAAGCCCCGGGCCGTGGGGCGGGCAACGCGTTCCTCGTGCGTACCGCCGGGCGGGCGCCGGTGCTCCGAGGTCAGTTGCCGGTCGGGAATCCAGCCGGGGTAGGCGCCCCGTCCTGCCTCGTCCCTTGGGGTGGGCTGGCCGTGCACCCATACGTGGTCCCAGAGCAGACCGCCGTGCCACTCGGTGCGGTCGACGGTCACCGGGACGCCGTGGAGAGCCTGCGTCTCCCCGGCGACCTCACGCCGCTCGTCCAGGGACATGGTTGTCAACCAGCCTCGGATGTCGGCGGGATTGGTGGTCGCCGGAGCGTCCACGGGCCGGACCTGTCCGGGGCTCACCCAGACCTGAGCGACCGTCACGTTGACGTAGCAGGTCGCGGCGCCGTCGCAGGGGCGTGGCGCGGCGGACACGGAGGGGCGGGCCGGGGTGGTGGGGGCCGCGGGGATTGCGGCGGCCGGAGCGGCGAGGGCGAGGAGCATTGCGGCGGTGGCCGTCAGGACGGTCTTCACGGAGTACATGCGTCGATCCTGTCCAGGGCAGCGCGCCTGCGAACCCCTCCGGCCCGGCCGGCCACGCGGTCGTGGGATCGACTCGGCGCCGTCAACCGGTCCCTGGCGTCGTGGACCGCATGCTCCGCCGCGCCATCCGGGTCATCGACGGCGCCGCCTCGACGACTCCTGGACGGCTGCCTGACCATGGAGATGGCCCCTGGTCATGCCCTCTCTGGATCTTCCATGATCGCAGGCATGCAGAGTGGGCGTCATGGCTGCTCTGCCGGAAGGGTGTATTCCGGTGAAAGTGCTCCGGGCTGACGTGTGGCCTGCCCGAAGTGGCTGGTCAGTAAGTCTGCCGCGCCCGCGGTCCTGTGAGGGAACGACGGTGGCTGCCCAGGCCTACGACCACGCTGGACAGCACGACGGTCGCGCACGCCGTCACCGCCCTGCGCGAGCACGGGCTCCTGCTGGAGGAGCACAGCGCCGAGGCCGACCGTGACGCCCGCATCGTCCACCAGTGGCGATCCTGGGAACCCGAGGCGACCTTCTTCCACTACGCCACGCAGGACACTCATACCGCCGCGAGCTTGGCCTCCCAGGACCCGCCAGAGATCGACAAGCTACCCGCTCTGTTCACCGCCTACCCCGATGCCGACCGCGTCCTGCTGCCCCGCTACCCCGTCCACCTGACCGCCCCACTCGGCGAAGCCCTTTACAGTCGCCGCACCCACCGCGACTTCGACGACGCCCCGTCACCCTGCCCACCCTGGCCACCTTGCTGCAGGTCTGCTTCGCCCCGGTCGACTACGTCGACTCCGACGAGCTCGGCGCAGTGGTCCGCCGCACCAGCCCTGCCGGCGGCGCCCGCCAGGAACTCGACGCCTATGGCCATCACCAACGTCACCGGCATTCCCGCCGGCATGTACCACTACAACAGCCTCGAACACAGCCTGGAACTGCTCAGCAAGGGTTTCACCCGCCAGGACACGATCGACCTGTGCGCCGGCCAGGACCACTTCGGCGGCGCCGCGTTCCTGGTCCTCCTGGTCGCTGTGATCGAGCGCATGCGCGTTAAGTACCGCTCGCCGCGCTGCTACCGCGTCAGTCTCCTGGGCGCCGGACACCTGGGGCACACCTTCGCGCTGACCGCCACCGCCCTCGGCCTGGGCCCGTTCCAGACCGGCGCCTTCCACGACGCCGCAGTCGTCGAACGACTCGGCCTGAACAACACATCCCGCACCCCCGTGTACGTACTGGGCGCCGGACACCCCAACCTCGAACCCGACCCGGAACGCAGCCCCGCCCCCGCCGGCCTCGACGCCTTCCGCTCCACACCCCTGACCTGACGGTTGGCCTGATTACGGACGTGGCAGGAGGGGCACGGCTCCACAGACCCGCGCCGTCCGGTGGTCCCAGTACGTCCCGCCGTTGTCGGGGCCGCTTGCCACCCTTCCCGGCGTTCCCCGGATCAGGCTGCCCCAGCTTCACCAGACCGCTGCGACGGCCCGGCGGTGCCGGCCTTTCACCTCCACTCGATTACGTGGTACTTCGTGGCGCACTCCGTTGACATTCAACTCAGTCGCCGTGTCGTCGAACCCAGCCGAGGATCTTCTTGACCTTGGCGTGCCAGGATGCCGGGGACACGACCGTCAGCACGTCGATGGACAGGGGCTAGCCATGATCAGCGGTGCACATGTCATCCTCTACAGCCAGGACGCCGAGGCGGACCGTGCCTTCATCCGTGACGTCCTCGACTTTCCCGGCGTCGACGCGGGCGGCGGCTGGCTCATCTTCAAGCTGCCCCCGGCCGAAGTCGCCGTGCACCCGACCGATGGTCCGCCCCAGCACGAGTTCTACCTGATGTGCGGCGACCTTGATTCCCAGCTCGGCGAGTTCCGCACCAAGGGCGTCGAGATCACCCGCCCGGTCAGCGAACAGCGCTGGGGCAAGCTGACTGCGATCCGACTCCCCAGCGGCGCCGAACTTCCGCTGTACGAACCGCTGCACCCCATCGCCCACGGCCTGTGACCCCACAGCACTCAACTCGGCCCATCGCGCGCTCAGATGCTGTCACGCAACTCAGTCGTTGCAGGTCAAGGTGTCACGACCGACTCACTGCGAATCTGCAGTTTGTTGTCCCTGGGGAGCCGTCTGTTGTCACTGGCCGGGGAGTGTCGTTTGTGCTGGTGACGGGCTTGACGTGGCGGGGCTGGTGACGGGTCGCTCTTCCGGCTCGTTGTGCTGCGCCAGGGCCTGGATGCCTTTGTGGAGGGCTTTTGCGTTGCGCCCGGAGGTGGGTACTGCGCTCTGATGCCAAGAGTGGGCTCATCACCCTGGTCTGGCACGTCTGATGGCCCGCCTGCGGTAGGTCTCGGCGGGTAGGACGTCCGAGGAGGCTCCGCACCCTCCGCACCCCGGATCCGGTGTGCGGAGCCTTCTCGGTCCTGTCGGCTCAGTCCTGCCAGTAGAACAGCAGGGTGTCGACGTCGAGGGGCTCGCGTCTGCCGAAGTAGTACACGCACAGGTCGGTGACCCGGATGCGGCCGGTGGTTCCGTCGATCCAGCGGAAACCGGTTTCCTCCAGTGCCCGGCGGGCGGGGTGCCGGTCGTCGTGGCCCGTGACGAAGCGCCCGAGGGTGCTGACGTAGATGTCCTCGTCGCCGCACGAGATCACGTGATAGGTGCCGTCGCCCTGCTGGTGGTGGTCCCCGGCGGAGACCGGCGGGTCCGGGGCGAGAGCGGCCGCGGTCAACGCGGCGGTCGCACGCGCGAGCTGGTCAGGCAGGTCCGGGCGGCCGGGCGGTTCGGTGCACAGGGCCTCGAGGAGCCATCGGGGATCGCTCTGCCGCTCGCACCAGGGGGCGTACTCGTGGACGATCGCCTGGCGCAGTTCCTCGTCCAGGCCGTCGACCTCGGTCCGCGGGCTGCCGAGCCGCTCGTCGATCCGGCGGGTCTCCGCGGCGTCCTCGGTGAGCTGATGGAGGGCGCAGGCGGCCCGTACGGCGGCCTCGGGGGCGGGGCCCTCGTCCAGGAAGGCGCGCAGTCGGCCGGGGGCCGCGACGAGCGACTGGGCGAGGTGCGCGATGCCGCGGTCGGGGTCGGCCAGGTACGGCGTCACGTCCTGCCCCGCGTGGTGCCACGTCCGGAGCGCGAAGCGGCGGTCCTCGGGCCGGTCCTCGCCGAGCTCGGCCAGGACCGCCTCGGCGCCGTGGTGCCCCACCAGACCGTCGAGGCCGGCCTCCCCGATCTCCCGCCACCGCTGCCAGGACGAGGCCGCCAGCGTGGACAGGCCGGGGGCGGCGGTTCGGTCGCCGAGCAGGCCACGGGCCTTCAGGGCCGCCTCCGCGACGCCGCACGAATCGTCCCCCCGCTGCTCCTTGTCGAGCAGCCAGGGCAGGAGCTCCGTCCGGCCCGCGAGGAGGTCGAGGAGCGCGATGCGCACCTCGGCCGTCTCGTCCTCGTCCCGGATCCGGTCGACGAGGCCGGGGACTCGGGCCTCCGGGACCCGGCCGACGAGCGCGTGCGCGCAGATCCGGCGGCGCCACCAGGCGTTGCCGGTGTCCAGGACGTAGCGGGCGATTGCGTTGGGGTCGTGGGCGTGCAGGGCAACGGTGTCAGGCTGCCCCCGCTCCGGTATCAGCGTGTCGATCTTCCGCATCGGTCGATGCTACGGCCCGTTTGGCGAAGAGGGCAGAGTGGGCAGTGGCGTGAAAGATCGTCAACGAATCCAGATAGGCGACAAATGAAGCGATTACGGGCATGGATCGGCGCGGCAGTCCTGACGATTCCGCTGTTCATGTCACTCGGAGCGGAGGGCGTGCAGGCCGCTCCGCTTACGGATGTGCCATTGCCGCTTCAAAGTGGCGCCGGCCGCCGACGTCCGCTCGAATCTCCCGCGGGCCACCGCTGCCGCCATGCTGCGCCGCCTCGCCGACGAGCTCGACGCCGAGCAACTCCACGGCGCCCTACCCGGGGAAGCGTTCGCCACCCTCACCCAGCAGCTCACGCGCCGCAACCGCCCCGCCGAGGCCGCCCGGCAGGCCGCCGACGCCCTCGCCCACCACACGCGCGAGCTCGCCGATATGCTCGCCGCCGCTCTCGACCGAGGCATCCCCGCCGAATCCCCGTCGGCACCTGGTCTCGATGCTGCGCAGCCACACCGTCAACCTCGGCAGTCCGCCCCGGACCGCCATCGACGATGTGCTCGACCTCGCCGCCGCCCGGCGCGCCCGCCTCAACCGCTGACGCGTCGCAGGCCCGATCGCCCAAATGCAGGCACACCTCGCCGGGGACACCTACCCCGGCACCCTGACCTCCTGACGGCCACGCCCCGACCATCAGGAGTGCCAGGCCGCGGACCGTGGCATTGTCGGTGGGGGCAGCCACCATGGCAGGCATGGACGACATCATCGTCCGGGCGGCGCCCGACGACGCCGGATCCCGGCTCTGCGAAGACATCCGGAACCAGCTCGCCAGGTGGGTACCGCGCTTGCTCGGCGTTCACGTACGCACCCACTCGGAGCCCGGCCCCGACGTCATCGCCCTGCTCCTGGACGCCACGCAGGGTGCCGCTGCCTGCACCGTCCTGCCGGGTGACGCCGAGACCGCCCGCCGCGAACTGCGCACGGCCGCCCTCCACGCCGCCGCGGCGGCGCCCGTCCAGCGCGGCGCCGACCTTTCGCCGGCACGGGACGCAAGCAGGCAGACAGACTCGTGCCCTTCGAAACTGCGCTCGGCGGGTGGTGAAATCATCGGCCCCGAGCACCCTTGCATGTGGGGGGTCGCGGCAGGGCATGCGGACGCCGGAGAGGTTGTGCGCCTCTCCGGCGTCCGCGTCCGCTGTGTCGGGCGGCTCCCCGTGGAGTGTGCCCGGGGAGCTATGGGGTTGTCCGTCCTCACTTGCCGAGCTTCGCCTTGAGTTCGTCCTTGAGCTGGTCCTTGATGGTCTGCTTGTTCACCTGGCCGCCGGTGCCGGTGCCGTCTCCGCCCACAGCGGTCGCATCGCCGGTGTTGACGGCGTCGGCGCTG
>NZ_JBFBAH010000032.1:0-74951 GCF_040682115.1 Streptomyces sp. NPDC051364 | reverse complement strand
GAGATACGACAAACTCGCCGTCCGCTACGAGGCAACCGTGCTGGTCGCAGCCATCAACGAGTGGCTGTGATCAGCACTTTCGCAACAGACCCTAGCCTCCTCCTCGCTGATCGGCACTTTGACCAGGGGTGATCGGGGCGGCGGATGCCCGGTGTCGGTGGCATGTCGGGGGACTGTCGGGGGACTGTCGGTCCGATGTCGGTGCGGTCCGGCACATTTCCAGAGGTACGGCCGGGTGCCCATCCGGCTGTAGGTCTGGGAGGGGAACTATCGTGCATGACGTAGTGATCGTGGGCGCCGGCCCGGTCGGTCTGTTCCTTGCCTGCGAGCTTGGTCTCGCGGGCTGTTCGGTCCTGGTGCTCGAGCGGGAGCCGGAGCCCGGCTCCCCGTGGAAGGCGGAACCGCTGGGGAGGCGCGGCCTGTCCGCCGCGTCGCTCGAGGCGTTCCACCGCCGCGGGATGCTGCACCCGCTGTTGACGGCGTCGGGCGACAGCGGCGCCCCCGCTGCGAACCCCGACGCGGACGAGGCGTCACCCCCTCGCTGGGCGGGCCACTTCGCCGGCATGATGCTCGACCCGGCCAAGGTCGACGTCACCGCCCTGCCGTTCCGGCTTCCCAGCCCCGCACCGGACGTTGTGCTGACGCACCTCGACGCGGTCGAGGCGGTACTGGCCGAGCAGGCAGCCAAGCTCGGCGTGGACGTCAGGCGCGGCGTCACGGTCTCGGCCATCGCCCAGAACGATGAGGGCGTGGTCGCACAAGCCGGCGCGGACGCGTACGCGGCGCGCTGGCTCGTCGGCTGCGACGGCGGACGCAGTACGGTGCGCAGGCTCGCGGGCTTCGACTTCGTCGGCACCGAGCCGCAGTTCACCGGCTACACCATGCACGCGACCATCGCTGATCCCGAGAAGCTGAGGCCCGGGTTCAACCTGACGCCGACGGGCATGTACATGCAAATGCCCTCCTCGGAAGGGCACGTCGGCATGATGGACTTCGACGGCGGCGCGTTCGATCGCGCGCAGCAGCCGACTCGCGACCATCTCCAGACGGTTCTGCGCCGGGTGTCCGGCACCGACGTGACGGTGAGCGACGTCCGTCTCGCTTCGAGCTTCACCGACCGGGCGATGCAGACGACGACCTACCGGCAGGGACGCGTCCTGGTCGCGGGCGACGCCGCCCACATCCACTCGCCCCTTGGCGGGCAGGGACTCAACACCGGCATCGGCGACGCCATAAACCTGGGTTGGAAGCTCGCGGCGACCGTGCACGGGCACGCGCCGGACGGGCTGCTCGACACGTACACCGGCGAGCGCCATCCGATCGGCGCAGCGGTGCTCGACTGGTCGCGCGCCCAGGTGGAGGCCATGCGGCCGGACCCGCATGGGCAGGCGATGCAAGGAGTGGTCCGCGACCTCATCGGGACCCGTGACGGAACGACCTACGTGTTCGAGAGGCTGTCGGGATCGTGGGTCCGTTACGACTTCGGCAGCGAGCATCCGCTGGTCGGCCGCATCGCCCCGGACCTTCGCCTCGAGGACGGCACGCGCCTCGGCGAGCTGATGCAGGACGGACGGGGCGTGGCGCTCGATTTCAGCGCCGACCGACGCCTGCGCGGTTCGGCGATGCGCTGGGAGAGCCGCGTACGGTACGCCGCCGGCCCGGCGCGGAACGACCTTGGACTGGGTGCCGTACTGGTCCGGCCTGACGGCGCAGTCGCCTGGGCAGGTGATCGCCACCCTGATGGTGAAGCCTTCGAGCGGGCCGCCGGCCGCTGGTTCGGTGGTCCCGAAATCTCTTGATCGCCGGAACATCAACGTTCTCATCCGCTTTCCCCTCCTCACCCTGGTTCAAGGAGCGCACATGACGATCACTGTCCGGCCGGGAAGCACCGTGATGTTCACCGGCGATTCGATCACCGACTGCCGACGGCTGGAGAGCGAAGACGGCCTCGGGTTCGGCTACCCGCTGCGCGTCGCGGGCGAGTGGGGACTCCGGCACCCGGATCGGCCCGTGACCTGGCTGAACACCGCGAACGCGGGCAACAAGGTGATGGACCTCGAAGCCCGCTGGCAGACGGACGTACTCGACGCGCGCCCGGACGTGGTGTCGATCCTCGTCGGGGTCAACGACATGGGCTGGCACACGCTGGACCCGAAGGGGTACGTGATCCCCGCGGAGGAGTTCGAAGCGGGTTATGACCGCCTGCTCGCGCCCCTCGCCGAGGCGGGCACCAAGCTGATCCTCATCGAGCCGTTCCTCCTGCCGATCCACGGCGTCGTCGAGGCCGGTGCCGGTGTCGCGCTCATCGGCGAGAAGGAGCGGGAGGAGTGGCGCACCGACCTGGACCCGAAGATCCAGGTCGTGCGCAAGCTCGCCCGCAAGTACGGCGCGCATCTGCTCGCCGCCGACGGCATGTTCGCCAAGCTCGCCGCGACCACCGAGCCGGAGGCTTCCCGGCGAGCCGCAGACCCTGCGGATGCGCCTTCGCGGCTACGGACCCGTCGGGGGCCGCGACCAGGGCGACGTCCACGTCACGCCAGTCGCCGGTGAGCGGATCCTTGAACCGGATCGGCCCGGCCGACACCTCGGTCGTGAGCGAACCGTCCTTGTTCACCCACGTCGTCGACGTCTCTGAGCGCTCGGAGAGCGCCTCGACGCGATGCCCGTAGAGACGCGCGGCCACGCGCGCCGAGGCCACGTCGGCGGCGGACTGCGCCGTGGCCCGGTCCTGCTGCGCGGCGCCGCCGGCCGCGGGGGAGGCGACGGCGGATTCGGCTCCGTAGAGCGAGGATCACGGCAGCCAGGGCAGTCGCGGTGGCGCGCAGCCCACCGTGCTTCCTGGAGGGTTCGAGGTCCGTGAGGAGGATGGCCGCTGACGATGAACGAGGGACTCCGTGGACATCAGCCATGGCGGCTGTGTCGCGCGTCACATCGGCCGCATGTCACGAACGGGCCTGCAGCTTCCATCTGGTGGTCGTCAGCAGCAAGCGGAGGAAGGCGAAACGATGAACGAACGGCACGAAGCAGGGGCGACTGTGCACCGTGTTCTGGTCCTGGGGGCGGGTTACGCGGGCATGTCCGCGGCGATCCAGCTCGCGGCCCGGGTCGAGGGACACCAGGGCGTGCAGGTGACCCTGGTGAACGCGCAGGAGCGGTTCACCGAACGGATGCGGCTGCACATGACCGGGACCGGGCAGCGGCTCGCCGAACTGAGCATCCCGGAGCTACTGGCCGGCACGGGTGCGCAGTTCATGCGCGGCTGGGTGACGGCGGTGGACGCGGTCGCGAGGACCGTACGGCTCGACGATGACCGCATCCTGCACTACGACACGCTCGTGTACGGGCTGGGCGGCGTGGCCGACACAGCGGCGGTGCCGGGGGTCGAGGACCAGGCGTACACCCTGAACAGCCCCGAGGACGCCGAGGTGCTGGCCGACCGGCTGGCGCGGCTCGGCAGCGGCACGGTGGTGGTCGCAGGCAACGGGCTCACCGGTATCGAGTCGGCCGCGGAGATCGCCGAGCAGCACCCGGGGCTGAACGTCGTGCTGCTGGGCCGGAGCGAACCCGGCGCGGCCATGAACCCGAAGGCCAGGAGGTACCTGCACTCCGCGCTCGAGCGCCTGGGCGTCCAAGTGCGCAGCGGGGCTGAGGTGGTGAAGGTGCTGCCCGATGCGGTCGAGCTGGCGGGCGGGGAGAGCATCCCCGCCGACGTGGTCTTGTGGACGAGCGGTACGCGGGTGTCGCCGCTGGCGGCCGCCGCCGGGCTGACCGTCGACGAGCGCGGCCGCATCGTCACCGACGCCGCGCTGCGGTCGGTGTCGCATCCGGAGGTGTACGCCGTGGGCGACGCGGCCGCCGTCCGCCAGGGCTACGGCGTCATGCACGGCACCTGCCAGGGCGGCATGCCGACCGGCGTGCACGCCGCGGTGTCGATCTTCCGTGTGTTGAAGGGCAAGCAGCCCAAGCCCTTCCGCTTCGGCTACTACCACACGCCGGTGAGCCTGGGGCGGCACGACGCGGTCGTGCAGTTCACCCGCCCCGACGACAGCCCCCGGCGGATTTATCTGACCGGCCGTATGGCGACACGGTATAAGGAGACTGTGACTGCCTCGCCCTGGCCGACCTACGGCCGTATGAAGAAGATGCCCGCCTCGGGCGCGTTCTGGCCGCGCGGCGGCCGCTTCACCCGTGTCCAGGGGGCACGGTGACCCAGCCGTCCGCGGACCTTGACCAGCAGATATTCCACCAGCACCGCAATCTGCTGTTCTCAGTGGCCTACCGTTTCCTCGGCACCGCCGCCGATGCCGAGGACGCGGTCCAGGATGCCTGGATCAAATGGTCGGCCGCCGACCGCTCGCAGGTGGCCGATCCCAAGGCGTACCTGACGCGGATCGTCTCGAATCTGGCGCTGGAACGGCTGCGCTCCACCCGGTACAAGCGCGAAACGTATGTGGGGCCGTGGCTTCCGGAGCCCATTCTCACCGGCGGGGATGCCGCCGAGGCCGTCACGGACGCCGAGTCGGTGTCGATGGCGATGCTGGTGGTGCTGGAGACGCTGAGCCCGCTCGAACGCGCGGTGTTCGTGCTGAAGGAAGTCTTCGACTTCAGCCATGCCGAGATCGCGGAGGCGGTGGAGCGGTCCGAAGTCGCGGTGCGGCAGGCCGCGCACCGCGCTCGTGAGCATGTACGGGCGCGTCGGCCGCGCTTCCCCACGGACCGCTCGAGGCAGCGCGAGGTCACCGAGCGGTTCTTCGCCGCCTCGACCGGTGGTGACGTCAACGCCCTGATGGAGTTGCTGTCCCCGGACGTCACTTTGTGGACCGACGGCGGCGGCAAGGTCCGCCAGGCTCTGCGTCCGGTCGTGGGCGCATCCACGGTGGCTGCCTGGTTCGCGGCCATCGGCACCGTCACCTACCAGGGCATCGAGCCGGCCGACATGAACGCTGAACTCGTCGAAATAAACGGCGGGCCCGGCATGCTGTTCAGCGGACCGAGCCGGGTGATCGCCACTGTCACCTTCGATTTCGACGCCGACGGCCGCATCACCGCCATCCACAACGTGGCCAACCCGGACAAGCTCCAGGCCATCGCCGAAGGAACCACTCACCACGTTGGGACGCGGTAGGCCCTGTACGAGACCGTCCGCAGCCGGCTTCGAGACCATGGCTGTGCTCTGCACGACGAGGGGGCCCGGGCGCTGCCGACGCGGCGATCCGCCGTGAATGCCAGGGCCGGCTTGTCGATGCGCGCTGTCATGCGGAAGTGCGGCGTTGGCCACGAGACCATGCAGAGGTCCCGGTGGGAGGCCTCGCCCGGGACAAGGCCCGTGCCATCGCCGGCAACGGCCTGATTGCCTGTGTCCTGGCCGACCACCGCTGCCGGCGGACCCGCCTTGTGGGGACAACCTTGTCGATACAACCTCTCGCTGAGAAGGGGACCTTGCCGCCCGGAGGCTTGGCGAAAGCCCTGCGGAGCGTAGCGCCGGGTACTACGGTTTCGTGCATCGGACACGAAAGGGACGGGAGCGGTCGGGTGTTGGCGGAGGGGTTGGTGGCACTCGCCGCGGCCGGAGGCGCCGCGGTGGTCCAGGCGGCCGGGACCAGCGCGTGGCAGGGGTTCCAGGAGGCCGTCGCCCGGTGGTTCGGGCGTGGCGACGAGGAGCGTGAGCGCGTCGAGCTGGAGCGCCTCGACCGCTGCGCGGCGGCACTCGAGGGCGCCCGGGGCGGTGAGGAGAACGAGCGGCTGAGCATCAGTCAGCAAGGTGCCTGGCAGGCCCGCTTCGAGCAGGCGCTGGAGACCCTGAGCGATGCCGAGCGCGAGGAGGCGGCACGTACCCTGCGCGCCCTGCTCGACGCACGCGCGCCGACGGGCGGGGTATCGGCGGCGGGCGACGGACAGGCGGTCGGGGGGAGCGTGGACATCCGGGCCGACCACGGCTCCGCCGCAGCGCGGCGGGCGTCTGTGCGACGTGCCGGACCCGTCTGTGCTGGTGACCGCGCCTGCAGCCGTCGACTCGCGCGCGGTCGAGCGTGGTGGTCTGTTCGCTGCGCTGGCCGGTGAGCATGCCGACGGTCACACCTTCGCCGCGGACGCAGTGAAGGCCGGGGCCGTGGCGGTCCTTGCCGGCCGGCCCGTCGGCGTTCCTGCCGTGGTCGTCGATGACGTACTGGACGCGCTCGCCGCGCTCGCCCGCACGGTGCTGGCCGAGGTGCCGCAGGCGATGGTGATCGGGCTGACCGGCTCGGCGGGCAAGACCGGTACGAAGGATCTGATCGCACAGGTGCTCCCCGAGCTCGGGCCGACGATCGCGACGATGAAGTCGTTCAACGGCGAGATCGGCATGCCGCTGGCCGTGACCCACGTGGACCGCGACGTGCGGTACATCGTGCTGGAGATGGGCGCCCGCGGCATCGGCCACATCTCCCACCTGACGCGCATCGCCCCACCCATGGTCGGCCTGGTCCTCAACATGGGAACCGCGCACGTCGGCGAATTCGGCGGACGTGAGCAGATCGCCCAGGCCAAGGGCGAGCTCGTCGAGGCCCTCCCCGCCAAGGGACTGGCCATCCTCAACGCCGACGATCCGCTGGTGGCTGCCATGGCCC
This sequence comes from Streptomyces sp. NPDC051364, assembly GCF_040682115.1. NCBI lineage: Bacteria > Bacillati > Actinomycetota > Actinomycetes > Kitasatosporales > Streptomycetaceae > Streptomyces > Streptomyces sp. NPDC051364. The sequence goes on along the minus strand of NZ_JBFBAH010000032.1, from coordinate 68,346 downwards.
ACCGCACCCGCGCCCAGGTGTTGACGTTCGGCATCGATCGGAACGCCCACGTTCGGGCGGTGGACGTCACCCTCGACCCGGCGGGCCGGGCCTCGTTCACCCTCGTCGCCGCCGGCAGCGACGCGCGCGTCGAACTGTCGCTGCACGGGGTACACCACGTCTCCAACGCACTGGCCGCGGCCGCCGTCGCGATCGGGCTGGGCGCCGACGTGGAGAAGACCGCGGACGCGCTGTCCCGCGCGGTCCTGGTGGCATCCGGCCGCATGGAGGTCACGGACCGGCCCGACCGGGTGCGGGTCATCAACGACGCGTTCAATGCGAACCCCGATTCGATGAAGGCAGCGCTGGCGGCACTCGAGGCCATGGCCGACGGACGGCGGACCGTGGCGGTCCTGGGCGAGATGAAGGAGCTCGGTGCCGCCGGCGGCGACGGACACCGGCAGGTCGGCCGCCTCGTCGCCGCCTCCGGTGTGAACGTGCTGATCGCGGTCGGCAGCGCCGACGCTCAGGCGTTGGCCGAGGCCGCGCAGGAGGACGATCCGCGCCTGCAGGTGGTCAGCGCCCGCGACCGGGACCACGCCCTGACCCTGGTCCGCGATCTGATCGAGCCGGGGGACATCGCCCTGGTGAAGGGCTCCCACAGCGTTGGGCTGGAACACACCGCGGTATGCCTGGCACAGCCCGCCGCTGCGGCGGAGGACCGCTAGTGCCGCGGGAGCCGGCACCTCACGCGGGCGGCCCACGCGAAATGGGCGGGGACGGCCGTGCCCGTTCCCACCTTCGTGCACAGCGCCTCGGGGGAACTCAGGAGCGCGGTGGCGCGGGCAAGCTCGGTGAGCGCCTGGTCCAGGTAGATCCGGCCCGCATTCGGGCGTGCGGGGGCATCCCCATGCGTGGACGACGGCTTCGGGGGGTCGGCTCCCGGGGCCGTCGGCCCGGTTGGGCTTGGCGGTCCAGGCCAGCGCATGTGTGCCTCGGGCAGGGCCGGGGGCTCGAGGTAGGGGTACGACGGCGGGCGCTCGGTGGCCACGCGGCCGTAGCCGGCGGGCTCTGCCCCCAGGTCCGCCGTCGTGGACCTGGGGCCACGGCGACCTGGCGGCGCCACCCGGCACGCCCGGTGGTGCGGGTTCGGGCATGGTCAGGCGTGCCGGGGCGGCTGCTGAAGCGCGGCCTGGCAGGAATGCGCGAGCATCGGTGTGCGCACACCCGAATTGCGTCATGTGTTCGATTCTCTGTCCTGGTGTCGACCGTCCACGCCGCCAGGTCGGCGGACGGCCGCCCTGTGCCGGCAACGGTTGATCAGCGACAGCAAAGTCCGAGTGGCGCGGGCCGCAGGGGCGCTCATCGACTGCGGGGCGGGAGGCGTAGGCGGCCGACTCTGCTCGCCAGGGCGCTATGCCCTTATTCCGCACATATCATGTGAGGTGTGATCGAGTCTGGACGGCCGCGGCTGCCTCGGCGCTACGGCCGGGGGTGGCTTGTGCGGCTGTCGCCGGTCATTCTGACCGTCGTGATCGCCAGCCTGGCCTACGCCACTCCGCCTGAGATGGCCTTCAGTCGCCTCCTGCCCGCGGCGCCGGCCCTGGCCGCCGCCATGTGGCCGGTCCTCCCCACCGTCCTGCTCGGGACGGTCTGCCTCTTTCTGATGATCGGCCTCGGCCTCGTCTTCCCCGATCTGGGAACGTGGTGGACGGCCGCGGGGATCGTCGCGGTCACCGTTGCCGCCGCGTACGGAAGCCATCTCCGGCTCCAGCGGGAGCGCACCCTCTTCCAGGTGCGTCTCGTCGCCGACGCGGCGCAGCAGGTGGTGCTGAGCCCCCTGCCACGCCGCTTCGGGAATGTCGAGATCGAGTCGCTGTACCTCGCGGCCGCGGCCGAGGCCCGCATCGGCGGGGACTTCTACGAGGTGGTCGACACGCCGTACGGGGTCAGGCTGCTCATCGGTGACGTGCGGGGCAAGGGCCTGCCGGCAGTGGGGGCGGCCGCGGCGATCGTCAATGCCTTCCGGGAGGCGGCCTACGACGAGACCGACATGGTGAACGTCGCACGCAGGATGGACGCCAGCAGCACCCGTTACAACGCCGCCTTCCCGCCCGAGGGCCCGATGGAGCGGTTTGCCACCGCCCTTCTCGTCGAGATCCCGCACGTAGGCAGCCGTATCGGCATCCTCAACTGCGGGCACCCCCCGCCGCTGCTCCTGAACCGAGGGACACTCCGTGTCCTCGAGCCCGACACCCCCTCGCCACTGCTCAGCCTCGCGGAGCTGATCGGCGATCACTACAACGTCGACACCTTCGACTTTGCCCCCGGCGACCTGTTGCTCCTCTATACCGACGGAATCGCCGAGGCCCGAGCCCGCGACGGAGAGTTCTTCCCGCTGGCAGCCTGGATGCGTGGACAGCCCCCGACACCGCCCCGCGAACTGCTCACGGCTCTTCACCGCGACCTCCTCCGCTACAGCAGAGGCCGCCTTGACGACGACGTCGCCGCCCTGGCCGTACGCCTGTCTGACCCCTGAGGCACGGAGTCCCGGTGAGCGGCCCGCACCACTCAACCTCGATGGCACAAAGGGCAGCGGGGGCAGTGCACTGCGCGCCGTGGTCGGTGACCGAAGGGGGGTGCCCGCCGAAGGGAGACGGCCCCGGTGGTGTTGTGGCCGCGGGTGGAGCCGGTGCTGCCGCAGGCTGCGGAGTCGGTGCCGGGCCCGGGCGTGCCGGCGGGCGGCGCCGCTTTCGAGCAGAACGGCCCCGTGGATGCTGTGTCCGATGACGACGGACCTTGCCGACGCGGGGGAGCGGCTGGAGTGGTGGCCCGACGTGTCGGGGGTCGAGGGCATCGTGGGCAAGGGCATGAACCCCTGCCGCAGGTACCAGGAATGGGGAATTCATCCTGTCTCGGCAATTTTGTTCCCCTCCTGTGCCTCCTGCGAGTGAAGCAGGTGTCGAAGATCGCCCATCGTCCACAGCCGCCGGAAGACTGTGGCGCAAGTCGGCGGTCCGTCGGCACGGCGGCACAACGACGCCCACCTCCACCCCCCCCATCACATGAAGGCGGATGTCATGGCGAACGGCACGGTCCTGCTGGCCCTGCGCGAGGACCCCTTGGGCGGCGGCGCGAGCTCGGAACAACTGCGCAGGATCGGCAAGGAGATCGCGAACAAGGGGCTGGAGACGCGATGGGCCGCCAGTGCCGGTGACGCCCGGGCCACCCTGTACACCGAGGCGGGACTCGCGGCCGCCGTCGTCGCATGGGACCTTCCGTGCGGCGGTGGCGGTGGCGGTGGGGGCGGGGGCGGGCGCGGGGCCACCGACGAGGGCGGCGGCGCCGACGTCCTGCGTTACATCGCGCGCCGTTTCAAAGACCTGCCCGTCTTCCTCCTCATGACGGAAGAGGCCGACCACGACCTCGAACGCCTTCCCCTCTGGGTCTCCGAGGCGGTGGTCGGCTACATCTGGCCCCTGGAGGACACGCCCGCGTTCATCGCCGGCCGTGTCGCCACCGCCGCCCGCGCCTACCACACGGACGTCCTGCCGCCGTTCTTCAAGGCGTTGCGCCGTTTTGACGACGCCCACGAGTACTCCTGGCACACCCCCGCGCACGCGGGCGGTGTCGCGTTCCTCAAGTCCCCCGCCGGACGAGCCTTCTTCGACTACTACGGCGAGCGCCTCTTCCGCAGCGACCTGTCGATCTCGGTCGGCGAGCTGGGATCGCTCTTCGAGCACAGCGGCCCGATCGGTGAGGCGGAGCGCAACGCCGCCCGCGTCTTCGGCGCCGACCGTACGTACTTCGTCCTGCACGGCGACTCCACCGCCGACCGCATGGTGGGGCACTACAGCGTGACCTCCGACGAGATCGCGCTGGTGGACCGCAACTGCCACAAGTCCGTGCTGCACGGCCTGGTGATCTCCGGGGCCCGCCCCGTCTACCTCGTGCCCACGCGCAACGGTTACGGCCTGGCCGGCCCGCTGCCCCCGGCCGAGACCGACGCGGCGGCGGTCGCCGCCCGGATCGCGGCCAACCCGCTCACGGCGGGCGCGGTGTCGCCCGAAGCCCAGTACGCGGTCCTCACCAACTCCACGTACGACGGCCTGTGCTACGACACCGTCGCGGCGGCCCGGGCCTTCGCCCCCAGCACCCCTCGTCTGCACTTCGACGAGGCCTGGTTCGCCTACGCGCGCTTCCACCCCCTGTACGCCGGGCGCTACGGAATGGCCGTCGGCCCCGACACCTTCGAAGGGCCCGACCGGCCCACCGTCTTCTCCACGCAGTCCACCCACAAGCTGCTGGCCGCGCTCTCGCAGTGCGCAATGGTCCACGTCAAGTCGGCGCCCCGGGCTCCCGTCGAACACGAGCGGTTCAACGAGGCGTTCATGATGCACGGCACCACCTCGGCGCTCTATCCCGCGATCGCCTCCCTGGACGTGGCCACCGCCATGATGGACGGCGCGCAGGGCCAGTGGCTGATCGACGAGGCGATCACCGAGGCGATCCGCTTCCGCCAGGCCGTCGTCCGTACCGGCCGCCGGATCGCCGCCGCCGGCGACCGGCCCGGCTGGTTCTTCGGCGTGTGGCAGCCCGACACCGTCACCGACCCGGGCACCGGCGAACGCATCCCGTTCGCCGACGCCCCGTCCGCGCTGCTGAGCCGTGAGCCCGGCTGCTGGCACCTCGAGCCCGGCGCCGACTGGCACGGGTTCGCCGGTCTCAGCGAGGGCTACTGCCTGCTGGACCCGGTCAAGGTGACCCTGACCTGTCCCGGCGTTACGGCCACCGGCGAGACCTCGCCTTGGGGCATCCCGGCGCGGATCCTCACCGCGTACCTGGCGAACCGCGGAATCGTCGTGGAGAAGACCGACAGCTACAGCACGCTCGTCCTCTTCTCCATGGGCATCACCAAGGGCAAGTGGGGCACCCTGATGGACGCCCTCATGGACTTCAAGGCCCTGTACGACTCCGACGTGCCGCTGGACCGGGTCCTGCCCGGTCTGGTCGAGCAGTTCCCGCGCCGGTACGCCGGCACCACCCTGGGCCGGCTGTGCCAGGAGATGCACGAGCACCTCACCCGCGCCGATCTGATCACTGCGCTCGACACTGCCTTCCAGCAGCTCCCGGAGCCCGTCGCGCCGCCCCAGCGCTGCTACCAGCAGCTGATCCGGGGCGGCACCGAACGCCTGCGGCTGGCCGATGCCGCGGGCCGGGTGGCGGCCGCGATGGTCACGGTGACCCCGCCCGGCATCCCGGTACTGATGCCCGGGGAGTCCGTCGGCGCCCCCGACGGCCCGCTGCTGCGCTACCTGGGCGCGCTGGAGGCCTTCGACCGCGCCTTCCCCGGCTTCCACAGCGAGGCCCACGGGGTCACGATCGATCCGGAGAACGGCGACTACCGGATCGAGTGCGTACGCCTTCCGGACGCCTGACGCACCCCTGACGTGCAGGACCCGCCGGCAGCCGTCCCCCGCCCGTGCCGCGGGCGAGGGAAGGCCGCCGGCGTCCGGAGACGCTGGGGTGTCGACGTTCCCGCGTCACCGATCCACGCTGGCCGCTCGGCGCGAGGACCGGGACCACGCCGAGCTCTGGGACGCGATGGAGACGGGGGAGTGAGGCGGGCCATGGTGTGGTGCCGGCCAGGGCCAGGCCGATCGCCGTGCCGGCAAGATGTCTGCATGGAACGTGTGCTTGGCATCGGTGGATACTTCATGCGGGCGGCCGACCCGGCTGCCCTGAGCGCGTGGTATCGCGATTGCCTGGGCCTGGACGCCGATGAGAACGGCCTGTGGCGTCAGGGCGCCGGGCCGACGGTGTTTGCGACGTTCGAGTCCGAGACCGACTACTTCGGGTCCCCCGCCCAGCGAACCATGCTCAACTTTCGGGTCCGCGACCTGGATGCGATGCTCGCGCAATTGCGTGCCAAGGGGGCGGACGTGGCCGAAGAGACGCAGCGCATGGAGGGCGTCGGTCGATTCGGCCGGGTCACCGACCCTGAAGGCAATCGGATCGAGCTGTGGCAGGCCGCCTGAGGATGATGGCGGCCCAGGTGACAAGAACGTCGCTGCGTTGTACGAGTCGTTCGTGGCCCTGTGCCTGAGCCGAGGCCGAGGTCGTCTCAACCGCGAAGGTGCGCACCATCCGGGAACCCGCCGCCCCGCCCGCTTTTCCCCCGCTACACCTGGCCGTCCCCTGCGGGCACTTGGTCGGTCAACCGCTCGAGTGACCCGCCGCCACCAGGCCCGATTCGTACGCCGCGATGACTGCCTGCGCACGGTCGCGGACGCCCAGCTTGGTGAAGATGCCGGTGATGTGGTTCTTGACCGTGGAGACGCTGATGTCCAGGTCCCCGGCGATCTCCGCGTTGTCGAAACCGGTCGCCAGCAGCAGCCAGATCTCCAGCTCGCGCGGTGTGAGGCCGGCCGGAGCCGTCGCCGCCGGGCGCGGCCGGGCGGAGCCCCGTACATAGGTGGAGATCAGCCTGGTGAGCAGTCGGGGCGCGACGGCGGCCTCGCCGGTGTGCACGGTGTGCACCGCGGCGATGAGCTCCTCCGGGGAGATGTCCTTGGGGAGGAAGCCGTACGCGCCGGCGCGCAGGGCGGCGACCACGTACTCGTCCATGTCGAAGGTACTGAGGGCCAGAACGCGGGATTCCGGCAGTGTCCGCGCCAGCTCTTCGGTGGCCTGGACGCCGTCGAGGACCGGCATCCGGATGTCCATGACGACCACGTCGGGCCGCAGCTCGTGGGCCAGGGCGACGGCCAGGGCGCCGTCCTCGGCCTCGCCCACCACCTCGAACGCCGGGTCGGGCGCCAGGATCAGGGCCAAGCCCCGCCGTACCAGCGGCTGGTCGTCGGCTATGAGCACACGGATCATCCGCGTCGGTCCTCTCACTGTCCTCCCGGGTCGCCTGCCGGGAGCCTGGCCGCCACCCTGAATCCGCCGCCGTCGCACGAGCCGGCCTCCAGGGTGCCGCCTTGCAGCGCGACGCGTTCCCGCATTCCGATCAGACCGTACCCGCTGCCGGTGCCCGGCCGCGAAGCCCCCGGCCGGGTACCGCCCGCGCCGTCGTCCCGTACCTCCACGTCGACGCCGTCCGGACCGTACGTCAGCCGTACGTGAGTCCGCGCGCCGACGGCGTGCTTACGGGAGTTGGTCAGGGCCTCCTGGACGATCCGGAACACCGTCAGGCCGACGGTCGGCGGCAGCGGGCGGGCCGTCCCCCGTACGGTGAACTCGGTGGGCGTGCCGGCCAGCCGGGACTCGGTGATGATCCGGCCGAGGTCCCCGGTCCCGGGCTGCGGCGCCGGCGGGACCTGCTCCGGTTCCTCCCCGGCCCGCAGGACGTCGAGGAGTTGCCGCATCTCCCGCAGCGCCATCCGCCCGGAGTCCTCCAGGGTGACCAGCGCCTCGCGGGCCGCACCCGGGTCGTGCGCCAGGTTGGCCCGGGCGCCGCCGGCCATCAGCTGCATGGTGGTGATGTGGTGCGCGACGATGTCGTGCAACTCGCGTGCGATCCGGCGGCGTTCCTCGGCCACCGCCCGGTCGGCCAGCAGGGTGCGCCTGGCCTCGGCCTCCTGCTGCCAGCGGCGCACCACCAGTCCGGTGCCGACGACGAGGACCACCGCGAGTGTGTTGCCGAGCAGGCCCGGCAGGACGGACGAGTCTCCATAGCCCCCGCTGATGATCGTGAGCGGCACGGTCGCGACGGCGGCCGCCGCCGTGACCGCCGGGCCGCGCAGGCGGGTCACGGTGTACAGCGCGACCATGTAGGCAGCGGAGAAGTGCGGGCCCTGCGGCGTGGTCAGGTTCAGCGCCGCGCCGAGGACGAGGACGGCGCCGAGCACGGTCACCGGCCTGGCCCGGCGGGCCAGCAGGCAGGGCGCAGCCAGGACCACGAGAACGAGAGCCGGCACGGTGACGGGCCGGCCGTCGTCCGCCGCGCCGAGCGAATAGCCGATCAGGTCGTTGACGGCCGCCCCGATGGCCACGAGCGCGTCATTGCGGGTCCAGTCGAAGACCGGACGGCGCGGCTTGCTGCGGTCGGCCTCGCCGAAGTCGCCCGCCCCTGCCCCGCCCTCGCCCGCCTCCTCGGCCCGGCCCTCACTGCGTATCGGCATGTCTGCCGGTCCCCCCTGTCACCGGCCCGCCGGATCCGGACCGGAGCGCCGCGATTCGCGTACAGGATCCATTCTCGCAGCGGAGAAACGACACCTCCTAGCCCGGCAGGCGGAGGACGGACCAGGACTCCGGTCCTGGTCCGGCGAGTACGCCGGACCCCGGTCCCGGGCGCGGGTTCCTCCCCGGCAACGACGTTTCGCGGCGCGGGCGCTGATGAGCTGGACAACGTCCGGGAACCCCCGGTCGATCGAGTTACGGAGGACCCTGTGATCCGCGCCCTGACCGGCTTCGCCACCCGAAGTCCCTGGAAGGTGATCGCCCTCTGGGCGGTGCTGGGCATCGCCACGACCATCCTCGGCCAGGCGTTCGTCTTCCGCGTCACGCAGCCCGGTACGGGCGAGTTCCTGCCCGCCACCTACGATTCCGCGGCGGCGCTGAAAGTCGCCGAGGAGCACTTCGGGGTCAAGCCCGACGCCAATCCGCTCACCATGCTGGTGGCCCGGGCGGACGGGGCGAAGCTGTCCGAGTCCGACGAGCTGCTGATCGACGCCGAGGCCGCGAAGCTCGCCCGGCGCGAGGTGGCTATGCCGAAGACGGAAGAGACGCCGCCCTTCACGAAGGACCACTCGCAGGTCCCCCGGGTCAGCCCGGCGATGACGGCCCCGGACCGGAGCTTCCGGCTGCTGTCGGTCGAACTGACCGGCAATCCCCTGGATCCCGGAATGCAGGAGCTGTACCGGGCCTTCCGGGACCAGGCCCGGGCCGAGTTCACCGAGGCCGGGCTGCGGACCGGGTTCACGGCCGGGCTCGCGAACAGCGTGGACACCGCCGATGCCGAGAAGACCCGTTCGACGGTCGTCGGCATCGCCATGCTCGCGGTGATCGTGCTGCTGCACGTCCTGGTGTTCCGAAGCGTCCTGGCGGCACTTGTGCCGCTGCTCGTGGTGTCGGTGATCGGCGGCGCGGCGGCCGGCGTGGTGGTCGGCGCCTCCCTGCTCACCGGCGTCCGACTCGACGCCTCCACCCCGCAGTTGATCAACGTGGTGCTGATCGGGATCGGGATCGACTACTTCCTCTTCCTGCTGTTCCGCTTCCGTGAGCAGCTGCGCGCCCGCCCCGAGCAGACCGGGCGCGCCGCGGCGGCCGAGGTCGCCGGCCGGGTGGGTATGGCGGTCACCTCCGCGGCGCTGACGATCGTCGCCGCGTTCTCCACCCTCGGGGTCGCGTCCTTCGGCCAGTTCCGGGTGCTCGGCCCGGCGATCGCCGTGTCCGTACTGGTGATGCTGCTGGGCAGTCTCACCCTGATGCCGGCCTTGCTGGCCGTCACAGGGCGGAAGATGTTCTGGCCCTCGCGCGGCCTGCGCCGTGAGCCCCCCGAAGGCATGGCCGGGCGGATGGGCCGCCAGGTGGCGAAGCGTCCGGTGACGATGGTGCTCGCCTCGCTGGCGGTGCTCGGCGCGCTGGCGGCGGGTCTGGCCGCGATGCAGACGGACTACGGGCCGGGTGGCGCGGGCGACACGGGTACGGCAGCGGCCCGCACGGCGGCCGAGATCGCGCGCACCCTGCCCGCCGGGGTGTCGGACCCGACCACCGTGTTCGTCACCGCCTCCGACGGCGGCAGGCTCGACGTCCACGCGCTCGGCGGACTGTCCAAGGCGCTCGCAGCGGTCGAAGGTGTCGGCCGGATCGCCCCGGCCGTACCCAGCGAGGACGGCAGGGCGGCGCGGATCGACCTGTTCCTGACCGCCGATCCGCAGGAGCAGCAGGCCCGCGACCTGGTGTCCGGACCGGTCCGGGACGCAGTGGCCGCGCACCGGCCCGAGGGCACTGAGGCGCACGTGGGAGGCACGGCCGCTCTCTTCGCCGACATCTCCTCCGCCGTCTCCGGCGATCTGAAGGTGGTCTTTCCCGTGGCCGCGGGGCTGATCTTGCTGATACTGCTCCTGCTGCTGCGCAGCCTGCTCGCGCCGCTGGTCCTGATGATCTCCGTCGGCCTGAGCTTCGCGGCGACCCTCGGCGCGTCGGCGCTGGTCTCCCAGAACCTGCTGGACCGGCCGGGGGTGAACTTCATGCTGCCGCTGGTGCTGTTCCTGTTCGTGGTCGCGCTGGGCACCGACTACAACATCCTGATCAGCGACCGGATACGGGAGGAGATGGAGAAGCCCGGTCCGGCCCGGGAGGCCGTGGCCCGGGCGGTACGGCACACCGCTCCGGCCATCGCGACGGCGGGCCTGGTCCTGGCCGCCTCGTTCGGGAGCCTGGCCGTCAACCCGAATCCGGGCACGCAGGAGATCGGCTTCGCGACGGCGCTCGGGATCATGCTGTCCGCGTTTGTCCTGTCGGTCGTGCTGGTTCCGGCGCTGGCCGCGCTGCTGGGCCGGTCGATCTGGTGGCCGGTACGGCCGCGGCGCACGGACCGCACCGCCGTCCACACCGGCGAGAACCGACACAACGGGCACACCGGGCGCGCCGACGACAAGGAGCGGCCCGTACCGGTGGGCTGATCGGGCGCCGAGGGCACGAAGCCGCCGGCGCGCGGAGGACCGTACGGGCCCTTCCGCGCGTCGGCGCCGATCCACGCGCCGGTGCCGGCGCGGGCAGGACCGATGCCGCCGGGGTGGCCTGGCGTCCGTGATCCTTGGAGCATGCGTGCCGCACGCCCTGTCCGTATGGCTCTCCTCATCCAGTCCACCCCCGGCCTGACCGCCGCCGCCCTCGCCCGCGAGCTGGAGGTTTCAGAGCGGACCGTGATCCGCGACGCCCAAGCCCTGCAAGAGGCCGGCATCCCGGTCAGGTCCGAGCGCGGCCGGTTCGGCGGCTACTCCCTGGCCCCCGGCTACCGGACCCGGCTCACCAGCCTGAATCCGAGCGAGGCGGAGACGCTGTTCCTGTCGGGGCTGCCGTCGGCTCTACAGGACCTCGGGCTGTCGGCCGCGGCGGACACCGCCCGGTAGCCGTGTCGATGACCTACAGCACCCCCGGGCCGCCGGGCACGTTGACCCCCACGTACAGTCGCCGCCCGTCGGGCGCGAGCGCGATGCCCATCCCGCCGCCCCGGTACTCGCCGGTGGTCACGGGCCCGCTGCGGGTGCGGTACGGGATGCGGTCCAGGCCGGTGCGGGTGGCGGTGTCCACCACCGCGACCCCCTCCGCCGTTGCGACCCAGGCCCGCCCGTCCGCGCCGAGTGCCAGCCCGTACGGGGCGGTCCCCACCTCCACCGAGCCGACCGGGCCGCGCGCGGGATCCACGAAGGTCACGGTCGAGCCGGCGAAGTCGGTGACCAGGAGCGTGCCGTGCGCCGTCGGCACGGCCGCGTCGGCCGCCGATGACTCGACCCGTGGTGCCGCCGCGGCCCCGGCCCCCTCCGGGCCGCTCGTACGATGGCCACCGCCACCGCCACCGCCACCGCCCGCCGCGCACCCGGCGAGCACGGCAACCCCGGCCAGGACCAGCGCCGGCCGATGCCTTCCGGCCTGGGGTACGCGCGGCGCCCTCACCGCAGCAACTCCGCGATCTCCGCGTATCCACGCCGCTCCGCGTGCGCGAGCGCCGTCACCCCGTCGCCGTCCGCCAGTTCCCGGTCCGCGCCGGCCGCGAGGAGCAGCCGTACGATCTCCTGGTGGGCCGGGCCCCCGTCGCCGAGGATCACGGCCTCCAGCAGGGCGGTCCAGCCGAGCCGGTTGACGTGATCGACGTCGATGTCCGTGACCGCCAGTACCTCCCGTACGTACGCGACGTGCCCGCGCTCGCTCGCCGGGATGTGCGACACGCCGCCGAACCGGTTGGTGCGCCGCAGGTCCGGCCCTGCCGGGAGCAGCACGCGCAGCATCGCCACGCTGCCGGTCACCCCGGTGACCAGCCAGGCGCTGTCCCGGCGGGCATCCTGGGCGTCGACGTCGGCGCCCGCCGCCACGAGCACCCTGGCCACCTGCACGTGGTTCGCGAGGGAGGCGAGGAGCAGCGGCGTGCGCAGCTCCTCGTCGCGCACCTCGACGTTCGCGCCCCCTTCGACCGCCGCCCGTACGGCAACGGCGTCCCCGGCCCGCGCGGCGTCCAGCAACCGGCGATCGACGTCCTTCATCCCGTACCCCTCATCCGCTCCACGGCCTCGCGGCCACCTGTCCTGACCTCGATCCTCTCTGCGTGCTCAAGACCGCCCCGCCCCCGGACCGGCTTCCGCTTGTCATCCGATCGGCTGATGCGCATCGGACCGCTGTCCACTCTCGTCCGCGACCGATGCCGTCAGGCGCCCTCCGGCCCCGCGAAGCGCAGGCACGAGACGACGTCGCGGCGGAGCGAGCGGACCGCGGGCGGTGGGGCGTACGACAGCCGGACCAGTATCAGCTCGGCGCTGTCGGGGCGGTGCGGCAGGATCTTGGCCAGCCTGGTGCGCAGGGTCCGCAGCGTCGCGATCTCCTCGGGGTCGAGCCCGGCTCCGCCGCCCCGCTCGACGCGCGCGAGGAGGTAGAGCAGCGCGGTGAGCGGCTGCACCGCCAGCCCGCGGGAGGTGGCGGTCAGCCACAGCCGCTGGAGCGCCCGGCCCCCGCGCACGTAGGCGTCGGGCGTCGTGCCGGGAATGCTCAGGACGCCGATCGCCGAGGACGCAGCGACGAGTTTGCGGGCGCCCTCCTCGAACGAGGCACCGCCCCCGATCCGTCGGATGAAGGCGAGGTTCGGCCAGTGCCGGGCGATGGAGATGCCGGCCAGGTCCGTCCGGTCGAGCTGGAGCGTGGCGACGTCGATGCCGTCCCGGGTGCGCCGGACCTCCTCGTCGTCCCAGCGCATTTCGGCCATCATGTCGCGGTGCAGCGCCGGCGACATGATGCGCAGCCGGTCACCGGCGCCCAGGATGCGGCCGACCTCCTCCAATCCGTCCCGTTCGGTGACCAGGTCGAGCAGGGCTCCGCTCTCCTGCGCGCACCGCGTCAGCTCGTCGGCGTCCGGACCCGCGAGCGGAGTGTCCGCGCCCGGGGCGCGATTGGTCGTACGGTGCCCGATCCACTCGGCGAGCGGCACCCGCGGCCCGTGCGTCGCGCCTGCCTCGTCGTCCCCGTCGTCCCCGTCATCCGTGAAGGCGAGTTCGCAGACCAGGCCGGGATCGGCCGGATCCGGGAAGATGCGGGCTCGGCAGGCCCATCCGGCGGCGCGGGCGGCCAGGTCTATGTTCTCCACCGCCGCACCGATCGCCAGATGACTGGCCGACCGCTCCAAGTCGAGCAGCGTCGGCGCCAGGTCGTCGTCGATCCGGCACTCCAGCACCCGGCCCCGCGAGACGAACCGCCACGGCTGGACGTTGCCGCCGGACGGGGCCTGTATCCCGTACGAGACGAGACGGCGCACCGCCTCCTCGTCCAGCGGACGTCCGGCCTCGGGAAGGCGGAGGGGCGCGGCGACCTCCCGCGCGGCGACCTCCCGCGCGGCCCCGGCCGGGGGAGGCTCCTCGGACCGCAGAACCGTTTCCGTGCCGTCGCGGACCAGTTCCCCGGGATCGACGAAGTAGCGCCCCGACGCCGTGAACGTCCCCAGGAGCAGACGACGTGCCGTGTCGGTGACCAGCGCGGCGCCGAGCGCCACCCCCGAGGCGAGCTGCGGCCAGGAGGAGATGGTCTGCCCGATCTCGACCAGCGACGGTACGAACCGCTCCGACGGCCGTTCCTGGTCGAGGATCCGCAGGACGTACGGCACCTTCTCGCGTGTGGACAGCGTCTTGAGGTCGGCGGACGCCACGCCGCTCAGCAGCCCGTGCAGCAGCGGGCGGTGCGGTTCGCGGTCGAACCGTTCGACGTCCAGCATGCCGCGCTCGTTGGTCTCCATCAACACCGGGATGCGGAGCGCGCGGGCCCGCTCGCGGGCGTACACCTTGATGTACAGGTCGTCGCACTCCTCCACCAGGAGATCGGCGCGCCCGCCGCCGCTCAGGAACGCGTCGACGTTCTCCTCGGTGAGCCCCTGCGGCCAGACCTCGATGTCGAGATGGGGGTCGATCTCGTACATCTGGCGTGCGGCGATCACCACCTTGGGCAGGCCGACATCGGCGACCGAGGCCCGCAGGCGGTTGAGGTTCGACAGCGACAACCGGTCGAAGTCGGCGAGCCGGAACCGGCTCCCCACACCCTCCTGGGCGAGCGTGACCGCGCTCGCCGCACCGACCGAGAGGCCGATCACGGCGATCGTGCGGCCCGTCAGGAGCTCCTGCTCCTCTGCCGTGATCTTGTACCGGTTGCGGGACTGCCGCAGCTCGCGGTACTCGTCCCGGGGCAGTACGTGGACGAGTTGCCGCGACCACGGGTACCAGGCCCAGGACCCGTACGCGCTCGCCGGCCGCCCGCCCAGGTGCGCCTCCACGGCGGCGGCGAGCTCATCCGCGTCCCGGGACCAGTCCGGCCTGCGTGCGGTCAGCATCTCCGCCACCTGCCCGGCCAGGGCGTCCCGGACGGCGGCCACCTCGCCGCGCTCCAGAAGCGCACCGAGGGCCGTACGCTGCGCGGGGTCGTCGAGCGCGTACAGCGTGGGCCGCAGCGGCGCGTCCTCGTCGGCGGTGGCCGCGGTGAGAGAACTGATCAGTGTTTCCAGGCTCATGGGGCACTTTCGTGAAGTCCCGTGCGGACACGGGCGACGGACGCCCGCCGTCGGCTGCCGTCAGGCGGGTACGGGTACGAGGCGGAGCCTACGATCCGGCCGTCACGTACCGCGGTGGTTTCGTCGGTGTGTACGGCCTCCCGTGGAGGGTGAGGGCGGTCGCGGAACTTACCTTCTTCGTATGGAAAGAGCAGACATCCTCAGCAAGCTCATCGCGAGCCGGACTCGTACCGCCCCGGAGGTTCTCAGCGAACTCGCGGCCGAGTTCGGCATACCGCCCGCCGACCTGCTCGTCATCGCGGGCCACCCGGTGTCGGCGGAACTTCTGCCGCCGGAGCGCGATGCCGCGGTCATGAAGCAGTTCGCCTACCGCGCGTCAGCCACTGCGACCACGCGCAACTGGCCTCGCTGGAGGACTTCGTGCGCTCGCTGCCGCGCCTCGACGCTGGACTTCCGCCCAGTGCTGCTCTGCCGCCACGTCGGGAGGGTGTTCGCGGCCGCCGTCCCCTTGACCGGCGCCCAGCTGATCGACTGCCTTCAAGAGGCGCAGCGCCTGAGCAGACATGAGAGCCGTGGCGCGTGGCAGCCCGTTTCGGAAGGCTTCGTTGGGGAGTGTCCGGACTTCCGCTGACCGCTGACGGCCGGGGCACGCATGCGGATGCCTACCCCAGCCCCGGATGACCGCGCCGCGGACGCCGCCCGCGAAAGGGCGTTGAGGCGCCTGTCTTCTCGTCCATCAGCTCGGCGAAGGTCCCCGATTCCGCGACCCGGCCGCCCTTCAGTACGTGGATGAGGTCGGCATGCCGTACGGAGTGAAGCCGGTGGGTGATCAGCACGATCGTCTGCCCGGTCGTGGCGGCCAGCGCCCTGATCTGGTCGAAGACCCGCTGCTCGGCGACCGCGTCCAGCGCGCTGGTGGGCTCGTCCACGATCAGGATCTCTGCCTCCCGGTACTTCGCACGGGCGATCCCCACGCGCTGCCACTGCCCTCCGGAGATCTGGTGCCCACCCCCGTAGCCGCGCGCCAGCAGCGTCCCGAGCCCGCGCGGCAGGCCGGCCAGGACCTCGTCGGCGCCGGAGTAGACGGCCGCCTCCTCCACCGACCGATCGTCGATCGGCCGGCCGGGCTGCCCGATGCCGACATTGACGCGGAAGGTGAAGGGCCAGTGGAAGAAGTTCTGCGACATCAGCGCGGCCCGGGAGAACACCTGGCGCCGGTCCGCCACACGGGCGTCCACGTCGTCCCAGCGGATCGTGCCGCCGTCCGGGTCCGGTAAGTACAGGCCCGCGAGGAGCTTGACCAGGGTGGACTTGCCCGAGCCGTTCTCGCCCACCAGAGCGGTGATCTTCCCCGTGGGGAATGAGAGGCTGACCTCCCGCAGCGTGGTTTCCGGCTGCTCGCCGCCGCTGCCCGGGTAGGTGAACGTGACCTTCTCGAAGCGGACTTCCCGGAGTCGCTCGGGCAGCGTCTCCCCGGTGGCCGGGATGGCCCGGGCCTCTGCCTCACGGCACAGCCGTTCGTAGTCGGCGACGAAGAGACTCTCCTGGTGCAGGTCGGTGATCTGCAGGACAAGCGAGTCGAGGAGTTGGTCGCGGCGTATGAATGTGGTCAGCGGAACGGTTCACCGTCGCCCGCCCGCGCGGCCCGATGCTCCTTCTCGGACGGCCACCGCGTAGTCGGGCAGCACCAGCTCCGAGTGCGCCGCGCGCCCTTTCATCGGCGCTCGCCGTCTCCCTCCCCGCCTGCGGGTCGCGCACCACCGCGTTGCGGGCGTCGAGCTGCTCCTGCGTCGTCGGTGTCACCACGGTGCCGCCCTCGGTGGCCAGTGCCTGGTTGCGTTCCGCGAAAGGCCGCATCCGGCGCTCGTAGGCGGCGAAAGCGTCCCCGTGATCCGCGTGCGTGGCCAGTTCGCCCGCCAAGACGTACGCGCCGACCGGCGAGACGCTCGAGCCCTGGCCGGAGAGGAATGAGGTCGCGTGCGCGGCGTCACCCGCCAGCGCGGCGCTGGAGCCGGCGGACGCTGGAGCTGGTGGAAGTGGCCACCCGCATCGCCGATGGGGCCGGCGGTGTCCCGGACGAGGTCTGGGCCAACGCCGCCAAGCACTACGACGGGGAGCAGCTCGCCGCCTTGGTGGGAGTGATCACCCTCATCGATACCTTCCATCGCGGGAACGTCATGCTCAAGACGCCCGCAGGTGACTGCCGGCCCGGCCAGTTCGCATGACCAGGCGGGCCGTCTGAGGCGAACGCGGCCGCGCCGGATCCCGTTCGACGGCACCTTTCCCAGACGAGCGCTCCCCTTGGCGACCGCCGCCGGGTGGAGCGCTCCGTCACGCCGGGCCGGCCGCCTCGGCGGCGTAAGGGAGTCGTCGACGGGGGTACGCCCCCACGTTCGCCGATGCCCCGGCCGGACGAGGGGATCAGGAGGCCGGGTGTTGTGGGGCGCTGGCCACCCCGGCCTCCCGCCCGCTGAGTTCGGCGTCCAGGGTTTCCTGGGCGATACGCATCGACTCTGCGTACTGCGGCTGGGACATCCGCTGCCAGGCCCGGTCCGGTGCGACGTCCTCGACCCGGCTCGACACCCACCAGATGTTGCCGAACGGGTCGCGTACCCTGCCACCCCGGTCGCCCCACGCGCTGTCGGTGGCGTCAGTGATCACCGTTGCCCCGTTCGTCACGGCGGCGGCCATGGCGGCGTCCGCGTCGGGGACGTAGACGCGCAGCAGCGCGGGCATTACCGGCCAGTCGGGCCGGCGGTCGAAGGCCAGTACGACCGTGTCGCCGATGCGGATCTCGCCGTGGCCGACGGTGCCGTCCTCGAGGGGTACCCGAGCGAGCTCTTCGCCGTCGAACGCCGCGGTGATGAAGTCGAGCAGCTTGCCGGTGTCGTCGGTGACGACCCACGGTGCGACGCTGGTGTAGCCCTCGGGCGCGCTGTGCTTCATCGGTACGTCCTCTCTGCCTGATTCCTGCTGACGTGACGACAGTACGACCGAACCAGGTCAGGTTCCGTCCTAGTTCCCTCATCCATGGATGCGCCGGGCTGGTGCACGCATCGTCACCGGATTCGACGGTGCTCCGATCAGGCGATCAGGTACGACGCAGGAGCGGGCGACCTCGTTGGCGATCCGACTGCCGTGATCGCGGCGGACGATGTGGCCCAGGCAGGCTGAGAACGTGCCCGAAGCGGTGGTGAGGTCAGTGCCGAGGACGAGTTCCACGCGGCGGTGGACGAGCTCCGGGATGCCCTCGACGCCCATCCCGGCGAGGCCGTCGCTCTGGCCGATCTGCGGTTGACCACGACCGCCGGCCAGACCCGGGCCTGGCTCGACGACATGCTCGCCCGCCCCGGCTTCGTCGGAATCGGCGAACTGACCCCCGCTCCCGGCCCGGCGCACCTCATCGAGCCGGCGCTCGAGGTCAGCGCCGACCACGGCGGTGTGCCGGTCCTGGTCCACGGCTTCGCGCCGAACACCGCCGACGATCTGCGGACGTACGCTTCGCCGGCTGCGCGATATCGCACGGTCCCGGTCGTCGTCGGTGTGCTCGGCGGGCTCAACTGGCTGGAGTTGCCCGATCTGGCCCGGGAGACGCCGAACCTCCACATCGACCTCTCCGGCGCGCTTCAGGTGTTTGCCGTCCGGGCTGCGGTCCGTGAGCTGCCCGAGCGTTGCCTGTTCGGGTCGAACACCCGCTACGGAGACGTGGTCGCGGCGCGGCACACGGTCGAGGCCGCCGTCGCCGATCCGGCGGTCCGCGACCTGGTCCTCGGCGGCAACGCGGCCCGCCTCCTTGCCCGGGGCTGACCTTGCACCGGGCCCGGTGGCGGTCGATGGTGGAACACCGCAACCGGAAACCCTGATGCAGAGCGGCCTCACGTCTCCGGGCGAGGTGGCGTGCCGCTACCGGGCGGATGAGATCCGTCCGGAGAACCTGCCGGTGATCGCTGCCGAGGCACTCGCGGCCCGGCTGGATACCCCAACGCTGTGCGAGCTCGCCGGTTGGCCCAACTGAGGCCCGAGGGCATTCGGCGTCGCAGGCCGGGTGGTGTGTCAGGTCGTGATGGTGGTGACGGCCTCGAGGCCGTAGGTGCGGGCGTAGCCGTTCTCGGTGCCGACGAGGAGGTCGACGACCTTGAAGTAGCGGTCCCAGAACGGGGTTTCGCGCAGTGCGTCGATGAGGAGCTGGTACGCGTCGTGGTCGTCGGCTTCCCAGACCCAGACGTCGGTGACGCGGGTGGAGTAGAACTCCGTGTCGTAGAAGCGTGAGCGAACGCCGGTGGTCTTGCCTTCGATCGCGGGGACGACCTGGGTGGTGAAAGCGTTCATGCGTTCCCGGGGGGTCATGGCGAGCCACTCGGGCATGGTCTTGATGAGCATGAACGCCGTGACCGGCGGTGTGGTGTTCTCAGCGGGCATGACGGGTGCCTCCCGAGAGAACTGCGGGCTTGAGGGTCTGGGCGCACCAGTGTTGGAAGGTGGTGGGGGAGACGGTGGCCGGGGTGCGGGTGACGCCTGCGTCGAGGCCCTCGTTCTTGGCTCTTTTCATGTCGACGACGCCCCGGGCGAACGCCTCGTTGAGGCGGTAGCCGAGGAGGTCGGTGTACAGCTCGTCGAGCGGCTGGCGTTCGTAGCGGACGGGGCGGCCGAGTTGTTCGGTCATGATGTGGGCCAGGTCGTTGGGGGAAAGGTCCTGGGGTCCGAGAACGGGGACGCTGTCGTTGCCGGACCATGAGCGGCTGCGCAGCAGGTCGGCGGCGACGGCCGCGATGTCGGCGACGGCGACGCGGGGGGCCTTGCAGTCGGCGTCGATGGCGTCGGTGAAGACGCCCGTCTCTCGGATCGTGTCTGCGTCCTCGAGAAGGTTCTCGAAGAAGGACGGGCTGGCCAGGGCGCGGTAGGCCACGCCGGTGCCGGCGATGAGGTCGTCCATGGCGAGGGAAGCGGTGACGAGTCCGGCGCGGTGGGCGACGGAGGTGCCGCGGCCGAGCGCGGAGACGCCGACGACGTGGCCGATACCGTGGGAGACGAGGGCCTTCGCGGCGGGCCGGGTGAAGCCGCAGTAGGCGTCCTCGGGGGTCAGGGATGCGTCCGGGGGGACGAGCCAGAACACGGCGTCGGCGCCCTCGAAGGCGCGGTCGACGACCTCGGCGTCGCCGTGCGAGCCGGTGATCACCTCGACGCGGTCGCGCACCGCGTCGGGCAGCCGGGCGGGGTCACGTACGACCACGCGTAGTTGCTCGTCGTGAGCGGGGGCGGATTCCAGGAGCAGGGACAGCAGGTGACTGCCGATGTTCCCGGTGGGAGCGGTGATGACGATCATGGAAACCTCATGGGTCGTGCCGGATCGGGACGACCCTCATCCTGTGGAAGACCAGGGTGTTGTCACAATGGGAACTTGAGCACGGGATCATTGCCTGAAATGGAATAACGCCTATGAGCAGCAGTGCAGAGCCTGTCATCGACGCCAATCTCGCCGTCGCGTTGGACGCTTTGCTGACCGAGCAGAGCGTCACTCGTGCCGCTGCCCGCCTGCACACGTCGCCGGCCGCCATGAGCCGCACACTCGCCCGGCTGCGGCGCATCCTCCAGGACCCTCTGCTGGTCCGGGCCGGCCAGACCATGGTCCCCACTCCCCGTGCCCAGGCTCTGCGCGAGGAGACGGCGGCGGTGGTGCGCCGCCTGGGAGCGCTGCTGGCTCCCGGCACCGGAGTTGATCTCGCCGTCCTGCGCAGCACCTTCACCCTCCAGGCGGCCGACTTGGTCGGTGCGGCGTTGGCCCCGGGGATGTTGCGGCTGGCCCGGCAGGAGGCGCCGGGGATTTCGTTGCGGTTCCGGGCCGAGGAACTGGAAGCCGGACCGGCGCTGCGCGACGGCCGGATCGACCTGGAGATCGGGTCCATCGGCCACGTGGACCCCGAGACCCGGATCGAAGAACTGGTCACCCTTCGGATGGCGGCGGCCGTCCGGCCCGGCCACCCTCTCGCCGAAGGGACCCTGACCCCGGACCGGCTCGCTGCCGCCGATCATGTGGTGGTGAGCCGCCGTGGCCGGTTCACCGGTCCTCTGGACGCCGCTCTGGCTGAGCTGAACCTCCGTCGACGAGTCGCTGTCGTCCTCCCGAGCCACATGGCCGCGATGACTCTCGCTGCCTGCAGTGACATCGTCTGCCTCGTCCCCACCGCACCCCCCGGCGGCGTTCCCTCCCCCCTCACCGACGCCGCCACCACCCTGGGGCTTCGCCTCCTCGATATCCCCTTGCCCCTGCCGCCGTTGACCATCGGCATGGCGTGGCACCCCCGCCACGCCTCCGACGGAGGCCATCACTGGCTGCGCAACGCCGTCCGCCGGGCTCTTCACGCACCCGGCGGTTCGACTGCCTGACGTCATGCCGGGGAGCTGATCGGGCAGCTCGTGATCGCAGCGCGCTGGGACACCCGCACCCGCGGCTACATCGACACGGGCGTCTCCGAAGGCAAGACCCGACACGAAGCACTCCGCTGCCTCAAACGCTACGTCGCACGTGAGATCTACCGACTGATCACAACGTCACACTGGCCCTAACACCCGTCGCCGAGCTTGATCCCCGACGAGGCCGCCGAGTACACGACGTACAGCTGGATCAGCTCCATCGGAATGGCCAGAACGCTGAACCACACGGTGGTGCCGGCGAGCAGACCGGGCCAGGTCTCCCCGAGCCGGAGGCCGTACCGGCCGCGCAACCGTCGCGCGAGCAGCACGCACACCGCCACCGCCGCCACGCCGAGGACTGCACCGGCCCACCCGGCGACGTACTCCGTCATCGGGAAGGGAAGATGCCGGCAGGCTTCCCGCTGCCGGTCGGCCCACGCGTGCTGGATGTCCTGCGTGTGCAGGGAGGTGGCCACGCCGGCCACGACCAGGAGCGGCACCGCCAGTGCCGCCGTCACGGTGCCGAACGTGACGGCGCGTGGGCGCGCGGTGCCGTCGCTCGTGGCGGGGGAGGGCGAGGTGGCGGCCATCAGTACCAATCCGGTTCCGGGCGGACGATGCGGATGCGCTGCTCGCCCCCGTTCCTGTTTGCGATGTGTTCCCGGCTGTCCAGGCTCACGTTCTGGAAGGAGCTCGTGTGCTGGGTCAGCTTGATGTCCCCGTCAGGGGTGACCGAGGTGACGACGGCGGCATGATGGGTCTCGCCCGGGGCGGTTTCCGTGCCGGGCGCCACCTGCTCGTAGAAGATGATGTCACCGGGCCGCGCATCCGCCCTCGGGACCTCCTTGCTGCCGTGGCGCAGGAGGAAGTTCTGCAGCCCCTCGGCCCGCGCCCAGGACTCGGAGTGGTACGCGTTCTGGTCGAACCAGTCCCACCCGATGCCGCTCTGGCGGCCCCAGGTGTCGTCGCCCATCAGCCCCGTCCAGGGGGAGAGCTTCTTCTTCATGCCGCCCGCTTCCAGGCTGGACGACACGAAGTTGGTGCAGTTGCCGGCCTCCCCGTAGTCCAGGTCGTCCTTCTTGTCCCAGTGGTCGAGGGCGTACCGCACCATCTCGACCCGGTCTATCTTGCCGTCGGGGCCGCGGAGCTCGCGCCCGACCTCGGGCGGCAGGCCCTTGAGGTCGGCGAGGGTGACGGGATCGGCCCGCATGAGGTCCTTCTGCTGCTGCGGCGTCAGGCCGTCCCACCAGCCGCGGACGAGCTGCGGGTCCTTCCCGACCGGGATGTCCGCCCTGAGTATCTCGAATTCGATGTGGGACGCCTCGACCAGGATCTCGTTGTGCGCCTGCGAGGTGTCGGAGACGTTGATGGTCGTCGCCAGCTTGTCCAGTTCGGCGGAGGCCTTCGCGTCCGCCTGCGAAGCCTCGCGCAAGG
Organism: Streptomyces sp. NPDC051364; assembly: GCF_040682115.1. NCBI lineage: Bacteria > Bacillati > Actinomycetota > Actinomycetes > Kitasatosporales > Streptomycetaceae > Streptomyces > Streptomyces sp. NPDC051364. The sequence goes on along the minus strand of NZ_JBFBAH010000032.1, from coordinate 45,815 downwards.
CTTCGTCTATCAGCCCGTTGACCGTGGATATGTGCCCCTGTTCCGTGGTGTAGGCGTCGCGCACGTTCTGCGGGACGTTCGGGCCCACGGGTGCGGCGCCCGTGTACGCGCCTATGGCGCGGCCGTCCTGGATGCCCAGCCCGTGCTCGTTCGCCAGCTCGATGACGTGGGAGAGGGTGCGCTGGGCGTAGCCCATGGAATGGGCGAGGGCGTCGAGGACCATGGCCACGCCCTTCATGATGTCGCCGCCGGATTCCAGGCGGTCGGCGAGGTCTTCCACGCGCTTGCCGGCCGTCTTGCCGGTGGCGTCCGCCCAGTGGTCGTCCAGCGGCTTCTTGCCTTGTGCGCGGATGTCCTCGCAGGCGGAGGAGGAGCGCCGGGCGAGGTCGACCCAGTCGTCCGCGGCCTTCTGCCACTGGTCCACGCGGCAGTCGTGCAGGTCGTGATACGAGACCACGGGTCAGTTCCTCCCGAAGTCGGCGAGGCCGTGCTGGAGCCGGCTGAAGGCGTCCTTCGCCTGGGCGTCCGTGGTGTCGTAGGCGTTGGCCGTGGTGTGGAGATTGTCGGCCATGGTGTCCATCTGCTTCCCCAGGTCGACCATGTGGTCCTCCCAGGCCGTCGCGCACCGCTTCAACGCCGCGGCCGAGGCCCAGCCGTGGTGACCATCGGCTGCAGTGTCGCTCGAATCGAGGGACCGGCGGAGGTTCTCCAGCGCCTTGGTGGCGGCCTCGTTGGTTCCGCCTGCGCTCTGCCGCACGTACTGCGTCTTGATGTCTATGTCCACGAAATCCCCCATAAATGGCTGAGAACAGCCTAGTTGATTTCGAGTGAAAATCTGACAGCAGGCACGGCGCCGGGCATCGCGCCCATGCCGGGCATACTCCGGATCAACTCAGCGTGCGGGTGCAGTGAGGTGTGCTGGGCCTGGGCCGCCCGATGCCTCCGAGACGGAGCGCCAGGCGGCCACCGACCGGCAGACGCGGCCGTAGGTTCCGGCTGTTGGCGCAGGGAACGGAGGACCGGCTCGTGCGCATCCCCCGGGCGGGCGCCTTCGACCGCCCCGCCGGTACGACGTGCACCGGCGGCTACGTCGCGACCGGAAGGGCGTCCGGGCGGGGTCGCGCCGGAGCCCGGGCCGTCCGGGCCGCCTCCACCGCCGCGGCCGAGGTGTAGAGCGTGAGGGCCCGTCCGCCGTGGACCAGCTTCGCCGCCGCCCAGTGGAACGGGTTCGCCCGCCGCTCCACGGCCGCGGCGTGGTCGCTCACCAGCCGCCCCACCCGGGCCAGAAGCGCGGGGTCGAGCCTCCTGCGCAGCCGGCTGTGCGTCTCCTGCTGCTGCGGGGCGTACAGGTTGAACGGCAGGTACAGCGTGGCGTCGTCCGGCCGTGCCCCGTCGCTCGAGGTCATGCTCCAGCACAGGGTCGGGCGTACGCCCGGCGTGGCCAGCGCCGCCCCGCCCTGCGGGGCGGTGTCCGCGACCAGGCCGGCCGCGGCGGCCTCCGCACCGCGGCCCAAAGGGGCCAGCCGTGCTTCGAGTTCGGCGGTCGAGCGTTCCGCGACCGTGGTGTAGAACTTGATCCGGGCGCGCGGGGACTCGTCCACGTCGAGCGCGAAGAAGGCCGGCATCAGGTGCGCCATGCCCTGCGGGTCGTGGCGCTGCAGCCAGCTCCACGCCCCGCCCTGGCCGAGCCGGTCGAGCGCCGTCCCGACCGTCTCCCGGCTGCGTTCGGTGCCCGCCGCCAGCGTGTCGAAGTACACCTTGGGTCGGGCGATGCCCGAGGCGCGGACCGAAGCCGCCAGGCACATCCCGAACGCCGCCCGCTCGCTGCGCGGCCGGAACAGGTCGGCGACCTCCCGGGCACGCTCCAGGCGTGCGAGGCCCAGGCGTTCCAGCTCGGTCAGTGTCCGCAGGCCGCGCTCCCAGCTCCCGGGCACCGTCGCGGGGCCCCGTTCGGGGAGCGGCCGGAAGAAGAGCCGGACGTCGACGCGGTCCTCCCGCAGGACGAGCGAGTACTCGAACGGGGCGGTCGACACGGCGTCCTGCCTGGTCCCGCCGCCGCCGATGTCCCGCGAGACCCGGTGGCCCCAGCCGTCGAAGAGCGTGCGGACGGATTCCTCGGCCGCCGCGTCGAAGCCGTGCCCCAGTTCCAGTACCGCTCCGAGGTAGCGCAGCCCGTCGACGGCCAGTCCCGCGTACCCGGACCGCTCCGTCGTCACGGGGCGACCGGGGCCGGGACCTGAGCCGGGGTCGGCGGCAGGTAGGGCTTGGAGTCGATCCCGGGGTACATCCGCTCCAGGTGCCCGATCGTCTCGTCGGTCCAGTAGTCGTCCCCGGGGGGCGGGAAGCCCAGGAGATGGCGCTGGCGCGGGTCCAGTTCGACCATGAGCTCGTGCAGGGTGTTCCAGTTCGGGTGGGCCGGCCGCATCGACCACAGGTGCTTGTCCGTCCAACGGGCCTGCGCGCCGTGCATGTTGAAGAAGAGCGCGAGCCGCCGTCCGAGCAGTTCGTTGTAGGCCGACCCCCGGTGGACGATGTCACCGACGAACAGCAGGAGCGAGCCGGCCTCGGCCTCCACGGGCCGCTCCTGCTCGTACAGTCCGGGATATTCCGCAGCCTCGGCGTGGGTGGCGGGGCGGGCGCCGCCGCCGGCCCGGCGCAGTACCCGCTCCAACGCATGCGGGCTCAGCCGGGTCAGGAGGCGGCTCGCCGCGACGGCCAGCATCGGCAGGGGCCGTCGGCGCAGGGGCAGCCGGCGCAGGGGCAGCCGGGCGCGCGGCTCCAGGGTCATGGGCAGTGTCACGTCACACCAGCACCTTCGCGCGCCGCATGGTGTCGATCAGCTTCGCGACGTCGCCGGGTATCCGGTCGGCGGCCGCCGGGTGGCGTGTGGACAGCTCGCGCACGACCTCGTCCTGGGTGCATCCGGCAGCGAGCATCTCGAACACCGCCGTCCCCATGGGGTTGATACGGAAGTACGTGCCGGACTTCTTGTCCAGGAGAACGGCCGCGTCCTCGGTCCTGGTGAGTACGACGTGAGGGGAGATCTTCAGCATGGTGAGGCCAGTCGTCGGTTCGTGAGGGGGCGTTCGGGAGCGTGGGCGGGGGCCGCCGCGACGGCCTGCATCCAGGCCTCGGCGGCGACGGTCAGCTCCAGCGCGTTGGTCTCGTACTCGGGGCGCATCGTGTCCCGCAGGGCGGCGCGCAGCCGGTCGATGTCCACCAGGCCGTGCTCGGCGAGCAGCGAGTCCTCGAACAGGCCGAGGAGCGAGCGGCGGTTGCGGGCCAGGCCGCGGTGCACCGACATGCTGAACTCGCCCTTGGTGGAGCGGGAGAGCGCGCCCGCGCGGGAGTCCGGCGTCGCGTCCACCCGCATGGCGGCCTTCAGGACCGGCTTGAATCCGGTGCCCGGAAGAGCCTCGGCTCGCGAGACCGACAGGGCGGCCTCGAGTACCGCGTCGTCCATGTACGGCAGCGACAGGGTGATCCCCTGGTGCTCCATCAGTGCGCGCAGCGGGCCGAGCCGTTGTCCGCCGATGCGGTGTCCCGCGATGCTGGTGTGCACCGAGCGGGTGTCCGCCTGCGGGGTCCGGCCGGCATCACCGGCGGCGGCGACCGTGCGGACGGCCTCGACGTTGGCGGGTGTCGACCACGGGGTCACGCGGACCTGCGGGCCCCAGCTCAGGCCGGGGCCGAGGACGTCCGGCCGGGGCAGGTGTAGGCTGCTCAGCTGTTCCGCGAGCCAGCCCTGGTAGGTCTGTTGCCGGGCGAGCGCGCGCAGGACGGAGGGCAGGCTCCAGCGCCTCAGCCGGGCGAGGTCGCGGATGCCGCGGACCGCCCGCAGGGGTGCGCCTGCGTAGAGGTCGCCGAAGTACGACGGTGCGATGGTGAACAGTTCGTCCCCGCCGAATCCGCCGATGTGCACGTCGGACCCGGTGGCGGCGAAGATCCTGGACATCGTGGTCTTCCGCGCCCGGTTCCGGATGAGGGTGTACGGCTCGCCCAGTCCGTAGGGGACGTCCTGGACGAGCCCCCGGTCTGGTTCCCAGATGCCGTCGTACGGACCCGGGACGTCCTCGGGGCCGAGGACCGTCAGGGGCCGGTCGATCTCCTGGGCGGCGATCGCCGCCCAGTGGGCGTCGTCGTGGTTGGGGTCGACGGTCTGCTCGACGAAGGACTGGAACCGGGCGCCCTGGCCGGCCAGGAGGAAGCAGAGGGACGTGGAGTCCATGCCGCCCGACAGGTCCGCCGAGAGGCCGCCGGCCGTGGCGAGCCGGACGGCCACCGCCTCCTCCAGCGCGGCCCGTACCTTCGGCGCGCCGTCGGCGACCGACAGCTCCGGCGCCGGGGGACGCCACCAGGTGGTGGACTCGACCCGGTCAATGGTCATGCGCAGCCGCTGGTCGGCGGGGAGCCGGTGGACCCCGTGCCAGTAGGTGCCGTGGGTCAGCCCGTAGTCGAATCCCGGGTGCAGCATCCCCCAGGCGACCATCTCGATGCGCGGGGTGGCACCGCTCAGCCGGGCCAGTGGTTCGGCCGAGTCGGATGCGGCGTACGAGCCGTCCTGCCGCCGGGTGTAGAACACCTGGCGCAGGCCCGAGGCGCTGCCCTGGATGTGGGTGGAGCGGCCGTCGGTGTGGAGGATGTGGAAGCTGCCTGCGATCTCGTGCGCGGCGGCCATCAGGTCGGCGGCTCGGTCGTGCTGCGCCAGCAGGCGGGCCAGACGCCCCGCGTCGATGCTCGTCTCGCCGAACAGCGCGAGGCGTCTGGCGCCGGCTTCCGCGGCAATCAGGCGGGAATGGGAACGGTCCGCGACCACCCATGTCCGGCGGTGAGGCCGGATCCGGCCACTGTTCGTGAAGATCCAGTGAGGTGTGGCGCCGGCCGGCTATGGCAATCCCCTCGTCGCCGTCCTGGCCATCGGCGCCGTGGTCACGGGCACTCTCGCCACGGCCGAACGTACTCAGCTCGAGAAGAAGCCCACGAAGGGAAACGAGCGTTGAGCCGGGCATACCACGTCGTGACACCCATCCGGGGCGCCGTCTCGGCGTCCCGGATGGGTGCTGTGCACGTAGCTCTGGCCGGCTGTCAGTGCCAGGGGGTGCAGTTGGGAAGCCAGTTCCCGAACGCGTCAGCTGTGCATACCTGCACCTTGTAGGGGCTGCCGTCCCAGACGTCCGAGTAGTCGTGTACGAGGATGTCGGTGGCGCCGATCCAATCCGTCACCTCGGTTTCTTCGTACCAGGTTTTGCCGTTGTCTTTGGTCCAGTTCATCCAGACCTTGTCGCCTTGCCATCCAGCAGCCCGGTAGTTGGCGTACTCGTGATGGTCGCTCCCGAGCCTGGTCCACATGACCAGATTGCCGTGTGCGGTGTTGGCGGTGAGGCACCTGTAGTAGTCCGGAGGGCACGGCACGTACGCATCGGCAGCCGACGCCTCCGATGCTCCGACGATCACGCTGCCGAGCATGAGGCTTGCGGTGAGCACACCCCGCGCTGCGATCTTCTTGATTGATTTCAAGGTTCCCCCTCACACGGTCACCGGGCAGACCGACAGTTCGGCGCCTCGGTTTGTACGACATGGAGCAGCAGAAGCGGTGTTCTGTCGTGCCTTGCAGCTCGTGCCCCGGCTCAGGCGGTCTCGTACACCCAGCCGGAAGTCGCGCCGCCGCCGACCCGGGCCCGCCACGCGAGGGTGTTTCCGTCCCGGATGCCGGTCTCGTTGGAGTACACGTCGCGCCAGGTGCCGTTGCCGTTGTGGTTCCCGAATGTCTGCTGAGGACCACCGTTGACCCTGACGTCCAGGTACGCGGTGTGTCCGTCAGCCTCGGTGTCGCCGATGCCGAACATGTTCCGGGACGGGTCGAAGTACACGTATGCACCCTTGATGATGCGGGTGTCGGCGCTGGCCGAGGTCGCGGCGGTCACCACGGTGACCGCGGCTGTGGCGACGGCGAGCAGAGCGAGCTTCTTTCGCATGTGATTCGTCTCTTTCGGCAGAGTTCCGGTTGTCCCGACGGGTGGGTTCCGCCGGGTGTTCCCAGATTTCGGGCGGCCCGATTGTCCGTCCACAGAAATCGGGGAAATAGCAGTTCAGCCGCGGACAATCGGCATTGTCCGCGGACAGGGAAAGATCCATCGCTGTCCGCATCGCCCCGTTGCCGGATGAGCCGTGCGGAATCGAGCCACGGACCGTCAGGTTGTCCGACAACCAGTGGAAAGCCCGGCGCATCACCTGATCTGCTGGTACGTCGACCGGAACGGGGCGGGCGGAAACCCGGGCGCCCCGCGGACACTGAGGAGCCGCACGGATGGGCAGGGCGGGGCGTCTGCAAGGGGAACCGAAGGGGGAGACCGCCCAGGCGAATGCGCTGGCGGTGTTCCTGCGGGGCGTGACGGAGGGCCGTACGGTCCGGGAGTTGGCGAAGTCGTACGGGGCGGGAAAGACCAGTTGGAGTGACTACCGCTCGGGAGTGAAGATCATTCCCTTGGATCTCCTGAAACGGGTGATATCCGGGCGGGTCCGTGATGAGAGGGGCCGCGCCGAATTGTGGACCCGCGCCAGGGAACTGCATGGCGCCGCCTGCGCGGCCGAGGAGGGCGGGGCCCGAGCGTCGGACGGAAGGGAAACCGCTCCGGAGACGTGGGAGACGCTTCAGCGCGCCCGGCGCCAGGCCGACGCCGAACTCGCCCAGTCGGAAGAAGCGTTACGCACCCTTCTGGGGCTGACCGCCAGGCTCCAGAAGGAACTCGACGACGCCATGGCCCGAGCCGAAGGCGGGCCGGCCGTCAGCGCCGAACCCGAGCCACAGCAGGAGGAGCGGCGCGGGGACGCAACGCCCGCAGACCGCGCCGCCCACCTGCCGGGGACGGAGCTCGTCCTGTGGGTACCGCGTCCTCCCGCCTTGTACGGCCTGGAGGGCGCCGTGGCCCGGATCGGCGCTGAAGTGGAGGACCGCAGGCGGCAGATCGGCCGCCTGCGCGACGAGGTCCGCCACCTGCGGGAACCGTTTCGCGCGCAGGTCAGTGGGGGCCTGGTACTGCGGGAATCCCGCGTACCGGCCGGCCGGGAGCACCGGAAGCTGCCGGCCCTCCCGCTGCGCTCCCGCATCCTCCGAGGCGCCCGGGATCCGCGACGGTTGCGCCGGGTACTGCTGCTCACGGCGGTCGCCCTGGCCCTCTCGGTACCTGCCACCTCCCTGGAGCAGGTCCGGCAGCGGACGGCGCCCTCGGTGGCCGAGCCGGTGGCCACCCTCCCTCTCGGCCCCCTGGAGTCCTCGGCGGGTTCCCCGCCCCCGGCCGGCTCCCCGGCGCCGGGGAGCGCGCCGCCACAGAGCGCCCCCTCCGAGGGCACCACCACATCCCCACCGACCTCGTCCTCCTCCCCGGGGGTGCCGAGCCCCGGTGCCCCGGACGCGGCGCCGACCGCCCCCGGCGGAACCGCCGACGTACCGGCCGCCACCGGCAGCGGCGTCTACGCGATAGCGGAGGACGGTTCGGCTGTTCTCCAGTGGAGCGGCAACGGCACCGAATGGGTGAGGATCGGCGGTCCGGCGGCAGAGCTCTACGCCGGCCCGGCCGGGGTCTTCGCGACCGATCCGGTGTCCGGCGACTTGCGCGGCTACAGCGGCGTTCCCGGCCGCTGGCGCACCGTCAGCGGCCGTGCCGCCGGGTTCGCAGTCAGCGGACCGGACCTGTACCGGCTGGCCCAGGACCGCGGCGCCGTCCACCGGTGGGACCGGGCGCACGCCACCTGGATTCGGGTCGGGGGCCCGGCGGCACGTCTCTACGGCGGGGGAGCGGGACTGTTCGCCACCGACCCGGTGGACGGCCGGATCTTCGCGTACGGAGGGAAGGGCGAAGCCTGGTCGTACGCGGGGACCGCGGGCGCCGACTTCGTCGTGACCGACCAGCATCTGTACGGGCTCAACCCAGAACGGAGCGCGGTGTTCCGGTGGAGCGGTGAAGCGGGCGTGTGGAGCCCGGTCGGAGGTCCGGCAGCCGCCCTGTACGCGAGCCCCTCGGAGCTGTACGCCGCCAACGGGGCCGACAGCGGCCTGTGGCGCTACCGTGCGGGCGCCTGGACCCGCGTCGGAGACGCCGGAACAGCATTCGGCGCACGCGGGGAGCGCCTGTACCTCCTGGACAAGGACCGCTCGGCGGTCTGGGAGCGCAGCGGCGCGGCCTGGCTACGGATCGGCGGCCCCGTACGGGCACTGGTCGTCGCAGGCTGACGCGGGCGGCGAAGGCGCCGACATGATCCTGAGCGAGCCGGCCCTGCACACCGTGGACACCCTCGTGGCGGACGCTCAGGGCTTCCTGATCTGGGCGAGAATGCCGGCCGCGCCCTGCGCGAGAAGGTCGCCGGCGAGGCAGGACCCCAGCTTCTCCGGGTCCTCCGCCGGACCTGCCCCGTCCGCGGTCACCTGCCTCGAGCCGTCCAGCGAGGTGACAGCCGCCGACAGATGCAGCAGCCCGTCTTCCCTGATCCTTCCCCACGCGCCGACCGGGACGGAGCACCCGCCGTGCAGCTCGGCCAGCACAGCGCGTTCGGCCCGCACGCACGCATCCACCTGCACGTCACCGGTTCCGGCGAGCAGGCGAGCGGCCTTGGAGTCGGCACGGACCTGGATACCGAGCGCGCCCTGGCCGGGCGACGGGAGGAAGGCAGCCGGATCGAGCACCTGGTGGACCTCGGGCATCATCCCGAGCCGGTTCAGCCCGGCCGCCGCGAGAACCACGGCGTCCAGGCGGTCCCGGCCACGGACGCGCGCGAGTCGGCCGGGGGCGTTGCCCCTGATCGGCACCACTTCCAGGTCTGGCCGCAACGCCAAGAGCTGAGCGACGCGGGGCCCCGGTGCCGACCCGGGCCCGCTCGGGGAGTTCCTCCAGCGTGGCGCCGCAGAGCACATCCCGTACGTCCAGCACCGAGTACCGGGGCCAGAGTCGGACCATCCGCCCGGACCAGGGCATCGCCCGGATCCCCGCGTCGTTCGGGAACATCCACTCCAACCGTTTCCACGCGTGCCGGCTGTCCTGACCGCCCCGAACGCGTGGTGTGGCGTTACCGGCTGACGGTGCGGAATGCACGCCGCACGCGCCTGCGCATCCCGGGCGGGTCATCTGGCGAGACCGGCGTGCGGTGGTACGAGCCCAAGTTCGACGGGGACCGGACCCACTCATCCCAACGGCCGGTCAGGGTCGGCCGAACGCTTCCGTACCTCGCCGCACAGGGCGGTTCGGCGGAGCGGCGTCAGGCGTGGTCGCGCAAGTGCTCGGCCTGCACGGTCAGCCAGGCAGCGCGGACCATCTCCACGTTGCTGCCGGCGCCCTGCGCTGCCCGGTCCAGGGCATCGGCCGCCGCACGCGCAGCGGGCACCATCCTGGCGCGGGCCGCTTCGCCGAGTGCCTGCGCCGCCGCGGCCTCGGCGGCCCCGGCGCGGTGCAGGGAGGCGGCCGAGCGCTCGGCCGCCTCGGCTGCCTGTCCGTACCGGCCCAGGGTCCACTGCGCCCAGGCGGTGTTGTAGAGGCAGACGCCCTCGGTCCGCGGATTCTCCATGGCCGAGGCCGCGCGCAGCGCCTCCTCCAGGCAGGACAGAGCCTCCTCGGGGCGGTCCAGGGCGAGCAGGGCCACGCCCTTGGCGTTCAGCGCGTAGTCCGTCGCCTCCTGGACGCCGGCGGCCGCGTAGGCGCGTACGGCCCGGTCGCCCGCCGCGATGGTCTCCTCCCAGCGGCCCAGGGCCAGCAGGGCCGTGAAGCGGGCGTTCCAGGAGCGGGCTTCGGTGAGCTGGTCCCCTGAGGCCGCGGCGATTTCGCCCAGCCGGTCGGCGCCCGCCAGGGATGCCTCCCCGTCGCCGAGGGTGCTGTGGGCGAGACTGAGGCTGAGAACGGCGTGGGCCTCCGCTTCGGCATCACCGTTCTCCCGGGCCAGTGCGCCGGCCCGGGCCAGCGGGATCGTCGCGTCTTCCAGGCGGCCCAGCTGCCGGTGCGCGTCGCCGAGGCCGAACATGGCCTCCTGGAGCACACGACGGTCCTCGATGCGCTCAGCCAACTCCGCGGCCTCGGTGAAGAGTTCGAGCGCGTGCGGCAGCGGGCCGGCGCTCAACCGGGCGTGCCCGAAGCTGATGAGGTGGGCGAGGCGTGCCCGGTCGTCGGTCACTTGTTCCTCCAGTGTCAGGTGCATCGAGATCGCAGCGAGCACGGAGCCGTGCCACACCATCCATTGCCCGATGGCGCCCAGGATCAGCGCCGCTTCGTCCATGTCCCCGGCCCGCACCCGGTGGTCGAATGCCCGCCGGTGGGCCTGTATGTCGTCCAGCGTGCGCCAGTCCCGGCGAGGCGGGGCGATCCGCGCGTACCACTCGGCCGCGCGCCGCTCCAACGCAGGCCGCGCCAGCAGGCCTTCGGCTGGCAGGGTGCCGTACGCGAGGTCGGCGTCCATCGGGTGCAGGGCATACGTACGGGTTCCCCGGTCCACCGACAGCATGCGCATCCGCAGCAGGCCGGACAGGGCGGCGGTGACGTCGAGGGCGGGACCGAGGCCGCCGACGATCCACTCGACCGCCTCACGCGGCGCCGGGGTGCGCAGCACCGCGAGGACGTTCAGCACGCTGCGGCTGTCGGCACCCAGGCGCTGGTAGCGGTCCTCGGCCAGGCCGGCGACCACGTCACCGCGCAGGGTGAAGTCCTCGAGTACGTCCTCCAGCGTCGGCAGCATCAGGGTGTCGTCGGCCATGGCGCCCACCAGCAGCTCCAGGGCGCGCGGAACCCCGTGGACGCGGACCGCTGCCTGCAGCAGCTCCTCGTCCGAGAGCTGCGCCACACCGAGGGTGCCGTCCTGGTCGAGTTCGCGCAGCAGCGCGACGGATTCGGCGGGCGGCAGACCGTCGGACAGCTCGACCTCGGCGGCGAACCGGCGCAGCTCGGGCGGCAGACGCAGCGGTAGCGACGAGGTGACCAGCAGCCTCGGTGTGCCCCGGGCCCGGAAGAGGCAGTCGAAGAAGGTGTCGAGTTCCTCGTCGTCGAGCCGGCCGTCGTCCAGGAGCCGGTCCTCCAGGTTGTCGACCAGGATGACGAAGAGCCGGTCCCCCATCGCGGCGAACAGTTCATCGATCTTGTCCGGCACGGGGCGGTTGGCGGCCCAGACGTCCAGCAGGCGTGCTTCGTGCGCGGGGCCCAGGGCGCGGGCGCAGTCGAAGTAGAGGCGTTCGAGGGAGACCCCGGAGGTACGGGTACTCAGGTTGACCAGGCCCGCCGGAAGCGGCGCCTGGGCGTGGCCCGGCCACTCTCCGCGTTCCAGCAGCTCCATGACCTTGGCGGCGACCGCGCTCTTGCCGATGCCCCGGCGTCCGGTGACGGTGACCATCCGGATGCCCGGGTCCGCGAGGTGGCGGCCGATCAGGTCCCGGGCCTCGGCCCGGTCCTTGAACAGCTCGAGGCCGTGCGCGACCGGCAGCCCGATGACCTTGGACGAGGCCGGCGGGCCCGGGGGCGGGGCGTCCGGCTCGGCGCCGACCTCCGGCAGCGCCGCGTGACCGGGGATGGTGAGCAGCGCGGCCAGCTCCGCCCGGGGGCCATCGGCGACCCGCTGCAGGGTGTGGTCGATGCGGACCGCCGTGAGCCGGCCGAGGCCTTCTCCGCGGTGGTGTTCGGCGACCACCCCGACGAGGTACGGCCCGGCCCACACGGCGGCCCCGGACATCCCCGACCAGGGTGATACCGCGGGGTCGGGGTCGGCGGCCGCCGCCGGGACCGTGATCTCCAGGGTCCCGGTGCGCAGGTTGGACAGGGCGGCCACGGTTCCGTCGGCCTGGTGCAGTTCCCGGAACTGCATGCCGTCGGCGCCGCGTCGGCGCTTCCACAGGGGGAAGCCCGCCGCGTGGACGTCTATGACGGCATGGCGGTCGTCGCCGATACGGCCGAACCGCGCGGACGGGACGGGCGCCGCGCCCGGCGGGGCCGTGAAGCTCAGCACCGCGACGTCCGTCCCGGGATCCGACCAGGCGAGCTCCGCCGTCGCAGCCCACTGGCCCGGCCGGTCGGCGTCGAAGCGCACCAGCACCTCTGCCGCCCCCGCCACCACGTGGAAGGCGGTCAGGACCGCCGTGTCGCCGACCCGGTACCCCGAGCCCCGCCGCCCGCCTCCGGCGGCGATGGTGACGATGACCTCGGCGATGCGGTGCGGGTCGAGCCCGCCGCGCCCGGTGGCCGCCTCAGCGCTCACCGAGCAGCTCGTCCCCGGAGATCAGGGCCATCTGCTCGGGAGCGTCCGCCCGTACGGGCTGGAGCGTGAGGGTCAGCTTCTGGGTGACGGTGGCCGAGCGCTTCGCCGAGGCGCCGGCGTCGAAGACCCAGAACCGCACCTTCACGCCCGGTTCGGTGGTCCGCTCCACTCCCACGGTCAGTTCCAATTCCACGCGCTCCGCCTTGAACTTCAGGTCGGATTCCTCGCCGGCGGACATCGCGCGGCTCAGCTCGCTGCGCAGCTGCGCAATCATGTCCGCCAATTCGACCGCATCATTCACAAGAAGCCCCCCAGGCCGGTCCGCATGTCAACTACCCACGATGGTAGTCAACATCATCAGGCAGCAGCGCACGCCGGTGGCTTTTTCGACCGCGGACCCAGGGAAGAGCGGTGCGCTGTGCGCCTCTGCTGGATCCAAACGAAACGGCCTAGCTGATGCGGGCCAGCGCCGTTCGGACGATCCGGCACAGTCCTCGTCCACGAGGATGCTTCCACCGTAGCGGCGGTTCGAGGCCGTCACCGCGTGGAGGGTGGGGAGAGCGGCGGCCGCGGGGGTGCCGATCGAGCCAGATGCCCGCCGTCAGCAGCGCCTTCGCAGTCGCCAGCCGGACGTGGGCATTCCTGTGGTCCAGCCACGGCGGCAGCCACGCCGCGACCTCCGCCGGATCCCAGGCGCCAGTGCCGGATCCTGTATACCTTCCCACCGCGAGCAGTCCGGAGACCAAGGCCGTCGGGTCGCTCTCCACGGCGGCCTGGCGCCGCAGGGCGTCGAGGGGCGCGGGGCCGTCGTCCGGGAGCTCGCGCAGGACGCAGGCCGCGCTGGTCCGTACCGCCGCCGCCCGGTCGGCCACGAAGGGCACCACGTGGTGCCCGCTGGACGCGAACACCGTGTGGGACATGAAGTGGACGCCGACCGGACGCGGACAGGTCCAGGCGCGCCCGGCCAGGAGTTCTGGCACCTCGCAGCGCAGCCGGCGGTCGAATTCCGGGATCAGGGCGAACAGGCGGGCCGCCGCGTGGGCGAAGACCAGGCTGGCGGTGTTCCAGCCCAGCCTCTCCTCCAGTCGCTGCCATGCGCCGCGGCGCCGCCCGGGGATCGCCAAACCGCGCAACAGACCGGGTATCTCCTCCCGCCCGGCCGGGACGCCTTCGAGTACGTGCCAGGGCACGCCGGCCCCCGTTCGTCCAGGGCCGCGATCTTAAGGGTGTCAGCCGACCGGGCCCCGGCCCGGGGGCGGCACCCGACTGGCTGCGGCCCGGCTTCGAGGGGGAGAGCGGAGCGCCGGACCGCGCTCCATCCCACGGAGTTGTCGTGGCGGAGATCGCGTTCTGGGTGAATCCGAGGGATACCGGCCATCAGTCGACCAGCACGGCGGCTTCGTTGATCGCCGAGTTGGTCCACCGCGGCCGTTCGGTGGGCACGGGGCGGTTCGGAACTCCTCACGCGCCGCACGCAATCCTCGCCGCCGCCTCACGAGTATCCGAGGGTTTTCAGGCACGTTGGCCGCCGGAGGCGCGACAGACCGCGTCCTGCCGGCGCGGGCCAGGACCGCGATGGCGCGGGGGAGCTCGCTGTCGTCGGGCAGCGAGCGGTGCAAGGGCAGGTCGGTGCGCATGATGTGCGCGAGGGACAGCGCGTCGCGCTCCGCGAGCCCAGCCAGTGTCCCGGACAAGAGGCCGGGAGATGCGTCCTCATCACGGCGACCCGGGCGTCGGGTTCCGATCCCGGGGTCCTGATAGCCATGGCGCGCATCACCCATCAGGGAAATGCCGATCTGCGGGCATTGGCGGAACAGGTTCCATTTACTCGGCTGTTCTTTTTGGCTAATTCGGGCCCGTCAGGCGCCATTGACCCTGCTGGGGAACCTGAAATAGCGTTCCGACAACAAACCCAACCAGGGGGGAACCAGTCCATGCGCAGCAAGAAGACGATCGCCCTCGTGCTCGGTGGCGCCACGGCCTTGGCCGGGACCGTCGTGTTCGGCGGCACGGCTCAGGCCGCGACGCTTGAGCCGACCGGTACCAAAGTGACGGAGCACGTCGTCTGGGAGGCTCCCGTACCTGGGAAGGTCACCCCGATGCACGTCCCGAACCACGGTTTCAACACGTACTCCTTCAACGGCGTTTCGTGGCGCGCGACCGTCACCGTCGACTACGGCCGTACCGGAGCGTGGACCCACTGCAGCGACGGCACGGACATCCACGGCCCGCTGCAGGGGCCGGGATTCTGGGACTTTGGCGGTAGCTGTAGCGGTCATGGAACGATCACGAAGTACGGGTGGTACGACGGCTGATCGGTCCTCGGTGGGCGTTCCGCTGCCCAAAGAGAACAGTGCGGCTGGGAGGATTTCCGGTTTTACGAAATACCCTCGACGTGAACGCGTTCCGGGGATTTCCGCAGCCCGCCCGCGCACCTGAGGCGCACCTGGGCGGACATCCGGCGCGCCGACCCGGGCGCGTACCAGCTGACCTTCGGCTCCGGCACCCCCGTCCGTCTCCGCCTCCGGTGCAGGGCCTGGGAGCCGGTGCCGCAGCCGACGTCGACGATCACCTCGTCCGGCCGCGGAGCCACATGATGCATGGCCGGCAGGCCGCGCCAGAGCCGCTCGCGCACCAGCGCGGCCACGGGGTCGTTGAGGCCTGTGGGGCGAAGAGGCCGGCAGCGCGTGTGAACGCACGGGCGGCGCGCGGCAGCAGTTTCGCTGGATGGGGTCATGACGGCAGTGTCCGGCGCGCCCGGGCGGCCCCGGTCTTGTACGAACCGCTTCGCCCCGAGGCCGCCGCCGCCCGGACCCGTGCCCGGACGGTGACGTTCCCGCCCGCCCCGGCCCCGGGGAAGTCCCGAACAGGTGTGAGCCCCGTTCGGCGGCGGACCTGACGGAAAGCTCAGCCCCGGCGCTGGACCGCCGCCAGGGCGTTCTTGACCTCTTGAGCCACGCGGGCCGCATCCTTGGGGTTGTTCACCACGTCTGTGTGGTTCATGTCGACGACAAGCACCTCGCTGGCCGAGTAGTGCTTGTGCACCCAGTCGTCATAGCCGGACCACAGCGTCCGGTAGTACTCGACGAGGCTCTCGTCCTGTTCGAAATTGCGGCCCCGCAGCCCGATGCGGTGCAGCACTGTCTCGAAGTCCGCCTTGAGATAGACCATGAGATCGGGCGCCTTGCGGTACGGCAGGCCGTCGATTTCGCGCATCATCTCGTTGAGCAGCCCCTCGTACACCCCCATCTCGAGGGAGCTGATCCGGCCCAGGTCGTGATTGACCTTGGCGAAGTACCAGTCCTCGTAGATGGACCGGTCGAGGACGTTGTCGCCCTGCTTGTACGCCTCCTTGATCGAGGCGAACCGCGTCTGCAGGAAGTAGAGCTGGAGCAGGAAGGGGTAGCGCTTGGCCTGGATCTCCTCGGGGCTCGCCGTGTAGAAGAGCGGAAGGACCGGATTGTCGTCCACGCTCTCGTAGAAGACTTCGCTGCCCAGCTCCTTGGCGAGCAGTTCGGCCACACTCGTCTTGCCGATGCCGATCATGCCTCCGACGCAGATCACTGGCATACCTCACTTCTCCCTGGGGATCATCTGTTCCTGCACGGGTGGGCTGGGCACCCCACGCCACTGAGACGCACGCCGGCGGTCACGCGATTCCCCGGGATCTTCATGATCAGCGTCATGTGGTCCTTGTCCGGACCAGCCTTGAATCTTAAATGATGATTCGCCCCCTGCTGGCCAGAGCGCCGGCACCCGCCTCGCCCCGCTCTCCGGCGCCGTCACCGTCGGCCGCCGCACCGGCCCCGCTGAGACCGGACAAGATCGTCGAACCCTCCCAGCTTCGGCGACGCCCAGCGCGGCGCGGGG
Organism: Streptomyces sp. NPDC051364; assembly: GCF_040682115.1. Classification (NCBI taxonomy): domain Bacteria; kingdom Bacillati; phylum Actinomycetota; class Actinomycetes; order Kitasatosporales; family Streptomycetaceae; genus Streptomyces; species Streptomyces sp. NPDC051364. The sequence continues at coordinate 29,726 of NZ_JBFBAH010000032.1, read as the reverse complement.
GCGGGTCTGGGCCTCGCGTGGCCCGGTGGGCGACGACGGGGGAGCCGTAGCCGCCGGAGAGCAGCATCAGCGCTCGGCCGCTGGAACCGATAGGCAGTCCGCTCAGGCCCGGTCCCTCGAACGCTCCCCCCTCGGGTCGAAGATCACCCCCTGAAACTGCTCACGCAGCCGCACGGGATACGGGCCGAACCTGTCGATCGGCAGGGAGGGCTCGATGAATTTCCACTCCGGATCGGCCAGTTGCGCACGTCGCGCCAGAGTCCTGCCGGACCACCGGCTCGCACACGGCCGGAAACCGTAGATCACAACCAAGAACAGACGTGGTCCGCATCCGTCCGGCACGACACCGTGAAGGCGCGCTCGTGCCACGACGAACAACTGCTTCACCAGGACGGAACCACGCCCTCACCTCCGTACCAGGACGCGAAGGAAAGCCCACCCACCCCGGGACCCGGCGGGCGGGCCGGACGGTCAGTCGAGGTGATCGTCGAGCCGCAGCGGTACGGCCGCGTCCGGTGTGGCTTCGGTGCATCGCCGACCCGTGATCCGGTGGCGCCAGGCGACGGCGCCGCACGCCGCGAGCAATGCGGCCGCGCATCTCCGGATCGCCGGTCAGCTGCAGCCTGGCACTGACTACGGACGTGAAGAGCATCCCGCACAGACCTGCGGCGGTCAGCAGGGCGCAGAACAGTACGAAGGAGGGCGAGAGTGCACTCGCGACCTCGAGCGCCCCGAAGCACAAGGCCGCGCCGGTGACCATCGCGGGCCGGATCTCCGTGGCGCCCGGCCGCGGCCGGCGGGCCGCAGAGGGCTCCGAGCGCGAGCAGAGCGGCCCCTGAGCCCTGAGCCGCGCTTGAACGACTCACAACGGACGTGGACGCGGAAGCGGACGTACGCGACGCCGCGCGTGAAGTCCTGGCGCTGCCGATCGAGTGGCCCTGACCTCGCGCAATGAGCTTGCGGATCGCTGTGCACGCTCAGACGTACTCACCCCGCTGTTCCTGGACACCGCCGAAGCCGCCCGTCGGGCGTGCCGACTCGAGAGGTACCCGCCAGTAGGTTCCCAACAGGGCCTGGTTACAGTTTTCTTGACTGACCGCCAGCGACGTTCGAGGCCGGCGGGAGAGCGTGCGTGCGGCGGTGTGCCGTCGCGCGCGGGAACGAAGGAAATCATGGGTTCGATACACAAGCGCGTCGGCGCGGTCCTCAGTACGGCCGCCCTGTTCGTCGGCGTGGCGCTCACGGCCGGGGCTGGAACCGCCAGCGCCGACGAGACGGGCGACCTCACGCCCGACATTGACGTCTCCGTGTCCACGACCGGGGTCACGGGCCTTACCGCGATGTCGGCGGACGGGTCGTTCACGATCAACATCTTCAGCCCCAGGGACGGCCACGAGATGGGCTTCGCCCGGTGGAACGCCGACCCGCAGCCCGCGCCCGACATCCCGGGCGACTCCCTCATCGCCAAGGACATCAGCCCCGACGGCTGGGCGGTCGAGGCCGAGCTGAGCAACGGCCGCATCGCCTCCACACGCGGCCACAAGGCGATCTACATGAAGGTCGCTTCCGGCAACCTGCCCGAGGGGCACCAGTACAAGCTGCGTGGGTGCGTCGTGAAGGGCAGCGAGCGCAAGTGCACCCCCTGGCATCCGGTCCACGCCTGATCCGCTGAAGGTCCGGGCCGCTCAGCGGCCCGGCCGACGCCCGTGTCTCGGGCAGAGTGCGCACTGTTCGAGCTCGGCCTGCGGGGGCGGGCGTGTCAGTACGCGAAGCCGGATTTGAACGTGCCGATACCGGGAAGGGCCGGGCCCGCCTGGTTCTGTCCGGGGGATCAAGGCGGAACCAGGGGTGTGGTGCCACTGCGCCGACGGCCGGTCGCAGGCGGCTACGACCGGCACCGGGCACGACGTCCGGTGATGCGATCAAGGCGGAACGGAGGTGCGCTGGAACAGCAGCCCCCGCAGGCCGCCGCGAGGCCTGCGGCCTCCCGGAGAGCGGCGGTGATCCCCGTGACCGTACACGCCCTGGCCGCCGTGGTCGTCAGCGGTGCGGTCTGCGTCGCCTTCACCCTCGCCCCCGCCACCCCGCCGGCGCAGGCCGCCGTCCCCGTCCCGTCCGAGCCCTGCACCTCCGGCTGGGTGTGCGGCTGGACCGGCCCCGGCTACACGGGCGTGGCGAGCTTCGTCTCGCAGGACATGCCGCGGTACCCGGAGACGACCGCGTACGTCGGATTCAACGGCGGTGAGTCGGTGTGGAACAGTGCCCGGACGTGGCGCCGCAACGGCCGGCTGTGGGGCCGGTGCGTCACCGTGTACAGCAGCACCGAGTACCGGGGCCAGAGTCGGACCATCCGCCCGGACCAGGGCATCGCCCGGATCCCCGCGTCGTTCGGGAACATCCACTCCAACCGTTTCCACGCGTGCCGGCTGTCCTGACCGCCCCGAACGCGTGGTGTGGCGTTACCGGCTGACGGTGCGGAATGCGCGCCGCAGGCGTCTCCGCTGCCGGTTCGCCGGCGCCCCATTGGGCCCGGTCCGCCTCCAACCCGGCCGCGTCCGAGCGGAAGATCTGCTCCAGCTCACCGGGCGTCGGCTCGGCCGCGAACCGGCCATAGCGGGCAACTGATCGCCGGACGGGAAACAACTGGCATAGAACTGGAACGTAGGGCCGCTGACCAGTGCATTTAGCCAGAGTCGCCGAACCGAACCAAGATCGGCCCGTTGTCGCTACTGACGCCTGGCACGAAGATGACCACGCCCCCGCTCTCTACGCGTTCAAGAACCTGCTCGGCGGCCTCGAAACCCATGACCCGAAGCGGTGGGAGCCGAAGAGGAAGGACTTCGCGGCCCGCACAAGCAGCGGAGCCCTATTCAACGACCGCGCCGAGTACGTCCTCGCCCGGGCGCTCGATGCCAGCGGACGACAATGCCACCGGCGAGGCGAGGCGAGGTCAAGATGACCCAGTCACGTGCGGCAGGCGGCCATGCAATGGGTGCGGCCAGAGACCTGTGTGGGGCAGCACGGCATGCCGCGTACGCTGCGGGCCAGGCCGGGGCTGTCGCACACGTCGCCGCGCACGAGCTCGGTGCGGCCGCCTATGCGATCAAGGCCGCACGTGCTGCCGCGCCTGAAGGCGAGGGCGAGGCGGCAGGGCGACTCGAGTGCCAGTGGCAGCGTGACCAGCTTCCGGAGGCGATCCGGGAACTCGTACTTGACGACCAGCGGTTGCGGAACGACATCTGCTGGTCGGTGTTTGACTGCTGAGCGTACGTCGGGGCGCCCAGCACCGCCCACAAGCACAACGGGGTCCAATCTGTCCCAGCGGCGGCGCGAGGTTCGCTCGGTGTCACGCTGCGTGCCCATAGCCGTCCGAGGACGCGGACTGTCGCCGGGGAGCGGGCTGACGTCGACGTCAGGGTGCAGGTCGTACGCCTCGGGCTGGAGGCCGATCCCGCGGCGGACCGACCACTCCAAAATCCACCGTGACAGCTCCCGCGGATTCCATGGATGGTGTGGGCCCCCTGAACGAGTCAGGGGCGGCCATAGGCACACGCCCATACGCTCCACCAGGGCCATCCGGTAAAGAGCCGCGTTCGCCCGGCGGTTGCCGCCTCGGTTCAGCGTGCGCCGCTACCAGGACGCTCTTGAGCTGGTTGATGGCCTGTGTCGGCACGGGCGGCGGCGCGTGGGCGGGAGTGCTGCGGACTACGAGGCGGGCTGTGGGGCCCTGTGGCACCAGCGGCGTTCGAGCACCTCGACGAGTTCCTCGGCCAGGGGCCACGGGCCGTGTCCGGAGGCGGGGTTGAGGTGTCCGACGGGGCCGAGTTCCACCAGGCGGCTCCCCCACTCCCGCGCGAGTTCGGCGACGCGCCCCGCGGATCCCAGGGGATCGTTCGAACTGGCCGCGACGATGCTGGGGAAGGGCAGCGGCTTCCTGGGCACCGGTGTCCAGCCGTGCGTCGCCAGCTCGTCGGGGGTGGGGTAGCCGTCCGGCAGCGGCGTCCCGAAATCCGGGGGAGTGGCCAGCAGGGCGCCCCGGACGTCCGCGTCGTGCCACTGGGCCGACTGCACCGTGGTCATGACGCCCGCACTGTGGGGGACGATGATCACAGGCCCGGTGATCTGCACCATCACCTCGACCACGTTGGCGACGTGGGCGTCGCGGCTGAGCCGGTTGCGCACCAGCGGGGGAACGGTGTGGACGGTGCGGCCTGCATCGCCGAGCCGCTCGGCCAGAACGGTCTGCCAGTGGTCCTCGACGTGTTCCCGCATGCCGGGAACGATCACGATCGTCGGCACAGCGCTCCCGGTCATGAAGACGTCTCCGGTTCCTCGGCCTCCGCCGTCGCGGCGGGCGCGGTGAGGCGGTGGAGATCGCGTGTGTACCGGTGGCGGCCGATCAGGAAGGCCGCGGTGGCCGCTATCGCCACGAGCGGGACGAGCCGGAGCGCGCCGAGCAGACCGAGCCGGTCCGCGAGCATGCCGGTGACGGCGGGGCCGGGGGCCAGTCCGAGCAGGCTCTGGGCCAGCGTGAGCGTGGCGAACGCCGTCGCGGCGATGGCCGTGGGGGTCAGATTCGCCACCATGGCGGCTCCCGGCCCGGCCGTACCGGCGCACAGCAGGGCTCCGAGCGCAAGCACCAGCAGCTGCACCGGGCCGGCAGGCAGGCGGAACGCGGTCATCAGCAGTACGAGGAAGCCCACGCTGCAGCAGATGGCGACGGACCACTTGCGGATCGGGTAGCGCCGGCTGAACCGGTCCGAGGCGATTCCGCCGGTGATCATGCCGATTCCGATCATCAGGGCGAAGAGTTTCGCGGTCGCACCGGCCTTGTAGATGCGGACCAGGCCCCCGGGTGCTCCGGGTCGCTGCCGGCCACCGGATGGTCCTCCAGCGGTCCGAAGCGTTCGGCGAAGGCGACGTGGTCGGCCCGTGTGATGTCCTGGTCGCGCAGGAACAGCACCTTGTACTCGAGCAGCAGGATCTTGATCTCGGCGAACAGGTCGTCGTCGCGAGCGGCGTCGGCGAGGCTCACGCCGGAGAGCTCGGCGCCGATGGAACAGGTCAACGGTTCGACGGTGAGGGAGGTGCGGAGCGCCTGCGGGCGCACCAGGGCCAGAGCGTGTTGCTTCGGCCGGAGGGTTTCGGGCATGGTGCTCACTCCTCGGGTGGCGTGTGGCGGGGTGTCCTCAGAGGGCGAAGACGGAGGACCCTGTGGTCCGCCCGGCTTCCAGATCGCGATGCGCTTGTGCGGCGCCCTCGAGGGAGTAGCGCTGATTGATCTCGATCGTGATGCGTCCGGAGGCGACGTGACCGAACAGTTCACCTGCAAGGGCGTCGCGCTCCGCCGGTTCGGCGATGTAGTCGGCCAGCGCCGGACGGGTGACGAAGAGCGAACCGTTCATGGCGAGTTGCATGGCGTTGATCGGTGGCACCGGACCGGAGGCCGTGCCGAAGCAGACCAGCAGTCCGCGGCGCGACAGCGAGGCCAGCGAGCCGGTGAAGGTGTCCTTGCCGACACTGTCGAAGACGACCGGCACGCCGGCGCCGTCGGTCAGTTCGCGCACCCGTTCGGCCACGTCCTCGCGCCGGTAGTGGATGATGTGCTCGCAGCCGTGTGCGCGTGCGAGCTCCGCCTTCTCCTCGCTGGACACCGTTCCGATCACGGTGACGCCGAGGAGCCTGGCCCACTGGCTGACGATCAGGCCGACACCGCCCGCCGCCGCGTGGAGCAGTACGGTGTCACCGGCCTTCAACGGGTGGATCCGGCGCAGCAGATACGCCGAGGTGAGGCCGCGCATGGTCATGGCGGCGGCCGTCTCGAAGCCGATCTCGTCCGGCAGCTTGATCAGGTGCGAGGCGGGCATGACCCGCTCCGTGCTGTACGCCCCCAGCGGGCTGCCGGTGTACGTGACACGATCGCCTTCGGCGACGTGGGTGACGCCCTCGCCCACGGCCTCGACCACTCCTGAGGCCTCGACGCCGATGCCGTCGGGCAGCCGGACCGAGTAGAGACCCGTACGGAAGTACGTGTCGGCGAAGTTGAGGCCGACGGCGACGTGCCGGATGCGCACTTCGCCCGGACCCGGGTCACCGACAGTGACCCTTTCCCAGGTACCGTGGCGCCGGCGTTGTAGCAGTCGACGGCCGCCTGGACGTGCTCGTCCATGGTCAGGGGCAGGTCGTCGGCGTCGCCGGGCAGCCACTCCGGCCCGTACGGGGCGGCCTGGATGACGAGCTTCTCCTGGTTCTCGGGGAAGAGCGAGTCGTCGTGAAAATGCACGGTCCTTCTCCTTCGCGTACGGGTGATCACCGGCCCTGGCAGTCGGTACCTGCGGAGTCGGATCTTCTGGCGGCAGGGACCGGCGCAGGCGGGTCGGGGAGGACATCGGGCGTGCGGGCCCGGGTGTGTTCGGCTGGTCCGGAGGAGAGCGAGCCGTAGGGGAAACGGCCCGTCTCACCTCCGGCAGCCGACCGCCTTGAGCGGTGCAGCCAAGGTAGGGCCGGGTGAGTACGGCTGCTTGACCCGTGGTGACGTGCGACTTGTCATTTGGGGACAGGAGCGAGCGGCGGCCGAGGCGCCGTTCGCGCTGCGTGCTGCCGCGGGCGTCAGGACAGGCCCGTGTGCTGCTCCTCGCCCTTTTCCCTGCGCCACTGCCTCGGACTGCACCCGAACTGTTCGTGGAACCACCGGGAGAACGCGCTCAGGGACGAGAAGCCCAGGAGGTCGGAGATCTCCGTCAGAGAGCGGCGGGGATGGGCCACGAACTGCTCCGCGAGCCGCAGCCGTGTGGCGTTGAGCAGCGAGGAGAACGTCTCTCCCGAGTGGGCCAGATGACGGTGGACGGTGCGCCGGTCGACGCCGAGGCTGCGGGCGACCTGCTCGATGGAGCATCGGCCGGTGGGCAGCAGGGCCTCGATGAGTTCGCGCACCCGGTCCGCCACCGAGGTGTCCCTGGGAGTGGCGGCGATGGCGTCGAAGTACTGCCGGGCGTAGTTCCGGAGCTGCGGGTCCGCCATGGCGTTGGGGGCGTCGAGGTCGTCGGCGTAGAAGACGATGCCGTTGAACTCGCGGTCGAACTCGAGCCCGGGGCCGAACAGGCGGCGGTGCCTGCCGGAGTCCGCCGGAGGGCTGTGGGTGAACCACACCGAGAGGGGCTGCCACCGAGTGTCGAGGAATCCTCGCAGGATGCGGGAGAAGGCACCCACAGCCAGTTCCGTGGCCTGCCGGGCCGGCACCGTCTCGCCGACCCTGAGGTCCACCTTGATGGTGGCCAGGCCGTTCCCCTCGGACAGGCGCGTGTGCAGGAGCTCGTTGTACATGTGCTCGTGGCGCAGCAGCAGTGCCAGCGCACTGCGTACGTCGGGTTCCTCGCGGACGACCAGGCTGATGGGGCCCAGGTTGGAGAAGCGGCGCAGCTCGGCCATGCGCAAGCCGAAGTCGTCGTGGTGCGAGCAGGCCGCGGAGAGCTCCAGGAGGCGGACGGCGGCCGGGCCGGAGATCCACCGGTCCTGGACGGCGAGGTCCGTCGCCGTGCGCCACGACGACACGACCCTGACCTACGCCGAACTGGACGACGCGAGTGCCAGGTTCGCCGCGGTGCTGCAGGGCCGCGGAGTGCGGCCGGGTGACCGCGTAGCGATGACCATGCCCAAACGTGCCGCTGTTCCCCGTCGTCTATTACGGGGTCCTGTGGGCCGGGGGCGTGGTCGTGCCGATGAACCCGCTGCTCAAGGCCCGGGAGGTGGCGTACGTCCTGCGTGACTCCGGGGCCCGGGTCGCAGTGGCGTTCCCGCTGTTCGCGCAGGAGGTCGCGAACGCCGCTGCCGAGCTGGGGACCGAGTGCCTGGTGACGGACCCCTCGGCGTTCCATGACCTGCTCACGGCCGCAGAACCGCTGTCCGGCGTCGTCGGCCGGGAGGACGGGGACCCTGCGCTGATCCTCTACACGTCGGGCACCACCGGCACGCCCAAGGGAGCCGAGCTGACGCACGGCAACCTGGTCTCGAACACGGCCACCACCGCCGAGACCCTGATCCAGGTCGGCCCCGACGACATCCTGTTCGGCGGCCTGCCGCTGTTCCACGCGTTCGGGCAGACCTGCGCGCTCAACGCGTCCGTGGCCGCGGGGGCGACGCTGACCCTGCTGCCGCGGTTCGATCCGCAGCGGGCGCTGGAGGTCATGCACCGTGACGGGGTCACCGTGTTCCTCGGCGTACCCACGATGTACTCGGCGCTCCTCCACGCCGAACTCCCCGACAGCTTCGACGGCTCCCGGCTGCGCCTCGCCGTCTCGGGCGGTGCCGCGATCCCCGTCGAGGTGCTGCAAGGATTCGAGCGGCGCTTCGACGCCACGGTGCTGGAGGGCTACGGCCTCTCCGAGACGTCGCCGGTGGCCTCCTTCAACCACCCGGACCGCCCGCGCAAGGCCGGCTCCATCGGCGTTCCGATCCGCGGGGTCGAGATGAAGCTCGTCGCCGAGGACGGCTCCGAGGCAGGCCCGGGCGAGGTCGGCGAGATCGCGATCCGCGGCGAGAACCTGATGAACGGCTACTTCAACCGCCCGAAGGAGACGGCGGAAGCCGTACGCGACGGATGGTTCCACACCGGCGACCTGGCCCGCGTCGACGAGGAAGGGTTCTACTTCATCGTCGACCGCAAGAAGGATCTGATCATCCGCGGCGGCTACAACGTGTACCCGCGGGAGGTCGAGGAAGTTCTGTACGAGCACCCCGCCGTGGCCGAGGCCGCAGTGGTCGGCGTGCCGCACGAGGTGCACGGGGAGGAGGTCGCGGCGGTGATCGCCCTGCGAGAGGGCGCCGACGCGACGGCCGAAGAGATCCGAGACTACGTCAAGGAGCGGGTGGCGGCGTACAAGTACCCGCGGATCGTCACCTTCACGGCCGAACTCCCCAAGGGCCCCACGGGGAAGATCCTCAAGCGTGAGATCGTCGTCGCTCCCTCCTGAGGAGGCGCCGCGCGCCGACGGACGCGTCTGTTCGTCCCGAGTGCTCGAGCAGGGCGCCGACTGGGTCAACACATAGGTAGCCCTCCCGCACGACCTGGTCGTGAAGGTCACCGACAAAGTTCCCCCGGGGGTCATGGATGCGGTCACCCAGCCCGACGGCAGGACGATCTTCGTGGCCCCCGGCGTTCTTGACCCAGATCGAAGGGTTCGTCGGCGAAGTCGTCAAATCCGTGAAGCGTCCCGCCCTGTTCCCCGAGGAGCAGTTCAACAAGGCCGACCTGACCGCGCTGACGACCCAGTTCATTTTCGGCCACGAGATGGGGCATGCGCTGCAGCGTCAGCTTGCCCTGCCGAACCTCGGCCTCGAAGAGGACGCCGCCGACGGGTTCGCGTCGTTCTGCACCGTCAACGAGATCGGACCGGATCCGTCCCTGGCGGCCGCGATGGTCTTAACCCGCGCCCCGCTGTGCCCGCAGTCATGGGCGGCGCTGGACTACGGCTGGTGGACCCAACTCAAGCCGCACTTCAGCCGGGAGTTCAAGGGCCAGGGCGACAAGAGCCAGGAAGCCGCGCGCGCCCACCTGATCGCCGAGACGGAGCGCCGCCCCGACCGGCCGGTACCGCCGATGGCCGGTACCGCCGCGATCGGGGCGGTTGTGCATCTGCCGGGCGCCGTCATCGAGGAGGGCCGGGGCCTGTCCTCGACGAGCGGCATCATGGCCGACGCCGCTTACCGTCTGCTGCCGGCCGCCTGGCGGCCCGGCGTCACTTCAGATGCCGGCCGAAGAACCGGTTCCCGTCCTCCACCTCGAACCACGGGGTGCCGGTGTGCCCGCCCAGATTGGCGTGCAGCGTCTTCTCCTTGGTACCGAAGGCGTCGAACAGGTCCAGGGCCCGCTGCCGGGGGTTTCCTTCGTCGTCCCACTGCAGCAGGAACAGCAGCGGAACAGTGACCTGCCGGGCCTCCTCGCGCTGGGCGCGGGGCACGTAACCCCCGGCGAAGAAGCCGGCGGCCGCGATGCGCGGCTCGGCCACCGCCAGCCGAATGCCGACGGCGGTCCACCCCGAGTAGCCGACCGGGCCGCCGATTTCGGGCAGTGAAAGGAGGGCGTCCAGGGTGGTCCGCCATTCCGGGACCGCTTTTTCGACCAGCGGGCCGATGAAGGACTCGAAGATCTCATCGACGGGCTCGCCGGCCTGCATCGCCCGGCGGAGGTCGGCGCGGGCCTGCTCGTCGGCGGCGGAACGGGGCCGGTCACCGCACCCGGCGGCGTCGATGGTGGCCACCGCGTAGCCGTACGCCGCGGATTGCCGGGCCCGGGCCACCAGCCGGGAATCCCCCTTGGGCAGGCCGTTGTTGTGGGCCATGAGGATCAGCGGGGCCGGTGCGGCGGATTCAGGCGTCCACAGGGTGCCGGGGATATCGCCGAGGGTGAATTCGCGTTCGAGGACGCCGTCGTCGAGGCGCTGCTCGGAAGTGAAGTGCATGGTCATGCCTTTCGGGAGTGCTCAGAGCGGCGCTCCCGGACGACCTATCGTCCGACCGTGACCCCGGAGGGGAGCACCCATGTCGATACTGCGTTCACGGGTACCACCTCCTCGTTCTTTCGCACGGCCTCCAGGAAGGTAGCAGTGGTCGTCGTGGTCCACCAACAGGTTTCTGTAGGGGAGTGCGCGCCAGTTGCGCGGTCTCGGCCCCGCGGGCTCAGGCGAGGGCGGCGACCAGCAGGGTGAAGGCGGTGATGATGACGGCGACGCGGACGTAGTGGAAGCGGTCCCAGCGGTTCATCTGCTGCTTCCAGTCGGCCGGCAGGCCGTCGGCGGTCCACGTCTTGACCCGGCGTACCTGGGTCTCCATCCCGTCGATCCGCAAGGTGACGTCCTCGGCCGCGGCATAGGCGAACACGTCCTCCAGGGTCCGCAGCCGGATGCCGGGCCGGTCGGGGACGGCGAACCCACGCTCTGCCAGCAGCGGGCGGACCTCCCGGACAGCCCGGCCGATCGTGGAGGATCCCACCTCGTAGAGCACGCCCAACGCCTTATGGGTGAGCCCGGTCCGCAGATGGACCAGGATCACCAGGTGCCGGTCGATGAAGACCAGTTCGTATTTCGGCCCGGCCCCCGCCTCCCGCCGACGGTCGTCCTCACGTTGCCCGTGTTCTCCGGACTCGCAGCGCGCTACCCAGCGCGGGACGAGTTCCGCGGCCAACTCGCCCAGATGCTGGCGCGACAGCCCGCAGAAGGCAGGATGGGACATGGCCGCGCGGGCCTCTTTGATCGTCACACACCAGACAACTTGCGCGGCCGTCTCCATGTCCCCGCCCCCACCGGCCAAGATCAACCGCAGGTCGGCTCGTTAGGGTCGGAGGCATGACGACACCCCTTGCCGGCAGTGCCTTCGACTCGCTCCGCCTCGACGCCGTGCGCGACCGGGAGGCGTTGCGCCGGGCGTACGAACTCCCCAGCGACGCGGCCGTGCGCAAGCAGATGACCGAACTCACCGAGCACACCCGGCGGTTGATCGGCTGCTCATCGCTGGTCCTGATCGCCAGCGCGGACGCCGAGGGCAACTGCGACGTCTCGCCGCGAGGCGGCCCCGCCGGGTTCGTCGCCGTACTGGACGCACGGACGGTGGCGATTCCGGACGCGACCGGCAACAAGCGGCTGGACACCCTGCAGAACGTCATCGCCTCCGGACGGGCCGGGCTGCTGTTCGTCATCCCCGGGCGGACCACCACCCTGCGGGTGAACGGCCGGGCTGTCGTCTCCACCCGCCCGGAGCTGCTGTCGCAGCTGACCGCCGTGGGAAAGCCGCCGGCCAGTGCGCTGGTGCTGGGGATCGAGGAGGTCTACCCGCACTGCCCCAAGTCGCTCCTGCGCAGCGCGGCCTGGAAGCCGGAGCACTGGCTGCCGGCGGACGCCCAGCCGACCTCGGCCGAGGTGACGCTGGCCCAACTGCGGATGCCGGAGCTGACGATCGCCGACATCGAGCAGGCGGAGGCGGACTCGCTGAAGTACCGGTACGAGTAGCGGGCCGATCTGCGAGTGAACACCAGCCAGCTTGCCGGCCCCGGCGAAAGCAGGTTGGTGAGCGCGGGTGCGATTCTGTGCTGTACCTGTCTGCTTTGATGTCCGTTCGGGGCCAAGGGATCAGCTGTCCAGTGAGAGTGCGTTCTTGGCGTGCGCGACGGATTCCACCGAGGCGGGTCCGCCGGGATTCTGGGTGGCCAGGGCCTGGCTGAGGGTGACGAAGGGGCGCATCCGCCGTTCGTAGCGGGCATACGCGGTGCTGTGCTCGCCGTTGGCCTGGGCAAGGCAGTCGGCCAGCACGTGGGCGCCTACGAGGGCCAGGCTGGTGCCCTGCCCCGAAAGGGGGGAAGGGCAGTAGCCGGCGTCTCCGAGCAGGGTCACCCGGCCGCGCGACCACTGGTCCATGCGGATCTGGGCCATGGCGTCGCAGTAGAAGTCGGGCGCCTTCCGGGCGGCCTCGGCCAGGCGGGTCCCTTCCCACCGCATCGACGCGAGCTTGTCCACGACGAGCTGCCGGAGGGCCCCGCCGTTGCGGAGGTCGTGGGGGAGGGGGGCTGACTCGAAGCCGAAGGCGATCCTGAGTTCGGTGTTGCTGCGTACGGGCATGATGCCGAAGCCCGTGTCGCCGTCCCGCGCCCATATCTGCCAGTCGTCCAGGGCGAGGAAGTTGTCCGCGCTGAACACCGAGAGGTAGCTGCCCAGGTGGTGGGCGAAACGCTCCTCCGGACCGAAGGCCAGGCGCCGTACGGTGGAGTGGAGTCCGTCGGCCCCGACCACCAGGTCGAAGGTGCGGGACGGCGTGTGCGCGAAGTCGACGCGCACGCCGGTCTCGTCCTCGGGTGGAATCCGGCCGCTTCCCGACCTTCAGCAAGGTGGTCGGAGCCTTCGAGGACGGCTACGACGTGCATCTCGACGCACTCTTCGAATTCGGCCTCAAGGCACTGCTCGACGGCCTGACTTCCATCGTCGAAGGTCAGGAAGCTGTCGCGTAGACACATGAACGAGTTCATCGAGGGCCGGCCTCGCAAGCTCCTTCGCGCTATCGGGGCACCCGCCGACCGGCCGCCCGCAGGGGCTGCGAATCAGTGATCGCGGCCGATGTTTCCGTACCGGTCGAAGAGTTCGGGGACGTGGGCGGGGTCGGGTGCCTGGCTTTTTCGGAGCAGGACGTGACGTATGCGTGCATGGGTCCGTCGCCGGTCAGGCTGGCGCCCATTGGGCGGCACGGTCGTAGAAGTACAGGACACACGAGCCCGCGCGGCCACCACAACGACGCCATGATGTGGCGTCATGCAGGTGAGTTCGCCTCTGATTCGGCCGCGCGTTGCAGCGCCTGTATCAGGGCCGCAGTGTACGACCCCGACGCCTGCCGCCGGGCGGTGGCGATGCCGATGTGCCTTGCCGGCCGCGGTGGTTGGACGGGGACCACGACGGTGCCGGGCTGCTCGGGGGTCAGGGCGACGGACGGGACCAGCGAGACGCCGACCCCCGCCGCGACCAGCGACCGGGCGAAGAAGTAGTCGGTGGTGCTGCCGCGCACCAGTGGCTCGAAGCCGGCTCGCTCGGCGTAGCGGCGCAGGAACGCCTCGGTCTTCGAGCAGCCCAGCACCCAGCGCTCCGCGGCGAGTTCGCCCAGGTCGAGCGAGGTGCGATCGGCCAGCCGGTGGCCGGTGGGGAGCACCACGGACAGCGGATCGTCGGTGAGCGCCAACCAGTCGAGGCCCGAGCGGTCGCCGGGACGGGCGGGCAGCGGGCCGTCGAAGTGGTAGGCGAGCGCGAGGTCGGCGACGCCCTGCCGGACCATCGGCAGGCTGTCCTCGGGTTCCCGCTCCAGCAGGTGGAGTTCGACCTCGGGGTGATCGGTTGTGAACGCCGAGAGTGCGGCGGGCAGCAGCAGTCGGCCCCCGCTGGTGAATGTCGCGATCGTCAGCTTCGGTCGTTCTGCCGTGAGCCGGTCGATCCGCTCGCGGGCGTGCTGCAGCTCGGCGGAGATCGCGGTGGCGGTTTCCACCATAACCCGCCCGGCCTCGGTGAACGTGACGCCGCGGGTGCTGCGGACCACCACGGGCACGCCGAGGCCGCGCTCCAGGGCGGCGACCTGCTGGGAGACCGCGGACGGGGTGAGGTGCAGGGCGGCAGCCGCTCGGTTGAAGCTGCCGTGCTCAGCCACCGCCCGCAGGATGCGCAGCCGCTGGACGTCGATCATCCGGTCACCAGATTTCCTTCACACCAGTTCAGTAAGTGATCAGTTCTGCTGGGCAGCCTAGGCGGTCAGAGTGGGGGCATGCGAAACGTCCTTGTCATCGGTGGCAGCCGCTACTTCGGCCGCCACCTGGTCACCCTGCTCCCCGACGCCGACGCCGACGCCGACGCCGGCACCAGCGTCGCCCTGCTCAACCGTGGCCCCGTCCCGGCGCCGGATGGTGTGGCGCCGCTGATCGCCGACCGCGCCGACCGCGCCGACCGCGCCGACCGCGCCGACCGCGCCGACCGCGCCGACCGCGCCGACCGCGCCGACCGCGCCGACCGCGCCGACCGCGCGTCGCGGACCGCGGCGAGCTTCCGCTTCCGAGCGGAGCGCAGCTGGTTCCCGGAAGCCGTCGACGAGGTGCTCGCCACCACGAAGGCCGGTGTCTGACATGCGCGAGCGCAGCATCGGCGATGTAGAAGTGGGCGCGATCGGGCTGGGAGCGATGCCCCTCTCCATCGAGGGGCGCCCCGACGAGGCTCGGGCCCTGGCCACTCTCCACGCCGCGCTGGACAGCGGTGTCACGCTGATCGACACCGCCGACTCCTACCACTGGCACGCCGATGAGCTCGGCCACAACGAGCTCTTGATCGCCCGCGCGCTGGAGACGCGTGGCGGCGACCGTGACCGCGTACTGATCGCCACGAAGGGCGGCCGCGGGCGACCGGGTGACGGGTCGTGGACGGTCACCGGCGCGCCCCAGTACCTCAAACGCGCGGCCGAGGGCTCGCTGCGTCGGCTGGGCGTGGAGGCGATCGGCCTGTACCAGCTGCACAAGCCCGATCCCCAGGTCCCGTGGGCCGAGTCCGTCGGCGCGCTCAAGGAGCTGCTGGACGAGGGGAAGATCCGGATGGCCGGCATCTCCAACGTCACCGTCGAGCAGATCCGACACGCTCACGAGATCCTGGGTCAGGCCCTGGTCTCGGTGCAGAACCGGTATTCCCCGGCCGTCCGCACGAGTGAGGACCAACTGCGGCTCTCTACGGAGCTGGGGCTGGCCTTCCTGCCGTGGAGCCCGCTGGGCGGCGTCTCCCGCAGCTCGCTCGACGACGCCCCACAGCTGCCGGAGGCCGGCACGGCGTTCCACCATGTCGCGGCCGAACGCGGGATCAGCCCGCAGCAGGTCGCGCTCGCCTGGCTGCTGGCCCGCTCACCGGCGATGATCCCCGTCCCCGGTGCCACCCGTCCCGCCTCGATCCGGGACTCAGCCCTGGCTGCCGATCTGGTGCTCACTGCGGCCGAGCTGGACCGCCTGGCGACGCCGCTCGACTGACTCCACCACACGCATCTTCCGGCCAAGGGGACAAAAGGGTCCAGGGGGTGATGGTGATGGCACGACCGGGGTCGTGGTCCCACTGGGCAGGGGAGGCCGACCGCTTCGAGAGCGGCGGCTGCGGCGGAGTCCGGCCGCAGCTACGGCAGCAGGTGAAGTTCTGGCCCCGTACGGCCCTTCTCATGTCAACGGCCCGACCGGGACGATCACCATGTCCACCGTGGCGGTAGAGCTGCTCGGCCTGAGGCGCGCATGCCGGGACCTCGAAGACGATCACGAGCCCGTCACGCTCGTTGCCCTGCTCGCCGACGCGCGTGAAACCGAAGCCCGCGATGGTGGCCAGGGAGGCGTCGTTGTCGGGCCCGATACGGGCCCGCACAGTGACGACGGCCCCGTCCGGTTCGGACACCGCGGCCCGACGAAGCGGACGCTTTTGGGGATGGAGAGAGGTTCGTTGTTCATCGCGGAGATGCTCGCCCAGCACCAGAGGGCCGTCCACCGCATTACGGCCTCGGCGGACATGGGGATCGTCGTGGTCGGGCCGTGACATGAGAAGGGCCGTACCGACGCCGCGATACCTACGCCGAGACTCATCTAGCCCACTTCGCATGTTGCTACCCAGCAGCCACAACCGGGCCGGCCGTGACCTGAGGACGGTTGGGCAGCAGCGACGCGAGGTTGTCCCTCACGAAGTCCGCCGCCCGCTTGATCGACTCTTCGGCACCGGATCGGTCTTCAAAGATGCTGGTGGAGACCATCACTCCGTCCCCGGCGTCCACCCAGTAGTAAGCCACGAAACCGGGGGCTCGGCGCAGGAGAGGCACGAATCCCTCGTCCACTCGGCGTCCTGCCTCGGCAGAGTCAGTCACTCCTTCGTAACGCCGAATCACTGCGTACACAGCTGATCTCCTCATGAATCCCGAGGTCACCTTGTGCGAAACGACCTACCCCGACCGAGCGTCTCTCGCTCGGGGGACGTCCGGAAGTGACCCGGATAGGCGCACCGGTGATCCGAACCGGGCCCGGCGCTGGTGCCGGAGACCTTCGTGGTCGACCACGGCAAGCCCTGCATATCCGAGCTCTCGACGAACACGGTGCGGGGAATGCGTGGTCGGGCCACACCGCGTGCGCGGGCCGGTCCTTGCCGGGCAGTCGGGGGCGGTAGGTCTGGAACTTCACCGCCGCGACGTCGAGGGACTGCGTGGACACCGGCGTCACCCGGATGGAGCTCACAGCATGACGTGCTTGGCCTGGGTGTAGTCAAGGAGGCCGGACAAGGAGAGGTCGGTGCCGTAGCCGGAGTGTTTGACGCCGCCGTGGGGCATCTCGGAGACGGTGGTGCCGTGGGTGTTCACCCAGACGATGCCCGTGTGCAGGATCCGGGTCGCGCGCATGGCGCGGTCGTGGTCCGAGGTCCAGACGCTGGCGGCGAGGCCGAAACGCACGTCGTTGGCCAGGCGCAGGGCCTCCGTCTCGTCGGTGAACGGCTGGACGGTCACGACGGGGCCGAAGGTCTCCTCCTGCACGATCTCGTCGTCCTGGCGCACGCCCGCCACGACGGTGGGCTCGACGAAGAAGCCGGGTCGGGCCAGCCGCGCGCCGCCGGTGACGATCTCGGAGTGGGCCGGGAGGCAGTCGAGCTTGGCCCGTACCGAAGCGAGCTGGGCCGCGTTGTTGAGGGGCCCGAAGTCGGCGTCCGGTTCGCTCGGCGGGCCCGTGCGCAGCTTTCGCGCCGATGCCGCGAAGGCCGCGAGGCCCGCGGGCCCACACCGAGATCCGCGACGCCGTCCTCGACAGCGGCCTGCAGGCCGTCAACATGCCGGCGGAATGGGGCGGCGCCGGGCTCACCATCCTGGAACAGGTCACGGTCCAGGCGGAGCTCGGACGGCTGACCGGCGCACTGTGGGACATGGTGTGGCGCCCGGCCAACGCCCTGTCCTTCTGCACGCCCGAGCAGCGAGAGCGCTACCTCGTCCCCGTCATCCGGGGGCAGCGGCGCGACTGCTACGCGGTGAGCGAGCCCGAGGCGGGCTCGGACCCGCAGAGCCTGCGGACCACGGCGACGCGGACCGACGGCGGCTGGGTACTGAACGGCGAGAAGTGGTTCGTCACCGTCGGCGACCACGCGGACTTCATGATCGTGCTCGCCGCCGCCGGGGAGGAGGGCGCCCCGACCCTGTTCCTCGTGGACAAGGAGATGCCGGGCATCGAGATGACCCGGGTGCCGCGCTGGATGCACACCTTCGTCTACGAGCACCCCGAGTTCACCTTCACCGACGTGCGCGTGCCCGAGGACGCCGTGCTGGGGGAGGTGGGCAACGGCTACGACATCACGCGCTCCTGGTTCACATAGGAACGGCTGATGATCGCCGCCCGGACGATCGGCGCCGCCGAGCGGGCCCTGGAGCTCGCCCGCAACTGGGCGGTGGAGCGCCGCCAGTTCGGCTCGCCCATCGCCGACTTCCAGCTGATCCAGGGCATGCTCGCCGACTGCGCGGTCGACATCGCCGTCAACCGGGCCTACACCCACCAGGTCGCCTGGGAGGTCGACGAGGGCCGGATCGACCGCAAGACGCTGCACGCCAAGGCGGCGATCGCCAAGCTGGCGGCGAGCGAGGCCTCCGGCCGCGTCATCGACCGCTGCCTGCAGATCTTCGGCGGCCGCGGCTACGACCGCTCGTACCCCGTAGAGCGGCTCTACCGCGAACTGCGCGTCGACCGCATCTGGGAGGGCACCTCCGAGATCCAGCGCCTGATCATCGCGGGTGAACTCGTCAAGCGCGGCACGGGCGTGCTGCACATGCCGTCCTCCGTGTGACCGTACGGCGGTCCGGGCCCCGGTGCGGGGCCCGGACCGCCGCCGCCGCGTACGGCACCCATCCTGCATGTGAAGGGAGTACCGATGACCGATGTGGAACGGGTCGGGATCGTGGGCTGCGGCCTGATGGGATCCGGCATCGCCGAGATCTGCGCCCGCGCAGGCCGCGACGTCGTGGTGGTGGAGACGAGCGGGACGGCCGCGGACGCCGGCCTGAAGCGGATCACGCGCTCCCTGGCGCGCGCCGCGGACACCGGGAAACTGACCACGGCCGAACGGGACGCCGCTGCCGGCCGGATCACCATGACCACGGACATGGCCCTGATGGCGGACCGGGACCTCGTGGTCGAGGCCGTGGCGGAGGACGAGCGGGCGAAGCTGGAGGTGTTCGCCCGGCTCGACGGGGTGGTGGAGCGCCGGGACGCCGTGTTGGCCACGAACACTTCCTCCATACCCGTCATCCGGCTGGCGGCCGCCACCTCGCGACCCGGCCAGGTGGTCGGCCTTCACTTCTTCAACCCCGTTCCGGTGCTCCCCCTGGTCGAGCTCGTGCCCTCGCTGCTCACCGACGAGGGGACCGCCCGGCGCACACACGCCTTCGCCTCCGAGGTCCTGGGCAAGCACGTCGTCCGCGCCCAGGACCGGGCGGGATTCATGGCCATGACGCACTCCTTCGCCCAGACCGGCACGGATACCGAGGACGGCGGCGACACGGTCCCGGCCACGGTCGTCCTGGCCCGTATCCTGCGCAGCATGCTGCCGAGCGACGCGGATCTGCGCCAGGACTGGAAGCTCTGGCAGGAGCTGTGGGTGCGCGCACAGCGTGACCAGACGGCCCGTCACCTCGCCGTGGACCTGTACGACCAGCTCCACGCCTGGGTCGGCGGAGCCGTGGAACGGGGCATCGACTCGGGCGAGTTCACCGAGTGCGACGTCGCCGCGGTCAGCACGCTGGTCCTGGCCCTCTGCGACGGCCTCGGCATCCGCCTGATGCTGGACGACCCCCGGGTCGACCTCGCCACGGCCCGGTCGACGATCTGGCAGGCCATCGCCCCCGTGCTCGGGATCGCCCCGGTCTTCCCGGAGGTGTGACACCTCTTCCTGGAGGACAGAGCCGTTCAGGGGGCAGGCCCCGGACCGGGGTCAGGACTTCGGCACGGTGTTGATGTAGTTGGTGCCGGCACCGTAGAAGCCGTCCACCGTTTTCTGGACATCCGCCTGGGAAACGGCCTCACCGGCCTTGTAGTAGAACCAGTTGACTTTCATGTCCCATGTGCGCTGACCGCCGGCGAAGGGAAGGTCGATGAACCAGTTGCTGAAATGGATGTCCATCTTCTCGCGCGGGACGTACTTGCCGGAGCTGGTGAACAGATCCTTGCCGTCCAGGGAGTAGGTGACCTTTCCGTTCACGGCGGTGACCATCATGATGTGCCAGCCCTCGAGGCGCTGCTTGAGGGTGTGGCTGACCCGGTCCGGCGGATCGGCCTTGTACCAGCTGACGGTGTCGAGTTGCGGACCCACCGAACCCCATCCGCCGTTCGGCAGGTACTCGTAGTCGAGTTCGCTGTAGTTCGCCGAGGAGTCCGAGGGGGAAATCGGAAAGAAGGTCTCGACGACGTGGTCGCCGTTGCGACCGCTTGCGGGCTTGTTGCTGAGGTAGACCCGAGCGGCGAAGGTCCCCGTGAAGAGACTGGTGCCGGTGCTCTGCACCTCGACCTGCTGGGTGCCCTGCTTGGTGCCGTCGGTGGAGGACTGCAGTTGCAGGACCCTGCCCCCCTGGGCGGTCGTGTCGGAGGGGAAGCCGGCACCAGCGGTGGCCCAGGTGTCCTTGATCCCTGGACCGCCCCCGTCGGTACGGACCTGCCAGCCGTGGGCGGCGAGCGAGGGGTCGGCGGGGCCGCTGTAGTGGAAGTCGTCGAACAGGGTTCCGGGCGGTCCGGACGGGGTCGGCGAGGAGCTGGGGGCGGCGGCATCGGCACCCCTGCCGGATGCAGGGCCGCCGGAACACGCGGCGAGTACGCACAGGAGGGCAGGCAGCGTGAGTACGGTCCACGCGCGGCGTCGAGAGGTGCGGCGGGGCTGGCTCACACGGGCTCCTTGGGGCGAAGAGGCGGTATCTGGACACGCCCTTTGCGTGAGGATCAAATGACTGATCACACGAGGGGGGCATCGTAGCGAAACGAAGTGTGCAGGCTTTACCACCCCGTGCGTGGTCGGGATCCGGTCGGGGCTCAAGCCCGAGGTCGAGTACCCGGCGACCGTGTATCTCGTTTACTGGCCGGTACGTCCAATTGGCATTTCGATCCGATTACAACACTTGAGCAGATCGCGCCAAATGCATACATCGAGCCAAATTCGATTCAGGCCCGTGCACTAGCGTTCGCCCTGCCATCCCGCGGTCTATGTACCGTGCACTGAAAGGCCTCGCAAGGTGCGCCCTGCCATCACTTCCATCGACCGCGGATCGGCGCACCAGGCGCAGCCTGACATGTCTGAGTCAAGCTTTGAGGAGTTCGCTCCCGCACCGGTGTTCGTCGACCAGTCGGGGCTGCGCGGCCGTCTGCTGCGGGGCTTCGGCTGGCCGGTCTCGGTGGTCGGCGCGGTCCTGGCGGTCGCCATGGGCAGCAGCCTGATCGGCGTGCAGGCGGACGCCCCGGCGATGGGCATACCGGCGCAGCCCTCGCGGTCGGCCGCCCCGTCGCCCGCACCCGTGCGGTCGCTGTCGCCCACCCCGTCACGTACGTCGTCCTCGTCGTCATCGCCTCGGACGGCCGCGCGGTCTGCGACACCCCAGACGAAGACCTCGGCCACCACATCGAAGCGCTCGGCCACCACATCGAAGCCCACGACCACCGCGCCGCACGGGGCAAAGCCTTCGGGCCAACCGGCCAAGCACCCCTGATCGTCCGCACCACCCATTTTCAGGAGCGTCATTGTCCCGGTCCCGCCACCAGCGCCGCCGGCAGTCCCTGCTGAGGCCGCGCCGACTGGCAGCGCCGCCGCTGCGCTTCTTCATGCCGCTGTCCCTGCTGGCCTGCTTGCTTGCGCTCCTCGTCCTCCGTGGCCTCGCCACCAACGAGGCGTTCCACGACGCCCGGATCGCGATCTCGGTCGACAAGACAACCGTGCCGGACAACCTGCTCAAGGGTGGTCCGATCATCGACGCGCGTGGAACCAAGAACGCGCACCCCGTGAGCTATCACATCCCCGACCACACCGTGGTTCTGAGCTTCGACGACGGTCCCTCGCCGGAGTGGACCCCGAAGATCCTGGAGGTGCTCGCGGCCCGCAACATCCGCGCCGACTTCTTCGTGACCGGCGCGATGACCACGCGCAACCCGGAGCTGATCCGGCAGCTCGTCGCGGGCGGCCACGAAGTCGGCGTGCACACCTTCACCCACCCCGATCTCGTGTACCAGTCCCACGCCCGGATCAGCTGGGAGATGGCGCAGACGCAGCTGGCGCTGGCCGGCGTCGCGGGCGTCCACAGCGCGTTGTTCCGCCCGCCGTACTCCTCCGACGCCTCGGCGCTGGACGACTGGAACTACCCGGTGATCAAGTACGTGGGCGCGCGCGGCTACCTCACCGCGTTCATCGACCGCGACACCGACGACTGGAAGCGTCCCGGCGTCGAGGAGATCGTCAAGGCGGCGATGCCGTCCAAGCCGGGTGCGGGCGAGGTGATCCTGCTGCACGACGCGGGTGGCGACCGCACCCAGACCATCACAGCGCTCGGGCAGATCATCGACAAGCTGCAGGCCCAGGGCTACCGCTTCACCACCCTCTCCGAGGCACTCGGCGCCTCCAGCGCCACCGTGCCGGTGCACGGTTTCCAACTGTGGGCGGGCAAGGGATTCATCTGGGCCACCCACGTCGCCGTGCTCACCCTGCCGGTGCTGGTCGGGCTGCTGGCCCTCGTCGGCTTCCTCAACTTCGGCCGGTTCGCGCTGATGCTCGTTCTCGCACCGATCCACGCCCGCCGCTCCAAGCGGCGGGACGCCTGGGGACCGCCCGTCACCGAGCCGGTCACCGTACTGGTCCCGGCCTACAACGAGCGCGAGTGCATCGCCAACACCCTCAACTCCCTGGCCGCCAGCGACCATCCGATCGAGGTGATCGTCATCGACGACGGCTCCACGGACGGCACCTCGGACATCGTCGAGGAGATGGACCTGCCGTTCGTCCGGCTGATCCGCAAGGTCAACGGCGGCAAGTCCAGCGCCCTCAACACCGGCATCGCGGCCGCCTCGCACGACATCATCGTGATGATGGACGGCGACACCGTCTTCGAGTTGTCCACGGTGCGCGAGCTGGTCCAGCCCTTCGGCGACCCGGCGATCGGAGCGGTCGCGGGCAACGCCAAGGTCGGCAACCGCGAGAGCCTGATCGGCGCCTGGCAGCACATCGAGTACGTCCTCGGCCACAACCTGGACCGCCGGATGTACGACATGCTGGGCGTCATCCCGACCATCCCCGGCGCGGTCGGTGCCTTCCACAAGGAGGCCCTGCAGCGGGTCGGCGGGATGAGCGACGACACCCTCGCCGAGGACACCGACATCACCATCGCGGTGCTCTGCGACGGCTGGCGGATCGTCTACGCCGAGCGCGCCCGCGCCTGGACCGAGGCTCCCGCCAGCCTCCAGCAGCTCTGGTCCCAGCGGTACCGCTGGAGCTACGGCAGCATGCAGGCGATGTGGAAGCACCGCGGCGCGGTGACCTCCCGCGGCCCGGCCGGGCGCTTCGGCCGACTCGGGCTGCCGCTCGTCGTGCTGTTCGGCGTGGTCGCGCCGCTGCTGGCGCCGCTGGTCGACATGTTCCTGCTGTACGGCGTGCTGTTCGGAGACGCCCCGATCACCCTCACCAGCTGGGGTGGCTTCATTCTGCTCCAGGCCGCACTGTCCTGGTACGCCTTCCGGCTCGACGGCGAGAAGCCCTGGCATCTGATCAGCCTGCCGATCCAGCAACTGGTCTACCGGCAGCTGATGTACATCGTCCTGTTGCAGTCCGCGATCACGGCGATGACCGGTGGCCGACTGCGCTGGCAGAAGCTGCGGCGCACCGGCGAGGTCGCTGTACCCGTGGAGGCCTGACCGTGACTGCATCCATCGAGCTCGGGCGCACCCAGGACACCCTCCAGTTGAGCATCCCCGCCGGTCTGCGACCGGAGCCGGAGCCGGAGCCGGAGGCACCATCCGAGCGCAAGGGCGGCCGAGACCGCTATCTCGACCTGCTGCGCGCGCTGGCGCTGGTCCGCGTGGTGCTGTACCACAACTTCGGCTGGTTCTGGCTGCCCCTCGTCTTCCCGTCGATGGGCGTGATGTTCGCGCTGGCCGGCTCGCTGATGACCCGTTCGCTCAGCCGTCCCGCTCTCGGCGTGATCCGCGGCCGACTGCGCCGACTGCTGCCGCCGATGTGGCTGTTCGGCGCCATCGTGATCGCCCTCCAGATCCTCGACACCTGGGGTCCCTACTCCGACGGCCACCCCACCTGGTGGTGGGCCAAGCTGGCGTTCTGGATCCTGCCGCTGAGCACTCCGCCGTACGCGGACGACCTGCCCGGTTTCCACCATCACGTGGAACACACCTGGGCCGCGCAGATCATCGTCCCGCTCTGGTACCTCCGGGCCTACCTGTGGTACGTCCTGCTCTCACCGCTGATGCTCCGGGCACTGCGACGATTTCCGGTGGTGACGCTGTCCGCGCCCCTGGCGCTGGTGATCGTCATGAACGCGTTCTTCGCCGACCAGGAGTTCATCTACAGCCGGGTCTGGGAGACCGCCAACGACTTCGCCACCTTCGGCGCCTGCTGGATCCTCGGCATGGCCCACCAGGAGGGGCTGCTCAAGAAGATCCCGCAGTACGTACTGCCGTCCATCGCGCCGCTGATCATGGTGGCCGGCCTCTGGTACCTGCAGACCCGGCCGGCCGATCCGAGCGAACCGACCGACATCGAGTCCTGGCCGATCGCCCAGGCCCTGTGGTCCCTCGGCTTCGTCGCCATCCTGCTCCACGTCAGCCCGTCCTGGGAGCGGTGGCCCCGGCCGCTGGAACGCTGGAACGGCCTGGTCAGCCTGCTCAACGCACGTGCTGTCAGCGTCTACCTCTGGCACGAGGTCGCGCTGGTGGTCGCCGTCCCGCTGATCGACCCCCTCTGGTCCGTCCACTTCTTCTACAAGAACTTGCAGTGGCTGCTGGCCAGCCCATGGTTCACGCTGCTGGTGGCGATCGTGCTGCTCGGCCTGCTGGTGCTGACCTTCGGCTGGGTCGAGGACGTGGCCGCCAAGCGCTCGCCGCGGCTCTTCCCGTACCCGCGCCGCCGACGGGGCAGGCGCCGGGCCGCCGTCTGATAGGGGCGGCGCGTAGATCACGGAATCTCACGCGCCTCTTGCGGACCGGGTGCCATGACGTGGCAGCGGGCCGAATCGATCGCCCGCGGATGATGTCCGCGCGGCCCGCCTGCCGGGCGGTCGGGGATCTGAGCGCCGTACTCGGCCGGAAGGCCGGTGCGGTGCTCCGTCACGTGCGCCCGACTGTGCCGGCCCGTCCGGACTGGACGGCCCCGCTGACGCGGGCCCAGCCACAGAGGGAGGAGCGCCGATCCGTGGCGTCACCGCCCCCGTACACACCGTGGGTGTGGGCCCCGCCGCAGCCGGCCCCGGCTCGCAGGCGGCCCGGAAACGCGGTTGGGTGGGTGCAGAGGGGCGTGCCCGTGCGGCGGCCTCGGCGCCGCGGTACGCCCCGGACCCGACGGAGGAGGGCGCCATGCCCGGACCCGGACCGACATCCGACCGCAGCCGCCGCCGCGGCGTCGCCGCAGCTCTCGCCGTGACGGCGGCGATCTGCTCGGCGGTGCTCGCCGCCCCCGGATCCGCCACCGCGTACGGGTCGCCGTCCCCCTCGCCGAGCGTCCCGCGGCTGGACTGGAGCCCCTGCACGCCCGGCAGCCCGTACGACTGCGCCACCGCCCGGGTCCCTCTCGACCACGCCGATCCCGCCGGCCGCACCATCGACCTGGCCGTCGTCCGGCGCAAGGCGAGCGACACCGCCCACCGCATCGGCACCCTCTTCGTGAACCCGGGCGGCCCCGGCGGCCCGGGCACGGTCCAGGTGCCGCAGAACTACGACTCCTTCCCGAAGACGCTGAGGGAGCGGTTCGACATCGTCAGCTGGGACCCGCGCGGCATCGGCAGCAGCACGGCGGTGAACTGCTTCGACGACACCGCCGAGGCCGAGGCCTGGGGCAAGGCCAAACCGACCGGCTTCCCCGTGGGGGAGAAGGAACGGAAGTCGTGGATCGACGCCTACGAGGACCTCGGACGGCGCTGCGAGAAACGCGACCCCGACCTCCTGCGCCACGTGTCGACCGCTGACACCGCCCAGGACCTGGACCTGCTCCGCCGGGCGGTGGGCGAGGAGCAGCTCAACTACCTCGGCGTCTCCTACGGCACGATCCTGGGTGCCACCTACGCCAACCTGTTCCCCGACAAGGTCCGCGCCATGGTCCTGGACAGCAACATCGACCCCAGGGCCTGGACGAACGACGGCCGCCCGGACGCGGAGACCACGACACTCCTGCGCATGGGCTCCGACCGCACCGCCGCGGCCACCCTGAACCGGTTCCTCGACCTGTGCGGGTCCGCCCCCACGGACCGCTGCGCCTTCTCGGCCGGCACCCCGCAGGGGACCCGCGACAAGTTCGACCGGCTGATGCAGCGACTGCGGGAGCGCCCCGTAGGCCCGTGGACGTACGCAGCGACGGTGGCCGACACGGTGAGCAGCCTCTACATCGTCGACCCAGGCTGGACGAACCTCGCCGCCCGCCTCCAGGAACTGTGGCGGGGCAAGGCGCCGAAGCCGCCGGTGTTCCCCGCCCCGCCCCCCGTCGCCAATCCCTCCCCGTACCTCGGGGAGGAGCAGGCCATGGCGGTGTGGTGCGGCGACAGCCCCAACCCGCGCGATCCCGCCGTGTACCGGGGGCTGGAGGAGGACAGCGCGCGACGGGCGGGCGACGCCGGCCGCTACTGGACCTGGTCCGGAGAACCGTGCGCCACCTGGCCGGCCGAGGCGGCCAACCGGTACGAGGGCCCGTGGAACACGCCCACCGCGCACCCCGTCCTGGTGGTCGGCACCAGGTACGACCCCTCCACCCCCTACGCGGACGCCGAGGCCATGGCCAAGGAACTGGACGGTGCCCGTCTCCTCACCCACGACGGCTACGGTCACACGGCCCTGTTCAACAACGCCAGCAGCTGCGTCAACGCCTACGAGAGCCGCTACTTCGTCGACGGCACGCTCCCGCCGCCGGGGACGACGTGCCCGACGGACGAACAGCCCTTCTCCTGAGCTCATCCCACTGCTTCAGGCCGTGCCGCCCGTGAGGGGCAAGCGCGGCGGGCCCCGGCGCCGCCCCGACGTCGTGCTCGGTGACCGCGGCTACGACCACGACAAGTACCGCCGCCTCGTCCGCGCGCTCGGAGTGAAGCCGCTGATCGCGCGACGCGGCACCGAGCACGTGCTCCGGACTCGGCACTCAACGCCGGGTTGTCGAGCGAGCCTTCGTCCACCTGCACGGGTTCCGCCGCCTCCGGATCCGCTGGGAGACCCGCGACGACATCCATGAAGCCTTCCTCGCCCTCGGATGCGCACTCATCTGCTGGCGGCGGCTTGTCTCTCTACGCTGACAGCATCGGACCCCAGCGATTCGTCACCTGCTGCAAACGCTGCCGGTGGTCAGCAATCCAGTCGTCCCGAGGAACGAGCGGCACCCGCACGGTGACCATAGATCCCGACTCGTCTCTACGACCACCTCGGGACAGCCGCGCTCGCCAGCGAGCTGGAGGAAGACGGACGGACCGACACTCATCTCCGCCCGCCCGTGGCCTGTGCGGGCCGAGTCGGCCGGTCAGGGGCGCGGGGCTTGATCAGCATCCGATTGAGTTCGGGCTCCGTGCCGCTGGCCGGTCGGATGCAGGCGGCGTGGTCGGGTCTCGCCTTCGTTCACAAGGACTCGCGCAGTCTCGACGAGGGCCACCACGGTCAGTACGGGGCGAGCACATGTCTGATCGCGGCAGCTTCTAGGATCTGCGCATGGCAACAAGACTCGTGCAGATCAATATGAAGGCCCAGGACGACTCCGTGCTCGGTCGGTTCTGGGCGGAGGCACTCGGTTGGGGTGTCGACAGCGAGGGACCCGGTGTGACCAACCTCGAACCCGTGGGTTTCGCCTACCCCGACCCCGTGGCCGTCTGCATCGACATCGTCGCCCGCCCGGAAGCCAAAACCGCGAAGAACCGGGTGCACCTTGATCTGGCCACCACCTCGACCGCCCATCAGGCGGAGTTGGTCGCGCGCTTGAAGGATCTCGGCGCGACGCTCGCCGACGTGGGGCAGGGCGACGTCCCCTGGACGGTCATGGCCGACCCGGAAGGCAACGAGTTCTGCCCCCTCACTCCTCGCTGACCTTGAGCAGCGGCTCCGGCCGGTTTCGGGTCAGCGGCGAAGACCGCGTGGCGGTAGCGCATGCTGCCGGAGACGGGGATGGTGCCCCCGGTGATGCTCGTTTACTGGAGCGTCCGTCGGGCGGGCACCGTCGGCGGCGATCCGTGCGTCAACGGCGGGGCCAGGGGTAGGTGGGGTCCTCGGTGATCCTCACCTGTTGCGGGGCGTCTCGGGGGAAGGTCCAGATGCGGCCTGCGGTACTGGTGGCGGTCACCGAGGTCGCGTCCAAGGTGACCTCGGTGAACGGGTTGGAGGAGCAGGAGACTGCCAGCCACTCCAGGGTGCCTTCGTCGTCGTCCCGGGTCAGGGCGACCCAGCCGATACTTCCGTGGTCCAGTCCCTCGCCGCTCAGGGCACGGCTTCCGAGGTAGGTGCACGAGGCGTCGGTACTGTCGATGCTCATCCAGTCTGTGGGGGTCCACGCGGCGGCTCGTAGGAGCTCCCACCACTGCCAGTCCTCGGCCCGGGGGGCATCTCGTCGGTCGGGCAGGGAGAACCGCATGAGGCTCATCACTGATAGCGAGCCGTCGGAGAACATGATGAAGTCTCCGAAGGGCGCCTCGCGGGCACTCCAACGTTCGTGTACCTGGTCAGTGTTGGGTATCGCGTCGAAGGAACTCACGCCCGCCATGATGACAGCGAGGGCGGATTGCGGAGGGGATGGCCTCCCCAGCCGCACCGCCATGCATCGCACTCTCCTCAAGAACCGGCGACTTCTCGAGACACACGGCATCGCCATCCCACCCGCGACAACGCCGCCCCACAACCGGCGCTGCCCTCCAGGTCAGGGTCCAGGCCCAGAGCGGCACGGACGACAAGATCAAAACAACGTGTTCATGATCTGCAAGCCCGTGGCGCGGGTCCCCGTCACGTTCGCGGGTGCATGATGAACGTGTGGGTGACCGCGAAGATTTCCTGGTGTGGGTCAAGACCGCCCTGTACGTGGCGGAGCGGGCGCTGCACAACGGCGACGCCGCTCCCCGCCGGGCGCTGTGGTCACGCAACGAGCCGGTGAGCGTCCTGGGGGCGTGGCGCAACGCCAGCGGTCGGCAGGAGCTCGACGAGCTGTTCACCGCCCTCGGGACGAGCTTCTCCGACTGCACGTCGTACGTGTTCGAACTGCAGGTGTACGACGTCGTGGGTGACATGGCCTATACGGCCGGCCTCGAGCACACCTCCGCCTCCGTCGAC
Source organism: Streptomyces sp. NPDC051364 (assembly GCF_040682115.1). Lineage (NCBI taxonomy): Bacteria > Bacillati > Actinomycetota > Actinomycetes > Kitasatosporales > Streptomycetaceae > Streptomyces > Streptomyces sp. NPDC051364. The sequence goes on along the minus strand of NZ_JBFBAH010000032.1, from coordinate 700 downwards.
GGACAGCCGCGCACGTATACCCTGCGGGCCACCCAGGTGTACCGCCGCGAGGACGGCGAGTGGAGGGTGGCCCATCGGCACGGTGACACGGCGACCGGGTGAAGACGCAACGATGCGGGGGCGTCGGCAGGGCACTCCGGCGCCGCAGCCGGGACCCGGCGTGTCAGGGGGAGAGGATCACGGAGGCGGTGGTGCGCCATCCGGCATCCGTCTTGGCCACGAGGTACAGCACGCGTACGCGTTGGAACTCGGCACCGACGCTGTCGTTGCGCACCCAGGTCACCTCGATGAGCGCGGACCGCTGGTTCAGGGCGCGGACCTCGCGATCGAGGGCGGTACTGCCCCCGTAGTCGGCGTCGCGGAGGGACTGCAGCTCGTTGGCGAGTCCGGCGCTGAGTGTTTCGCCGGAGGTGAGTGCCGCATGGGCGGCGCTGGTGGTCATGGTGATCGGTACGGCGAAGTAGCCGAGCAGCGGGGCTGGGTCGGTCCGGCCGGCGGATGCGAGGCCGATGAAGGTGCTCACGTACTGGTCGAACCAGGCTCTTACGTCGTCCTCGACTGCGGAGAGATCCGTGTGCGGCATGGGCTTCCTCGCTCTAAGCGGCCTCGGGGAAGTGGGGCACGCCCCCGCGCCGCCCGGCACGGCGCCTCGCCGCGTTGTCGCAGCACCCTGGTACGTCCAGTACAAGCGTGCCGCTCC
>NZ_JBFBAH010000031.1:0-75699 GCF_040682115.1 Streptomyces sp. NPDC051364 | reverse complement strand
TGGGCCGTGGACGCATCAAATCGCTACGTGCTTCTCATCGCTTGGCGTCCGGCGGCCGGCGGCCGTCTGGGGCTGGGCATAGGCCGCCCACGACCAGCACAGAGGCAGCCCGGCACGCGACTGCGGGTCGTTTGCCCCTTTTGTTAGCCAGCTGAGCGCCAGAAGACGTCCTACCGGAGTCAGAGGGTGAGAAGTCCGGCATCAGGCTCCCTCTCGCCCGCTTTTCGCCCCACATGGCGCGCAGGCGCTCGAAAAGCCGCCCATGGGAGCATCTGGGCGGCCTATGTCCAGCCCCAGACGGCCGTCGGACGCCAAACAGAGAGAAGCGCGTAGCGATCTGGGGCGCCTGCGGGCCCACCCCTACCGGCACGGGCATCTGGCCGCTGCCTGTTGCAGGTTGACCCCACCCTGACCCGGAAAGGCTCCTATGGGCCCTTCAGGGAGCCGTCCCCTCCCCGCGCCCCCATCACCGGCCCGACCCGGTGGTCCTGGTGAGCTGGGTGCGGATGAACAGGGGCCCCTGCTCGGCATCTCCGATCTGGGCAGGTCGGAACCCTGAACCCCCCGGCCATCCTTCGGGGGCTTCCCGGCAGTCTTATGGCATTCCGGGGCGGGCCGGTCGGTCAAGGATGGCCGAAGGCCATCGCGAAGCGACGCGAACGAAGAGAGCGCCCTTGACGGGCCGGCACGACACGGAAGGACAGTGGACTGACGGGACGCCCCCGGACACACGCCGACGCCGAGTCGACAGACCCCGCCCCGGAGGTCCCGGCCGGCCGTTCCGTCGCCGCGTACACGAACCCACCCAGACGTGCCGACCGGCGCTTCCAACCCCGCCCAGGACCTCCCTCCCGACCCACCCGACCCTCCCGACCAACCCCTCCACCCCCGAGCCAGCACACCCCACCCCACCCCGCCCCCACCCCCTCAACAACCCGTTGAAAGATCCCCGATCTCATATAAGTTTCCTTCGGGAACCAATCGCCGGCGAGAGCGCAAAGCGAAGGGAAGCAGGAGCACTCATGGCTCAGCATCAGCAGACGTGGACCGCCGTCGACGACTACTTCGGCGGGCTGCTCGTCGAAGAGGACAAGGCGTTGGCCGCGGCGAACGTCGACTCCGATGCCGCCGGGCTGCCCGCGCACCAAGTGGCTCCGAATCAGGGGAAACTGCTCAATCTCCTCGCCCGCATCCACGGCGCCCGCACCATCCTCGAGATCGGCACACTCGGCGGCTACAGCACCATCTGGCTGGCCCGGGCCCTGCCCGCCGGCGGGCGGCTCGTCACGCTCGAGGTCGACGAGCACTGCGCCGACGTCGCCGCCGCGAACATCGCCCGGGCCGGGCTGGACGAGGTCGTCGAGATCCGGCGCGGCCGGGCCATCGACCTGCTGCCCGAGCTCAAGGACCAGGCCCCGTTCGACCTCGTCTTCATCGACGCCGACAAGCCGTCGAACCCGGTTTACCTGAAGTGGGCGCTCGAGCTCACCCGCCCCGGGAGCATCATCATCGGCGACAACGTCGTCCGCGACGGCGCCGTCGTCGATCCGGACAGCACCGACCCGCGCGTCCAGGGCGTCCGCCGGTTCACCGAACTCATCGCCGAGCACCCGAGGTTGACCGCCACCGCCCTCCAGACCGTCGGCAGCAAGGGCTACGACGGCTTCGTCCTGGCCCTGGTCACCGACTGACCTGCACGCCCCTCGTATGCTCGCGTCGACCGACGACCCACAGGGGAACGACATGAGCACGATCGTGCAAGACAACAAGCAGACCGTCCTCGGCTTCTTCGCCGCCGTCAGCGGGCGCCGTCCGGATGATCTGGCGGAGTTCATGGCTGCGGACGTCATCGACCACAACAAGATCATCCATGGCGAGGCCGACGAGCCCGGCGCCGCCTTCGACGGCATCCGCAGCCAGCTCGCCGCCTTCGACCCGCTCGTCGTCCAGGTGGAGGAACTCGTCGGCGAGGGCGACCGTGTCGTCGCGCGCGTCACCCAGCGCGGCACGCACAACGGCACCCATCCGCGGATGCCGGCGCCGACCGGCCGCGAGTTCGAGGTGGAGGCCATCTGGATCTTCACGCTCGCCCAGGGGAAGATCGCACAGATCCGGGCGGTCAGCGACCGCCTCGGGATCTTCCTCCAGCTGGGCTGGGACTGGCCGCAGGCCGACTGACCGACGCTGCCGCGCCGAGGGGGCCCGAACAAGTAACCTCACCCGAATGACGGCACTTTCCCACCACAGCTCCGACCCCATCGAGCAGCCCGGGCGCGGCGGGGCCACCGCCACCACCGAGGCCGATCCGCATGCCATCGGGCCGGTGCGCACCGAGTACGCGCCCGACAAGGACGGCGATCCGGACCCCGGCGAGATCGTCTGGACCTGGGTCCCCTACGAGGAGAACGACGGCCGAGGCAAGGACCGCCCGGTGCTGGTCGTCGCCCGGGAGGCGGGCGGGCGGACGCTGCTGGCCGTACAGCTGTCCAGCAAGCGGCACGACAACGACCGGGAGTGGGTGCCGATCGGGACCGGGCCGTGGGACAGCGCCGGGCGGGAGTCCTGGGTCGACGTGGACCGGGTGCTGCGCGTGCACGAGGCGGGTATGCGGCGCGAGGCGTGCGCCCTGGACCGGGGCCGGTTCCAGCTGGTCGTGAACCGGCTCCGCGAGCGCTACGGCTGGCGGTAGCCGGCAGGGCGCGGCCGCAGATCAGCCGCCGAGGCCGGCCGGCCCGGTCTCGGCGCAGTGCGGCCAGGTGTCGGCCTGCGCTGCGGGCAGCGCGAGCCAGGCCCCCTACCCCCCGAACCCCGCGAAAGCCCGCTCGAACGCCTCCCGGGGCCCCGGATTGCGGTCCAGTATCCCGAACGCCACCCGTTCGAAGACCCCTGCGAAGCGTCCCGCCAGCAGTGCCCGGAAGGCCTCCGCGACCTCCGCGGGGTCGTTCTGGAACACCCCGCACCCCCAGGCCCCCAGCACCAGCCGCGGGTACCCGTGCAGCGTCGCCGTCTCCAGGACGCGCTCCGCACGCCGGGCCAGTGCCGCCGGGATTTCGGCGGCGCGCTCCGGTTCCTGGCGGCGGATGGTGCCCGCGTTCGGTGCCGGGGAGGTGAGGAAGCCCGCCCGGAACGGGGTGTCCAGCAGTTCGCCCCGGTCGTCGCGGAAGACGGGCACCCCGGGCGAGTGAATCACCCGGTCGGTGTAGAAGGTGCTGCGCCCCGCGCGGTGGATCTCGTAGTACTCCGGGGCCTCCAGCAGGGTCTCGTACAGGGCCGAGGCGCGGCACAGCGCCTCCTCCTGGGCCTTGGCCCCGCGGACGTAGCCGCCCCCGGGATTGCGGGCCGAGGCGAAGTTCAGGACGGCCACCGCAGCCCCGGAGACCGGCGCCGGACCGTCCGCGGCGAGCCTACGGGCTGCGACCGTGCTGCTCTCCCCCGTAACTTCGACAGCCGTTTCACCGCGCCCAGCGGGGAGGTTTTCATCTGGAATGACCTGGTTTGGCCCATATATCCTGGTTCCGGCCCTGGCTTCCGCCAGGGCGGCGGCGAGGGAGACCTGCCGCCCCGACCGCGTCCGGTATCCACCGGCCGCCACGATGGTCGCGTTCTCCCGCGCGATCTCGCGCAATCTGCTGCTCATGTCGCCATCATCGGCAGTGCGGTTCAGGCGCGGCCATAGATTTTTCCGCGCGGTGGCCCGTTTCCACCTTTCAGGTCGACAAGGACGGGTAGGCATGGTCAAGTCACAACACTGGACAGGAGACCCGTCCATGCCTCTGGACTCACCTGCACCACCCACCCCTCAGACACCAGGTGCCTCAGCCGCGCTGAGCGAAACCGCCGCCGAGGACCTGATCCACGGCATCTGTTTCAAGACCGGCCCGCCCCGCACCGTCGGTGCCGAGCTCGAATGGCTCGTACTGGACGCGGAGCGGCCCGGTCGGATACTTCCGCCCGAGCGGCTCACCGCCGCGCACGACGCGGCCCGCGCCCTGCCCCTGAATTCCCGGCTCAGCATCGAGCCCGGCGGCCAGCTCGAGCTCAGCTCGGCTCCCGCCCCCTCCCTCTCCGGCTGCCTGGACGGCCTGCAGGCCGATCTCACCGCCGTACGGTCCGCCCTGAGATCCCAGGGCCTGGTCCTGCGCGGGACCGGCCGCGATCCGCGTCTGCCACTGCGCCGGCTGCTGTCCAGCCCGCGCTACGACGCGATGGAGAGCCACTTCGACCGCACCGGCCCGGCCGGCCGCGCCATGATGTGCTCCTCCGCCTCCGTACAGGTCTGCGTGGACGCGGGGTACGAGGAACCGGGCCCCCTCGGGTACGGCCGGCGCTGGCGGCTGGCCCATCTGCTGGGCGCCGTGTTCGTGGCGGCCTTCGCCAACTCCCCCGCGCACGAGGGCCCGTACGCCGGCTGGCGGTGCTCCCGCCAGGGGATCTGGAGCGATATCGACGCCCGGCGGGCGCTCGCCCCGCCGCCGGACGCCGAACCGCGGGCCGGGTGGACCCGGCACGCGCTGGACACCGAGGTGATGTGCGTGCGGTCGCACGACGGCGGCCCCTGGGCAGCCCCGCGCGGGCTGACCTTCCGCGACTGGGTCCGGGCCGCCGGCGACGGCGCCGACGGTACCCGGGGCCCGGACGGCACCCCTAGCCCGGACGGCCTACGGGCGCCCACGGCCGAGGACCTGGAGTACCACCTGACCACGCTGTTCCCGCCGGTGCGCCCGCGCGGCCACCTTGAGTTCCGGATGATCGACGCCCAGCCCGGCGAGGATGGCTGGCTGGTCCCGGTGGCGGTCGTGCACGCGCTGTTCGACGACCCGGAGGCCGCCGAGAGCGCGTACCGGGTGGCGAAGGCGCTGGCCGACACGCACGGGTCGCAGCCCGCGCCGCGCAATCCGCTGTGGCAGTCCGCCGCACGGCACGGCCTGGCCGATCCGGAGCTGCGCACGGCCGCGGCCGCCTGTTTCCGGGCCGCCGCCGAGGCGCTGCCGCGGCTCGGCGCGAGCCGGCACGTCCAGGACGTGGTCGGCGCCTTCACGGAACGCTTCGCACTCCGCGGCCGCTCCCCGGCCGACGACGGATTCCTGCAGCTCACCGGGACGGGGGCCCGCTCATGACCGCATCACCTTCCGCCGGTTCCGCGGACCGGACGCACACGGATCCGATACCCGGGGACCCGACGCACGCCGACCCGACGCACACGGACCCGACGCACGCCGACCGTTCCCCCGCAGACCTGCGCGAGCGCGCCTTCGCGGCCCTGACCGCCGCCCGCGCCCGTACGGCGCTCCTCACCGACGCGGTGAGCGACCGCGACCTCACCGAACAGCACTCCCTGCTGATGTCCCCGCTGGTGTGGGACCTGGCGCACATCGGGAACCAGGAGGAGCTCTGGCTGCTGCGCAACGTGGCCGGGCACGAGTCCCTGCACCCCGAGATCGACCCGCTCTACGACGCCTTCCAGCATCCGCGCTCCGAGCGGCCGAAGCTGCCCCTGCTGGGGCCGGCGGAAGCCCGGCGCTACACGGCCGAAGTGCGCGGCCGGGTCTTCGACCTGCTGGAGCGCACTGCGCTGGAGGGCTCCGCGCTGCTGGACGACGGTTTCGCCTTCGGGATGATCGCCCAGCACGAACAGCAGCACGACGAGACCATGCTGATCACCCATCAGCTGCGCCGAGGCGGGCCGGTGCTCACCGCCCCGGATCCGGATCCGTCGCAGGGCGCAGCCCCGCCCGCACCCGAAGTCCTGGTGCCCGGCGGCCCGTTCACGATGGGCACGTCGGCCGAGCCGTGGTCGCTGGACAACGAGCGGCCCGCGCACACCCGGGACAGCGGGCCGTTCTGGATCGACACGGTGCCGGTGACCAACGCCGCGTACCAGGCGTTCATCGCGGACGGCGGCTACCGGGACGAGCGCTGGTGGGCCGCCGAAGGCTGGGAGCAGATACGCCGGCACGGGATCGAGGCACCGCTGTTCTGGCGCCGGGAGGCCGGGCAGTGGCTGCGCCGCCGGTTCGGCGTGACCGAGCCGGTGCCCGCCGGCGAGCCCGTGCTGCACGTCAGCTGGTACGAGGCGGACGCGTACGCCCGCTGGGCGGGGCGACGGCTGCCCACGGAGGCGGAGTGGGAGAAGGCCGCCCGGCACGACCCGGCCACGGGCCGCTCCACCCGCTACCCCTGGGGCGACGAGGACCCGACCCCCGCGCACGCCAACCTCGGCCAGCGCCATCTGCGTCCCGCCCCGGCGGGCAGCTACCCGGCCGGGGCGTCCCCGCTCGGGGTGCGCCAGCTGATCGGCGACGTGTGGGAGTGGACGTCCTCCGATTTCCTGCCGTACCCGGGGTTCCGGGCCTTCCCGTACCGCGAGTACTCGGAGGTGTTCTTCGGACCGGAGCACAAGGTGCTGCGCGGCGGCTCGTTCGCCGTGGATCCGGTGGCCTGCCGGGGCACCTTCCGCAACTGGGACCTGCCGGTGCGCCGGCAGATCTTCTCCGGCTTCCGGACCGCGAGGGACGTCTGATGTGCCGGCATATCGCGTTCCTGGGGCCGGAGGTGCCCCTGGCCCGGCTGCTGAGCGAGCCGGAGCACTCCCTCGTACGGCAGTCCTGGGAGCCGCGTCGGCAGCGCCACGGTACGGTCAACGCCGACGGCTTCGGCGTCGGCTGGTACGCGGAGGGCGACCCGGTCCCCGCCCGCTACCGGCGGGCCGGGCCGATCTGGGGCGACATGAACTTCGCCGATCTGGTCCGGGTGGTACGGACGCGGACCGCGCTGGCCGCCGTACGGGACGCCACCGTGTTCGGGGCGGACGGAGAGGCCGCGGCGGCGCCGTTCGCGTCCGGGCCGTGGCTGTTCAGCCACAACGGCGCGGTGCGGGACTGGCCGGACGCGGTGGCGCCGCTCGCGGCCGCCCTGCCGCCCGGGGAGCTGCTGTCACTGGCCGCGGGCACGGACTCGGCGCTGATCTGGGCGCTGGTGCTGCACCGGCTGCAGCGCGGCGACGACCTCGGCACGGCGCTCGCCGAGCCGGTGCGGGAGGTCGCGGCGGCCTCGCCCGACTCCCGGCTGAACCTGCTGCTGACCGACGGCACCGGCATCGCCGCGACGGCCTGGGGCGATTCGCTCTGGTACCTGGCCGACACGGTGCATCCGGCCGACGGGGCACATCCCGCCGGTGCGGCGCGTCCGGCCGACACGGCACCTCCCGCCGACACCGCGGCGCAGCGCATCGTGGTGGCGTCCGAGCCGTACGACGACGACCCCCGCTGGTGCGAAGTACCCGACCGGACCCTGCTGACCACCCATGGCACACGGGTCGTCCTGACCCCGCTGAAGGAGACCTCCCAGTGAGCGACTTCCAGTTGACCCGCACCCTCGACGAGCACTCCGCCGAGACCGCGCTGCGCGCGGACGTCCTGCAGGGACTGACGATGTCCCCCAAGGTGCTGCCGCCCAAGTGGTTCTACGACGCCCGGGGCAGTGACCTCTTCGAGGAGATAACCCGGTTGCCGGAGTACTATCCGACGCGCGCCGAGCGGGAGATCCTGCTGGCACGGGCCGGGGAGATCGCCTCGGCGAGCGGGGCGCGCACGCTGGTGGAGCTGGGCTCCGGCTCCTCGGAGAAGACCCGGCACCTGATCGAGGCGATGCCCGCTCTGGACACGTACATCCCGGTGGACGTGAGCGGGAGCGCCCTGGAGGGGGCGGCCGAGACGCTGCTCGCGGAGCACCCGGGCCTGCACGTGCACGCCTTGGTGGCCGACTTCACGAAGCCGCTGCAACTGCCGCCGGCTCCCGGCCCGCGGCTGGTGGTGTTCCTCGGCGGCACGATCGGCAATCTGCTGCCGCCGGAGCGCGCCGCGTTCCTGGCCTCCGTACGGGCGATGCTGTCGCCCGGGGACGCCCTGCTGATGGGGACGGACCTGGTGAAGGACGAGGCCGTCCTGGTGGCCGCGTACGACGACGCGCAAGGGGTGACGGCCGAGTTCAACAGGAACGTCCTGGCCGTCGTCAACCGGGAGTTGGGCGCGGATTTCCACACCGACGACTTCGCGCACGTGGCGGTGTGGAATCGGGAGCACGAGTGGATCGAGATGCGGCTGCGGGCCCGGTCCGAACTGGTGGTGAAGGTCCGGGCGCTGGATCTGGTGGTGCCGTTCGCGGCGGGTGAGGAGATCCTGACGGAGGTCTCCGCGAAGTTCCGTCAGGAGGGCGTACGGAAGGAACTGGCCGAGGCAGGGCTGGAGTTGACGCAGTGGTGGACGGACACCGAGGGCCGCTTCGCGCTGTCCCTGGCGGTGGCCGACGGCGCGCCCGGCTGGGCCGGCACCCCTGCGAGCAGTGAGGAGGCGGGGACGGAGTCGGAGGCGAGCGCCGCCTGAGCCGCTGCCGCGAGCTCCCGCCGGTCCGGGTGACGGCCCGGCGGGATCCGCGGCAGCAGCCGGACCTCGGCCCGTACCCCGCGGGCCCGGGCGATCCGCCACAGGGAGGCGGTCAGCGGATCGTCCCCGACGAAGGCGGGCGCCGCGGCGAGGCTGCCGTCCGGCAGCCGGTACGCGAGCTGGACGGGCTGTACGGGCACCCGGGCGTCCAGGGCGGACTGGAAGGCGGCCCGCCGGAAGGGGCCCTGGGCGCGCCCGCACCAGGTGCTGCCCTCGGGGAAGACGGTGACGCGGTCGCCGGCCAGCAGGGCGCGGGTGATGGTCTCGACGGTGTCGGGGAGGGCCCGGATCCGGTCCCGTTCGATGAACAGGGTTCCGTTCTGCCGGGAGAGCGGGCCGAGCACCGGCCAGTCGCGGATGTCGCTCTTGGCCAGCATCCGGCAGGGCAGGGCGGCGGCGACGAGCGGTATGTCCAGCCAGGAGATGTGGTTGGCGACGACCAGGCGGCCGCCGTCCGGGCCGGGACTTCCGTGCACGGTGACCCGTATGCCGAAGGCCCGGAGCAGGGCGGTCGCCCAGGCCCGCACCAGCGCGTGGCGGGGACGGGCGGTGAGCAGCCGGACCGGCGGGGCACCCAGGATCCCGAGCAGGATCAGGGCGACGGCGGCGGTGAGCCGGAGCACCGCGCGGGCAGCGCTCGCGCTGTCCCCCTCGTGGCCGGCGCAGGCCTCGGGGGTACAGGGCGAGGTGGGCAGCCAGACGCTCATGCGACCGGGGCGAGCGAGAGGAAGTGCTTGAGGTAGCGCGGGTTGGTGCGCCGCAGGGAGAGCAGGATGTAGAGGTCTGCGCAGCCGAACTCGGCGTCGAGGGCGGGCTCGCCACAGACCCAGGCGCCCAGGCGCAGGTAGCCGCGGAGCAGCGGGGGCAGCTCCATGCGCGCCGGGAAGGTGATGCCCTCGGGGTTCCAGGGGAGGTGGGGGGTGACCCGGTACTCCTCGGGGGCGAGGTTGCGGGTGAGGACGCTCTCGCGGGTGGCGGCGGCCAGGACGCCGCCGTCGGCGAGCGGTATCGAGCAGCATCCGGCGAGCCAGTTGTGGCCGGAGCTGTCCATGTAGCGGGCGAGTCCGGCCCAGATCAGGGCGATGACGGCGCCGTTGCGGTGGTCGGGGTGGACGCAGGAGCGGCCGACCTCGACGAGGTCGGGGCGGACCGGGGCGAGGGCGGAGAGGTCGAACTCGCTCTCGGAGTAGAGCCGGCCGGCGACGGCGGCGCGCTCCGGGGGCAGCAGCCGGTAGGTGCCGACGACCTGCTCGGTCTCCTCCTCGACGACGAGGAGGTGGTCGCAGTACGCGTCGAAGGCGTCGGAGTCCAGGCCCGGCTCGGGTCCGTCGAGGCGGGCGCCGAGCTCGCCGGCGAAGACCTGGTGGCGCAGCCGCTGGGCGGCGCGTACCTCGTCCTCGTTGCGGGCCAGGCGGACGGCGTAGTGGGGGGTGGCGGGGAGGGCGGCGGGTGCCGCGACGGGCGCGGCCGCGGGGACGGCGGCGGGGGTGACGGCGGCGGGGACGGCCGTGACGGTGGGGGTCACGGTGGGGGGAAGGGTGGACGGGGACAGGGGGGCGATGGTCATGGCGGCTCCTGATCCGGGCACGGAAGCCAGGCCGGCAGGTGTGGTGGCCTGGCTCCTTTACTTCTTCCGTGACCGGCTGGATTCGACATGACCGCTCAGCGGCACTTGGATGTGCGAACGCTGAACTCGGCGGGCTCAGCGGTCGGCGTTGAGGACCTTGGTGATCGTCTCCGAGGCCGCTGTGGCGGCCTGCCGGGGGTCCTGGCCGGTGAGTACGGCCGTCATGTAGGGCTTGATCGGGTTCTCGGCCTCGACCTGGGCCCAGAGGGCGGACTTCGGGGTGGCCCGGCCCTGGGCGGCTCCGGGCGCCATGCTCGCGGCGCCCTCGTTGCCGTCGACCACGTGCGCGAGGGTGGTCTTGTTCGGTACGTAGCTCATGGTGCGGGCGAGCTCGGCCTGCCAGGTTTCGCTGACCAGCGCGGTGATCACGTCGACGGCTCGGGCCCGCTGCTTCGTCCGTTCGGGGATGATCAGGTCGGAGCCGCCGGTGAAGACGGCGCCGGGCTTGTCGGAGGTCTTGCCGGGGATCGGGAAGAAGCCGAGCCTGCCCTTGAGCGCGGGGTTGGCGGCCTCGATCGCGGCGGCCTGGCCGGGCGGGGCGATGATCTGGGCGACCTGGCCGCGGGCGAAGACCTCGGACTGCGGGGGCGTCTCCTCGTCGGCGTCCTTGGGGCCGTCGCCGAGGGCCTGCAGCTGCTTGTAGAACTCCATGCCGGCCAGGGCCTTCTCGTCGTCGAGGGTGCCGGCCCACTGCCCGCTGGTCTCGACGGCCAGGTCGCCGCCCTCGTCCCAGATGAACCCGGAGAGGACGTACCAGTTCTGCCCGGCCAGGTAGATGCCCTGCTGGTCGCCCTTGTCGAGCTTCTGGGTGGCCTGGATCCAGTCCTGCCGGTTCTTGGGCGGGGTCTTGATCCCGGCGCTCGCGAAGAGGTCCTTGTTGTAGATCACCACGCGGTTGGCGGCGTACCAGGGGATTCCGTACTGGGCCCCGTTGACGCTTCCCGGGTCGGAGAGGCCCTTGAGCCAGTCCTTGTTGCCCCACTCGCGCAGGCCCTCGAGGGTGAGTTCGGACAGGCCGCCGGCCTCGATGTACTGGGCGACCTGCGTGTTGCCGACCTCGATGACGTCGGCGCTCTCGCCGCCCTTGCCGGCGAGCACGGCGTTGACCTTCTCGCCGATGCCCGTCCACTCCTGGATCTTGACGTCGAGGTCGACGCCGGGGTGCTCCCTCTCGAAGGAGGCGGTGAACTTCGCGATGAAGTCCTCCGACGCGCTGCCCTTCATCAGCCAGAGCGTCACCTTCTGCGCCCCTTCGGCAGATCCTTCCAGCCCGCTGCAGCCGGTGAGGGCGGTCGCGGCGGCGAGGGCGGTGCACACGGCGAGGAGGCGCATCTTCACGAGGGGGTCACCTTCTGGGGATCGATCTCAGATGGATCTCAGATGGCTTGAAATTGGCATAGACCAATGGGTGGGTCAAGGGCCTTTCGCTCGGGACTGTTCACACAAAGTTCGCGGAGACGGACTTACTGGGGCACCGTAGAACGAGGCAGAAGCACCCACCGTCGGGAGACCCCATGTCCAACCACACCTACCGGGTGACCGAAATCGTCGGCACCTCCCCCGAGGGCATCGACCAGGCCATCCACAACGGGATCACCCGGGCGGGCCAGACGCTGCGCAACCTGGACTGGTTCGAGGTCACACAGGTACGGGGCCACATCGAGAACGGCACGGTCGCGCACTACCAGGTAGGCCTGAAGGTCGGCTTCCGCCTGGAGGGCGAGGACTGAGGCACAGCCTCCCGGCCCGGGCCGTGCCGGGGGGCGTCACAGCCTGCCGGCGCGGGCGGCCGCTTCGGTCAGCCCGGAGCCCGGCGCGCTCCACCGCCGTGATCGGCCCCTCGGCGGGCGCGCTCTGCGGGCACGGGTCGGCATGCCGTACGGCGAGATGACCGAGGCATTCGCGAAGCCCGCGGCCACGATCCGCCAGATACACGGCGGACACGCGAACACGTGACGACTCGGCAGCAGCGGGTGCGGCGTAAGCCGTTCGGAGCAGCAGGCTGCGGCGGAGCACTCCCTGGTCGCGCTTCGAACCGGGCAGCTGCCGGAACTGCGTCCTGATCGCCGACGGCGGCGGACCGCCGGCCACCACTCCGACGCCTATCCGGGCGGCGCCACCTGATGTCCGACCTGCTGAGGCGCAGTGTGGGGCACGGGGCAGGCCGCAGCCCGGCACGGGATCCCGATCACCCCCGTGCGCTCCCCCGCGGGGGTGGTTCCCGGGGCCGAGTGGGCGCAGTACGGCACGGCTCGTGGGGACGTGGGCGGGTTGCGGCACGAAGCTGTGCGCTGCTCCCTGCACGCCGCGAGGCCGGAGGTTCGTACGCCCATGACCCACGCACACCTGAGACCCGCGCAACGGTGGCGGCGCAGGACGACGGGGGCGCTGGCCGCCGCGCTCGGCCTGGCGCTCGTACTCGCGCTGCCCGGCGCCGCGCTGGCCGCACCCGGCGATCTGGATCCGACGTTCGGGCCCGACGGCCGGGTGGTCACTTCCTTCCCCGGGTTCGCGGAGGGCCACGACATCGCGCGGCAAGCCGACGGCAAGCTGGTCGTGGTGGGCCTGAGCGAGGGCGGCTTCGCGCTCGCCCGGTACGACACCCATGGCAGCCTCGACTCCGCCTTCGCCGGAGACGGCACGGTGACCAGCGACTTCGGCGGCGGCAGCCACTCGGCCAACGCGGTGGCGATCCAGCCCTCGGACGGGAAGATCGTCGTGGCGGGCACCACCGAGGTGGTCGCGGAAGAGGGCGGCGGCTGCTGCTTCTTCTCCGTGGCCCGCTACAACACCGACGGCAGTCCGGACACGGGCTTCGGTAACGGCGGCCTGGTACGCGTCGACGAGTTCGGCGGGTCGGCGGACGGCGCGGACGTGGCGGTGCAACCCGACGGCAAGATCATCGCCGCGGGCAAGGGTGGTGGTGGAGGCTTCGCACTGGTCCGCCTCGACGCCGGCGGAAACCTGGACCCGAGCCTCGGCGGCGACGGCGCGGTGGTCGCAGGGTTCACGCCCACCTCGCCCCAGGACGCCGGCGGCATCGCCCGCGACATGGCCATCCAGCCGAACGGCAAGATCGTCACCGCGGGGCAGGCCGACGACCCGAACAGCCAGGAGGCCAACGACTTCGGCCTGGCCCGCTTCAACACCAACGGCACGGTGGACACCGGCTTCGGCGGCGACGGCTTCGTGGTCACGGGCTTCCTGGACTGGGACGAGGCCCGCGGGGTGCTCGTACAGCCGGACGGCAACATCGTCGCGGCGGGCTACGGGGCGGGCTACGCCTTCGCCCTCGCCCGCTACCAGGGCGGCGACGGCACACCGCCGCCCCCGCCGCCGAGCGCGGACCTGTCGGTGACGCAGACCGGTACGGCCGCCGTGAGCATCGGCGACCGCGCCTCGTACACGGTGACGGTCTCCAACTCCGCGGCCTCCACCGCCACCGCGACCGGCGTCACGCTGACGGACACGCTCTCCGGAGCCGGTGTGAGCCTCACCTCGGCCGCTCCCTCGCACGGCACGTGTACGACCACTGCGACCGGGGCCAACTGCGCCCTCGGCTCGCTGGCCCCGGGTGCGAGCGCGACGGTCACGGTGACGGCCGAGCCCCGGGCCACCGGCACGGTCACGAACACGGCGAACGTCAGCGCCACCCAGCAGGATCCGGTGGCCACCGACAACAGGTCCACCGCGACCACTTCGGTGAACAACTCGCGCGGCTGCACGATCATCGGCACCAGCGGTGCGGACACCCTGAACGGCGGCTTCGGCAACGACGTGATCTGCGCCCTCGGCGGCAACGACACCGTCCGCGCGGGCTACGGCAACGACACCGTCCACGGTGGCTACGGCAACGACGACATCGACGGCGGCTTCGGTGACGACACGCTGAACGGCGGCCCGGGCAACGACACCCTGACCGGCTACTACGGCAACGACCGCCTCACCACCACCGACTCCGTCCCGGGCAACGACACCGCCAACGGCGGAACCGGCACCGACACCTGCACCACCGACCCGGGCGACATCCGTATCAGCTGCCCCTGACCTGCCCGGCCCCTTCTCCGAGAGCCGTCGCCGCCCTCACGGCGACGGCTCTCGCGCGTCTGACGCAGACTCAGATCCCGCTTCCCGAGCCGCCGATGGGGGTGTGCACGAGTGGGACAATCGCCCCATGACGCCCTCTGCAGCGGACTCACACCACAGCAACGACGACGACGTCGGCTATCTCCTCGACAATGCCCGGTCCGAGGCGGGCACCCTCTTCGATGCGCTCAGCGAGCTCTTCGACCCCACGACGTTCCGCCACATCGAGGGCCTGGGGATCGCTTCGGGGTGGCGGTGCTGGGAGGTCGGGGCGGGCGGCCCCTCGGTGGTGACGTGGCTGGCCGACCGGGTCGGGCAGACCGGTCGGGTGGTGGCGACCGACATCGACACCTCCTGGGCCTCCCGGGCCGCGGGAGGGGTCGTGGAGGTGCTGCGCCATGACGTGGGCCGGGACGAGCCGCCGGGGAGCGGCTTCGACCTCGTCCACGCGCGGTTGGTGTTGGTGCACGTACCCGACAGGGAACGGGCGCTGCGCGCGATGGTCCGCGCACTGCGGCCGGGCGGGTGGCTGTTGGTGGAGGACGCCGATCCGGCATCGCAGCCGCTGGTCTGCCTGGATGAGTACGGGCCCGAGCAGGCGTTGGCCAACAGGCTGAAAGCCGGGTTCCGTTCACTGCTGGAGGCGCGCGGTGTCGACCTGGCGTACGGACGCAGGCTGCCCCGGCTGCTTCGGGAGGCGGGACTGACCGATGTCACCGCGGACGCCTACTTCCCGGTCACGTCTGCGGCCTGCGACGTCCTGGAGGCGGCGACGATCAGACAAGTCCGCGGCAAACTGGTCGCGGCGGGCCTCGCCACGGACGAGGAGATCGATCGGCATCTCGCGAACGTCACTTCGGGCCGCCTCGACCTCACCACGTCCCCGATGATCTCCGCGTGGGGCCGCCGCCCCTGAGCACCCGCCGACGCGCAGCCCCGCCGGGCCCGTGCCACCTCACTCCTAACGCGGGGTGGTGTCGTCGCCCTTGAACGGGCTGCCGTGGCCGGGCACGATCAGGTCCGCCGCGGCCAGCACCCGCAGTCGGGAGGCGCGCAGCACCTCGCGGTCCGGAGCCACCGGGTCGTCCGCCGGGCCGCTCGCGTGCCACCACAGGTCGCCGGCGAAGGCCACCACGCCCGAGTCCGTGCCCGCCAGCAGCGTGATGTCCTCGTGGCTGTGGCCCGGGGTGCGAATCAGCCGTAGCGACGGGGTGAGTTCGTAGCCCTCCGCGTCCCGGTTCGTCCACTGGTCACCCAGGTACTCCACCTTGTGGTCGTGCACCCGGGCACGGCCGAAGAGGCCCACGTTCATGGTGTTGTCCGGGTGGTGGTGGCTGAGCACCACGTCGGTGATGTCCTCGGGGCCGAGGCCCAGTTCAGCGAGCGGGACAAGGATGTCGTCGTGACTCGCGACCATGCCCGGGTCGAAGATCACGTGCCGTCCTGCGTCGTGTACGTAGGAGACGGTCGCGGCGACCCCGGGGCCGGTGGAGCCCACGTAGCCGGTGGTCAGGACCTTGAATGCGGCGCTGCGGCCGAACGGTGCGTCTGTCATGGCCTCAATCCTTCCGGGGGCGGCGGGAGTTCACGAGTGGCACTGCTGCCTCTCATCGCAGGATTCGTGCCAACCGTGTGCCACACTGCGACCGTGCCGCCCTTCAAGACCGTTGCCGCGTACGTCCCTCCCGGCGTCGGCATGCTCGCCGTCGGCATCGTCACCGAGGTGTTCGGCCCCCACGGAGCGGCGCTGCCCGGTTTCGACTTCGCCCTGTGCGCCGACCGGCCCGGACCGGTGCCCACGGACTGCGGCGTACCGCTCTCCATCGCGCACGGACTGGACCGGCTCGCGGACGCCGATCTGCTGATCGCCCTGCCCGGGGCCGGATTCCGTACCCCACCCGCCCCCGCCGTACTCGACGCGCTGAGGGCGGCACACGAGCGCGGAGCCGTGGTCGCGGCCCACTGCGTCGGCACGTTCGCGCTCGCCGCCGCCGGACTGCTCGACGGCCGGCGGGCCACCACCCACTGGCGGTTCGCCGAACTGCTCGCCGGCCGCCACCCGGACGTCACCGTGGAACCCGACGCGCTCTACATCGACGAAGGGAGCATCGTCACGGGCGCGGGGGCCGCGGCGGGCTTCGACCTGTGCCTCCACCTGCTGAGGCGGGAGCACGGCGCCGCGCTGGCCAACGGGGTCTCCCGGGATATAGTGCTGCCCTCCCACCGCGACGGCGGACAGGCCCAGTACCTGGCCGCACCCGTCCCCGAGAACGGCCAGGACGAGCGGCTCGCCGAGGTCCTCGGCTGGGCCCGCGAGCACCTCCACGAGCCGCTGCCCGTCACGGAACTGGCCCGCCGCGCGATGATGAGCAAACGCTCCTTCGCCCGCCGCTTCACCGCCGCGACCGGGACGACCCCGCACGCGTGGCTGCGTAGCCTGCGACTGAGCAGGGCGGAGGAACTCCTCGAAACCACCGACCTCCCGGTCGAGGAGATCGCCCGCCAGGTCGGATACGGGAGCGCTGCGGTCCTCCGCGAACAGTTCGTACGCCGCCGAGGAGTCCCGCCCCGCTCGTATCGCCGCGCCTTCACCCGCACGACGTAGGACACCGCGACGTGGACGGCCGGGACCGGGCGTGCCGCCGAACTCGCCGATGCGGTCGAGATCCTCGGTGCCGGTGCGCCCCGGCTGCTCGGCTACGCCGACGCCCGCGTCCCGTCCTCGGCCCCGGGCCAGCCACGGTTCTGCGAGGCCCCGCTGGACGAGGCGGTGGGCGCCGTGGTCGCCCAGATCAGGGAGTTCCGACCGCAGGTCGTCATCACCAACGACGCCTACGGGGGCCTGACGGGGCATCCGGACCACATTCACGCCCACAGGATCGCGGTCCTCGCCGTCCACGCGGCCGGCCTCGGCCGGTTGTACCCGGCTGCCGGAGATCCCTGGCAGCCGACGGCCCTCCACCTCGCCACCCACCCCCACTCAGCCGCCCAGGCCCTCGGCGGACACCTCCTCCGACCGGGTACAACGGTGGACAGCGCGTACTCCGTCCCGGACGAGATGGTCACGGCCGTCGACGTCAGCCCGTGGGTCGAGCAGAAGCTGGCCGCCATCGCAGCCCACCGCAGCGAGGTGAAACGAGGAGCCGCCCCGGGCCGCGTCGCCGCCCTTGCACCCGAGGTCCAGCGGCGCGTCATGGGCACGGAGTGGTACATCCGCCACGGCCTCGCCCCCGCGACGGGGCCGGAGCCGCTGCTGATGCACTGATGACGCGGCGCTACGGGGGCCGGCTCCGGGTTCCGCCCAGCCCAGAGGCCCACCCTCAGCTCCGCGGGACCCTGCTGCTCAGAACACCCATCGTGTGTGGCTGTAAACCCCGTTGTCCCGGCCGAAGCCGTACGCCGTGGCCGGGGCCACCGCGAACACCACCGCGTCCCCCTTCCTGAACGCATCGCCGATCCCGTGGAAGGTGCCCTCGGCCGAGGTGATGTGTGCTCCGTACTTCGCCTCGTACGCCGCGATCACCTCCTCCAGCACCGCTGGATCGGCGACCAGCTCAACCGCGCCCTCGACCACGAGGTCGAGCCCTGCGGTGAGCGAGTTTCCCCCGGTGGTCAGTGCACAGTGCCCGTCATGAGCAAGGTTCTTCGCCTTCTGCTCCCCCGCGCCGGTCGAGAAGTACAGCACCCCGCCGTGCCAGGTGGCGATCACGGGGGTGACGTGCAGCCGGCCGTCCGGTCGCACCGTGGAGACCCAGAAGATCTCGGCGGCCTCCAACTGCTGCTGCGCCTCGGCCCATTCGGTCGCGGTGACGTCCGCGGCACCCGGGCTGGGATTGAGCGCGGAGCTATAGCGGGCGTCGAGCTCGGCCGTGGGTTGCTTCGCAGGTCCCTGTGCTGGCATGTCGGACCTCCTTCCTGTCCCCATAACGACCAGCCGTCCACCCGGAAACCATCACCACACCCGTTTGTGCCCGTCTGACGGCCGATGCATCGTTCAACGGTCCGGGAAGACGCCATCCGCGCGGCCGAGAAGGTCGTGCCTCAGATTCCGGGACTGACGCCGTTCCAACCCCGTTCGAGGAGGTCGAAGGCGCGCGCCACCCTTTCGCGGTCGTCGGCGCGTCCGCGCGCAGTGCGGGGTGCTTCCAGGACGAAGTGGGCGAGCGCCGCGCAGTGCGGGTCGTCGGCGGGAGCTCCGGCCGCCTCGGCGATGGCGTGTGCGAGCGCGGTTTCATGGCGCAGCCACATGCTCTGGGCGTAGTCGCGCAAGGCCGGGGTGCTCTCCACGAGTCCGACGAAGGCGGCGAAGTCCGCGTCGTCGTCCCGGGCTCCGACCCGGTAGCGCAGCGCGTGCTCGCGCAGGGCCGCGGGGACCGACTGACCCTGGGGCCTGTCGCGTACGGCGGCCAGCAGCCGCGCTTCCTGGTCGGCGTCCTCGTCGAAGACGAGTGCCTCTTTCACGGGGAAGTGCTTGAAGAGGGTGGTGGTGGACACGTCTGCCGCGTCGGCGATGTCGCGGATGCCGACCTGGTCGTAGCCGCGTTCGAGGAACAGGCGCAGAGCGGCATCGGCCAGGGACTGCCGGGTGGCGGCCTTCTTGCGCTCGCGGCGCCCCGGCGGCATGTGGTTCGCGGTCTTCTCGCTCATACCTCGATCCTACACCCTTAAGTTGAGCAGCTTCAAAAGTTGTGTTGTTGCAGTTTTGGATCGAGCGTGCTCTTCTGGAACGGCTCGGCCGCGTGGCACTGCCCGGCCGCAGCGTTCCCTTCTCCTGTGCCGAGCCTCCTGGAACGGAGCACCACCATGACCAACTCCAGCGCGCCCCGCATCGCGATCATCGGCGCCGGACCCGGCGGCCTGACCTGCGCCCGAATCCTCCAACAGCACGGCATCGCCGCCACCGTCCACGAACGGGACGCCTCCCGCTCCGCCCGCGACCAGGGCGGCACCCTCGACATGCACCCCGACTCGGGCCAGGACGCCCTGCGCCGAGCCGGACTGCTGGAAGGCTTCCTGGCACTGGCCCGCCCCGAAGGCCGGCAGATGCGCCTGGTCGGCCGCGACGGCAGCGTCCTCTTCGACGCCGTACCGCCCGAGGCCGGCACCGAGGCCGACACCGAAGACGGCAATCCGGAAATCGATCGCGGTCAGCTCCGCGACCTCCTGCTGGATTCACTCGATCCCGACACCGTGTACTGGGGCCACAAGCTCGCGCACGTCGAACCCCTCACCGGAAGCACCCACCACCGCCTGCACTTCGCCGACGGCACCACCACCGAGGCCGACCTCGTCATCGGAGCCGACGGCGCCTGGTCGCAGGTCCGCCGCCTGCTCTCCGACGCAACGCCGGTCTACACCGGCGTCACCTTCGTCGAAACCGGCCTCGACCACGCCGACACCCGCCACCCCGCACTCGCCTCCCTCACCGGCGACGGCACCATGATGGCTCTCGACGACAACCGGGGCTTCGTCGCCCAGCGCAACAGCCACCAGCACATCCGTGTCTACATCGGCATGCGCACCGACGAGAACTGGTACCGGAAGGCCGCCGTCGACCTGGCCGCCGACGGCGCCGTCCGTGAAGCGCTGCTCGAGGAGTTCACCGGCTGGAGCCGCGAGCTGCTCGGCTTCATCACCGACACCGACACCGGGTACGTCAACAGGCCTCTGTACGCCCTGCCCGTCCCGCATGCCTGGCGGCACACCCCCGGCCTCACCCTCCTCGGCGACGCCGCCCATCTCATGTCGCCGTTCTCCGGGATGGGCGCCAACCTCGCCATGCTCGACGGTGCCGACCTCGCCCGCGCCCTCATCGACAACACCGCCGTCGACGACGCCGTCCGCGCCTACGAGAACCTTCTGCTGCCCCGCTCCAGGGAAGCAGCCGAAGGCGCCGCCGAGGGAATCGACAGCGCCTTCGCGCCCGACAGTGCCGCCCAAGTCCTCGCCCACATGTCCCAAAACCACTGACAGCCGGCCAGCACAGGACCGGCAGTTTCGGCATGGCCGGCTCTGCGGTTGATGCCTGTCTGGGAGCAGGAAGTCAGTAGCGGACTCGGGCCGTCGCAGACGATCATGCACGGCATGAGCGAACAACCCGCGCGATGGACCCAGGCAACCGTCTACCCCGACATGTGGGCCGACCCGGACGACGACCTCCGCAACAACGAGGACAGTCCGGAGGGCGAGCTTGCGACGCTGTTGGACTTCCTGACGAACTACCGCATAACCCTGCGGATGAAGTGCGAGGGTCTGGAGGCGGAGCAGCTGGCCCGCCGGTCGATTCCGCCCTCGACGATGTCGCTGCTCGGCCTGCTCCGGCACCTCGCCGAGGTGGAACGGGACTGGCGCAACTGGACCACCGACGGCGACCAGCTGCCGAAGCTGTACGGCGCGAAGGACGCGGACTTCCACGGCGCGGTCGCCGACCAGGCCGTTGTCGACGCCGCGTACGCCGATCTGGAGCGCGAGCAGGCCGCGACGGACGCCGCGCTGGCCGAGCACCCGGACCTGAGCGCGCGTGTGGGCAAGGACGGGATCGCAATTCGGGAGCTGATGGTGCACCGGATCGACGAGTACGCCCGTCACTCCGGGCACGCCGACCTGTTGCGCGAGTGCATCGACGGAAGGGTGGGCCAGTAACGGGTCCGGGGTTCTCGACCGGCACCACCCTCGGGCGCCCCGTCAGCGGACGACGTCGAACACGTTCTTCTGCAGGCCGTTGGCGTAGGCCTCGTGCTCGACCAGCTTCAGCTTCTGGGCGTCCTTGTCCGTCGCACTGAACAGGCGCTTGCCCGCGCCGAGCAGGAGCGGGAAGACGAGCAGGTGGTAGCGGTCGATCAGGCCGGCGTCCGAAAGGCTCTGGTTCAGGGTGGCGCTGCCGTGGACGATGATCGGGCCGCCCTCGGTCTCCTTCAGCGCGGCGACCTCGTCGAGCGAGCGCAGGATCGTGGTCTCGCCCCAGTTCGTCACGAGGTCGTCCTCGGTGAGCGTGGTGGAGACGACGTACTTCGGCATCACCTTGTAGTCGGCGAAGTCCGCCATGTCGGGCCACACCGGGCTGAAGGCCTCGTAGCTCGTCCGGCCGAGCAGCATCGCGGTGGCTTCCGTCTGCTCGCGGCCCTTGATCTCGAAGGCCTCGGGGAGGAACTCGATGTCCTTGAAGGTCCACCCGGAGTTCCGGTATCCGGGCTCGCCGCCCGGGGCCTCCACGACGCCGTCGAGCGAGATGAAGGCGGCGCTGATCAGGGTACGCATCTCAGGTTCCTCGGTGTCTCGTGTCTGGTTCTCAGCAGGTCGCGTCGGTGCACGCTGCGACCGCACTCGCGGCGGCAGTGGCGCACCAACCATGATCTATGACTGCGGATCACGGAGAAACTCATCGGTCGTCGCCGCCCGGATCCGCGACCGGGGAGAGGCAAAGAAGGGCGGGGCGGGGCGGGGCGGGGCGGGGTGGGCCGGGCCCGGCGCGTGCCCTCGTGCACCTGCACCAGGTGGTGGGCGGGTCCCACGACGCGGTCGTCGACTACCGGGACGTGCTGGCCCAGGGCATCGGTCTCATGGTCGACACCGTGACGCGGATCGACGCGGGCGGGCGCAGCCTCACGCTCGCGAGCGGCGGCGCGGTCGGCTACGACTACCTGATCTACGCGGTGGGCAGCGGCAGCGCCGACCCGCGCGTGCCCGGAGCGGCCGAGTTCGCCCAACCGGGCACACCGGCGAGCTGACCGCCCCCCGTGGGCTGCGGACCCCCGTCCCCCAGCCCACGGCCGAGGCGGTCCAGCTCCCGGCGAATCGCGCCCCCGGCAAGGGGGCGCAGCTCCGGCGCTCAGTGAGCTAGACGTGAAACGTCGAGCAATTGAGTACCGATTCATCTAGCGGACTAGATGGCTGGATGAACATACGTCGTCCCACATGTGCCCTGTCAAGCGACTGGCGGGGTGCGCATGCAGCGACGTGGCGTGGCTCACTTTCACAGGACTCCGCTAGCCGGGTAGACGGACTTCGTTGCACTGTGTGGCGAGATCCATCTAGGCCGGTAGATAATGAGGATGTGATTCAGCAGTGAACTACGAAGTCCAGCAGTAGACGGGAGCAGTGACGGTGATGGGTGAGGAGACCCCCACCGGCCGGCGGGACACCCTGGGCGACCGCCTCGGTTTCTTGATCGAGACGATCCACCCGGCGGGCCGCGGTCCGTACACGTACCAAGAGATCGCCGACGGCACGAAGCAGTTGCCCGGCCCCTCCGTCTCGCACGGCACGGTCCAGACCATCCGCTTGAACAACAATCCGAACCCCGGTATCGACTCGATCCGAGCGATCGCCAACTTCTTCGGCGTCACCGTCGGATACCTCGCCGACGGCGAGAACGCCGACGCGATCGAGCAGCGCATCGAGGAGCGGATCTCGCGGCTTCGCGAGGAGATGGGCAAGGCCGCCGCGGCCGACGAGTTCGCCCAGGTCCTGGAGGATGAGCAGGTCAAGGCTGCGGCCTTCCGCCTCAGCGGACTGTCCGCCGGGTCCATGAGGTCCGTCACCGGCCTGATCAAGCAGCTCCGAAAAGCTGAAGGGCTTCCGGACGTGAAGCCCCGCCGTCGCCGCCCCAGGGAATCATGAGACGCGATTCAGCCACGCGACCCGCGTAAACAAGCGTGTTTCGGTCTGTCGATACGCCCTTTTTCCGCCACCGCACGCTTCCGGCTACCCTCAAGCCGATCAGGAGTGCGAAGCAGGCGAGCGGCACGGAGCAGTTGAGCTCCGCGCCGGGGAGAGCTGACGGGCGGGGAGAGCAACTATGCGCTGGTGGAAGCGCGCCGATGCGGAGTGCACCGCCGTTGCAGACCGACTCGTCATCCCCCAGCCATTCGACCTCGAGGTGTTCTGCGCAGGCATAGCCGAGCAGCGTGGCCGGCCGCTGATCCTGCTGCCTCTCGACGGGCCTCCCGACCCGGCCCTGCCCTGCGGGATCTGGCTCGGCCTGGAGGTCGCCGACCTCGTCTTCTACGACGCCGTCGCGGCTGAGATCCTCAAGGTGCAGATCGTCCTCCACGAGATCTCCCACATGCTGCTCGGTCATGTCGCCCCCGAGCTCGACCTGCCGGAACAGCCGTCCGAGGACGAGATCGCCCGTGCCTCCGAGCACTTCCACCGCCTGCTGACGCGTACGCAGACGACCGTCTCCGGTCTCGACTCCCCTGACCTTCCCGTGGCCTCGATCATCCGCGCCGAGGCGGCCCGGATCAGGAGCGTGGCCCGCATGACCGAATCGATCGACGAGGAACTCGGCCTCGACATCGACCGCCTGGCGCACCTCATGGGGCGGAGCAAGTTCGCGAGCCCGCAGGAGCGGCAGGCCGAGACCCTGGCCACGCTCATCCACGAGCGGGCCGGCCGCTACACGACGCAGTCGACCTCCAGCGAGGCCGAGGACCGTCTTGTACGCCTCCATGACGCCCTCGGGCACCCCGTTCGAAACACGTGGTCGTGAAGTGAAACACCTCGAAATCGCCGTCTTGGTCATGCTCTGGGCGGTGACGATATGGCGGGTCCCCTCAGCCGTTCGAACCGTCAAGCAACGAGCGCTGTGGATGGCGTTCGCCGCCCTGGCCCTCTCCATGACGCTCCGCCTCCCCGGGCTGATGCACGCCTTGGACGACCGGGCAGGAGTCAACAACCTGTCCACCCTCGTCAAGCACTGGCTGGGCGTGATCGCGGCCGGCGCAGTCGTCGACTTCGTCGTCGCCATCGCCCGGCCGGAAACCGGCGCCGGCCGTCGGCTGCGAGCCCGCCACTACGTCGCGTTGACCGCGATGGCGGCCATGGCTGTGCTCTTCGCCTTCTTCGTGCCGCGGCACCACGAGATGACCGACTTCTTCGAGGAGAGCGCGGGCAACGGCTGGGCCACGGTCTACTACCTCGTCTTCGTCACCTACCTCGGCATCGCGATGGCCACCGCCACCTGGCTCTTCTGGGGCAGCGCGCGGCACGCCAGTGCCCGATGGCTCCGGACCGGCGTACGCCTCATGGGCATCGGAACCGCCGTCGGCGTCCTCTACACCCTGGTGCGGTCCGGGTACATGACGAGCCGCCTCGTCGGCCTCACGGACAGCACCAGCGACATCGCGGTCGACAACGCCACCGATGCCCTGAAGTACGTCGCCATCGGCTTCATCCTCGTCGGAAGCAGCATCCCCGCGTTCGGCGTGGCCTGGCGCACCGTCCAGGACGGCCGGCACCACCGCCGGCTCCAGCCGCTCTGGCAGGACCTGACCGCAGTCACTCCCGACATCGTCCTCAAGACCGGACTCCTTCGCAGCCCGCGCCTGCGGCTGTACCGGCGCGTGATCGAGATACGCGACGCCGCCCTGGCCCTCGACGCCTACGCCGACGACGACGTACGCGAGCGTGCGCAGAGCGCTGCCCGGCAGGCCGGGTTCGACCCGGCGTCGAGCCCGGCGGCCGAAGCCCTCTGGATGCGGGCAGCACGCGAAGGCAAGGCCCGCGGCGCCCTGCCCGCCGGAAGCACCCAGGAGCCGGGCACCGTCGGAATCGACGACCTCGACTTCGCCACCGAGGTGTCGAGGCTCGTCCAGCTCGCCCGGGTCTACCACTCCCCCGTGGCCGAAGACTTCCTCAGCACGACCAGCAAGGAGGCAACGGCGTGACGACCACGATCACCCCGATCACCCGGCCCGACGACTCCCGGGCCGCGCGCCTGATCACCGACGGGCTCGATCCCAAGACCTGGATCATCGCCGACACCGTCCTCATAGGCTGGTACACCGGCCGCCTGGCCGGGATCGGATGGGGCCTCCTCGGCTGCCTGTTCGCCGCGGTCATCCCCCTGGCCTTCATCAAGTACGGCATCCGCCGCGGCCGCTGGGCCGACCGGCACGTCGGCCAGCGGCGTCAGCGCATCATCGTGATGACCTTCATCGTCGGCTCGGTCGCCACCGGCATCGCGTTGCTGTGGGCCTTCGGCGCCCCCCGGACCATGATTGCGCTCGTCGCGGCCATGCTGGTCACCCTTGCGGCCCTCCTCGCCGTGACCCCTGCATGGAAGATCAGCGTGCATGCAGCCGTCTCCTCCGGAAGCGTCGCCATGCTCTCGATGACCTACGGGCCCTGGGCGCTCCTTGCGTACCCCCTGGTCGCCGTCGTCGGCTGGTCCCGGGTAGAACTCAAGGACCATACCCTTGCCCAGGTTCTTGCAGGCGCTGCAGTGGGCGGGGCCGTCGCAGCCAGTACCTTCGCGCTGGTCCGATAGGCGGCGAGAGCCGACGCCCTCAGGTGCGGCCTTCGCCCTCCTGGGCGGTCTTGAGCTCCGGCGCGTCCGCCGCCCAGTCCGTCAGGACCACCTTGAAGCCTTCGGCGCGCGCGGCCTGGCAGACGAGCTCGTCGTCGTCCACGAGCATCCGCACCTCCCGGCCCCGGGCGATCCGCCGCAGCACCTCCAGCTTGGTGGTCCGGGCCGGCCTGCGGTCCTGGTTCCCGCGCATCCACACCCGCCCCTCCGGCAGCCCGTGCCGGGTCAGCCACTCCTCCGTGTCCGCGCGGCACCGCTCCGGGCGTCCGGTCAGGTACACGACCTCGCAGTCGGCCGCCTGTTCCACCGCCAGCGCCACCCCGCGCGCGAGCGGCGGATCCGCCGGGGCCGCGCCGAAGAAGCCGTCCCAGTCCCGGGGGCGGCGCTCCAGGAAGTGCTGGCGGTGGTCGGTGTCGGCCAGGGTGTTGTCGATGTCGAAGACGGCCAGCGGCCGACGGTGGTTACTGTCACTCATGCGGGTCAGAGTAGGCAGGGAATCCTTTCGGCGCGCGTGCGTTACAGCCTTGTGTGATCCGGAAACTCTCCATCCTCGACCGGTCCCGCACGCGCGAGGGGCACCCGCCCCCGCAGGCCCTGCGCGACACCGTGGAGCTCGCCCGTGCGGCGGAGCGGCTCGGCTACCACCGCTTCTGGGTGTCCGAGCACCACAGCGTCCCCGGAGTCGCAGGCTCCGCCCCCGCCGTACTGGCCGCGGCCGTCGCAGGGGCCACCCGGCGGATCCGGGTCGGCACCGGCGGGGTGATGCTGCCCAACCACCAACCGCTGGTGGTCGCCGAGCAGTTCGGGGTCCTGGAATCGCTGTTCCCGGGCCGGATCGACATGGGGCTCGGCCGCTCCGTCGGCTTCACCGGCGGGATCCGCCGGGCGCTGGGCCGGGACACCGGGGACGCCGACCGGTTCGAGGAGCAGCTGGCGGAGCTGCTGGGCTGGCTCGACGGCACCCAGCATGCGCATCCCGAGGTGCACGCCCACCCGGCGGAGGGGCTGCGGATACCGGCGTACGTGCTGGCCACCGGCGAGGGAGCCGGTATCGCGGCCCGGGCCGGGCTGCCGCTGGTGGTGGGCGACCTGCGGGCCCGGGACCGGGTCACGGAGATCATCGGGCGCTACCGCGAGGAGTTCCGCCCCTCGGCCGGCGGCTCGGAGCCGTACGTGGTGGTCTCCGGGACGGTGGCGGTGGCGCCGACTCCGGAGGCGGCCCGGCGCATCCTGATCCCGGAAGCGTGGTCCCTCGCGTACTCCCGCACCCGGGGCAGCTTCCCGCCCCTGCGCCCGGCGGAGGAGGTCGAGGCCCTGGCAATGACCTCGAAAGAGCGGGAGCTGTACGAGGGCGGGCTCGCCGGGCACATCCACGGCACCGAGGAGCAGGTCGCGGCCGAGCTTGCCGAGGTGGCCGAGCTGACGGGCGCGGACGAGCTGCTGGTCACCACGTCCACGTACGACCGCGTGGCGCTGCTGGACTCCTTCGAGCGGCTGGCCCGGGTGGCCGGGCTCTGATCCGGGGCGGGCCGTAGACGCGGCCCGTACAGGTGGCCCGTACAGGTGGCCCGTACAGGTGGCCCGTAAACTGGGGCGAATGCACCACTCCACCGCCACCGCACCCCAGGCCCACCGCGACTCCTTCGTACGGGTGCGGGGTGCCCGGGAGCACAACCTGCGCGGCGTCGACGTGGACATCCCGCGCGACGCCCTGACCGTGTTCACCGGAGTCTCCGGCTCCGGCAAGAGCTCGCTGGCCTTCGGCACGCTCTACGCCGAGGCCCAGCGCCGGTACTTCGAGTCGGTGGCCCCGTACGCCCGCCGCCTGATCCACCAGATCGGCGCCCCGAAGGTGGACTCCGTCACCGGGCTGCCGCCCGCCGTCTCGCTGGAGCAGCGGCGCTCCTCCCCCGGCTCGCGGTCCTCGGTCGGGACGGTGACCCTGCTGTCCAACTCCCTGCGCATGCTGTACTCCCGCGCCGGAACCTATCCGCCGGGTGCCGAACAGCTCGACTCCGACGCCTTCTCCCCCAACACCGCCGCCGGGGCCTGCCCGTCGTGCCACGGCCTCGGCAGCATCCACCGCACCAGCGAGGAACTCCTCGTACCGGATCCGGAGCTGTCGATCCGTCAGGGTGCCATCGCCGCCTGGCCGGGCGCCTGGCAGGGCAAGAACCTCCGGGACATCCTGGAGGTGCTCGGGTACGACGTGGACGCACCCTGGCGGGAGTTGGCGGCGAAGGACCGCCAGTGGATCCTGTTCACCGAGGACCAGCCGGTGGTCACCGTGCACCCGGTGCGGGACGCGGACCGGATCCAGCGGCCGTATCAGGGCACGTACATGAGCGCCCACCGCTATGTGATGCGGACCTTCTCGGACAGCAGGAGCGCCACGCTGCGCGCCCGCGCCGAGCGGTTCCTCGCCGACTCCCCGTGCCCGGTGTGCGAGGGGCGACGGCTGCGTCCCGAGGCCCTGGCCGTGACGTTCGCAGGCCGTACGATCGCCGAGCTGGCGGCACTGCCGCTGACCGCCCTGGACGGCGTACTGGCCGCCGCGGCCCCGGACGGGGCGGCGGCCCGGGTGCTCGCCGAGGACCTGCGGTCCCGCATCGGGCCCGTCGTGGAGCTCGGGCTCGGCTACCTGAGCCTGGACCGCACCGCACCGACCCTGTCGGCGGGCGAGCTGCAGCGGCTGAGGCTGGCGACCCAATTGCGGTCGGGGCTGTTCGGGGTCGTGTACGTACTGGACGAGCCGTCGGCGGGGCTGCACCCGGCCGACACGGAGGCGCTGCTCGGCGTACTGGACCGGCTCAAGGCGGCGGGGAACACGGTGTTCGTGGTGGAGCACCACCTGGATGTGGTGCGGCATGCGGACTGGCTGGTGGACGTGGGTCCGCTGGCCGGGGAGCACGGCGGGCGGGTGCTGTACAGCGGACCGCCGCAGGAGCTGGCCGGTGTGGCCGGATCGGCGACGGCGCGCCACCTGTTCGACGCGCGCGAGGCAGGGCCGGGGCGGGAAGTACGGGAGGCGAGCGGTTCGGTCCGGCTCACCGGTGTCGACCGGCACAACCTGCGGGGCGTGGACGCGGAATTCCCGCTCGGGGTGTTCACCGCCGTGACGGGGGTGTCGGGCTCGGGCAAGTCCACGCTGGTGGGCCAGGTGCTCGCCCGGGAGGTCGGCGAGCGGCTCGCGGATCCGGGGTTCCCGGTGCGGCGCCTGGTGGAGGTGGACCAGAAGCCGATCGGCCGCACACCGCGGTCCAACCTGGCCACGTACACGGGGTTGTTCGACGTGGTGCGCAAGCTGTTCACGGCGGCTCCGCAGGCACGGGCGCGCGGCTGGAAGGCGGGCCGGTTCTCCTTCAACGTGCCGGGCGGCCGGTGCGAGACCTGCCAGGGCGAGGGCTTCGTCTCGGTGGAGCTGCTGTTCCTGCCGAGTACGTACGCGCCGTGCCCGGAGTGCGCCGGGGCCCGGTACAACACCGAGACCCTGGAGGTACGGTACGAGGGGCTGAACATCGCGGAGGTGCTGGCGCTGACGGTGGAGTCCGCGGCCGCGTTCTTCGCGCAGGTCCCGGCGGCGGCGCGCAGCCTGCGGGCGCTGGAGGACATCGGGCTGGGCTATCTGCGGCTGGGGCAGCCGGCCACGGAGCTGTCGGGCGGCGAGGCGCAGCGGATCAAGCTGGCCACGGAGCTCCAGCGGCAGCGCCGCGACCACACCCTGTACGTACGGGACGAGCCGACGACGGGGCTGCATCCGGCCGATGTACGGGTGCTGCTGCGGCAGTTGCACGGGCTGGTGGACGCCGGGCACTCGGTGGTGGTCGTGGAGCACGACATGGAGGTGGTGGCGGGCGCGGACTGGGTGATCGACCTGGGCCCGGGCGGCGGCGCCGAGGGCGGCCGGATCGTCGCGGCGGGTCCGCCCGCGCGGGTGGCCCGGGCGGCGGCGAGCCGCACCGCCCCCTACCTCGCCCGTGCGCTGGAGCCGGGATCCTGGTAGGACCGCCCGGCTCCGGGGAGCAGGCTGAAGACGGCGATGCTCGCGGCCCACACCACGGCCAGTCCGAACAGCACGAGCAGCAGCCACGGCCAGCCGCTGCGGACCTGCTCCAGCTCCCAGGCCCGGAGCTGCACCTTGCAGTGCGCGTTCACCGCGTCGTCGGTCATGCCGCACAGCGGCTCGGGTTCGGCCGCGGCGGCGACCGTCGCCTGTGCCTGGCCGGTGGGCGCGGGGGACGGCAGGAGTTCGGGGTGGGAGTCGAGCCAGGTGGCGAAGGTGTCGCGCATGGCTGCGTGGCCGCGTTCGTTCGGGTGCAGGCTGTTGTGGAGCCACTTGGCGGGGCTGAAGCGCTGTGAGGCGAGCCCGTTGACCGTCTCGATGTCCACGAAGTTGACTCCGGCTGCGCCCTTTCTGCGCTCGCACAGCTGGAGCCGGTGCGTGGCGAAGCTGTCCTTCATCTCGGCCATGTAAGTGATGCCCGCCGTGTCGGCCGCCTGGCGCATCGTGGTGTCGATCTGTTCCACGAACGTGCGGATGAAATCGCGCTCGGCCTTCGTGAGGGCCACCCCGGTGCAGCTGCCGGCTGCGGCGATCGGCTGCGGATAGGGCACGGCCACGATGGGCACGTCGGCGGGCACGGCCTGCCGAAGCGAACGGTAGGTCGCGATGAGGTCCTGGCGGACCTTCGGCAGGTTGTTCATGAACAGAGGCCTGCGGGTCTCGCAGTCGCCCGGGGCGAGGCACGCCTCTCCGAGGATGGCGAATCCGGCGTCGTTGCCCCCCAGCGCGACGATGACGAGGGCCGGGTGGAACGAGGACGCCAGGCTGTTCAGCTGGTCGAGCTGGGTGGCCGGTTCGCCCGGCTGCGCACGGGAGGGGCCGGATCCGGAGCGGGGGTTGACGTTGTAGGTGCGCGCGCCGGAACAGGCGAGGAACAGCACGCGGTCGAACCGCGGGCCGGCGGTGGCGAGTCCGACCGCATAGGCGGAGGGCGAGCGTCGGCACTCATTGCGGCCGCCGTCGTCGGTTCCCTCGAAGTAGCTGCTCGCGCCCTCGCCCGACATGTAGGAGTCGCCCAGGGCCACGAGGACGCGCTGCCCTCCGGCGGGGTCGAGTGCCTGGGGGTGTCGGTGCTCCGGGGGCGCCGCCGCGAGGAGGCAGAGGCCCGCGAGGACAAGGGCGACGTCGGTGTGCGTGTTGGAGACGATGGCCGCCAGCAGGAGCAGTGCCGCCGCGACGAGCACCGCGTTCAGCACCCAGTCCCGCTGCACGAGCCACAGGCAGGACAGGACGACTCCGGCGGTGACGGCGAGGCCGAGGATCCCGACGACTCCCACACCGGCCCCGGGTCCCGCGGCGGAGCGCCGCGTCCGCAGGAGCCGTACGCCCCATTCGGACAGGAGGTTGAGGCCGAGCGGGAGGAGCACGAAAAGGGCCGCGCCGAGGGTGATGAGCAGGCCGACGTAGAGACCGCCCTTGGCCCTGGGCAGCACGAGGGCGGCGATGACCGCCACCAGCGCAGTCAGCGCCATCAGGGCCGCACCCCACAGCAGCAGAGCCCCCCTCGGCCGGCCCGGATCGATTCCCCGCCATGCTTCGACGAACCAGCCCAGACCGAGCAGCAGGAGCACCGACCCGACGAGCGGCAGGGCGTCTCCTTCCACTCCCACCAGGTGGAGGACGAGCACCACCACTCCGGCGGTGGTCAGCAGGCCGGCCGCCCGGAGCAGCCAGCGCGGGGTGCGCCCGCCGGGGTCCCGCTCGTGCCCGAGGCCCAGCTGTCGTCCGACGAAGACGGCACTGCAGACGCCGAAGAAGCCGAGGGCCCCGTACAGCTCCGGGAGAGGCACTCCGCGGCTCGACTCCACGACGAGCACCACGGCGCCCACGACGAACAGCGCCCGCGGCCCCCACCACATCAGCATGCCGCGCATGTCCCGCCGCCCGACCGGCCCTGCCGACTCGTCACCGTGCATGTCCCTGCACCCTTCTGCCGGTCGGACGAGAAGCCTTCGGACGACGTCGGTTGGCGCCCGACGGGCTACGCGTCCCCCGGCAGCAGGTGCTGCGGGAGTTCGCGGAAGCTCCACCGTCCCTGCTGGCGGGTGAACAGCCAGACCAGGTCGTAGCGGTCGGGCCAGGCTGCGGGGATGCCGAGGACCTGGTGGGCACCGAGGGAGTGGATCAGGCGGGGGATGCCGGTGTGCTCCCAGCAGACGAGTACGGGCATACGCGCGGCCAGCGCGGCGCGGGCCAGCGCCGGTTCGGCGCCGACGGCGAACTCACCGCGCAGCGGGGTACGCAGGGCCGAGGTAAGCGGCTCGACCGTCTGGCGGCAGCGGGCGGGGGCTCCGGCCTTGCCTCCGGCCGCGAAGACGACCGCGGGACGGGGCAGCGTGGAACCGCCTGCGGGCGGGAAGAGGCGGTGCAGTTCCTCGGCGCGGCGCCGGCCGCGGCCGGCGAGGGATCCGGGGTCCTCGTTGCCGTCCTCGTCCTCGCCCAGGTCCCCGGCGTACGGCTTCTCCGCATGCCGGATCACCATGACCAGGGCGTCCTTCGGCGCGGGTTTCGGGCCGTGGCCCGAGGTGCCGGACGGGTCCTCCCCGGAGCAGCCGGCCATCGCGAGCGGGGCGAGGGCGGCGGCCGCCAGGAGGGTGCGGCGGCGCGGTCCGGACCCGGCGGGGGCTTGTGGCATGGGGCCCACTGTCCCCCACGTGCCGGACGCCGGCGGAGCGCGGCGCGTCGTACGGCCGCCACGAGCGCCCGGTCGGCCGATCGGATCCGCCGATCGGGTCAGCGGACCCGGTCAGCCGGTCAGCCGGTCAGCCGGTCGGGTCAGCGGGTCGGGGCAGCCGGTCGGGTCAGCGGGTCGGGGCAGCCGTCGGCCGAGGCTTCTCGTACGGGGAGGGCACCGGGAAGTACGCCTCCAGGAACGCGGTGACCGCGCGCTGCTGCTCCCGGGGCGACAGGCCGGGTCCGGCGTCGTCGTCGGCGAGGCAGAGCGCGTCGGCCCAGCGGTCGGCGGCGAGGCCGGGCAGCCGGTCGATCTCGTCGGTCCGGCCGGTGCTGACGTACGCGTGGAGCAGTTCGCCCTCGACCGCGCGGGCGTCGGCGAGGGCGAGGTGGGAGGCGAGGGTGACGGGCGCGAGGTCGTCGGCGCTGCGGAAGACGGAGCGGCTGGTGGTGGTGAGCCGTCCGGGCAGCCGTTCCTCGACGTGGGCGAAGAGGGAGCGGCTGAGCGGGTACGGGGTGTGGGCCAGGATGTGCGGGTAGGTGCGGCCGACGGCCTGTTCCACGGCGTGCCGGGTGGCCTTCTGGGAGGCGGTGAAGACGTCGTCGTCATCGCTCGGGGCGTCGGGGGCCACGGCCCGCCGGTCGTGGAAGACCTTGGGCAGTCCGGAGGAGAGGAAGTAGTTCTGCGGGCGCTGCGGGCGGCCGAGGAAGATGTCGTCGTTGAAGTAGAGGAAGTGCTCGGCGAGGCCGGGGATGCGGTGGAGCTGGCTCTCGATGGCGTGGGAGTTGAACACCGGGAGGCCGGCGGGGTCGGCGAACAGCTCGCGGTGGTCGACGACGGTCACCTGGGGGTGGTCGGTGGCGAGCCAGGACGGGGTCTGGTCGTCGGTGACGACGAAGACGCGGCGGATCCAGGGCGCGTGGGCGGCGATGGAGCGCAGGCAGTAGCGGAGCTCCCCGCGGTCGCGGTAGCGGTTCTCGGCGTGGTCGACGAGGGTGTGGACACCGGTGCCGGCCTCGGCTGCGGCGGCGTGGTCCCGGCGGCGGCGCCAGGCGGGGTCGGCCGCGTCGACCCAGGTGATCACGGCGTCGACGGGGAAGTCGATGTCGTCGGGGAAGCGGCCTGCGAAGGCGTCGACGACGGGGTGGTCGCGTTCGCCGACACGGAGGGTGGAGGTGGCTTCGAGGGTGGGCACCCACCAGCCGTACGGGGTCTCGCGCAGGCCGGCGATCGCGCCGCTGCCGGAATCGGCGGCTTCCCAGAACTCCAGGTCGCAGCCGGTGTCGGGGCCGTAGGCCAGGGTCCGGCCGGAGGTGACGACCGGCTGGAAGAGGCGGACGCCCTTGATCTTCGGGTGCGGCGGGTCGGCGGGCCCGGACTCCCGGGCCGCGACGGCTTCCGGCAGTGCTTCGGCGAGGACCTCCCCCGCTTCACCGCCGTCGCCGTCGCCGAGGAGCAGGGCGTACACGGGGAGCCCGGCGAAGGCGCCGGCGCATGCCTTCAGGGCGGCGGCGCGGTCGTCCGGGGCGATGGCCACCCGGTGCCGGAGCCCGCCGTCGGGGACCAGTCCGTACGGGACGGCGGCCGCTTCGAGTGCCTCGGCGACCGCGTTCAGGCCGGCGTCCCGGGCGCCGGCGGGCAGCAGGTCGTCGCGGACCCGGGCGAGCCGGCCGCGGTGCCGGACCAGACCCGGCACCTTCTCCAGCAGCTCGTCCTCACGGGTCCGGCCGCCCGGGGGCGGCGCCTGGCTCCCGCTCCCGGTGCGCTCCCGCTGGGTGACGTCCGGCTGTTTCGGTACGCCGCCGGGCCGGCGCAGCGTCCGTACGATCCGGCGCAGGCCGACGGGGAGGGGAAGACGGGAAAGGCCCTGCATATACGACCTCGCGAGACGGCGCCGGTGTGCGGCACCCGAGGATGCGGGCGGCACCCGGTGTGAGGGGGTGCGGTGCCGTCCGGCAGGCAGGGGCGGATGCCTCGTTCACCTCCACCTTTCCCGTCGTTCATTTTTCACGCAAGTGTCTGGAGTCCCTTTGTCCGCATCTCACAGGCACTTCTCAGATTCGGCGGCTCCGGTCCTAAAGGCCTCACGCTCCGTGTTTGCGGACCCTCAGGCTCCGTGCTTGCGGACCGCCCGCAGCCACTCGCGGTTCATGGCGGCGATGGACGGCAGCGGGATGCCCTTGGGGCAGGCCGTGGCGCACTCCCCGGTGAGGGTGCAGCCGCCGAAGCCCTCGCCGTCCATCTGGGCCACCATGTCCAGTACGCGGGTCTCCCGCTCCGGCGAGCCCTGCGGCAGCACGTTCAGGTGGTTGACCTTGGCGGAGGTGAAGAGCATCGCGGAGCCGTTGGGGCAGGCCGCCACGCAGGCCCCGCAGCCGATGCACTCGGCGTGCTCGAAGGCGAAGTCGGCGTCGGCCTTGGGCACGGCGGTGGCGTGTGCCTCGGGGGCCGATCCGGTCGGGGCGGTGACGTAGCCGCCGGCCTGGATGATCCGGTCGAAGGCGCTGCGGTCCACGACGAGGTCCTTGACCACCGGGAAGGCGGAGGCCCGCCAGGGCTCGACGTCGATGGTGTCGCCGTCGGCGAAGGAGCGCATGTGGAGCTGGCAGGTGGTGGTGCGCTCGGGGCCGTGGGCGTCGCCGTTGATCACGAGGCTGCACGCACCGCAGATGCCCTCGCGGCAGTCGTGGTCGAAGGCGACCGGGTCCTCGCCGCGCAGGATGAGGTCCTCGTTGAGGGTGTCGAGCATCTCCAGGAACGACATGTCGCGGGAGATCCCGTCGACCTCGTACGTGACCATGGCGCCGGGGGTGTCGGGGTTCTGCTGGCGCCAGACGCGCAGGTTGAGCCTCATGCGTAGCTCCGCTGGGTGGGGTGTACGTACTCGAAGACGAGGTCTTCCTTGTGCAGGACGGGGGCCGCGCCGGTGCCCTGGTACTGCCAGGCGGCGGCGTAGCCGAACTCCTCGTCACGGCGGGCGGCCTCGCCGTCCGGGGTCTGGGACTCCTCGCGGAAGTGTCCGCCGCAGGATTCGGCGCGGTGGAGGGCGTCGAGGCACATCAGCTCGGCGAGCTCCAGGTAGTCGACGATGCGGTTCGCCTTCTCGAGGGACTGGTTGAACTCTTCGCCGCTGCCGGGGACCTTGATCCGCTTCCAGAACTCCTCGCGGATGTGCGGGATCCGGTCCAGTGCCTTGCGCAGGCCCTCCTCGGTGCGGGACATGCCGCAGTACTCCCACATGAGCTCGCCGATCTCGCGGTGGAAGGAGTCGGGGGTGCGGTCCCCGTCGACGGCGAGCAGCTTGGCGAGGCAGTCGCGGGTCTCGCGGATCGCGGCCGCGGCCTCGGGGTGGCTGTCGTCGACGGCTTCACGGTGCGGGTGGCGGGCCAGGTAGTCGTTGATGGTGGAGGGGAGCACGAAGTAGCCGTCGCCGAGGCCCTGCATCAGGGCGGAGGCGCCGAGGCGGTTGGCCCCGTGGTCGGAGAAGTTGGCCTCGCCGATCGCGAACAGGCCGGGGACCGTGGTCTGGAGGTCGTAGTCGACCCACAGGCCGCCCATCGTGTAGTGCACGGCGGGGTAGATCCGCATGGGGACCTCGTACGGGTCCTCCGCGGTGATCCGCTCGTACATCTCGAAGAGGTTGCCGTACTGCTCGGCGACCTTGTCCCGGCCCATGCGGCGGATGGCGTCGGCGAAGTCGAGGTAGACGCCCTGCCCACCGGGGCCGACCCCGCGGCCCTCGTCGCAGACGTTCTTGGCGGCCCGGGAGGCGATGTCGCGGGGCACGAGGTTGCCGAAGGAGGGGTAGATCCGCTCCAGGTAGTAGTCGCGCTCCGCCTCGGGGATCTCGGCGGCGGGGCGGGTGTCGCCCTGGGCCTTGGGGACCCATATGCGGCCGTCGTTGCGCAGGGACTCGCTCATCAGGGTGAGCTTGGACTGGTGGTCGCCGGTGCGCGGGATGCAGGTGGGGTGGATCTGGGTGAAGCAGGGATTGGCGAAGTACGCGCCGCGCCGGTGCGCCCGCCAGACCGCGGTCGCGTTGGAGTTCATGGCGTTGGTGGAGAGGTAGAAGACGTTGCCGTAGCCGCCGCTGGCCAGGACGACCGCGTCCGCGTAGTACGTGTCGATGCTGCCGGTGACCAGGTCGCGGGCGACGATGCCGCGGGCCACTCCGTCGACGGTGATCAGGTCGAGCATCTCGGTGCGGGCGTGCATCTCGACGTTTCCGGCGGCGATCTGCCGGGACAGTGCCTGGTAGGCGCCGAGGAGGAGCTGCTGGCCTGTCTGGCCGCGGGCGTAGAAGGTGCGGGAGACCTGGACGCCGCCGAAGGAACGGGTGTCGAGGAGGCCGCCGTACTCGCGGGCGAAGGGGACGCCCTGGGCCACGCACTGGTCGATGATCTCGACGGAGATCTGGGCGAGACGGTGGACGTTGGACTCGCGGGCGCGGAAGTCGCCGCCCTTGACGGTGTCGTAGAAGAGGCGGTGCACCGAGTCGCCGTCGTTGCGGTAGTTCTTTGCGGCGTTGATGCCGCCCTGGGCGGCGATGGAGTGGGCCCGGCGCGGGGAGTCGGAGAAGCAGAACTGGACGACGTGGTAACCCTGTTCTGCGAGGGTGGCGCCGGCCGCCCCGCCGGCCAGGCCGGTGCCGACGACGATCACGGTGTGCTTGCGGCGGTTGGCCGGGTTGACGAGCTTGGCCTCGAAGCGGCGGCGGTCCCAGCGTTCGGCGATGGGGCCTCGGGGGGCCTTGGTGTCGGCGATCGGCTCGCCGGTGGCGTAGTCGGTGTAGCCGGTGTTCGGGTACTCGGGCATGGTCAGCTCACCACTCCGGTCATGACGGCGACGGGGACGGAGACGAAGCCCGCGAAGAGGACGAGGGCCAGGGCGTTGGCGAGGATCTTCAGGGCGCGGTCGCGCCGGGCGTTGCCCGCGCCGAGGGTCTGGGCGGCGCTCCAGAAGCCGTGCCGGACGTGCGCCGCGAGGGCGGCCATCGCCACGATGTAGATCGTGTTCCCGTACCAGGTGGAGAACGTGGCGAGGACGTTCTCGTAGGGGTGGCCGGCCCACGCGCGCTCGTTGACGGTGAGCGTGGTGAGGTCGAGCAGGTGCCAGACGATGAACAGGGCGAGGATGACGCCGCCCCAGCGCATGGTGCGGGTGGCGTAGCTCGCGCGGCGGCGCTTGTGGGCGTACTTGACCGGGCGGGCCTTGATGTCCCGGCGGCTGAGCTGGTACGCGGACACGGCGTGCGCGACGACGGCGGCGAGCAGGACGACGCGGGCCGCCCACAGGCCCCAGTGGCTGTGCAGGAAGGGCTCGCCCATGTGGCGGAGCCAGTGCGCGTACCCGTTGAAATCCCCCGGGCCGAAGAAGATCTTGAGGTTGCCGATCATGTGGACGACCAGATATCCGAGCATGATCAGCCCGGAGACCGCCATCACGGACTTCTTGCCGACGGTGGAGTCCCAGAGCGTTCGCGTGGTGGACGGTCGTCGGCCCGTCCGCGTTGCCAGAGCCATGTCACAGACGGTAGGGACCAAAGTCCCGAGAGGTCCAAGACATGATGACGCTGATCTCGATAGGGGCTCTCTATGTACCGCGTATGCTGGGGCAATGCAGTTCCAGCAGCTCCTGTACTTCGTGGCCGTCGCCGAGACCCGGCACTTCACCCGGGCCGCGGAGCGGGTGCATGTCGCCCAGCCGTCGCTCTCGCAGCAGATCAAGGCGCTCGAACGGGAGCTGGGGGCGGAGCTGTTCAGCCGGGCGCGGGGGAACATCGCGCTCACCGACGCGGGCGAGACGCTGCTGCCGCTGGCCCGGCGGATCCTGGCGGATGCGGACACCGCTCGGCTCGAGGTGCAGGAACTGGCGCAGCTGCGGCGCGGGCGGGTCCGGCTGGGGGCCACACCGAGCGTGTGCACAGGCCTTCTGCCGCATGTGCTGCGGGCCTTCCACACCGCCCATCCGGGGATCGAGCTGCTGATCGAGGAGAGTGGTTCGCTGGACCTCGTACGGGAACTCGCCCGCGGGGCCCTGGACTTGGCGCTGATCGCGCTGCCGCTGCCGCCTTCCGCCCCGGCACTGACCACCGTGGAGCTGCTGACGGAGGACCTGGTGGTGGTCTCCTCGGCGGAGCTGCCGCCTCCGGCGGGCGGCGGCCCGCTCACGGTGTCCGCGCTGCGCGACGAGCCGATGGTGATGTTCCGCCACGGCTACGACCTGCGGGACCTGACGGTGGCCGCCTGCCGGGCGGAGGGCTTCGAGCCGGTGTTCACGGTGGAGGGCGGGGAGATGGACGCGATCCTGGGCTTCGTTCGCGCGGGGCTCGGCGTCGCGGTCGTTCCGGCGATGGTCGTCGACCACGCCGGCCCGGGGCTGCGCGCCACGCCTCTGGCGGGCTCCCCGCTGCGCCGCACGATCGCCTTGGCCCACCGTACGGACGTTGCTCCCCCACGCGCGGCCCGCGAGCTGAAGCGCATCCTGCTGGGCTGAGTCCGCCGCGCCCGTCGGGGGCCGCGTCAGGCCCTGCGTCAGGGTTGTGCCGGGGCTATGGGGAGAGCCCTGTCGAGCCCATCGGCCAGCATCGCGAAGGCCTGGTCCGCGTCGGCCACGGCGGCCGGGTGCGCCTCGTCGGCGCTCTGACCGGCATCCATGCGGCGATAGTTCTCCCGGCCCAGCTCGTGGCGGACCGCCACCAGGTGCATCGCCGCCAGCCGGGCGGTGAGCGGCGGGGCCGACTCCGCCTCGAGCACGGTGGCGAGCAGCTCCACCTCGAGGTCGGTGTAGTGGGCCATCCGGCTCTCCAGGCTGGCGGTGGAGTAGAGCAGCCGCTGGAAGGCGAGCACCCCGGGGTGGTCGCACAGCCCGGTGATCGGGTCCCGTTCGGCGAGGGCAGCGAGGAAGTGCGCACGCACCGCGCCCACCGGCGTCTGGCCGGCAGGGCGGTCGCGCACGATGCGGGCCGCCTCGTCCTGATGGTCGGCGAACCGGTCGAGCACCAGGTCCTCCTTGCTCGGGAAGTACCGGAAGAGGGTGGGCTTGGAGACCTCGGCCGCGGCGGCGACATCCGCCACCGACACGGCGTCGAAGCCCCGCTCCAGGAAGAGTTCCAGCGCCGTGGCCGCCAGCTGGCGACGTGTACGGAGCTTCTTGTTCTCGCGCAGACCCGTCGTGTT
The DNA here is from genome assembly GCF_040682115.1 of Streptomyces sp. NPDC051364. Lineage (NCBI taxonomy): Bacteria > Bacillati > Actinomycetota > Actinomycetes > Kitasatosporales > Streptomycetaceae > Streptomyces > Streptomyces sp. NPDC051364. Next base: position 36,322 of record NZ_JBFBAH010000031.1, on the reverse strand, counting down.
CTCCATGCGCACAGCTTAGCACAAATTAGTGACCGAGTAATTTTCTTAACCGGGTTGCATTTTCTGTCGGGAGCCGCTTTCCTTGAGACATCGACGAGCACATCGACGAGGAGAGGACATCCGATGACCGACGTACTGATCGTGGGCTCCGGCCCCACGGGACTGACCCTGGCGTGCGAGCTCGCCCTGAGCGGAGCCGCCGTCCGCGTCGCAGAGGGACGCAGCGCACCGCACCGCGAGTCCCGCGGCAAGGGACTCTGGCCGAGCAGCCTCGAGGTTCTCGAAGGGGTGGGCGTGGCCGAGCCCCTGACGGCCATCGGCAGCAGTGAGGTGGTCCTGCGCAAGTACTTCGACGGAGCGCACATCAACGACACCCCCATGCCCGGCAGCGGCCTGCTGATAGGGCAGTGGCAGATCGAGGAGGCGCTGCGCGACCGGCTCGCCGGCCTGGGCGTGCAGGTCGAGTACGGGTCCCGGCTCGCCGGGATCACGCAGGACGCGGCCGGGGTCCGCGCGGAGCTGGCGGACGGCACCGTGATCGGGGCCCGCTACCTCGCCGGATGCGACGGCGGGCACAGCACCACCCGCAAGCTCCTCGGCATTCCCTTCGAGGGCAGTGGCGAGGACGAGCCCGCGATGGTCATCGGGGACGTCCGGGCCCCCGGGCTCAGCCGGGAGTTCTGGCACCAGTGGTTCACCTCGGAAGGCGGCGGGATACTGCTCTGCCCGATGCCGGGGACGGACACCTTCCAGCTGCAGGCCTCACCCGAGCAGGACGAGCACGGCGGACTGCTGCCGCCCACGCCGGAGAGTTTCCAGCGGCTCTTCGACCGGCATGCCCGGATGCCGGGGATCCGGCTTTCGGATGCCACCTGGCTCTCCGCATGGCGGGTCAACGTCCGCATGGCCACCCGGATACGGGAGGGCCGGGTGTTCCTCGCCGGGGACGCCGCGCACGTCCACCCCATAGCCGGCGGGCTGGGCATGAACACCGGCATCCAGGACGCGGCCGCCCTCGGCCGGACGCTGGCCGCAGCCCTGGCCGGGCAGGCCGGCGAGGAGGTGCTCGACGCGTACGAGGCGGAGCGGCTGCCGGTGGCCGCCGAGGTCCTCGCCGACACGGCACGGCGGTACGAGCGGGTCATGGCTGCCGTCCGGACCCCCGGCGTGGGGACGGAGGCCGGCCTGGACTGACCGGGCCTCCGGGCCGATGTCGGGCGGGCTTCAGGAAGGCGTGGGCACGGCGTCCGACAGCGAGAGAGTGTGGATGCGGTCCGGGGAGCCGGGGCGGGCGTAGTACCAGCCCTGGGCGGTGTCGCAGCCGAGGTCGCGCAGCTGGGCGGCCTGAGCGCCGGTCTCCACGCCCTCGACCGTGACGGCGAGTTCGAGGCTGTGGGCCAGCGCGACGATGCCTTCCACGATCTTGACGTCGACCGGGTTGGCGGGCTGCTGCTGCATCCCTTTGGTGAAGGAGCGGTCCAGCTTCAGGACGCTGACCGGGAGGCGGCGCAGGTTCGCCAGGTTCGAGTAGCCCGTGCCGAAATCGTCGAGCGCGATGTCCACGCCGAGGGCGGCGAGCCGGCGCAGGGGTTCGAGGAGTTCGTCGTCGGCGCCGATCAGGGCCGATTCGGTGACCTCCAGGCACAGGGCGCCCGGGGCGAGGCCCGAGTTCTCCAGCACCGCGACGGTGTCGGCGACCAGGCCGGGGTGGTGCAGCTGGGTCGGCGAGAGGTTGACGTTGATCCGCAGGGCGGAGCCGCCATGCTGGCGCTGCCAGTTGCGGGCCTGGCGGACGGCCTCCTCCAGGACCCAACGGCCGAGCGGCACGATCAGCCCGGTCCGTTCGGCGAGCGGGATGAAGCGGTCCGGCCCGAGCACCCCGTACTGCGGGTGCGACCAGCGCACCAGCGCCTCGGCGCCGTGGATGCTGCCGTCGTGCATGTGGACCAGCGGCTGGTACTCGATGAAGAACTCGCCGCGTTCCAGTGCCGCCGGGAGGGCGTTGGTCAGGCCGTGCCGCGTGATGGCACGGGCATCGGCCTCGGCGTCGGCGAACTCGAAGCGGTTGCCGCCGGCCGCCTTGGCCCGGTACATGGTGATGTCGGCGCTGCGCAGCACCTCCGCCGCGGTGCGCTCCCGGGCCAGGCCCTCCACGATGCCGATGCTGCCGCGGACCGACAGCTCGCGGCCCTCGATCCGGATGGGCACGGACAGGGCGGACAGGATCCGGACGGCGAGTTCGGTCACCTTCTCCTCGGTGTCCGAGCCGGTGGTCAGCGCCACGAACTCGTCGCCGCCGAGTCGCGCGACGACCTCGCCGGGGCCCGTCGCGCAGCTCTGCAGCCGGTCGGCGACCTCCACCAGGAGCCGGTCGCCCGCCGAGTGCCCGAGGCTGTCGTTGACCGCCTTGAACCCGTCGAGGTCCAGGTAGCACAGGCCGAAGCGGCTGCCGCCGGCCCCGCTCAGGGCCTTCTCCAGGCGTTCGAAGAACAGCGTCCGGTTCGGCAGCCCGGTCAGGGCGTCATGCGTGGCCTCGTAGCGGAGCCGCAGGTTCAGCAGCCGGCGCTCGGTGGTGTCCTCCATCAGCGCCAGCTGGTACTGCGGCACCCCCTCGGCGTCACGCAGCAGCGACACCGTCAGGTTGGTCCACAGCACCGTCCCGTCGTGGCGGTAGTACGGCTTCTCGACGCGGTAGCTCTCGCGCTCGCCGCGCACGAGTTCCCCGTACATCCGCCAGACGTGCGGTGCGTCGTCGGGGTGGCCCCACTCGCTGACGTTGCGGCCACGGACGTGCCCGCCCATCCCTCCGAACATCTGCAGCAGCGCGTCGTTGACCTCGAGGACGTTGCCCTGGAGGTCGGCGATGCCGATGCCGATGGCCGCGCCCTCGAAGACCGCCTTGAAGCGCTCCTCGCTCGCGTGCAGGGCCTGCTGGGCGTCGATGCGGGCGGTCAGCGCGGAGCGGGCGATGGCTTCCTGCTCCTTGAGGGTCCGCTCGCGCAGGGCGCGGGCGAATCCCGCCGCGATCCCGTGCTGGAGCCGGGCGCAGCGCGACCGGTACTCCTCGGTGCCCTCCACGCCCACGCCGTCGGGTCCGCAGTAGAGCACGAGGTACGACTCGACCACGCCGAGCGTGCCGGCCAGCGCGTCCGGGTCGGTGCAGTGCACGGCGACGAGTTCGGCCCCGACCCGCTGGGCGACGCCCGCGTCGAAGGGCCGGGCGTGCAGGGCCTCGGCGAGGGTCCGGGCGAGCGGGATGAGGTGCTGTTCGAACTCGACGCGGGTCAGCGAGGTCGCGGTGACGGGGAAGATCGCCCGTCCCCAGATGGTCGCGAAGCGCCCGATCCGGTCCTCCAGCCCGCTCCGCAGCGCGGCGGGACCCGCCGACAGGCCCGCCGGAGCCGGCGGGCCTGTGCGTGCGGACGGAGGCTCTGCTCCCTGCGCGGGCTCTGCTGCCTGCGCGGGTTCTGCGTTCTTCGGGGTCGGTGTGCCGGAAGGCACCGCGGCCGGGGATCTCACGCCTTGCGTCCCACTCCGCCGAAGCCCGAGAACGCGTACGGGTCCTCGGGCGCCTCGCTGTCCTCCGGGTCCTCGGTGCCCTCGGGCTGCCACAGCGGCATCGACACGACACCGGGATCGACCAGCTCGAACCCGTCGAAGAAGCGGGTGATCTGCTCGCCGCTGCGCATCACGAGCGGGTTGCGGATGTCCCGGTAGACGCCGACCATCCCGCCCGCGACCTCCTGGGAGATCGGGATGCCCTCGTAGGAGGCGTGCGTGAGCACCAGGAGGCTGCCGGGGGCCAGCGCCTCGCGCAGTTCGGCGACGGCGGCGTACGGGTCGTCCGCGTCCTCCAGGAAGTGCAGGACGGCGACGAGCAGCAGGGCGACGGGGCGGTCGAGGTCCAGCAGCTGCGAGACCTCGGGGGCGGCGAGGACGTCCCGCGGCTTGCGCAGGTCGGCGGCGACGATGCCGGTGCGGTCGTCGCCGGCCAGGACGGCGCGGCTGTGTGCGACGGCCACCGGGTCGTGGTCCACGTAGACCACGCGGGCCTCGGGGCTGGCGGCCTGGGCGATCTCGTGGACGTTGCCGAACGTCGGGATGCCGGAGCCGATGTCGAGGAACTGGGTGACGCCCTGGGCCACGGCGTAGCGGACGGCGCGGCGCATGAAGGCGCGGTTGGCCTGCATGATCTTGGGCAGGCCCGGCAGGAACTCCATGGCGCGGCGGGCGGCCTGGCGGTCGACCTCGAAGTTGTGGGAGCCGCCCAGGTAGTAGTCGTAGATGCGGGACACGCTCGGCACCGATATGTCGATACCTGGCGGGGCCCAGGCGGGGCGCTCCATCGGGGTCTCCAAGCCGTAGTCCTGCGCGATCGTCCGGGATCGGACGCCTGTCCGAGCCGAATGTACTGATCATTGCCCAACGGAGCGAGCAAAAGCGGAAATTGGTGATCCGTTCTTCATCACACACCAAAGGCCTCCAAGGCCCCTCCCGCAGCGAATGACCGAAACCGACAAGTCGCTTATGGGAATACGCAGGTGCATGACCGGACTGCTTCATTCCGTGGCTCAAACCTCTACGGTCTTCGCTCCACCCGTTCAGGCGAACCACGGCCGAGCCTCGCGTGCGCGAGCGCACGTGAGCCCATGCTCCCCGGGTGAACAGAGCCTGTACCAGACGCCTACTGGTGGTCCCGGTCGTGCTGTGGGCGGCGTTGTCCGCCACGCCGGCCGTGGCTGATAGCTGCGCCTACGCGACGATCGACGCCGGGGACGGCGCGGCCGCCGTCCGGCTGGTCGCGGCCGCCGGAAGCGGTGCGGCCGCGAGCGGCCGGGGTGGCGGACATCACGGCGACGGGCCTCCCGGCGGGCAGGGCGGCGGCCACCGCAGCGGACACGGCAACGGCCACGGAGGCCCCCACGGACCCGGCGGCCACGGGGGGCACCCGGGACACCACTGCCCGCCCCCGCCTCCCCCGCCCTGCCCGCCGAAGCCGACTCCCACCCCGAAGCCGACCCCGCCGCCACCCCCGGCGCCGAAGCCGCCCCCGAAGCCGACTCCGCCGCCCCCGCCGCCGCCCCCGCCCGCCCCGAAGCCCATTCCGCCGCCCCCGCCCGCTCCGCAGGCGAAGCCGAAGCCGCCCGCGCCGGCCCCGCCGAAGCCGGTACCGCCGCCGCTCGAGGTGAAGGCGCCGGCCCCCGCGGTGACGCCCCCGGCCCCGCCCCCGAAGAAGCCGGTGGCCAGGCCGGCCTACCGCACGGCGGCCGCCAAACGGCCCGAGCACCACATCTCACCGGTGACCTTCACCTTGATGACCGCGGCTCCCGCGGTGCTCGCGATCGTCGCACTGCGCCCGCGCTAGGCCGCCAGGACCCGGCCCGCACACCCCGCACACCCCCTCGTGACCGATTTGGGAGTCATCTTGTCGGAATGGCTCGTCCTGTCCCTCGCGATGGCCGCGGCCTGCGCCGTGGTGCTGTCCATCGCCTTCTTCAACCACCGGCGGATCGGCGACGACGACGATCCCGACGAAACGCCGGACGTCATCGAGTACATGACGATGATGATCGGGGTGATCTACGCGATCGTGCTGGGCCTGGCGATCGCCGGCGTCTGGGAGGGCCGCGGGGCCGCCCAGGAGTACGTTCGCCAGGAGGCCCAGGCCCTGCACGAGATCAGCGTCCGCTCCGAGGTCTACCCGGCCGAGGTGCGGAAGAAGATCAGGTCCGACGTCGACGCGTACGTGACGTACGTGGTGGACACGGAGTGGAAGGAGATGGCCGACAGCGGCAATCTCACCGACCGCAGCGGGGAGCTGCTGGACCGCATCCGCCGGGACGTCACGGACTACGAGCCGCAGACCGACCACGAGGGGCAGGCGTACCAGCCGCTGGTGGACCAGGTCGCGCTGGTGGACGACGCGCGCAGCGCCCGCGGACAGAGCGCGGGGGCGACGATGCCGGGGGTGGTGTGGTTCGGGCTGATCGCCGGCGCGCTGGTGACGGTGGGCCTGGTCTTCACCCTGCAGATCCGCCGCTCGTTCCGGGAGCTGCTGCTGGCGGGCCTGTTCAGCGCGCTGATCGCCTTCCTGCTGTTCCTGATCTGGGACTTCGACGCACCGTTCGGGCGGGGCATCGCGGCGACCGCCGAGCCGTTCCTCGCACAGTTCCCGCATCTGGGGCTCGGCGACTGAGGCGCCGAGGGTGCCGGGGTGCCAGCGGTACCGGGGACGCCGACGGTGCCAGGGTTGCCGGCGGTGCCAGGGGTGCCGGCGGCGCCGGGGCCCCGCCGTGCCCCCGCAGCCGCCCCGCAAAACCGGGGATGGGCCTCCCTTCCCCGGTTCGGCCCATGCCCGTGCCCCATTCGCCCGTTCCTGATCGCGGGTCACCGCGGCCGCGCCTAGCGTGGCGGGCATCGAGGCGCACGACCCCCCACGTGCGGAAACCGTTCCGCGGCTGCTCCTCGGGGATCCGGAGAACAACCATGGGTGCGATACGTACCAACGCCACAGCCCTGCTGAGCGCCGGCGCCACGGGCGCCGTACTCGCGCTCGGCGTCCTCGGCGCGCCCTCCGCGACCGCGGCCGAGGCCCAGCCCATCACCTCGTTCGGCTTCGCCATCACCCCGTCGACGGTTGCCCCCGGCGGCCGGACGGTGCTCTCCGTCACCGGCTGCAACGCCGCCTACGCCACCGCCTCCTCCGGGGTCTTCGACACCGTGAGCATCGCGCGCGGCCAGACCGCGCGGGTGACCGTCGACCGCGACGCCCGGCGCGGAGCCGTGTACTCCGTCTCCTTCACCTGCAATGGGGAGACCGGTTCGGCCGACCTCACCATCACCGGCGGCACCACCCGTCCCACCACCAGTTCCACGTCGACGGCCACCGCGAGGGCCAATACGAGCGTCACCTCCACCGCCACCGGCGGCGCCTCCCTCGGTGTCCGCGGCGGCCTGGGCGGCAGTGTGGCCGGGATGGATCCCCGGGAGCTCGGCGCGGGCGCCGGGCTCTTCCTCGCGGCCGCCGGCGGTACGGCGTACGTGCTCCGCCGCCGCCGTTCCGCACGCGGCCACTGAGCATCCCCGGCGGACTCGCGACCGCCGGTCGCCCCGAGTCCTGGCCGAGGATTCGGGGCGACCGGCGGTTCCCGGGCCGCGACCGGGGAGGCGGCGCCGTCAGGCCCGCCCGCGGACGGGACGGCGCCGGCGCATCACGTGGACGCCCGCGCCGAGCGCCGAAGCGCCGACGAGGCTCGCCCCGATGGCGGTCTCGGCGGTGGACGGGCCGAACGAGCCGCCGATACCGCCCTGTGCGCCATTGCCGCGGAGGATCGTGAACCGGTGTGTGGCGACCAGGCTGTTGTCGTGGCACTTGACCGACAGCGTGTGGTTGCCGGGCGAGGCGTGGTTGAAGATCCGGACGGTGGCGAACCCGATGGAGCCGGCCGAGAGGTTCGTCTGGGGAAAGTTGCCGGCCGACCAGACGGTGCCGCCGTGGCGGCAGCCGGCCGCGCTGACCTGCATCGTCGAGCCCTGGTGCACGGAGTAAGGGTTGACGGTGACATTGCTCGGCCCGTTGCCGCTGTTGCCCCCGTTGCCGCCCTGACCCGACGGAGGTCCGCCCAACGGGTCCGACGGGTTCGCGGCGGCGAACGGGGTACTGAGCCCGACGGCGACGAAGGCCGCCGCGGCCACGGTGAAGGCGCGGAGAACACGCATGGTGGAACCTCCAGCGGGAAGCGCCCCGGAGCGGTCGCCCGGGAAGATCGACGAGAACGCCTCCCACGACGAACCCTCGGGGCGGCTCGCAACCAGCGCATTTCCGGCTTTGGGCCGCAAGGTTGAGCGACACGCCGAGGCTCGCGCGGCCCGGCTGACGGATCCGCAGGTCACGACCCGTCAGGCATTTATGTGATGAATACCTGGATGGGCGCACCCCTTCCGGCCCCGCCACCCGTTCGCCCTTCACCGATCGCCGTCTTGCGTACGCAGCCTTAGCGTGCGTGGAGAACGGCGTACAGGGGTGGGACAAGAACGCGGGTCGGGACCCCCGCGTCGGGAAGGGAGAGCCATGACCGAGGACGAGGGCGAGCAGCCACCGAGAAGACGATCCCCCTGGGGCGTGCTCGCACTGGTCATGCTCAGCGGCCTCGCCATGATGCGCAACGGGGCGGAGGTCGCCGACGGGCCTCCGCAGCCGACCGCCGCCGCAGCGGTCGGGGTGCCTGCCGAGCAACTCCCGGCGAATCCGCCGGGGCAGGGCGAGCAGCCCATGCAGCACCAGCCCGCGCCACCGGTGGAGGTGGCGCCGCTGGATCACTCGTCGGTCCAGCGCATCAAGATCCCCAACATCAGGGTCGACGCGCCGGTGATGACGGTGGGGCTGGACCCGCAGGGCTGGATCGAAGCCCCGCCGCCACAGGACCCGAATCTGGCCGGCTGGTACCTCAATGGCATCTCGCCGGGGCAGCGCGGCTCGGCGGTGATCGTGGGCCACGTCGACAACGCACACGGCCCGGCGGTCTTCTACGGCCTGGGTTCGCTGCGCAAGGGCAACCACATCGAGGTGGAGCGGTACGACGGACGCACGGCGGTGTTCGAGGTGTACGGGGTGGAGGTGTTCTCGAAGGAGACCTTCCCCGGAGCCCGGGTGTACGGGGACACCGGGCACGCGGAGCTCCGGGTGATCACCTGCGGCGGCGGCTACTCCAAGGCCCGGGGCTACGACGGCAACGTGGTCGTCTTCGCCCGGATGGTGGAGACGCGCTGAACGATCGGCTCACCGCCCCGCCGGACGGCCCGGGGCACCGCCCGCCCCGCCGAGGGAGAGGACTCCTCAGCGGGGCGGCAGCGCGGGCAGCGTCATCCGGTAGCCCCGGGCGAGGAGTTGGGGCAGGTAGGTGCTCACCGCCGAGACGCTCTGCGAGCGGTCGCCGCCCGCGTCGTGGTTCAGCACGATCACGCCGGGCGCCGCGCCCTTGAGGACGCGCGAGACGATCGTGGTGGTGCCCGGCTCCTTCCAGTCCAGGGTGTCCACGGTCCAGGCGAGCGGTTCCATGCCCAGCTCGGCCCCGATCTCGAACGCGGCCCGGTTCCACGCCCCGTAGGGCGCCCGGAACCACAGCGGCGCCTCCCCCACCGCCTGTTGTACGACCTCGCTCGTGCGGGCGATCTCGGAGGCGAGGTCGGGCCGGGTGAGCGTGGGGATGAGCGGATGGGTCCAGGTGTGGTTGCCGATGAGGTGGCCCTCGGCGGCCATCCGGCGCAGCAGGTCCCGGTTGTCGGTGGCCATCTCCCCGCAGACGAAGAACATGGCGCGGACGCCGTACCGGGCGAGGGTGTCCAGGATGGCGGGGGTGTAGCGGGGGTCGGGCCCGTCGTCGAAGGTGAGCACCATGGCGCTCGCCGTGCTCGCGTCGGGGGGCAGCTCCAGGATGGGCCGGGTCCGTACGGCGGGCTTCGCGGCGGGCGGGCGCAGCGGGGTCTCGGAGGTCATGGGGCTCAGCCGGTACGCGGCCTGCCCGGGCGCCTGGGGCCGCAGGGCGCGGACTCCGCCCGGTCCGGCGGCTCCGCCGGGTCCCGGCTGTCCGACCGCCGGGCCGCCGGCGGGGCCGGCGGGGCCGGCGCCGAGGCCCGCGCCGGGTGCGCCGCCCGCCGTGTTCTGTCCGGGTGCTCCGGTCTCGCCGCCGGTGAGGAGTCCGGAGGCGGCGGCGACTCCGAGGAAGACGGCGGTACGCAGGAGCATGCGTCGCCCTACTGTCGGCTCGTCATTTTTCATTATTACTACGTATCAACGACATCCCCGCAGATGTCGAGAGGCGCGAACGCGCAGGCTTCCCCTCACCCGATCAGCCGCGCCGCACCAGGGGGAACGGCAGCGTCTCGCGGATCGTCAGGCCCGTGAGGAACATGACCAGCCGGTCGACGCCGATGCCCAGACCGCCGGTCGGCGGCATGGCGTACTCCAGGGCGTCCAGGAAGTCGTTGTCGAGTTCCATCGCCTCCGGGTCGCCGCCCGCCGCGAGCAGCGACTGGGCGGTGAGCCGGCGCCGCTGCTCCACCGGGTCGGTCAGTTCCGAGTACGCGGTGCCCAGTTCGGTCCCGAACGCCACCAGGTCCCAGCGCTCGGCGAGGCGCGGGTCCTTGCGGTGCTGCCGGGTCAGCGGGGAGACGTCGGTGGGGAAGTCCTTGTAGAAGGTCGGCAGCTTCGTCTTCTCCTCCACCAGCCGCTCGTACATCTCCAGCACCACGTCGCCGCGGGTGTCCTCGGGCGCGTGCGGTACGCCGGCGCGGTCGCAGAGCCGGCGCAGCACGGGTTCCGCGGTGTCGGCGTCGACCTCCTCGCCGAGCGCCTCGCCGATGGCCCCGTACATCGTCTTGACCGGCCAGATCCCGGAGATGTCGTGGACGACGAGCTGTCCGTCCGGGCCGGCCTTGTGGGCGATCGGCGAGCCGAAGGCGGCGGTCGCGGCGCCCTGGATCAGCTCGCGCGTGAGGTCGAGCATCACGTCGTAGTCGGCGAAGGCCTGGTAGGCCTCCAGCATCGTGAACTCGGGGTTGTGCTTGTAGGAGACGCCCTCGTTGCGGAAGGTGCGGCCCATCTCGAAGACCTTCTCCAGGCCTCCGACGCACAGCCGCTTCAGGTACAGCTCGGGTGCGATGCGCAGGTACAGGTCGAGGTCGTAGGCGTTGATGTGGGTCCGGAAGGGCCGGGCGTTGGCCCCGCCGTGGATCTGCTGGAGCATCGGGGTCTCGACCTCGAGGTAGCCGCGGTCCAGCAGCCCCTGGCGCAGTGCCTGGACGGCCGCGGAGCGGGCCCGTACGACGTCCCGCGCCTCGGGGCTCGCGACCAGGTCGAGGTAGCGGCGCCGGACTCGGGCCTCGGGGTCGGCGAGACCCTTGCGCTTGTCCGGGAGCGGGCGCAGGCACTTCCCGGTGAGCTGCCAGGAGGAGACCACGAGGGACGGCTCGCCGCTGCGGCTGGCGCCGATCGCGCCGCTCGCCACCACGTGGTCTCCGAAGTCGACCTGGGAGGTGAAGGAGTCCAGTACGCCGGCGCCGCTCTCTTCGCGGGTGAACATCAGCTGCATGTCCCCGGACCAGTCGCGCAGGACGGCGAAGACCACGCCGCCGAGGTCGCGCACGAGCATCACGCGGCCGGCGAGCGTGGCCTGCTCCCCGGACCGGGTGCCGGGCGGGCGGCCGGGGTGGGCGGCCCTCAGCTCGGCCACGGTGTGGGTGCGCTGCCGGATGCCGACGGGGTACGGGTCGGTGCCGGCCGCCCGGATCCGCTCCATCTTGTCGTGACGGACCCGGACCTGATCGGGCAGCCGCTCGGCGCGCGCCGCGCCTGCGGCCTCCTGCCCCACGAGGTCCAGGCCGAGGGAGTCGAGCGGGGGCAGCCCCTCGGTGCTGGCGGGCGCGGTGAGCCCCCTGGCGTGCGCGTTGCCCCACAGTTTGCGCAGGCTGGGTACGGAGACGAAGCCCTCGGCGATGCCGGAGGCGAGGCTGACCCGGGCGAGCGAGCCGGCGTCCTGGTAGCAGAGGAACCGCGGGTACCACTCGGGCCCGTACTTGACGTTCGAGCGGTACAGGGCCTCCAGCTGCCACCAGCGGGAGAAGAACAGCAGCAGTTTGCGCCACAGCTTGAGGACGGGGCCGGCGCCGATCCGGCCGCCCTCCTCGAAGGCGGAGCGGAAGACGGCGAAGTTGAGGGAGATCCGGCGCACGCCGAGGCCGGGCGCGGCAGCGCACAGCTCGGCGACCATGAACTCCATGACGCCGTTGGGGGCGGTGCGGTCGCGGCGCATCAGGTCGAGGGAGATGCCGTCCTTGCCCCAGGGGACGAAGGACAGCAGGGCGATCAGGTCGCCCTGGGCGTCGAAGGCCTCGACGAGCAGGCAGTCCCCGTCGGCGGGGTCGCCGAGCCGGTCCAGGGCCATGGAGAACCCGCGCTCGGTCTCGGTGTCGCGCCAGGTGTCGGCGCGTTCGATGATCCGCTGCATCTCCTCGTCGCTGAGGGCGGAGTGGCGGCGGATGACGGTGGCGGCCCCGGTGCGCTTGACGCGGTTGACGGCCTGACGGGTGACGCGCATGTCGCGGCCGTCGAGGTCGAAGCGGGCGACGTGCAGGATCGCCTCGTCGCCGAGCTGGAGGGCGCTGAGCCCGGAGCGGGCGTACGCGGTCGCGCCCTCCTCGGAGGCGCCCATGACGGCGGGCTGCCAGCCGTGCCGGCGGGCGACGGTGAGCCAGGCGTCCACGGCGGGGCTCCAGGCGGCGGGGTCGCCGACCGGGTCGCCGCTGGCGAGGCAGACGCCGGCCTCGACGCGGTAGGTGACGCCGGCCCGGCCGTTGGGGGCGAACACGACGGCCTTGTCGCGGCGGGTGGCGAAGTAGCCGAGGGAGTCGCCGCGGCCGTACGCGCCGAGCAGGGCCCGGATGCGGGGCTCCTCGTCCCCGTGCAGGGCGGCCGTCAGCCGCTGGGAGCGGAAGAGGGTCGTGGCGGCGTTCAGCAGGGCGAGGGCGCCGAACAGGCCGAGGAAGAAGTACAGCGGGCGGGGCGGGTGGCCGTCGAACTGGCGGGGCGAGACGAGGCCGCCGAAGACCTGCCGGGCGGCCCAGTCCAGCCACTGCCCCTTGGGCAGGGTGCCGGGGAACAGGGCGACCAGGCCCCAGCCGACGAGCACGGCGACGAGCAGGCCGAGGCCCAGGACGAGCAGGGCCCGCCAGAAGGCGCCGGGCCGGGAGGCGGCGTAGAACTCCTTGCGGGCGGCGACCAGGACCCCGAGGGCGGCGACGGCGATGGCCATCGAGGGGCCGCCGATCCAGTAGTACTCGTCGGCGATGATCAGGAGGTCGACCAGGACGAGCAGGGCCAGATAGGTGACGACGATCCACCATGCGACCTTCTTGCGGGTGCCGAGGGCGGCGGCGAGCAGGAAGAGGAAGACGGCATAGGCCAGGTTGGCGCTGACGGGCACCACGATCTCGTCGAGGAACCGCACGATGTGCCGCAGGAGGTGCCGCAGCGTCGGGGAGAGCGCCAGTACGGCGCACAGCAGTCCGAGCGCTCCGAAGAACGCGGCGAATGCGTCGGGCACCCGGTTCAGGAAGCGGTTCCGGGTGCCCCGGGTCTCCTCCACGGTGGCACTCATGGTTCGCACTGTAGGGAGGCCGACGCCGCTCCGCGCGGCGAGGGGCAGGGGGTGTCCGGCGGATCAGGGTCGGATGGGCCGGGTCGGCTGGTGCCGTGGATTGCAAGGCGGAGGAGGGAGACAACGCGGTGGGGGCACCTCCCAGCGGGCCTGGTGAGCGCGGCGGAGGAGCTGACGGCGGACGCGGTGGTGGTCGGCGCCTCCGAGCAGGCCGGGCACCGCATCGTCGGCTCGGTGGCGGGCCGCCCGGTCACGGCGGGCCGCTGGCCCGTCACGGTGGTTCCGTGACGGGCCGGCGGTGGCAGGGAGCGGCCAGGGGCGGCGGCTATTTGGCCATCGCCAGGCCGTCCTTGGCCGCGCCGCGGCTGAGGACGGCCTCGCTGATGGCGTCCTGCGCCTCCTCGTACTCCCCGTCCGAGGACCGCGCCAGGGCGGCGGGCAGGTTGACGACCTTGCCGGCGGACAGGTCCATCATCTGCGGGACGAACTCGGCCTTGGTGACCTGCCAGCGCCGGCCCGCGGCGGCCGGCGGGGCGAAGGTGAAGCGGCCGATCGAGCCGTAGTTGCCGCGCATGTCCCGCGCGCCCGAGTAGTTGAACATCTCGCCGGCGACCTGGTCGCCCATGCCGTAGATGATCCACGTCCCGTTGACCTTCTCGTAGGCCTGCGGGATGTGCGCGTGCGTGCCCAGGATCATGTCGATGTCGGGGCGCCCGCCGGTCTGCGAGGCCGTCAGCGCCTTGCCGAGCGCGAGCTGCTTCTCGTCCGGCTCGGTCTGCCACTCCGTGCCCCAGTGCACGCTGACCAGGACCACGTCCGCGCCCGCCTTCCGGGCGGCCCGCGCATCCGCGATGATCCTGTCCTTCTCCATCAGGTTGACGGCCCACGGCTGGCCCTCCGGCAGCGGGTAGCCGTTCGTGTCGTACGTGTACGCCAGGTGCGCGACCTTCGCGGAACCCGCCGTGTACATGGTGGGCGTGGCCGCCTCGGTCGCCGTACGGGCCGAACCGGCGTGCTTCAGACCGGCCTTGTCGAACTTGTCGAGGGTGCGCTTCAGTCCTTCCGCCCCGGCGTCCAGGGTGTGGTTAGAGGCGGTGGAACAGCCGTCGTACCCGGCGTCCTTGAGTCCGTCGGCCACCTCGGGCGGGGACTGGAAGGCCGGGTAGCCGGTGAACGGTCCGCCGTCCTCCCCGTACACGGTCTCCATATGGCAGATGGCCAGGTCGGCGGCCGAGACCACCGGCTTGACCAGGGAGAACATCGGCCTGAAGTCGTGGCCGTCGCCGTCCGCGTCGGCCGCCGCCCGCTTGATGACGGAGTCGTGCGGCAGCACGTCGCCGGTCGCGACCAGGGTGAAGCCCTTCGCGGCACCGTCCTGGGCCGCGTTGGACCCGGAGCCGCTGGACGGCGCCGGGGTGGGGGAGTTGCCGAGGCGGGCCGGCGCGGGCTCCTTCCCGGCGGAACAGCCTGCGGCGGCCGCCGCCATGAGGACAGCCGACAGGAGCGCGAGGGCCTGCCGGGTGTGCTTGGTCATCTGGGCCAGCTCTCATTAGTAGGACTATCCGACCATCTCTAATCCATGGAGGTGGACGTCACCAGTCGGGGAACGGCTCCAGGGGCGCCCGGCCTCACCCGGGCGGCCGTTCGCCGCGCCGTTCGACCGTTCACCGCCGGGCGCGGCCGCCCACCGGATGACCGGGGTGCTTGGGCGCAACGCCGGGACCGGACGGTTCCCGGGGCGCTCCGTGCAGGTGAGGGTGAGTCCGTCGGACCCGAACGGACCCAGGAAGGAGCCACTCGTGCCCCTCTCCCCCACCCTCCTGCGCACGGATCCCGAGGCGCTGGCCGAACTCCAGCGCGACCACGGGCGGGCCCTGTTCGGTTTCCTGCTCGGCCTCACGGCCGGCGACTCCCAGCGCGCCGAGGACCTCGTGCAGGAGACCCTGGTCCGGGCCTGGCAGCACCCGGAGGTGCTGGAGAGCGACCACGAGTCCATGCGGCCCTGGCTGTTCACCGTGGCGCGGCGCCTGGCGATCGACGCCCGGCGGGCGCGGCTGTCACGGCCACAGGAGGTGGACCCGGAGGGGCTGGAGCAGGCGCCCGCGCCCGAGGACGCGGTGGCCGGCTCGGTCACGGCGATCGATGTCCGGCGGGCCGTGGGCTCGCTCGGGCCGGAGCACCGAGAGGTGCTGATGCAGGTCTACTTCCAGGACCGCTCGGTGGCCGAGGCGGCCGCGGAACTCGGGATTCCGGCAGGAACGGTCAAATCCCGTACGTACTACGCACTGCGCGCCCTGAAGAAGGGCCTCCAGGGGTACGGGTACGACCTCGGCGCCTGAGCACCGGGGGGAACCACGCAGCGAACGAACCGAATGCACGCGGATCGGACACAAAGCACATCGAAATCGGCCTCAGAGCGTTCAAGTTGGGTAAACATCCCCCGTTCCGCGCGCCGCTCGGTGAAGGCTCATGACTGACGACGGGAAGCTCGACGCGCGGGAGAAGGTGGAACGGTGCAGCCCGAGGGTACGAACGGCACCAGTGACGGCGGGCTCGCGGTGCCCATGGCATGGCTCTATGCGGAGTACATCGCCGACGAACTGCTGCGCACGGGCCGGCTGATCCCGGTCAGTACCCTGGAGTTCCGCGCCGGGCGGGACACGCTCGCGCTGACGATCTACCTCTCCGACGCGGCCGGCGAGCTCTCCGGGATCCGGGTGGTCTCGCAGCTCGACGAATGGCTGTCGCTGACGGCGTACGGGCACCCCTGGCGGGACTGGGTGCACACCCGGTTCCTCGCACTGGGCGAGGAGGCGAGGGAACGCGGCACCGGTGAGGACCCGGACCTCGAACTGGCCCGGGCGGCCTGGCGCTGGCTGGACCGCACCGAACTCTTCGCCACCAACCTCGACCCGGGCCGGCACGGCCACGCCGACACCCCGCTGGGCCTGGACGAGAACGCTCGGGTGTGGACCCCGGCCTGGCAGCTCGGGCTGCCGCTGGGCCACTTGGCGATGCACCTGTTCTGACGCGGGGCACCTGCTCCGAAGCGGGAACCTCCCGGTTCAGACGGGCCGGTGCGGGCCCGGCGCCTCGGCGGGATCCATCACCAGGCCGGTGAAATCGGCCTCGTTGCGCTCGGCCCGGGTGACGTACCACCGGGCGATCAGCCACATCACCGGGTACACCACCAGGCCGAGCGCCACCCAGACCGGCGGCCCCGACGCGGAGCGCGGCAGCGCGAACAGCACCGGCAGCGTCCCGACGAGCAGCGCGAGGGCGCCCAGCGCGCCGAGCCCGGCCCGGAGCTGGCTGCGCATCAGGGCCCGTACATAGGTGGCGCCCAGGGTGGTCTGCTCGGAGATCTCCGAACGGGCCGGGGTGTGCGCGGGCGGGCGGCGGCGGGCGCCCCGGGGCACGCCCGTGACGATCTCCCGCCGGGGCGGCGACGGCGGCTGCTGGTGCTGCGGCTGCTGCTCGGCCATGGGGCCGGAGTCTACGCAGGGGGAGGTCATTTGAGGAGACGGGACAGCCTGCGGTCGGCGAGCGGCTTGCCACCGGTCTGGCAGGTGGGGCAGTACTGGAGCGAGGAGTCGGCGAACGACACCGAGCGGACGGTGTCCCCGCACACCGGGCACGGCTCACCGTCCCGGCCGTGCACCCGCAGCCCGCTCTTCTTCTCGGCCTTGAGGTTCCCGGCGGCCACGCCATGCGCGCGCTCGACGGCCTCGAGCAAGGTCCGCCGGACGGCCTCGTACAGGTGGGTGACCTGCTCCTCGTCGAAGGCGGCGGCCAGTTTGAAGGGTGAGACCTTCGCCGCGTGCAGGATCTCGTCGCTGTACGCGTTCCCGATCCCCGCGATGACGCCCTGATCGCGCAGCACACCCTTGATCTGCCGCCGTTCCCCGGCGAGCAGCGCGGCGAACGCGTCGCGGTCGAAGTCCTCGGCGAGCGGATCGGGGCCGAGGCGGGCGATGCCGGGCACCTCCTGGGGGTCGCGGACGACGTACACCGCGAGGCGCTTCTGGGTGCCCGCCTCGGTGAGGTCGAAGCCGCCGCCGCCCTCGAGGACGACGCGCAGCGCGAGCGGCCCCTTGCCGGGGCGCGGCGGCCGCTCGGGCAGCGTGTCCTGCCAGCGGAGCCAGCCGGCCTGGGCCAGGTGGGTGACGAGATGGAGTTCGCCGATCCGGATCGCGAGGAACTTGCCGTGCCGGGAGGTGGACCCGGCCGGCTGCCCTTCGAGGGCGGTGAGCGGCGGATCGTACGTCTTGAGCACGCTGACGGCGAGCGGGAGGACGCGCTCCACCACCCGCCCGGCGAGGTGCTCGTCGAGGAACTCCCTCAGGGCCTCGACCTCGGGCAGCTCGGGCATGCACCCAGCCTGCCGCGCGAGCCCCGCCCCGGCGACCCGAACCGGCAGCTGCGCACCGGGCCTGCGCCGCTGGGGCCCGGGCAGTGGTGGAGGTCAGGACATCGTGAACTCGCACCAGACGCATTTGCCGCTGCCCCGGGACTCCACGCCCCAGACGTCCGCGAGGCGGTCCACCAGCATCAGGCCGCGGCCCGAGACGCCCGATTCGCCCGCCTCGCGGCGGCGCGGGAGCGCGCTGGAGCGATCCTCGACCTCGACACGGAGTCTGCGCTGCGCGCCCGGCAGGACCCGGAGGGTCACGATCGCCGGGCCGTCCGTGTGCATCAGGGCGTTCACGATGAGCTCGTCCGCGACGAGCTCGATCTCGTCGGACCGTTCCCGCGCGCCCCACGACCGGACCGCCGCGCCGACCATGTGGCGGGCCGCGACCAGGGCTTCCGGGTCTCCCGGGGCCACGTGCTGCTGGAGGCGGCCGCCGCCCTGCGGGGCCTCCTCCGCCTGGCGGCGCAGCAGGAGCAGCGCCATGTCGTCGTCGCCGCCCCGCTCGTCGATCACCCCGCACAGCCGGTCCGCCAGCCGTGGCAGGTCCGCCGGTCCGCTCCGGACCAGCGCGGTGAGCAGCTGGATCCCGTCGTCCAGGTCGGCGCCGGGATGCTCCACGAGGCCGTCCGTGCAGAGCAGGATGGTTTCCCCGGGGTCCAGTTCCACGGTGGTCACCGGGTACTCCAGGCGGCCGAACTCCGCCGACAGGCCCAGCGGCATCCCGCCCTCCACCGGCAGCCGCCGGCAGTCGCCGTCCCGGGTGCGCAGCAACGGGTCGATGTGCCCGGCCCGGACCAGCTGCAGCACGCCCGTGGTGAGGTCGGCCTCCACGTACGTGCAGGTCGCGAAGCGGTCGGTGTCGAGTTCGTGCAGGAACACCGAGGCCCGCGCCACGACGGTGCCCGGCGAGTGGCCTTCGGCGGCGTACGCGCGCAGCACGATCCGCAGTTGGCCCATGACCGCCGCGGCGTGCGTGTCGTGGCCCTGGACGTCGCCGATGACCGCCCCGACCCGGCCTCCCGGCAGCGGGATGACGTCGTACCAGTCGCCGCCGATGTCCTGGCCCATCCGGGCGGAGCGGTACCGTACGGCGATCTCCGCACCCGGCACCGAGGGGATCCGGCGCGGCAGCATCGCCTGCTGGAGGCCTTCCGCCAGGTCGTGCTCCTGCTCCAGCAGCATCGCCCGCTGGAGGCTCTGCGCGATGCTGCTGCCCAGTGCGACCAACAGGTTCCGCTCGTCCTGGGTGAAGCCGTCCTTGTCCTGGTAGAGCAGTCCGATCGCGCCGATGGGGCGGGCCTGGGCGATCAGCGGCAGGTAGGCGGCCGCCGAGATCTGCATGGTGGAGATCCTCGACCAGAGGTCGGGATAGCCCTCGGCGAACTCCTCCGCGGAGTCGAGGAAGCGCGGTTGCAGCGAGCGGACGACCTCGCTCATCGGGTACTGCTCGTCGATCCGGGTGTACCGGGTGCCGGGTACGAAACTGTCGGCGGGCCCCTCGGCCACGAGGTGGATCCGCCCTGCCTCGACCAGGCCCATCACCATGCCCATGGAGCCGAGCCGCTCCAGGCCGTGGGCGTCGCCGATGACGTCGATGACGTCCTGCACGGTCCGGGCGTGGGCGAGCGCGGCGGTGGTGCTCTCGACCACGGAGGTCTGCCGGCGTCGCGCCTCGTCGAGGCCGAGGCGTTCCGCCGAGTGGCTGAGCTCGTCGGTGGCGTCGCGGACGATGCCGATGATCCGGAACGGGCGGCCGTCGGGGCCGCGCATGACGCGGCCCTGGGTGTGCGTCCAGCGCAGCCGGCCGTCCTGGCAGCGGATCCGGAAGTAGGCGCCGTAGTTGTCCTCGGCGCTCTTGAGGGCGCTGGAGACGAGGCCGTCGAGCCGGACCGCCTCGGTGGGCGGGACGCGCGGGGCGAGGGATTCGGGCCGTCCGTCGTACTCCTCGGGCGTCATGTCGTAGACGTCGAGGGCCGCTGCGTCCATGTGCAGCAGACCGGTGTCCAGGTCCCAGTCGAAACTGCCCATGCGGTTCAGCTTGAGCGACCGGTCCGGGTGTGCGGGCCAGTCGTCCGGCAGCGATACGGTGGTCGGCACCGATCCACCATGACACACGGGCCGGTCAGGCGCTCTCCAACGAGCGGGCGGCAGCCGCGAGCGGCTGCCGCAGATCCGGGGCGCCGAAGGGGTCGTGCGGGGCGAACGGGTCGTCGGCGTCGTACGGGGCGTTCGGCGGCTGCATCGGGCCGTCGGACTCCGGCGGGATCCCCGGGTCGGCCGGGACCTGCGGGGGCAGGCCGGAGGGGACGTCCGAGAGGGCGTCCGGGGGGACGTCGCCCGGCTGGTTCCCGGGCGCATCGGAGCGCGGACGCGCCGGCGGCTGCGCGGGCTGCTGCCGCTGCGGGGCCGGTTGCGTGCCCGCCTCCGGCCGGTCCGGCCTGGCCTGCTCGCCCTGCGGCACGCAGTCCGTGGCCTGGGGGGCGGGGACCCCGGTGGAACCGCCCGGCGGCTTCGGTGGGGCGGGCGGGGCGGGCGGCGCGGTCCGGGCCGGGTTGTTCGTGCCCGCGTTCGCATCGTTGTCCGTCTCGGGCGGGGCGCACGGCTCGGCCGACGCGGCCTTGGGCGCGGTCACAGGGCCTACGGGGATGCCGTCCGCCGGGTCGTACGCGGGCACCACCTGCGGGGTGCGGTCCTGGGCGCCGTCGTCGCCGGTCTTGCGCTCGAGCCAGGTGTTGTCGGCGATGTTCGCGATGACCAGGCTCTTGATCGCGTTCGGGGTCGGTTCGATGACGATGACCTGCTGGGGCTGGTAGCCGCTCCACCGGTCCCCCTTGAGCTCCGGGGAGCCCTTGGAGGCGCGCGGCGCGAGCAGCGGATTTCCGCAGCCGCACCGGACGCGCGGCATGCCGTGGTCGTCGACGAGGACGGCGGTGCCGGCCTGCAGGACGGACTGGAAGCCGGCCGCGCGGCCGTCGCGGAAGGCGTGGTTCGTGACCCGGGTGTCGGCGCGGAGCACGACCGGGGTGAGGCCGCGCAGGAACTCGGGGATCTTCGCGGTCTCGATGGAGGCGGCCTGGGCGAAAGCCTTGGCCTTGGCGTCGTCCTCGGTGAGGGTGCGCAGCTGCTGCTCCACGTCGCAGCTGCCCAGCCGCTGGGTGCCGCCGTACAGGCCGGGGGTGGCCGCATTGACGGTCCGGATGCCCTGGCCGGTCGGGTTGGGCAGCGGGGGCTGCGCGGGGGCGGACTCGCGGGTGGCGGAGGAGGTGGTGAAGGGGTCGGGCCCGGCCGTGGCCACGGGCTGGAGCAGGACCTCGTGGCTCTCGGGTCCGGGCGCGCTCTTGGGCTCCTCGGAGCTGCCGCAGGCTGCGGCGAGCACACCGAGGAGTGTGAAGAGGGCTGCGCGGGCTGGTGTATGACGACGCGGCGTCTGACGGGGTGTCCGTACGTGCACGTTGATTCTCCCTTTTCGCCCCGGTTGCTCCCTCCTGTCTGCCGCATCCGCGGGAGGGGCGCAACCGGAGCGCCGGGACGGAACCGGGGCCGCGTCTTGAACATGTT
The DNA here is from genome assembly GCF_040682115.1 of Streptomyces sp. NPDC051364. NCBI lineage: Bacteria > Bacillati > Actinomycetota > Actinomycetes > Kitasatosporales > Streptomycetaceae > Streptomyces > Streptomyces sp. NPDC051364. Next base: position 15,196 of record NZ_JBFBAH010000031.1, on the reverse strand, counting down.
CAAGGAACCTCGTATGGTCACGACCGTGAGTTGAACGCGTTCAAAGCGTTCGGCCGCGTCCGGAGGGGAGTCCACGGTGACGGTACTGGTGCATCTGATCGTCGCCCTGGGCATGCTCTACGTCGTCCCCGCCGGCCTCCGCCTGATCGACCCGGCCGGGCTGCGCGGGATCGCCCGGATCTGGCCCCTGCTCGCCGCCCCCGGGGCCCTGTGCCTCTGGCTGCCGCGCGGCACCGCCGCAACGGCGCTCGCCGCACTGTACGCAGCGGCCACCCTGGCGCTCGCCGCCCGGGCCCCGGCCCGGCTGCTGCGGGCCCTGCGGCTGCCGGCCGCCGGAACGCGGACGCCCGCGCCGGCCGAGATCGCCGTGTTCACCGCGCTGGTCTCGCCCTCGGTCGCCGGGACCGCCCTCGTCGCCGAACGCGCCGGGTACCGGCTGTTCGGCTTCGACCTGGACATCCTGGCGCTGACCGTTCCGCACTTCCACTTCGCCGGGTTCACGGCCGCTCTGGTCGCCGGTCTGGTGTGCCGGGCCGCCACGCCCGCGCACGGCACGGCACTGTCGCGCTGGGCGGCGTACAGCGTCCCTGCCGGGACCCTGCTGGTCCTCCTCGGCTACTTCGTGGACGACTGGGCGGAGCTGGTGGGCGCGGTGGTGCTGACCGGCGGGATGTGGGCGGTGGCACTGCTGACCTGGCGGGAGATCCGGCCCGCCGCCGGGGACCGCACCACCGGGGCGCTGCTCGCGATCTCGGCCGCGGTCCTGGTGGCCACGATGCTGCTCGCCCTGTGGTGGGCGGCCGGCGAGGCGACCGGGATCACGCACCCCACCCTGACCTGGATGGCCGCCACCCACGGCCTCGGCAACGCACTCGGTTTCGCCCTGTGCTCGGTGCTGGCCTGGCGCCGGCTGACCGTCGACCGAATGGAGATCACGCCATGACCCGCCTCATCAGCGCCGGCCGTGACACCGTCAACTACCCCGACCGGGGTGCGACGCGGCGGCGGCCGCTGCCCGCCGGATACCACCACCTGCACCACCGCACTCGGATCGGCCACGGGCAGGCCGTCTTCGAGACCGCCGGGACCGCCGTCACCACCTTCGGCGCCCACCGGGCCTCGGGCATGCTGGTCCGGGCCGGCCACGGCGCCGTCCGCCCGGGAAGCCGGGTGGTGGTCGGGATCGGCTTCGGGCGGCTGCGGATCGACGCCCCGTGCGAGGTGATCTGGACCGCCTACGAACCCCACCGGGTCGGTTTCGCGTACGGGACGCTCGCCGGCCACCCGGAGTGCGGGGAGGAGTCCTTCATGGTGCTCCGGGACCCGGACGGCACGGTGTGGTTCGAGGTGACCGCCTTCAGCCGCCCGGGCACCTGGTACACCCGGCTCGCCGGCCCGGTGATCCCCTTCCTCCAGCTCCGTTACGCCCGCCGGCTCGGCCGTACCGTGCGCAAGCTGGCCGCCGCGGCCTGATCCGCCCGATACTGGAGGGGATGGACTGGTTCACGGCGCCCGGTTACTGGCTGGGCCGGCTGGTCTTCCAGCGGGCCCTCGCCGGCGTCTACCTCTTCGCCTTCGTCGCGGCCGCCCTGCAGTTCCGGGCACTGATCGGGGCGCACGGCATGCTGCCCGTGCCGCGCTATGTGCGGTACGTGCCGTTCAAACACGCCCCGAGCCTGTTCCAACTGCGCTACTCGGACCGGCTCTTCGCCTGCTGCGCCTGGGCGGGGGCCGCGGTGGCCGCGGCCCTGGCCGCGGGGGTGGGGGACCTCGTTCCGCTGGGCGCGGCCATGGGGATGTGGGCGCTGCTGTGGCTGCTGTACCTGTCGATCGTGAACGTGGGGCAGACCTGGTACGCCTTCGGCTGGGAGTCGCTGCTGCTGGAGGTGGGCTTCCTCGCGGTCTTCCTCGGCAATGCGCGGGTCGGGCCGCCGGTGCTGGTGCTGTGGCTGCTGCGCTGGGTGGTGTTCCGGGTGGAGTTCGGCGCGGGGCTGATCAAGATGCGCGGGGACTCGTGCTGGCGCAAGCTGACCTGCCTCTACCACCACCACGAGACGCAGCCGATGCCGGGGCCGCTGAGCTGGTTCTTCCACCATCTGCCGAAACCGCTGCACCGGGTGGAGTGCGCGGCCAACCACGTGACGCAGCTGGTGGTCCCGGTGCTGCTGTTCACTCCGCAGCCGGTGGCCTCGTACGCCGCCGGAATCATCGTGGCGACGCAGCTGTGGCTGGTGCTGTCGGGCAACTTCGCCTGGCTGAACTGGATCACCATCACGGCGGCCCTGCCGGCGGTCGACTTCACGGGGCTCGCCGGGCCGCCGCCGGCCGCAGCGTCCCGCCCGGCGCCCGTCTGGTTCGCGGTCCTGGTGTGCGCGGTGACCGTGCTGGTGCTGGTGCTGAGCCGGCATCCGGTGCTCAACATGATCTCGCGGCGCCAGGTGATGAACCGCTCCTTCGACCCCCTCCACCTGGTCAACACGTACGGGGCCTTCGGCACGGTGGGCCGGATCCGGGACGAGGTGGTGGTCGAGGGCACCGCGGACCGGGTGCCGCGGGAGGACGGCGCGTGGCGGGAGTACGGGTTCAAGGGCAAACCGGGTGATCTGCGCCGGATGCCGCGCCAGTTCGCCCCGTACCATCTGCGGCTGGACTGGCTGATGTGGTTCGCGGCACTGTCCCCCGGCTATGCGCGGGACTGGTTCGGGCCGTTCGTGGAGCGGCTGCTGGCCGGCGACCGGGACACATTGCGGCTGATCCGCCACAACCCCTTCCCGGACGCCCCGCCGGTGTACGTGCGGGCCAGGCTGTACCGCTACCGGTTCACCACCTGGCGGGAGCTGCGCGAGACGGGCGCCTGGTGGCACCGCAGGCTGCTCCGCGAGTACCTCCCGCCGACCCGCCTCGCCGAAGCGTCCTGGTCAGAGCCCGAGTAGCGCCGCCTCGCGTTCGGGGTCGATACCGGGGGCCGGGCGGTCGGAGCGTTGCGGTGCGGCGCCGCCGAGCGAGCGGAGCCAGGCCCAGGTGTCGGCCACGGTCTCCTCGACCGGGCGGCACTTCAGGCCCGCCGCCTGCGCCTTGGTGACGTCACCGCCGAACATGTAGTCGTGTATCTCGCCCACGGGGAGCCAGATCGGCAGTTCGGTCCAGGGCTGTACGCCGGCTTCCTCGATCCGGGCCTGGTCGGTCCAGCGGAGCTCGGCGGCGTTGCCTGTGACGGCCGCGCAGGCTTCGAGGAGGCTGCCCATGGTGGCGTGACCGGGCGGGGAGACCGCGTTGTACGGGGCGCCGAGCCCGGCCTCGGCGGCGTCCAGCGTCCAGGCGGCGAGGTCGCGTACGTCGATGTACTGGAGCGGGAGTTCCGGCCGGCCGGGGGCCAGGGTGGGGCCGCCGCGGGCGGTCCGGTTCAACCACCAGGGCAGCCGGCCGACGTTCTCGTAGGGGCCGATGATCAGGCCGGCGCGCACCAGCAGGGCCCGGTCCCCGAAGGCGTCGACGGCGGCGATCTCACCGCCCCGCTTGTCCTCGGCGTAGGCGGTGCTGTCGGCGTCGGCCGAGCCGTCGACCAGCGGGCCGTCCTCCGACAGGCCCGCCGGGGCCGGGTACTTGTACACCGAGCGGCTGGAGATGTACGCGTACCCCGCGGCCCGGCCGCTCAGCAGCCGGGCGCTGTCGCGCACGGCGGTCGGGGCGCCGCCCCAGGTGTCGACGACGAGGTCCCACTCGCCCGTGGTGAGGGCGTCCAGCCCGCCGGGCGCGGTGCGGTCGCCGTGCAGGGCGGAGGTGCCCGGCGGGGGTGCGTGGTGCCCTCGGTGGAAGACGGTGACGTCCCAGCCCCGGGCCAGGGCGTCCTCGGTGATCGCGCGTCCGACGAATTCGGTACCGCCCAGCATCAGTAGCTTCATGCAGGCCAGCGTGCCGGGAGCGGAGGCCGGCCGGAAGTCTTGATCGCCCACAGCGATGACGCTCATGGCGTACGGGGAACGGGAACCTCCCACGCGTCCCGCACGGTCGGGGCGGTGGGCCGCGGGCTCAGCACCGCGCCCCCGTCGCCGGTCGGCTCGGGGGCGCTGCGTGACGTCGTGGGGGTCAGTCGATGCCGGGCAGGATGTGGGACTCCGCCAGGTCGTCCTCGTAGCCCGCGAGCCGGATGGGGGCGGACCGGGCCCAGACTTCGAGGCTGCCGAGTTCGTCCGTGTGGGGGCGGACCCGCGCTGCCGGGCGCTCTCCCAGCGTCTCGTCGGACTTCGTCGTCGTGTCTGTCACCGCGCACTCCTTTGTGTCGCGTAACCCGGAGGGCGAGCCGCGCGCCGGGCACAAGGGATAAAGGGTTTCCGGACGCGGTGGCGCCTTGGTGGAGCGTGGCCTGGATGCGGCCGTCTTGTGCCACTCAGAGTACACATATGAGCGCGTCCCTGCTCAATAGACTGGCAAAATCCACTCGACGGCTTGATTTCTCCGCGAGTTCAGGAAGCCGTACGCCGGGGTGCCCGTGACGGGTGGTCTGCTCGACCGGAGCAGCACGACTGGAGTACGGGCGGCGGAAGGAGCGGCGGTGGCGAGGTCCGGAGTGCCGGGGGTGCCGAGGGTCGACAGCATCGAGGAGCTGATGGAGCTGCTGCTCGCGTGCCGCGGGGCGTGGGACACGCCCGACCGCAGCGGAGACCCGGTCGATCTGCACGATCATGGGCTCCAGACTGCTGCACTGCTGCGCCGCTCGCATCCGTTCGACAAGGAGCTCCAGGTCGCCGGCCTCGTCCACGACCTGGGTCATCTGCTCTTCCCCGGGGACGACGCGGGCCATGCAGACCATGCGGCGGAGGCGATCCGTCCGCTGCTCGGGGAACGGGTGGCCCGGCTGGTACGGCTGCACGTGCCGGCCAAGCGCTATCTGGCGGCCGTCGAGCCCGATCGGGCGCTGTCCCCGCAGAGCGCGCTGACGCTGCGCGCGCAGGGCGGGCTGATGGACGAGGCGGAGGTCCGCGCCTTCGCGGCGGACCCGGATGCAGAGGCGGCCGTGACGTTGCGCCAAGCGGATGACGCGGGCAAGGTCGTCGGGCTCGACGCGGGCGTGATGGAGGACTGGCGTCCGGTCCTGGAGCTGGTCGCGGCGGGGGCGTACGAGCGCACGCCGTGAAACGGCCGTGCCCCGGCCCTCTCGGGAGGGGCCGGGGCACGGTCGTACGGCAGGCGGTGGCGCGGGGCGGCGGGCCCCGGGGGCGGCGCGAGGCCGCCCGGGCCGGCTACCAGTTGGCCGGCGCGTAGTCCTTGAGGAAGACGCCGTACAGGTCCTCGCCGGCCTCGCCGCGGACGACGGGGTCGTAGACCCGGGCCGCACCGTCGACCAGGTCGAGGGGGGCGTGGAAGCCCTCCTCGGCCAGGCGGAGCTTATCGAAGTGCGGGCGCTCGTCGGTGATCCAGCCGGTGTCGACCGAGGTCATGAGGATGCGGTCGCTCTCGAACATCTCCTGGCCGCTGGTCCGCGTCACCATGTTCATCGCGGCCTTGGCGGCGTTGGTGTTCGGGTGCCCGGCGCCCTTGTAGCCGCGGCTGAACACGCCCTCCATCGCGGAGACGTTGACCACGTACGCACGCCCGCTGGACGCCCGGCGGGCGGCCTCGGCCATCGCCGGCCGGAGCGCGCTGATCAGGATGAACGGCGACGTGTAGTTGCACAGCTGGGTCTCGAGCAGCTCCACCGGGGAGATCTGGTCGATGGTCTGCACCCAGGTGTTGGTGTCGACGACGTCGGGCAGCAGGCCGCCCGCGTCGATGGCGGTGCCGTCGAGGTGCCGTTCGATGCTGGCGTTGCCCGCGACCAGGGCGAGGTCGGCGACCTTCTGCGCATCGAGCCCGCTGACGCCGACGGGCAGCGCCGCCAGGCCGTCGACCGCACCGGAGTTGAACGCGCCGATGACGTGGTGAGCGGGGAGCTCACCGGCCGGCAGCGCGGCGCTCTCCCCCTCGACCAGCGCGGCGTACGCGCTGGGCAGGCGGCGCACGGTCTGCGTCGCGTTGTTGATCAGGATGTCGAGCGGACCGGCTTCGGCCACCTGGTCGGCGAGCGCCACGGCCTGGGCCGGGTCGCGCAGGTCGAGTCCTACGACCTCCAGGCGGTGCATCCAGTCCGCCGAGTCGTCCATCGCCTTGAAGCGGCGGATGGCGTCCTTGGGGAAGCGGGTGGTGATCGTCGTGTGGGCTCCGTCGCGCAGCAGCCGCAGCGCGATGTACATGCCGATCTTGGCCCGGCCGCCGGTGAGCAGCGCGCGCTTGCCGGCGAGGTCGGCGCGGGCCTCGCGCCTGGCACGGTTGCGGCCGGCGCACTCCTGGCAGAGCTGGTGGTAGAAGTAGTCGACCTCGACGTACCGCGTCTTGCAGATGTAGCAGGAGCGCGGGCGCTGGAGTATCCCGGCGATCCGGCCGGCCTCCGTGACCGAGGACGGCAGGATGCCCTCGGTCTCGTCGTCGATGCGCTCGGCGGAGCCGGTCGCGGTCGCCTCGGTGACGGCCTTGTCGTTGGCGGTCTTGGCAGCGCGGCGCTCCTGGCGGCGGCGCTGCTTGACCGTGCGGTAGAGGCCGGCGGTGGCGCGGCGTACGGTGATGGCGTCGGGGTGGTCGACGTCGAGCTTGTCCAGCTCGTCGAGCACGCTGAGGCAGAGGGCCAGCCGGTCGGGGTCGATGCCCGGCCCGTAGCCGTGGTCGTCCCCGGTCACGTGGTTGTCTTCGGTCACCGTCATGGCCGCTGCCGTTCCTTGATCACTCGTCCGCAGACGTCTGCTGCGGAAGTCCCCAAAACCGCCACTGTACGGATCCGACGCGCCCGGAACCAAACCCGTTCTCCCGCGTCTCACGCACCGCTACAGGGCCGTTACCTTGGGCAGGGGCCGGCGGGCCTGTACTCCTTTCGGTGTATGCCCGAGGTATGACTGGTGACCACCTGTAGGGGGAGGAATAGGCAGCTCAGGTCGGGCATTGTGGAATTCATGAGTGCCCTAGCGCTGTCGGTCCTGCTCTGCCTGGTGTCCGCGGTCGCGTACGCGGGCGGCGCGATCGTCCAGGAACAGGTCGCGGCGAGCACCCCCGAGCGCCCGTACGTGCTGCTGCGCCGGGCCGGCTGGTGGTTCGCGGTCTGGCTGAACGGCCTGGGCGCCCTGCTGCACGTGGTGGCCCTCGCGTACGGGCCGCTGAGCCTGGTGCAGCCGCTCGGCGCGCTGACCATCGTCTTCGCGCTGCCGATGGCGGCGGTCCTCGTACACCGCCGGGCGGGTGCGGCGGCCTGGCGCGGCGCGGTGCTGGCCACGGTGGGGCTGGCCGGGCTGCTGGCGCTGACGGGCGGGGACGGCGACACGGACCAGCCGCTGATGGGCGGGGAGCGGAGCCTGCTGCTGATCGTCACCGGGGCCGGGGTGGCCGGGCTCTTCGTGGCGGCACACCGGATGCACCGGCCGGTGCTGCGCAGCGTGCTGCTGGCCGCCGCGGCCGGTACGGCCTTCGGCATGGCCTCCGTGTTCACCAAGTCGGTGGCCGAGGACTTCACCCCGGGCACGCTCGGCTCCCTGTGGCCCGATCTTGCGGCGATCGCCGTCCTGGCCTCCGGCGGGCTGCTGCTCTCCCAGGCGGCCTACCGGGGCGCGGGGCTGACCGCGCCGCTGGCCACGGTGACCGTGGTGAACCCGGTGGTCGCGGCGGCGGTCGGCATCTCCGTGTTCGACGAGGGCTTCCGGTACGGGGCGGCGGGCACGGCGGCGGCACTGGCGAGCGCCGTGGTGGCGGCGGCCGGCCTGATCCTGCTCACGGTCGTGCCGCCGCACGTACGGGGGTCAGATGCTGACGCCGCGGCCGCGGAGGTACTTCAGCGGGTCGATGTCGGAGCCGTAGCCGGGGGACGTGCGCATCTCGAAGTGGAGGTGCGGTCCGCTGGTGTTGCCGGTGGAGCCGGAGCGGCCGATCCGCTGGCCGCCCGAGACCTGCTGCCCGGCCTTGATCCCGAGCGCCGACAGGTGCGCGTACTGGGAGTACCGGCCGTCGGCGTGCCGGATGACGACCTGGTAGCCGTACGCACCGGCCCAGCCGGCGGAGACGACCTCGCCGGGGCCGACGGCCTTGACGGAGGTCCCGGTGGCCACCGGGAAGTCGACGCCCGTGTGGTAGCCGCTGGACCAGGAGGAACCCGCGATGTGGTACGAGGTGCCGATGGCGGCGTCCACGGGGGCGACGAAGCCGCCCGAGGCGGGCTTCTGCTGCACTGAGGCGGGTGCGGGGGCGGGCTTCTCGGCGGGCTTGGCGGCCGGCTTCTCCGCCGGTTTTTCGGCAGGCTTCTCGGCAGGCTTCTCCGCCGGCTTCTGCGCGTTCGGCTCCACGGGCTTGACCGGCTCGGCCGTCCGCGGCGGCTTCTCGGGGTTCTGCGCGGGCGGCGCCGTCGGCGGGGCCGGTGCGGCGGTGATGCGCAGGGTGAGCCGCTGGCCGGGGAAGATCAGGTTCGGGTTGCCGCCCACGGTGGCCCGGTTGGTCTCGTACAGCGCCTGCCAGCCGCCCTCGACGTGCTGGCTCGTGGCGATCGCCGAGAGGGAGTCGCCGGGCGCGACGACGTACGGGTTCGGCAGGACCGAAGTCCCGGTCGGGCGGGGCGTGGTGGTCTGCGGGGCGGCGGGCTTCGCCTCCTGGACGTGGACCTGGACCTTCACGCCCTGGCCCTGGCCTTGGCCCTGCGGGGAGACGGCGGGCGCCGGGCCGCTGCGCGAGAGCCCGGCCTGCTTCCCGCAGACAGGCCAGGCCTGCGGGCCCTGCCCCTTGAGGACCTTCTCGGCGACCGCGATCTGCTGGTCCTTGGTGGCCTGGTCGGCGCGGGCGGCGTACGCGGTGCCGCCGAAGGCGCGCCACGTGCTCTGGCTGAACTGGAGTCCGCCGTAGTAGCCGTTGCCGGTGTTGACGTGCCAGTTGTTGGTGGACTCGCAGTCGGCGACCTTGTTCCAGGTGTCCACCGAGGCGGCGTGGGCGGTTCCGGCACCGATCAGAGGGAGTGCGAGCCCGGCGCCACCGGCGGTGACGGCGAGCGAGGCGCGGTTGATGCTGCTCGGCTGGTACCGGCGGTGCCGACCCCGTACACCCATGGGAGCCCCCCATTGAAGACATCAGGAACCGCACAACTTAACGGCGCGATCAGAGCATGACAAGGGGCGCAACAGGGCCCACACCGGGGGAAGTTGACATTGATTCGCATGGCGGGACGGCTTGCGGCATCTCTGCCCATGTAGCGTCGCTCCCACCCGCACATCGAAGCACTCAGGAGCGCACGCATGAGCAGCACGGCCCAGATCGGCGTCACCGGGCTCGCGGTGATGGGAAGCAACCTCGCCCGGAACTTCGCCCGCAACGGCTACACCGTCGCCGTCCACAACCGCACGGCCGCGAAGACCACCGCCCTGGTGGAGGAGTTCGGGCACGAGGGGAGCTTCGTCGCCGCCGAGTCCGCCAAGGAGTTCGTGGACGCGCTGGAGCGGCCGCGCCGTCTGATCATCATGGTGAAGGCCGGGGAGCCGACCGATGCGGTGATCCGCGAGTTCGCCCCGCTGCTGGAGCCGGGCGACGTCGTCATCGACGGCGGCAACGCGCACTTCGAGGACACCCGGCGGCGCGAGAAGGAGCTGCGCGAGCAGGGCATCCACTTCGTGGGTGCGGGCATCTCGGGCGGCGAGGAGGGTGCGCTGCTCGGCCCGAGCATCATGCCGGGCGGCTCCGCCGAGTCGTATGCCTCCCTCGGTCCGATGCTGGAGAAGATCGCGGCGAAGGCCTCCGACGGCACGCCGTGCGTCTCGCACGTCGGCCCCGACGGCGCCGGACACTTCGTCAAGATGGTGCACAACGGCATCGAGTACGCCGACATGCAGCTCATCGCCGAGGCCTACCACCTGCTGCGCGAGGTCGCCGGCTACTCCCCCGCGAAGATCGCGGAGACCTTCCGGGCGTGGAACCGGGGCCGGCTGGACTCGTACCTGATCGAGATCACGGCGGAGGTGCTCGCCCACACCGACGCCGAGACCGGGCACCCGTTCGTCGACATCGTGGCCGATGCGGCCGAGCAGAAGGGCACCGGCCGCTGGACCGTGCAGATCGCGCTGGACCTGGGCGTGCCGGTGTCGGGGATCGCGGAGGCGGTCTTCGCCCGTTCGGTTTCGGGCCACGCGGAGCTGCGTACGGCATCCCGGGGGCTCGCGGGCCCGGCGGCCGCGCCGCTCTCGGCGGAGGCGGCGGATGCCTTCGCCGCCAAGGTGGAGCAGGCCCTGTACGCCTCGAAGATCGTCTCGTACACCCAGGGCTTCCACCAGATCCTGGCGGGCAGCGAGGAGTACGGCTGGGGCGTGGACCCGGGCGCGGTGGCCTCGCTGTGGCGGGGCGGCTGCATCATCCGGGCGGCGTTCCTGGACCGGATCCGCACGGCGTACGACGCACAGCCGGACCTGCCGAGCCTGCTGGCGGACGCGGGCTTCGCGCAGGAGATCGGCGCGGCGCAGGACGACTGGCGGGAGGTCCTGGTGGCGGCGGTGCGCCACGGCATCCCGGCCCCGGCGTTCGCGGCCTCACTGGCGTACTACGACGCGCTGCGCGCGGAGCGGCTCCCGGCGGCCCTCACCCAGGGGCAGCGGGACTTCTTCGGGGCGCACACCTACCGGCGCACCGATCGCGAGGGCTCGTTCCACACCCTCTGGAGCGGCGACCGCTCCGAGGTCCGTACGGCCTAGTTCCGTACGGCCTGGCTCCGTACGGCCTGGCTCCGTACGGCCTGGCTCCGTACGGCCTGGTTCCGTACGGCCTGGTTCCCTGGTTCCGTGCGGCCCGGCTCCGCGCCCGGTCCCTGCTCAGCGGCCCCTGCTCAGCGGCCCGGGCTGCGGGATCGGCGCGGGCCCGGGCGGCGCCGGTACCGGGTCGGGCTCGGGCACCGGCGCAGGTACGGGCGGCACCGGCCGCGGAATGGGCTCGGGGTCCGGGAAGGGGTGCGGCCCGGGCGTGGGCGGCACAGGATCCGGCCCGGGGACGGGCGGCTGCGTCTGTTCTTCGTTTCGCACCATATGCCCTACCTTCCCCTGATCCGGCCCCGCACGCCCGGCGACCTCGTTCACCGGGCGTACGGGGCCACCGGGCGGCGACCCCCGCCGTCAGGTCACACGGGCTGCGCGAGGAGCGCCGCCGCGAGACCCGCGGCCGGGCTCGAGAGGGTCGGCGTGGGAGTCGCCGTCAGGGGCGCCGCGTCGGCCATCGAGGCCTGGGCCAGGACGATGACGTCCGCGTCGGTGACGGCGTCGGCCGCCTCGGCCACGAGGCCGAGCGAGCCTGCGGTGTCCCCGGCCGCGAAGCGGTCCCAGGCCCCGGCGACCAGGTGCGTACGGACCGACACCGGGCGGCCGGCCCGCTCAGCCTCCTCCGCCACCAGGGCGACCGTCGGGGCCAGTGTCGACTCCACGGTGGCCAGGACCACGATGCGCGGGCCGGTGCGGACCGCCTCGGCCGCCATCGGACGGTCGACACGGAGGACCGGCACGCCCAGCTCGGGGGCCAGGGACTCCGCGACGCCGCCGATGCTCGAGCAGGTGACGAGGACCGGGCCGCCGGAGCCGGCCAGCAGCTCCCGCAGGTCCGGAACCACCGAGTCCAGGCCCTCCGTACGGGCCCGGTCCAGCAGCTCCGGCACCACGAGGTGGCGCAGCACCGCGCCGGGGTGGTCCCGGTCCCGCAGGGCTTCGAAGACCGGCACGTGGACCGGCGACGTGTGCAGCAGCGTCAGGCTCGGCGGGTGCGTCGGGTGCGTCGCGTTCGCCGGTTCGGTCACCACAGGTCGGGGCTCCCGTCGAGCTGCGCCTTCGCCGCCGCCACGACCCCGGCCGGCGCCTCGGGCGCCTGGTCGGGGTGGCGGCCGGCCCAGCTGGCCGCGTACGGGCACAGCGGGACCACGGGCACCCCCTCGGCGGCGGCGATCCCGTAGAAGGCCTTCACCAGGTCCCCTGCGATGCCCCGCCCCTCGTGCCCCGGCTCGACGATGGTGTGCACCGCCACCAGGGCGTGGGGCGCCGCGTCGAGCACGAAGTACGCGATGAGGCCGACCACCTCACCGTCCTCGACGGCGAGCAGCCGTCCGGCCTTGCGATCGTCCTTGAACTCGATGGCCCCGGTCTGCGACATGGTCCCCGACTCCCCTCAGACAGCCACCGCGTGGGGGCTGCGCTCCTGGTCCGTTCCCGGCACCGGGGCGGACGGGTCCGCGCCCAGCTCGATGATGCGATTGTCCGCGTCGACGTGCACGACGCGGGGCTTCAACACCCGCGCCTCGGCGTCCTCGACCTGTGCGTAGCTGATCAGGATGACGAGGTCCCCGGGGTGTACGAGGTGTGCGGCGGCGCCGTTGATCCCGATGACCCCGGAACCGCGCTCGCCCTCGATGACGTACGTCTCCAGCCGCGCCCCGTTGGTGATGTCCACGATGTGGACGAGCTCCCCGGGCAGCAGATCCGCCGCGTCGAGCAGATCGGCGTCGACGGTCACGGACCCGACGTAGTGCAGGTCGGCCTGGGTGACGGTGGCCCGGTGAATCTTGGACTTGATCATGGTGCGCAGCATTTTGAACTCCTAGAAGACGGCTCCCTGCCAGCTTTCTGCAGGTCAAGGGCGTCCTGCACTCTACACCGGCAGGCGTCAGATCGGAGATCATAAAGAAAATCGACTGCCTCTGACGAGACGGCTCCTGGCCTGCACTTCCGTGGGCACCACGGCTGTTGTGACGCCGCCGACCAGGCGTCGCATCGGACAGCCACTTCGGAACGTGGGGGGACCGATGCTGACCAGATGCTGACTTTCCTGACGGCACGTCACGCAGATTGGGAGGGCTCAGGCCGACTCGCTTCCCCCCGGGGGCACCTCTGATCAAGCAACCGGTCATCGCAAGGCAGGTCGCACCCTCTGCATCCGGGCCAGTTGCGGTACTGCGATGACGCACTTCCACCAGTCCTTCGCTCGCCGCAGACGGTACTGGCTCAATCGTCCCGGCCCCGAACTGGACCCGGCTCAGCCCCGCGCGCCCGCGCAGCGCCTGCCGGGCCGGGCGGGCGCTTGCTGTCAAGGCGGCGTCGATAGAGTCCGCTCGTGACGTACATAGTGACCCTCACCTCGGCCCAGATGGCCGAGAACGAATCCGACTGGCTCATCACGGAACGCTTTACGAAAGGGCTGCCCACAGGGCTCGACACGTCAGACACCGGTACCCGGTTAGCGATTCTGGTGTGCGACAACCGGACTTATCCCACGAGCAACAGCCGCAGGGAGTTCTCCGAACACGGCCGCTTCATCACCTGGGTCGGATCGGTTCAGCGCTTCAACACCGTGGGACCGGTCGACAGCAGCATCACCATTGAGCCCATGCGCAGATGTCCGCGGCCCGTGCCTCTGGATGGTCCCGACGGGATCTTGGCCTCCCTTTCCTCCACGCATCGATCCCACGTGGAGCAGGCCCTCTCCGGAAGCGCGGGACACTGCGGCATGACAACCTGGCAGGCTCTCCAGGAAGCGATCCTGAGGAGTCGCCCCGAGTTGGCCCCGTACATCGAGTGGCTGCTCGCCAATCTCAACCCGGTCCGCTTCGATGTCGAGGACGCGGCGGACCGTGCGTGGCAGGAACAGAGAGACGCGGCTCAGTCCCTCACTCGGGTTACCGATTTCCCTCACTCCGCGCTGTCGGCCTGGGGACGCCCCGCCTCACGGGATGCGCCGTACCTCGCGGGGCTCATCCCAGAGCTGTGGAGAACAGCCTCATCGACCACGACGTACGGGCCGGCCTAGGCAGCGAGGCTCCGCTTTTCGACGACTGGCGACGCCTCAGTGACGTGCGATGTGACATTCACGTGCTGGAAGACTCCAGCGGACGCCGCCTCGAGGTCGTCAACGTCAATGCCACTCCGGTCGAGAGCCGACTGGGCACGGACATGATCTACTACCACCACCCCAGCCACAGCTTCGTCCTCGTCCAGTACAAACGACTGGGCTCCCGGAACAAGGAATACCGGGTGAACAAGCAACTCCTGGACCAGATGGACCGCTTGGACCAGGTTGCAAAGCTCAGCTCGAAGCCTGCACGCTCCCACGAGTGGCGCCTCTCGCAGGACTCGTGCTTCCTGAAGTTCGCACACTGGCGGGAGTCAACAGCTCCTACCTCCGAGCTGGCCCACGGCATGTACATTCCCGTCTCGTACGCCCGCGTTCTCCTCAACGACGACTGCACGCTCGGAAGTAGGGGTGGGCGCATCTTCAGCTACGAGAGGGTGGGCCGCTACCTCGTCGGCTCGGAGTTCGCGGATTTGGTGAAGCACGGCTTGGTCGGAACTGTGGGAACCAGCATCGAGCAGTTGCGGGACTTCGGGCTGCAGCGTGCCCGGGAGGGGTACAGCGTCGTGCTGGGGTTCGAAACCAGCGAGGAGACGCCCCGTGCACGGGCGACACGCGCCCGCAACCGCAGCACGAAGAAGAGACCTAAGGTGAACTCCTACGTCCCGCCTGCCTCACAGCCGCCCTTGTTCGACGTTCCGGGTTCCTGATCCACGGCGGATCAACAGCGGCCGCTCACGCTCCCGTTCCGCCGGAGCGGCCGCACGGGGCGCCCTCCTCCTGGACGCACTCGGGACCACGATCGACGGAACGACGCCGCACCACACAACACCGGCCCGCACGGTGACATTGTGTACGCGGCAAGCTGCTGGCACCAAGCACCTCACGCCCGTCACCGTGTCCCTGGGGAGGCAGCAACACCCCATCCTCCGTTCACGATAGAGACGTGCACGCCGCAGCTGCCGTCCACGCTCCGGGGTGCCCGCCTTGCCCTGCTCTTCCACCCAGTCGTGCCTATGTCCGTCCTTTGGGACATGGCGAGAGCCACCCGCACCATCGAGCTGTTCTTACCGCTCCTCGACCGTCAGCCGACCCGCACCTGGTCGGCACGTCACCCATCTCCGTATCGGGCCTTGACCCAAGGCCGGGTAGTTAACGTTTTCGCAGGTCACGCAAGGGGTGTTGGGGTCCATGCCGTGGCGGCGTAGAGGCCGGGGCCGAGTTTGTGGATGAGGCCGGTCTCGGCCCATCTGGAGAGCTGCCGGTACATGGTCTCCATGGTGATGTCGCCGAAGTGAGAAGCGATGTCACGGGGGCGCCAGAGGCGTGTGGG
>NZ_JBFBAH010000030.1:0-76353 GCF_040682115.1 Streptomyces sp. NPDC051364 | reverse complement strand
TCGCGTCGTCCGGTGCGGTGCATCGCAAGGCGGAGCGGCACGCTTGTACTGGACGTACCAGGGTGCTGCGACAACGCGGCGAGGCGCCGTGCCGGACGACGCGGGGGCGTACCCCACTTCCCCGAGACCGCTTAGGGAACTCACCCGTTCGGGCCAGCGACTCCCGCCGCCGCAAACGCGGACCCGACACGGGTGGCGGTCCGCCGTCAGCGAATCCGCCTGGATGTTCGAGGTTACCGATGCTTGGGTGTCGGCATGGAGATGTTGGTTCTGGGCGGTACTGCATGGGTCGGCCGGGAGCTGTCTCGGCAGGCGATCGCGCGCGGCCATCGCGTGACGTGCCTCGCCCGCGGCGAAAGCGGCGAAGTCGCCGACGGGGCACGGCTGGTGGCCGCCGATCGCCGCGACCCTTCGGCGTACGAGCCCCTGCTCGACCGCGTATGGGACGCGGTCGTCGAGGTGTCCTGGCAGCCGGGCTTCGTCCGTGGGGCGCTCGACGCGCTGGGCGGCCGGGCCCGGCACTGGACCTACGTGTCCTCGGTGAGCGCCTACGCCTCCCACGCCACGCCGGGGGCGGACGAGTCGGCGCCGCTCCTGCCTCCGACGGACCGGAGCGAGGTCGACCGCGCGCTGTACGGCGAGGCCAAGGCGGCCTGCGAGCAGGCGTCGGTGGCCGCCCTGGGCGAGCGCCTCCTCATCGCACGCGCCGGCCTCATCGGCGGCCCGGGGGATCACAGCGGACGCTCCGGTTATTGGGTGGCCCGCGCCGCGCGCGATCCCCACGGGCCGATGCTGGTTCCCGATGAACCGGCTGCACCGACGCAGGCGGTCGACGTACGGGACCTCGCGGCCTGGCTGCTCGACGCCACGGAGAACGGAAGCACCGGGACGTACAACGCCGTCGGTCCGGTCGTGCCGTTCCGGGAGTGGATCGAGCTGTCCCGTACGACGGGCGGGCACACCGGTCCGGTGGTCACCGCCGACTCGGCGTGGCTGCTGGCCAACGGCGTGGCCGAGTACATGGGGGCCGAGTCGCTGCCGATGTGGCTGGTCGAGGCGGGCTGGGAAGGGTGGTCGGCCCGGGACGGGTCCGCGGCGCGCGCCGCGGGACTGCGGCACCGGCCCCGGGCGGAGCTGCTGGCCGACACGCTTGCCTGGGAACGCGAGCAGGGTCTGCACCGGGAACGGCGCGCCGGCCTCAGCGCCGGGCGCGAGCGCGACCTCCTCGACGCTCTCTGACCGGGCCGCTCAGTGGCCGGGAACGGACCTTGTAGGGCCGGTCCGGGGTTCCACTTGCCGTAGTTCGGCGAGTAGTTCGCTCTGGCCTGCAAGGAGTTCGGTGAGGATACGCCGGGCCGCGCGCAGGAGTTCGGCGACGTCACCACCGGCAAGCGCATAGTTGACGGTCGCGCCGTCGCGCGTCGAGATGACGATTCCGGAACGGCGCAGCACCGCGAGTTGCTGGGACAGGTTGGACGGCTCGATGTCGATCTCGGCGAGGAGTTCGCGTACGGGCATCGGACCGCTCTGCAGGAGCTCCAGAACGCGGATCCGGACAGGGTGTCCGAGCATGCGGAAGAACTCGGCTTTCGCCTGGTACAGGGGTACCTGCATGCCCACGAACGCTCCCGTCGTTGCCTGGACCCGTGGCTGCGGCCGCAGGGTCTGTGATCCGGCCGGCCGACCGGCCGCCGCACCCATCATTCCGCCCGTTGGGCCCACGCGCGCCCTTGCTTGACCATTTTCGGATGTGCCGGATTGAAGAGTTCTTCAATTCGTGGGCATGCGTGGGCCCGGGAGAGCGGGGGCTACAACTCCAGCGCGGATTCGATGCGCTTGAGCTGGTGCCGGGCCATGGCCAGATTGGAGCTGGCCTTGTTCAGCACGACGTACAGGAACAGCCCGTTGCTCCCCCGGCCCTTGAGCAGCCGGATCAGGTGGTACTGATTCCCGAGTGTGATCAGCAGGTCCTCGATCTCGTCCTTCAGGCCCAGCATTTCCATGGCGCGGACCTTGGCCCGGATCACGTCGGTGTTGCCTGCGGAGGCGACCGCCAGGTCGAGGTCCTTGCCGCCACCGAGGGTTCCCAGTGCCATTCCGCTGGTGTAGTCGACCAGGGCGACTCCCAGGGTGCCCTCGATCGAGGTCATCGTCTCCTTCAACGAGACTTCCACATTTGCCATCGGCGCCCGCTCCCTCATCTCTGCATCCACGGCCGGCGCCCGCTTCCGCAGCACGCCGGACCTCTTGTGCACCTGACGCTACTGAGCGTGCGCGGCAACGTGAGGAGAACGGGAGATTTGACGGAAAACACCCCGTCCGCCGTCTAAGATCCGCCCGGCACGCACACGGCCGGGCCGCCCGCGCCGTCGCCGCGGCGGCGCGGGCGGGGCGGGCGGGGCGGCGCAGGCGGGGCCTTCGGCTCCCCGTTCCCTCCGGATGCGCAGGGGCTACCGCCTCCGGTCCACCACCGCCAGCAGCTTCCCGCTCGTCGCCGTACGGGACAGGGCCGCGCCGTCCACCACCTCGACCGTGAAGTCGAGCAGCTTCTCCGCCACCGCCGACCGCACCTCGGGGTACCCGGCCAGGAAGGCCTCGCGCGCCCGGTCCGGGTCCGGGGCGTGGGCGCTCTCCATCCGCAGGGTGAGGCCCTCGCGGACGGTCCCGGCGCTCAGGACGGCCTGGAGCTCACCGCCGTAGCGCAGCTGCTCCTGCGCGATGGCCGCGAAACGGCGGTAGTTGAGGAAGTACGTCGCCACCCGCATCACCTCGCCCAGCCGGCCCAGCAGTTCGAAGCGCGGGGCGTGGCTTCCGCAGGGGCAGCGGCCGGGCACGGCGCGCCCGAGGTCGCCGATGACGTACCGGTCGAGGTGCTGGCCCCGGCGGGCGCGGGTGGTGAACACGAGCCGGCCGGTCTCCCCCGGCGCCACCGGGCGGTCCTCGTCGACGTCGACGATCTCCAGGGTGTGCAGGTCGGCATGGAGGTGGTGGACACTGCCGCTGCTCTGCGTGCACTGGTAGCCGAGCGGGCCGAGGTCGGTGCTGCCGTAGGTGATGGAGTGGATGACCTCGATGCCGTACGTCTCGCACAGCGTCCTGCGCTGCTCGTCGGTGAAGTGCTCGCCGCCGTAGTAGATCTTGCGCAGGCCTCCGTACGAGCGCAGCATGTCGGCCTCCTCGTGCAGGAGCTGCCAGAGATACGAGGGCATGCCGAACAGCGTGTCCACCTCGTACGCGGCGATCATCTCCGCGGTGGCCCGGTGGTCGGAGCCCGCGGCCATCGGCATCTGGACGCCGCCCAGGCGCTCGAGGATGGAGAAGAAGCTGATGAACCCGCCGTACATGCCGCCGCAGTAGAAGAGGTTCGCCGTACGGTCGCGGGCCGGGTCGTAGCCGGCGGCGAGCAGGCCGCGGGCGGCGGCGTGCATCTGCGTGTCGTAGTCCTCGTACGTGAACAGCGACAGGGCGGGCGTACCCGTGCTGCCCCCGCTGCGGAAGTACAGCTCGGCGTCGCTCCGGTCGACCCCGCGGTTGAGGTCCTGGACGGCGGCCTTGTCCAGCAGGGGCCCGGTGGCCGGCGGGAAGACGGCCGGGCGGGCGAGGTCGTCGAGGCAGGCGGTGGCGGCGAAGCGCTCGTCGGCCTGGACGGCGACGCGGCGGCTGTAGCGCTGGAGGGCGTAGACCCCGTCGTGCGGTTCCCCGGCGTAGCCCGCGGTCATGGCGCCGACGGGGGTGACCCGGGTGGCCCCGGCGGCCAGGACCAGGGCCGAGAGCTCGGCGATGTCGGTGCGGCTGCCCGCGATGCCCGCCGTCTGGAGGTAGCGGCGCATGGGACGCAGCGTCGCGATGAGGCTCTTGCGGGGCAGCGGCTTGACCCAGACGCTGCGGTGCAGCGGTGAGGCGGTGAGGGCCGGTCGGCTGTCGGCCATGACGCGCCACGTGCCGTCGGGGGCGGCGAGTACGTGGGTGAGGCCCAGGTGCTCCTCGAGGCGGGCGAGGTGCTCGGTGGTGGTCAGCTCCGCGTACTCGGCCGGATCGAGGTCGGCCGCGGCGGGCGCCGGCTGCGCGTCCAGGGCCGCGCCGAGGCGCTCGGCGAACGCGTGCAGCGCCTCGGTGTTCCCGGTCTCGGTGTCGAGGTAGACGACCTGGGGGCTGGAGCAGGCCTGCTGCTCGAAGACGCAGATGTCCCGGGCCAGAGCCGTCAGCGTCGCCTCGTCCGCCCAGGCGTCCTGCGTGAGGTAGGCGAAGGAGATCTTGTGCCCCCACTCCACCAGACGGCAGCCGGCCGGGACATGGGCGGCGACGCCTTCGACGGCGGACTCGCCGCCCCAGACCGCGACGGCGTCGGCGGGGGCGCACATCAGGCGCAGCCACTCCTGGCGAGAGGAGGGGAAGCGCAGCACGATGATGCGCTCGGCGAGGGCGCCGGTCGAGTCCTGCGCGGCGAGTTCGGCGAGGAGGTGCTGGGCCAGGAAGGTGTCGGAGCTGCTGGTCTTGAGGACGTTGACGTTCCCGGCGAGGAGCCCCTCGATCAGGCTGAGCGGGGCGACGGTGGCGGCGTTGCCAGGGGCTATGTGGGCGACCAGGCCGACGGGCGCCCAGGCCTCGTACACCGTCTCCTTGGCGTCGGGGCGGTTCAGCCGCTGCGGGGCGGCGCTGCCCAGCTCGCGCCGGAGCTTGCGGGTGAGCGAACTGCGGCCGAGGAAGTCGGCGAGTTCGGCCAGGAGTTCCTCCCGGTCCGCCTCTTCGCCCTCGGGCAGATGCGGGGCAAGCCGCTTCCGTACGCGGTGGCCGGGGTCGCGCAGGGCGCGGGAGAGAGCGTCGCAGGCGGCGAGCACGGTCTCGGTGTCCAGCGGTGCGCCGAGTGCGGCCTCGACGGCGGTGGGCAGGGTGGCCAGGCGGCGGGCGGCCTCGTCGTCCTCGATGAAGGTGCCCTGCCAGTAGTGGTGGTTGATGGTGTCGGTCATGACATTCCCTTCATCAGTTCGGCGGCGGCCACGGCACAGCTGCGGTTGCGGCTGACGCCGGCCCGGCCGTGGATCGTGAACCACGGGGTGGTCAGCTCGCAGCCGCACTCCTCCCCCGGGTGGAGCGAGGCGAGGTCGCCCATGACCACGCTCTGCGCCGGTACGGAGGTGATGTACGGGGACACCAGGTGCAGGTAGCCGCGCTCGCCGTACGGGAGGGGCTCGAGGGTGCGGGTGGAGCGGATGAAGACGCGGGACCAGACGGGTGCGTGGAGGTTGTGGTGCGCGCACTCGATGTACGGGATGCAGTGCTCGACCGACCCGAAGGTGTCGCGGATCCGCTCGGAGGGGACGCCCAGCTGCTCGGTGACGCGGGCGTACAGCTCGTGCTTGCCGATCTGCCGGTCGGTGTGGCCCTTCCAGCCTCCGCCGAGGATGATCAGGGACCCTTCCGGGAGCTTCAGCGGCTCCAGGCCCATGGCGCGCATCCGCTCCAGCGTGAACCAGAGGAAGGCGGGGAAGCCGAGGATGCGGACAGGCACGTCGTCCTCGGCGAAGCGGCGCAGCGCGGCGACGCAGCCGAAGGGGTCGAACTCGTGGCCGTTGCCGGTGGTGCGCAGCGCGTACTCGACCTGCCGGGCCGGGGCGAAGTCGCACAGGTAGTTGTCGGTGAACGAGGTGCCCAGGTTGAGGTCGCGGGCGGGCTCGTAGCTGTAGAGCAGGTAGTTGACCGGCTGGTCGGGGGTGATCCAGCCGTTGTGGTCGAAGATGCGGGCGACCATGCGCTGGGCGGACCGGATGGTCCACTCGTCGAAGAACATCTGCGACTTCTGTCCGGTGGTCCCGGAGGAGGTCAGGTGGAGGTGGACCTCGTCCTCGGGTATGGACAGGACCTCGTGGCGCTTGAAGAAGTTCGCGTGCACCAGGGGTGCCTGGTACGGGGTGTCCGGGCGCTCCCCGTCGTACAGGCTGCGGAAGAACGGGGACCGGTCGCGGTGCCAGGTGTTGATCTCCGCCATGGCTGCGGCGAACAGCTCTTCCTCGGCAGGACCGGAGGTGTAGGGCTCGGTCAGGTCGCAGAGCTGCTGGACCCGGCCGAGGGCCGCGGCGTCGGGGACGTCGACGGGGGCGAGATGGGGTTTCGAGGGGGCCGTGGAAGGGGTCGTGGAAGGGGTCATGAAGCAACCTCACGTACGGGCAGATGGGTCGACGCCCAGGCCGACACATAGGAATCGAGGAAGGGCTGGAGCGGAGGGTCGACGACCACGCCGCGGAAGTCGATGTGCTCGGTGGTCCGGGACATCACGACGTAGTCGTGGAAGCCGTCGCCGTCCCGGCGCATGGCCGGGTACAGCGCCCCGGCGATGAAGCCCTGGGCGGCGAACGCCGAGAGCGCGGCGTGGTGTTCCAGGGGTACGAGCGCCTCGACGTAGCCGGCGCCGGCGCGGGTCAGGGTCCGGGTGACCGGCTCCAGCCAGCCGGCGGCGGCCGCCGGGTCCGGGTGGGCGGTGACCAGGGCGCAGTAGCCGCCGGTGCGGTTGAGGTAGGCGTACACCTCGAATCCGCCGTCGTCGGGGGTGAGGAGGATGTTGGGGGTGTGCAGCGGGTAGAACCAGCGGCCGGTGTCGGGGAAGTGGTCATGGAAGCGGCGGCGGACGAAGGCCGGCGCCTCGATCATCTCCAGCGGCCGCACGGCCGGCCCGGCGGGTGCGGGCTGAGGCGGCGTGGGCCGGGCGTCCGCGTAGCTGATGCCGAGGCTCGCCCCGACGGTGCGCAGGAGCGGTGCCAGGGAGGCGGGCACCTCGGCGACGGGCACCCGGCGGTCCAGCACTCCGGGCGAGTGACGCGCGTAGAGTGCGAGGCTCTCGCGGCTGCTGAGTTCCACGGCGTTGGGCAGGATGCCCAGGGGGCGGAAACCGTTGCGGGCCACGACGCGTTGGGGGCCGGCACTGACCGTACGGACGGTGGCGTACACCGAGTCCAGCGTCCCGGCGTCGAGCGTGCCGGCGCACACGGCCTCGGTCAGCTGCCCGGCGAGCCCGGATCCGCGCTGGTCGGGGTGGACGGCGAGCCCTTCGAGGCGGCCGACGCGGCTGCCGGGTTCGCTGTGGACCGCGGCCGATCCGGCGAGGGCGCCGGTACGGGGGCAGCGGGCGACGAGCCAGAGGGTGTGCGGATCCCGGATGAGCCGGGACATCTCGGCGGGGTCGGTGCCGAGAGCGGTGGGGTAGTGCGGTCCGTAGACGGCGTAGTAGAGCTGGCGGAGATCGGCTATGTCGGCCGGGGTGGCCTGCTCGATCACGGCGGTCATCGCGCGCCTCCTGCGGGGGTGGGCACGGGCGCCGGCGCGGCGGGGGCCGTGGCGCCCACGGCGTGCCCGGGCAGCAGTGCCAGGGCCACGGCGGCGGGCACGAGTCCGGCCGCCTGGATCAGGCACAGAGTCTGGGCGGAGAGGTGGTCGCCGAGGAACCCGAACAGCAGCGAGGCGACCGGGAAGGTCGCGCCGAGGACGGCCTGCATGACGGCGAAGAACGCGGGCTTGTCTGCGGCCGGAACCAGCCGCTGGAACAGGGCCACGAAGCGGACCCCGATCACCCCGACGCACCAGCCGGTCACCAGCAGGGCGCCTGCGATGACGGGCCGTGCGGCGATCAGGCCGGGGACGGCGAGGGCGGCGGCCATCGCGGCGAGGCACGCGGTGCCGACGACGGCGGGCCGGCGGGGTACCCGTGCGCCGGTGAAGGAGCCGATGAGCGTGCCCGCCCCGAGCGACGCCTCCAGGAGGGCGACGGTGCCGCCGCCGCCGTGCAGTACGGAGGCGGTGTACAGCGGCATGACGACGAAGACGGCCGTGGTGAAGAGGTTGGCCGCGGTGAAGCAGAGCAGGATGCCGCGCACGTACGGCATGGCGCCGAGGATCTGGCGCAGTGTCCGACGCGGTGGCGCCTCCTCGCCGTCGGCATGCGCATCGTGCGGCTCGGTACCGGCGTCGGCGGTGCGGAACCGTACGGTCGCGATGAGCAGGGCGGCCGTGGCGTAGGCGGCGGTGCAGCCCACGGCGAGGCCGGCCACACCGGCCGCGTCCACGACGAGGGCGCCGAGGAGGGCTCCGCCGAGGCTCGCCAGCGACTGGGTGGACAGCTCGAAGCCGGTCGCGGCCTCGATGTCCGCATCGTCCACGAGCTCGGGCACGGAGGTGGTCAGGCACGGGTCGAAGAAGGCCTGGCAGGTCGCCAGGGCCAGGGCCGCCGCGTAGGCCGCGGGGACCGGGAGGTCGCTCGCGCAGGCCCAGACGGCCAGCGCGGCGGCGGCCGCTCCGGCGCCGCCGGCCGCGGTGCGCAGCAGCGAGCGGTGGGCGAAGCGCGCGATGGCGCGGGCGACGAGCGGGGCGAGGACCACGGCGGGCATTGTGCTGACGGCCATGAACAGCCCGGCCGCGAACCCGCCGTCGCCGGAAGTGGCATAGCCGATGAGCCACCAGGAGATGCCCACCTGGAACATGCGGATGCCGGCCTGGGTGAGCACCTGGCCCAGCCATACGGTCCCGAAGGCGCGGTTACGCAGGACGAGGGGGAGCCGCCGGCCGGCGGCCCCGGATGCCGGGGCGGTCATGCGGTCGGCCTCTCGTCGATCACGCGGACGAGCTTGCCGGAGCGGGAGTTGACCACCAGGCCGCGGTGGCGGGCCCACTCGACACGGAGCGGGTGGATGAATCCCGCGGCGACGCTGTCGGGGTAGAGCGGCCGGGCGGTGTTCAGCCCGGTGACGACCTCCTTGGCGAAGACCTCCAGGCCGGCCGGGTCCTGGCCGGGGGCCGTGGCCAGGCGCAGCACGAGGCCGTCGCGGCCCTCCCAGCGGCGGACGACGAGTTGCATGCCCGTGACCCTGCCGTCGGTGTCGGCCTCGGCGACGGCGTTCGTGACGTCCTGCCAGTACAGCGAGACGGGGCCGACGCGTACGCCTTCCTCGGCTCGGCCGAGGATGCGGAAGGCGCCGCCCTCGGTGTCGGTCCACTCCGCGCGGTCGCCGGCGGGGTAGCGGATGACGGGCATGAGGCGGCGGAAGAGCTGTGTGACGACGACCCGACCGGGCCGGCCCGGCTCGCGGATCGGCTCGCCGGTCGTCTCGTCGAGGATCTCGACGACGGTGTGCGGGGCGAACGGGCGGTGCGTGCGCGGATCGTCGTCCGTGCCGGGTACCGGGCGGCCGAGAAGGCCGCCGTCGACGCTGGCGTAGCCGAGCGAGCGGGGCGTGGCGTTGGGAAAGGCGGCCGAGAGGAGGCGGCGCTGGTCGGCGAAGAGGGCTTCGCCGCCGAAGAACAGGAGTTCGACGCCAGGCAGTTGGCGGCCATCGGAGGTCAGATGCTCGGCGAGGCGGCACAGCGTGGTCGGCGTGCCGGCGACGACGTGGGCGGCGAAGTCCTCGAGCGTGGTGACCGTCGACTCGAGCGGGGCGCCGCCGCCTATGGGCAGCCGGACGTTGGCGACGGGGGCGTGCGCGAGCGAGTCCAGGATGAACAGGAAGCTGGCGTAGAGCTCACCGGCGTAGAAGAGGTCGGCGACTCTGTGCCCGGGCCGCAGGCCGGCGTCGACCATCCCGGCGCCGAAGGCGCTGACGAACTCCTGCCATTCCTCGCGGGTGTAGCAGGAGAACCGCGGCGTCCCCGTGGTGCCGCCCGTCTTGAACACGACGGCTTCCCCGAGGGGGGCGGTCAGGACGCGGTTCTCGTGCAGGGTGTTGGCGGCCCAGAACCTGTCCTGGTCCACGACGGGAACGTCGGTGATCCGGCTCACGTGCGGCGGCAGGTCCGCGTAGAGGTCGGCGTAGAAAGGAGAACAGTCACGGGCGAAACGCACGAGGTCTGAAAACTGCTGGACGGGCATGCTGCCTTTACCTCGAAAGATGAAAGTTGAAATAGGCGGGAGACGGGCGACGCGTCGGGGTGACGTGGCGGAACTCACACCACTCTCACCCGTTGATCAGTCAACAATGCGTACGTTACGTAGAGTTGGCGAGCGCAGCCGCAACCTGATGTCTGTTCACATGATGAGACAAGAGGAACGCACCGCCAAATCGATCGAGGCCGGCCTCGGCCAAGAACGGCAGACTTCTGGCCTGCGGGGCCGAAACCGCGCCAGTGCCGGGAAACGGGGAGGCAACCGTGGCATCGCCCACCAGCGCAGACATCTCCCGGGCCCGGCCATCACAATGTCCGGAAATCCAGGGTTCTTTTCGAAGGAAAACATCGGCATTGCCGAAGGCGCGGTCCGGCCATAATGAAGGACAGCCCAATTGCTCCGAACTCCCGTGCACAGCAAGGAAATTGACACATTCACCGAAGGGGCTCCGGCGTGTCGGCCGGCCGTCCGGAATCGGAGTCGTCAGGCCCGGCGGAAAGTCTGACCCCGGCATCCGGCCGTCCGTGTCCCCGCCACCCAGCGAATCGTTTGCGCAAGCATGACGACGACGCGCTCCACGCTCGCCACCACGGCGCGACACCGGGCGGCTCCGGATGACGGCGGCCGCCCCCTGTACGTCCCCACTCCCCGGCAGCCGGCCCACGCGGCCGCGGCCGCCCCGCTGTTCGAGCAGCTCGCCCGGGAGTGGGCGGCGCGCGGGGCCACCGTGCCGGGGTACCCGGATCCGGCCTGGCGCCGGCTGGTCTCCTGGGAGCACTTCGAACGCGAGACCGCGGCCACGGTCCGCGACCTTCACCTGCGCGGCCCGGAACCCGTACCGGAGCCCGTCTCCCCCGCGAACCCACCCCGGTGGAGGCGGGCCTGAGGCCAGGCCATGACCGGCAGCCGGGCGGTCACCGTCCGGCGAGGGCCCGGCCCGCAACGAGGCGGATGGCGCTGATCGTCAGATCGGGGTCGTGCACCTGTACGTAGTGGTCGCTTCCGGTGGCCAGGAGGTGCGGGGTCTGGTTCCCCAGCTCGACCAGGGCCTGCTGGACCTCGGGCCAGGCGCGCTCGAGCGGTGCCAGGACGGCCTTCGGGCTCCCGGCGGGGGCCGCGAACGGCTCCGTCTTGCTGAGCACGGCCATCGGGACCCTCGGCAGGGGCTTCGCCGCCTTCACCGCTTCGGCCGCGCCGTCGATGTCGACCTTCTCGAACCGCGGATCCGCGTCGAAGGGCGTACCGGGGTTGTTGAGCAGCTTCAGGTACGCGGGCCACTGCGCGGCGAAGAACGGCTGCATGTTCGTGCCGAACGCGTCGACGAAGACGAGGCCGGCGGTCTTCTCCGGATGCTGCTGGGCGTACAGCCGGGTGATCATTGCGCCGAAGGAGTGGCCGACGAGCAGGTAGGGACCCGGCACGTGAGCCGCCGTCAGCACCCTGTCGAGGTCCCCGGCCATGGCGGCGAGGGAGCGGGTCCCGGTCACCGGTGTGCTGCGGGTGGTGAGTGCCGGAGGGTTCGCGTAGCGGATGGTTCCGGGGCGGTCGTACTCACACACCCGGGCGAAGGCAGCGACACCCGGGAACACTGCGGGTGACTTCGGGACGGGCGGCCGGGGCTCGGTGAAGTTCCACGTGTCGGACGCATCGTGCAGCCCGGACTCCAGGACGACCGTGGGGCTGCCGGTCCCCTTGCAGCTCAGATGGAGCGTTCGGCCGCCGCCCACGTCGACCCGGCCGGAGAAGTCCTGAGGGGCCGGGCCTGGCCCCGAAGGGGAGGCGGCCGGGGCGCCGCGAAGGACCGACGGGCTGCCGCAGCCGGGCGCCACGGCCAGCGCCGTGGCGACCAGGGCGGCGGTCAGGAGCGGAATCCCCTGTCGCATCGGCTCTCCCGTTTCCTCGTGTGCGTGCCCGCCCCCGTGTCCGAACCGGACGTCCTGCCCGATCATCCGGCGCCACCGGCCGGACCGGCGGGATCGCCGCGCACGAGGTCCCCGCCACCGGTCACGCCTTCTTCGTACGGCCGCCTCCCAGGCCGAGGCCCACCAGTACCGCCGCCGCGAGCACGATCGCCGCGTCGATCGCCAGGACCGTGCGCACCCCGTCGAAGAGCGAGGCCTGCGTGGTGGCCAGGACACCGAGCAGCGGGATCCCGATGGTGAGGCCGACCTGCTGCGTCGTGGTGACCAGGCCGGTCGCCAGGCCCTGCTCCTCGTCGGGCACGCCGCTCGTCACGGTCAGCCCGTACGAGATGATCGCGCCGAGGTGGAACATGCTGGCCACCGAGACGGCGACGGTCGCCACCAGCGCGCCCGACTCGGCGCCCACGGCGAGCAGGGCCGCGGTCAGGAGCCCCTGGCCGAGCAGCGAGCCGACCAGCGTGCGCCGGGCGCCGAAGCGGCCGATGACCTTCGGGGCGTACGAGCCGGCGAGGGCCGATGCGACGCCCTGGACGCCGAAGATCAGACCGGTCTGGAAGGACGACAGCTCGAGCGTCTCCTGGAAGTACAGGGTCAGGACGAAGACGACCGTCGACATCATCGAGAAGGTCACCAGGCCGCCGGCGTTCCCCCAGGCGATCGTGCGCCGCTTCAGCATCGGCAGCGAGACCAGCGGGGCCGGGGCCTTCGACTCCACCACGGCGAAGGCGACGAGCAGGGCCAGGCCTGCGAGCAGCGTGCCCCGGACGTCCGCGCCGCCGAAGCCGCGCTGGGCCGCCGTGGACAGGGAGTAGATCAGCGCGAGCAGGCCGCCGGTGACGGTGATGGCGCCCGGTACGTCCAGGCGCGGCCGGTCGGGGGTCCGCGACTCGGGCAGCAGACCGGGGGCGAGCGCGAGCACGATCACCGCGGTGACCGCGAGCAGCGCCATCGTGGAGCGCCAGCCGAGGGTGTCGGTCATGACGCCGCCGAGGACCATGCCGATGGTGAAGCCGAGGGACAGCAGGGTGCCGGAGATGCCGACCGCCTTGTCGCGCAGCGGGCCCTCGGGGAACGTGGTGGTCAGCAGGGACATGCCGGTCGGCACGATGACCGCCGCGCCGAGGCCCTGCAGGGCGCGCCCGGCCAGGAACGACGCCGGGTCCCAGGCCAGGGTGGCCAGCAGCGAGGCCGTACCGAAGAGCGTGAGGCCGATCAGGAACAGCTTCTTGCGTCCGTAGAGGTCGGCGATCCGGCCGAAGAGGAGGAGGAAACCGCCGGAGGGCAGCGCGAAGGCGGTGACCGCCCACTGGAGGGCCGACCGGCTCAGGCCCAGGTCCTTGCCGAGGGCGGGCAGGGCCACGTTCAGTACGGAGAAGTCGAGGGCCACCATGAACTGGGCGGCGCAGAGCACGAAGAGGACCAGCTTGGCCCGGCCCGTGAGCCGTTCGTTCCCGGGGGCGGGGGCTGCTGCCCCGGGGCCGGTGGTGGTGGTTGTGGGTGCCGTCGTCGTATGAGTGTCGATCGCCATGGCCACTACCCTCGCGGCCCGGGAATGCCCGTGGAGAGTGGGAACTTATCCTGTTGGTGGCACCACCAGGCAACTGACAGGGGGAGTTAGTGGCTACACCGATCGACAAGCACCGCCGTTCCGAACTGCGCGAGTTCCTGATGAGCAGACGGGCGAGGATCACCCCCACGCAGGCGGGTCTGCCGGACGGCGGGGCCCGCCGCCGCACCCCGGGCCTGCGCCGGGAGGAGGTCGCCGTGCTCGCCGGGGTCGGGGTGTCCTGGTACCAGTGGTTGGAGCAGGGCCGCGACATCACGGTGTCGCCGCAGGTCCTCGACTCGGTCGGCCGGGTCCTCAAGATGACCAGCGCCGAGCGCCGGCACCTGTACGTACTGGCGGGGCTCAACCCGCCGGCCCTCGAGGTGGCGCCGGCCGACCGGGACATGTGCCAGGGGCTGAAGCGGCTGATCGACGCGTGGATGCCGTTCCCCGCGCACATCATGGACGTGTACTGGAACACGGTGCTCTACAACGACGCGGCGGCGCTGGTGCTCGGGATGCGCCCGGAGATCGTGCAGAACTGTCTGATCGCGTTCTTCACCGACCCCATCTACAAGGCCCGTTCGAGGCACTGGGAGGAGATCGCCTGCAACGTGGTCGCCCAGTACCGGGCGGCGTGCTCGGAGTGGCCGGAGGACGAAGGGTTCCGGGCGGTCATCGAGGAGGCGCGGGAGGTCAGCCCGGAGTTCTCCGAGCTGTGGGACCAGCGGGACATCCGGCCCGGCGGCCAGATGCAGAAGGAGATCGAGCACCCGGTCGTGGGGACGCTGTTCGTCGAATCGACCCAGTTGCGCGTACCGGCCCGGCCCGACCTGTCGATCGTGCTGCACACCCCGCTGCCGTCCACCGACACGGCGGAGAAGCTGGAGTGGCTGACCTCGGCGGAGGGCCGCCGGGGGTCCATGTACCCGATCGCCGGCTGACCCCGCCGCGCCGCCCGGACGGCGGCTCCGAGCGCGGGTACCCGGACCGGCCACGCCGCCGGTCGGGTACCCGCGACGGTCGGCTAACGCCCGTCGGACACCATGCGGGCGATCTCTTCCTCCACCCCGCGGACTTCTTCCTGCCGGTCCATGAGGATCAGCTGCTCCCGGTAGTGGGTCAGTGCGGTGACGAGGAGATCGGCCCGTCCGGGCTCCATCGCGTACATGCGCCGCGCGGCGGCGACGGACTCGGCGCGCAGGGCCAGGGCGATGTCCGGCCGGTGCGCGAACTCGTAACGGCTGTACTTCCACAGTGCGGCGGACAGCAGGGGCAGATAGGCCAGGGGGCTCACCTGGACCAGGACGCGGTAGGCCGCGACCCGCTCACGGACCGACGGCTTCGCCGATCCCAGAAGGGCCACCCGGGCTCGGAGGACTGCGTCGTGATTGATGTTCGCCGAGTGATTCATGACGGTGATTCTCAAAGCCGCACAGGTGCCCAAACAAGGGCAATCGACTGTGCCCTTGGTCCTACGAAAACACCCTCTGACCTGTCATGATGGGTACGTCTTCACCCCTGCGCCCCCCGGACCGGCCCGTCGGCCTCCGCGACGGGATGCCGCCCCCTCGCCGATACCCCCTCGCTCCTCCCTCTCGCGCTTCGCGAGCGCGTGAGCCATTCAGAGGATCATCCGAGGAGTAAGTAAGACATACCGCCACATAACACCCCTCAGGCAGTACCCCTTGAGTGGTCAAAGGGGCGTGGGGTTAGCATGTGAGCGCCGCCTAGCTCGAAAGATAAACCTGTGACTGTCAATGACGACTCGTTCACCAACTGGAAAAACCGCGAGGAGATCGCGGAGTCGATGATCCCGATCATCGGGAAGCTGCACCGGGAACAGGACGTAACGATCCTGCTCCACAGCCGCTCCTTGGTGAACAAGTCGGTGGTCAGCATCCTGAAGACCCACCGATTCGCCCGGCAGATCGACGGTGAGGAGCTCTCGGTCACCGAGACGCTGCCGTTCCTGCAGGTGCTCACCACCCTCGATCTCGGCCCGTCCCAGATCGACATCGGCATGCTCGCCGCGGAGTACAAGAACGACGACCGCGGCCTCTCGGTGGCCGAGTTCACCGCCGAGGCCGTCGCCGGTGCCACCGGTGCGAACAAGATCGAGCGCGGCGACGGCCGCGACGTCGTCCTGTACGGCTTCGGCCGCATCGGCCGCCTCGTCGCCCGCCTGCTCATCGAGAAGGCCGGCTCCGGCAACGGGCTGCGCCTGCGTGCCATCGTCGTCCGCCAGGGCGGCGACCAGGACATCGTCAAGCGCGCCTCGCTGCTGCGCCGCGACTCGATCCACGGCCAGTTCCAGGGCACCATCACCGTGGACGAGGCGACGAGCACGATCATCGCCAACGGCAACGCGATCAAGGTGATCTACGCGAACGACCCGTCCGAGGTCGACTACACCGCGTACGGCATCAAGGACGCCATCCTCATCGACAACACGGGCAAGTGGCGTGACCGTGAGGGTCTGTCCAAGCACCTGCGCCCGGGCATCGACAAGGTCGTCCTGACCGCCCCGGGCAAGGGCGACGTCCCGAACATCGTCCACGGTGTCAACCACGACACGATCAAGCCGGACGAGCAGATCCTGTCCTGCGCCTCCTGCACCACCAACGCGATCGTCCCGCCGCTGAAGGCCATGGACGACGAGTACGGCGTGCTGCGCGGCCACGTGGAGACCGTCCACTCGTTCACGAACGACCAGAACCTGCTGGACAACTACCACAAGGCCGACCGCCGCGGCCGTTCCGCGCCGCTCAACATGGTCATCACCGAGACCGGTGCCGCGTCCGCCGTCGCCAAGGCGCTGCCCGACCTCAAGGCGCCGATCACCGGCAGCTCGATCCGCGTCCCCGTCCCGGACGTCTCGATCGCCATCCTGAGCCTGCGCCTGGGCCGCGAGACCACCCGCGAGGAAGTCCTGGACTACCTCCGCGACGTCTCGCTGCACTCGCCGCTCAAGCGCCAGATCGACTTCACCACGGCCCCCGACGCGGTCTCCATGGACTTCGTCGGCTCGCGCCACGCCTCGATCATCGACGCAGGCGCCACCAAGGTCGACGGCGACAACGCGATCCTCTACCTCTGGTACGACAACGAGTTCGGCTACTCGTGCCAGGTCATCCGCGTCGTCCAGCACGTCTCGGGCGTCGAGTACCCGACGTACCCGGCCCCGGCGGTCTGATCCCGTCGCACGCGAGTCGCGCTCTCCGCGTACTCACGGCCCGTTCCACCGCCCACCACGGGCGGCGGAACGGGCCGTGGGCGTTGGTGGGGAGGCCCGCGCGAAAACTCGGGTGTGCGGTGGACTGTTGTGCTGTTAGCTTCCTCGTGTGCCGAAGTTGAATCAGATCATCGCAGTGGAGAAGGGCGTCAAGTCCAAGTCTCTCCAGGAGCTGACCCAAGCCCATCAGGACGTCCAGAAGCCGGCGTTGCTGGCCGGCATCTCGCGGACGTACCAGCCCAAGGACGAGGAGGGCGAGCAGCTGCCGCCCGAGTCCACGCGGGTGCAGGTCAAGGCGGAGGACGTGCTGCGCGCGACGGCGGGAACGCTGACGCGGCTCTTCGACGTGACGGCGACGAAGGACTGGGCGAACCGCACGGCGGCCGCGGACGTCGTTGTCGACGGAACGGTCCTGCTGCCCCAAGTACCCGTCCCGTACCTGCTGTTCCTCGAGAAGCAGCTCACCGACCTGCACACGTTCGTACGCAAGCTCCCCGTCCTGGACGCCTCGGAGGCGTGGAACCTCGACCCCTCGACGGATGCGTGGAAGACCGACCCGGTCCGCACGATCCGCACCAGGAAGGTGCCGCGCAACCACGTGAAGGCCGAGGCCACGGAGAAGCACCCGGCCCAGGTCGAGGTGTACTACGAGGACGTCCCGGTCGGTTACTGGACGACGGTGAAGTTCTCCGGCGCGCTGCCGGCCCGCCGGGTCAACGAGCTCCTCGACCGGGTCGAAAGGCTCCAGCAGGCCGTCAAGTTCGCCCGCGAGGAGGCCAACGGCACCGAGGTCACCGACCAGCGCGTCGGGGATGCAGTGTTCGGCTACCTGTTCCGGTAGCCTCAAGATCGCCCCCTGTGCGAGCGGGGGGGTGCGCGCAAAGCGCAAAGCTGAAACTGATGTTGAAGCTGACCAAGGGGTGTCAGTTGGGGGTTCGAATCCCTCCCCCGGCACACGTGCCGGGGTGGCCCAAGCCGGCAGAGGCGGCCCCGTGAAACTCAGATTCTCGCTCCAGTCTCAGCATTCGCCGCCGAACGCCGGATCGACCGAGCGCGGACGATCATCGACGGATGGGGGTTCAAGTCCCCTCTGCGCCTCTCTCGTGGCGCGGTAGTTCAAAGGCAGAACACGTCGGTCTCAGAATGATCCGCGACTCTTAAACGCCGCCGGTGTGCGCAAATGGGTGGCAAGCTGGAGCCCGGGAGCTGGATATGCTCCCGGGCTCCGTCACGTTCCGCGCCCCGCGTTACGTTGAGGCCATGGGCATATACGCGGATGACGTACGAGTGGTACACCGGGCAGGACGGCTACCTCTACCTGAACGGCAAGACCTACGTACCGTTCCCCTGAGCCTCGGACCGGGTCTGGGAGCGCAGGAGGAGGAGAGCGGTGTCGTCGGTGCGCGGGGCGCCGCTCCGGGCGTGCTCGATGAGGTCGTCCGCCAGATCGTCCAGGGGGTGGTCTCCGGGGGTTCCCGTGATGCGCGCGGCAACCGCGTCGATGGCTTCCTCGAGGTCCTCGCCGGGGACCTCGACCAGGCCGTCAGTGTAGAGGGTGAGGAGGGTGGCCGGGGTGAAGGGGATCTCGACGGCCGTGTACGCGGCGTCGGGGTCGATGCCCAGGAGCAGGCCCGGCGGCAGATGGAGCACCTTCGTCGGGCTGTCGGCGTGGCGCAGCAGGGGTGGCGGGTGGCCGGCGGTGGCCAGGTGGGCGGTCCGGGCCGCCAGGTCGATGTGGGCGTACAGGCAGCTCGTGAACAGCCCCGGTTCGAGGTCGGTCAGCAGCCGGTTGGTGCGGGCGAGGACCTCTTCGGGCGGTGCGCCGGCGGTGGCGTGGACGGCCGCGCGGACCTGGCCCATGAGCGCGGCGGCGTTCACGTTGTGGCCCTGGACGTCTCCGATGGCGGCCGCGACCGTGGTGTCGTCGATGCGGATGAGGTCGTAGAAGTCACCGCCGATGTCGAGGCCGTGCGCCGCGGGCAGATAGCGGGCGGCGACTTCGAGGTGCGGGATACGGGGCAGGGCGTGGGGCAGCAGGCCGGTCTGCAGGCTGTGGGCGAGCTGGTGGGTGGAGTCGTAGATACGGGCGCGGTCCAGGGCCTGGGCGATGAGCCCGGCGATGGAGGTGAGGACGGCCCGTTCGCCGGGGGCGAAGGAGCGGGGGCGGGCGTAGGCGAGGACGAGGGTGCCGATGGGGCGCTTGGACGCGATCAGCGGCAGGAAGGCCCAGGCGGCCATGCCGTCCGCGACCACGATGGCCGGGAAGGCGGCCAGGAGCTCGCTCTCGTCGCCGAAGAACAGCGGATTGCCCGTACGCAGGCCGTGGGTGATGGCGGTGTCGAGGCTGAGGGGCATGCCGTCGTAGCGGGCCATGAGCTCGGCCGGGTAGCCGCGGTGTCCGACCATGCGCAGGCGCTGTTCCTCCGCCACCAGGAGGGCCATGGCCTGGGCTCCGAGCGCGGGGACGAGCTGGTCGGCGGCCTGGTCGACCACGTCCTGGGCGTGGGCGGCCTCGGTGAGGCTGGCTGCCAGGTGCATGAGCTGGTAGAGGGCGGTGGCCCGGCTGGGGGACGGCTCCGCTGAATCGGCCGTCGGGGTGGCGGGCGGCGGGGCGGGCTGGTCGGCGACCGGCCTGATGCGGACGCTGATCCCGGTGTCGTCGGGGTAGAGGTCGAACCGCAGGTACCGGCCGATCGGGGGCGCGGCGGTGAAGCTGCGAGGCATCCGGCTGATCACGGTGGCCCGGTAGTGGTCCTCGATGGTGGGGTTGTCCATCCAGGGAAGGGCCTCCCAGGGCAGGGCTCCGCGCAGCTGGGAGACGGGTGCGCCGAGCAGCTCGGCGGCCTCGGGGGTGATGAAGGTGATGGTTCCGTTCAGGTCGAGTGCGCAGTTGCCGCCGGGCAGCCTGCGGACGAAGGCCAGGGCGGCGGCCGCCTCGACCGGCCCGGGTGTGGGAGGGGGAAGCGGTCGCAGTATGACGGGGTGTGCCGGGGGGTGGATCGGGCGGCCGCCGGCGGCGGCCTGTCCCAGGACGTGGGCGAGACGGTGGCAGGACGACTCCACGGACCCGCGTTCCCCGTCGGTCAGGAGGGGCCCGTGGGAGCCGGGCCACAGGAGTACGAGACCGGCCCCCGGGGACCCCTCCCGGTCGGCGGCCTGGGCAGGGAGCGGGGCGGCGGCGAGCGCGAAGTCGTACGGCAGGACCAGGCCGAGGCGCGGGTAGCGGCGGGCCGTCTCCTCCTGGCCGCCGAGCCAGACGAGCCGGCTGTCGCGGACGGCGTCGGCCACGGGGATGGGATCGTCCAGCCCGACGCGGGACCAGGGCAGCGCGAACTCGCGGGACACCCCGGCGGCCATCGCCAGGTGCAGGACGCGCCGGGTGGGGTCGGGCAGGTAGAGCATGCCGATGGACGCCCCCGCGTCACTGCAGGCATCGAGCAGCGCCTCCCCCAGCAGCCGCTGGTCGGCACCCTCGGGCCGCGCGGCCCGCTCGGCCCCCTCGCCACCCTCGGCACCCTGGTCACGCCCTGGAAGGTTTCGCACCCGACCATGTTCCCTCCCCGCCCTCCCCCACGTCGGCACCCGCCTGCCCCGGGCGAGCCCGCACCCGCGTCCGGCGGTACCGCCGTCACGGGCGTCGGCACAGGGCGGGGTCGGGGTGGTCGTCGAAGCCGAGCGCGCGGTAGAGCGGCTCGCCCTCGGTGGAGGCGTACAGGTCCACGCGGGCGGCCTCGCGTTCCCGGAACCAGTCGAGCAGGGCCCGCATGATCGCCCGGCTGTGTCCGCGCCGCCGGTGGGCCGGGTCGGTGACCACGCCGATCACGTGTCCGATCCGGCCGTTGCGCAGGTGCGGGCCGGGCAGCCGCTGCTCGACGGTGCCGATGCCGCATGCGGCGAGGCCGTGGTCGCCGTCCACGACGAGGATCCGTACGGATTCCGCCGTCAGCTGCTCCTTCAGCACCACGGCCAGCGCGACGCGCCAATCGTCATCCATGGACGAGGGGTTGAAGAAGTCGCCGCCGAGGTCCTCGAACAACAGCGCCCGCAGGCGGACGAGTTCCGCGACATCGCCGTCCGTCGCCGGCCGTACTCCGGTGTGGTCTCTCATGCCGACCAGACTGGTGTAATGGTCTGGTGCACCTCAACCCTTACGGCGAGGACGCCGTCAACCTCGCTGCGGACCTGGCCAACCGGCGTCCGGCGAGCCCCGAGGAACTCTCGGAGCGCTGCCGCGCAGCCGGCCTGGCCCTGGAGGGACCGGCCACGCCGCAGGATCTGGACCGGGCCGGGGCAGCGCTGGATGTGTGGGAGAAGGTGGTCGACGCCGACGACGAGCCGGAGCGCGCCGAGCTGGTCAACCGGATGCTGGAGGCGGCGACCGCCCATCCGCGGCTGACCGACCACGCCGGCGACGGCTGGCACCTGCACTACCGCCCCGACCGGCAGCCGCTCGGCTCCCTGCTGTTCTCGCTGATCTCCGTCGGGACGGCGCTGCACCTGGCCGGGCGGGGCATGCACCGGCTGCGGCGGTGCGCCGTGACCGAGTGCGCCACGGTCTTCGCCGACACTTCCCGTACCGGACGCCGGCGCTACTGCACCCAGCGCTGCGCCAACCGCGACGCGGTACGCCGGCACCGCGCGCGTTACGCGTAGGGGTCGAACGGGATGGGGGGCTTGGCAGCGTTCAGGGCGTCGTTGAAGCGGCCGTCGGAGATCTTGATCGTGGCGGAGCCGAAGTCGGCGGTCATCAGCTTGTCGCGGAACCCGGCCGGGTAGCCCTTCCAGCCGACGAGGCGCGGGTAGAACCAGTTGCCGGTGTGGTTCTCCGCGGGCTCGTCGTTGCCGTTGGCGAGGCGGTAGAAGTGGGTCGAGGCGCCGTCCTTGTGGTAGACGACCTTGGCGTGCGTCCCGTCGAAACGGACCTGTGAGCGGGGGTACCACTTCCAGCCGCTGTGCTGCGAAGTCGACACGTACCGGACTTCGTTGTCCTTGATCCAGACCACGACGTGCTCGAAGTCGTGGCGGTGCCCGATGGCCGCCGGGCCGAGGGTGGCCTGGTCCTTCTCGAAGTAGCCGGCGTACATGACGGCGCACCAGCCGTTGTTGCACTTCTCGCGGGAGTACGTGTTGGAGTTCTGCAGTTGCGTGTAGTCCCGGCAGTGGCCGTTCACCGCTCCCCCGAGCTTGAGGCCGGGATTGAGGGCGCCGCTGCTGCTGATGGCGGCGGTGGCGTAGCAGCCGTCCCCGTCGTAGTCGAAGGCGGGCGAGAAGGTCTGCTCGAGGCCGTCCGCGTTCTGCGGCAGGGGCGGCATCACGTCGGCGACGGCGACGGCCGGAAGGGTCATCACGAGGGCCGCGGCACCGAGGCCGGCGGTGGCCGCGGCCCGGCGGACTCTGGCCCACCGCTGACGGCGGAAGGTTTCTGCATGCTCGTTCGTCGACGCCGACAGCAAGCTGCGCACATCATCTCCTCGGCCTGTACCGCTGGTTCCGGGTTCTCCGGGCACCATCGCGTTCCCTGGTCGCACGACCGGTGCCACGCTAGCCGGGCAGCGTTCAGGCCGGGGTCGAGTCGGGCGAATTCCAGATGTACTCCGATGCCGCGTCGAGAAGCCATTCGGCGAGGTAGCCGGCGAACGAGGAGCGCACCAGGACCCGGAATCCGGGCCGGTGCTCGTCGTGCGGGACCAGCACCACCTGGGCCCGGGCCAGCGTGGTCTGGGCGCAGCGGCCGGCACCGAAGGCGCGGGGGTGCAGGTCGAGGGAGCAGCCGTGCGCGAGGAGTTCGGCGGCCCGGGCCCCGCCGACCAGCAGGGTGGTGCGCTGTGCCGAGACGTCGACGACTGCCGCGTGCCGGTCGCCGACGGCCTCGCGCAGCCGGGCTTCGAGGTGCGTCCGGGTTCCGGCCGGTCCGATGACGAGCCATTCGTCCTGGCCCAGCCACAGCGCCGCGAACTCGCCCCCGCGCGCGACCGTGTTGGGTTCCAGCGGCAGCGGGAAGCCGAGCGCGAGTCCGACGGCGTCCGCAGCCGGGCCCTTGGGGTCGAGCCGTACGTCGACCTGGGCGAGGAAGGGCAGTTCCGCCAGCCGCAGGGCTCCGCCCGAGGCGCGGGTGGCGGCGGCGAAGCGTTCGGCGTACGGCGCGAGCGGGCTCCGCCCGGCGCGGCGGGCGGCGGTGTCAGCCATCGCGGCCTGCCCCCTCGGGGTCGTAGAGGACGGGACCGGTGACGGTGACCGGGACCAGGCCGCCGCCCACCGGTGCGTACAGCCGGTCGCCGATGCGCTCCCGGCCGCCCTTGACCAGGGCGAGCGCGAACGTGCGGCCGAGCGCCGCGCTGCGGTAGCTGGAGGTAACGTGTCCGAGCATCGGCACCGGAGGTTCGGGCAGCGGGGCGGCAGCGACCAGTTGGGTGCCTTCGGGCAGCAGGACGGCGGGGTCGTCCGGCAGCAGTCCGACGAGGTGCTTGCGGTCGGGCCGGGCGGTGTCGGGCCGGGTGTACGAGCGCTTGCCGATGAAGTCGGGCTTCTTGCGGGACACGACCCAGCTCATGCCGAGGTCCTGAGGGGTCACGGTGCCGTCGGTGTCCTGGCCGACGATGGGGTAGCCCTTCTCGGCGCGCAGGACGTGCATCGTCTCGGTGCCGTACGGGGTGATGCCGAGGGGGCGGCCCGCCTCGTACAGCGCCTCCCACAGCTCGGGGGCTTCCCACGGCAGTACGTTGATCTCGTACGCCAGCTCGCCGGAGAAGCTGATCCGGCACACGCGGGCCGGGATCCCGGCGACGGCCGTGTCCCGCCAGGCCATGAACGGGAAGTCGGCCGCGTCCACGGCGAGTCGGGGGGCGAGCCCGCGCAGGACGTCCCGGGAGCGCGGCCCGACGAGGGCCACGGTGGCCCACTGTTCGGTGACCGAGGTGCAGTGCACGCGCAGTTCGGGCCACTCCGTCTGGAGCCATTCCTCCATCCAGTCCAGTACGGCCGCGGCGTTGCCGGTCGTGGTGGTGACGAGGTAGCGGTCGCCGGCGAGGCGGATGGCGGTGCCGTCGTCGAAGACCATCCCGTCCGGGCGGCACATGACGCCGTAGCGGATCATGCCAACCTTCAGGGTGCTCATCATGTTGGTGTAGAGCCGGTCCAGGAAGACACCGGCGTCCGGCCCCTGCACGTCGATCTTGCCGAGGGTGGAGGCATCCATGAGGGCGACGCCCTCGCGGGCGGCGCGGCATTCGCGCAGCACCGCCGCCGCCTTGTCCTCGCCTGCCTGCGGGTAGTACCAGGGCCGTTCCCACTGGCCGACGTTCTCGAACTCGGCGCCGTGCGTGACGTGCCGGTCGTGCAGGGCGGTCACGCGTACGGGGTCGTGCAGCAGGCCTCGGTCGCGGCCGGCGAGCGCGGCGAAGGAGACCGGGGCGTACGGGGCGCGGAAGGTCGTCGTGCCCAGCTCGCCGACGTCGACGCCCAGCAGGTGTGCGACGACTCCGCTCGCGAGGACGCCGGAGGTCTTGCCCTGGTCGTTCGCGGTGCCCGCCGTGGTGTAGCGCTTGAGGTGTTCCGCCGACCGGAGGCCGGCGCCCGTCGCGCGGGCGAGGTCGTCGACGGTGACATCGCGCTGGAGGTCGACGAAGCTGCGGGCGGTGTCCGCCCCGGGGACCACCCACAGGTGCCGGGCGGGGGTCCGGGGCTGTTCGGCGACGGGCGGGAGCGGGAGCGCGTCGTGGGCGGTGAAGCCCTCGGCTTCGAGGGCTCGGGTTCCCGCGGCCCGGCCCTCGGTCAGGCAGCGGGAGAGGTCGAACGTGCCGCGTGCCGCGCCCGCGGCCTCCACGGCTTGGCGGCCGGCGTCGGGGACGAAGGTCCCGAGTACCGAGTCGTACCGCAGGCGCCCGCCGGCCTGGCTGAACAGGTGGACGACCGGGTTCCAGCCGCCGGAGACGAGCAGGAGGTCGGCGGGGATCTCGCGGGCGGCGGAGCCTTCCCCGGAACCGGGCACGGCCTCGGTCACGGTCACGGTCACCGAGGAGACCCGGGGTGCGCCCGCGGTGCCCGTCACCACATGCCCGGTGAGCACCTCGATGCCGGCCTCGGCGGCACGGCCCGCCCACTCCCCCGGCCGGGGCCGGGCGTCGACGACCGCGGCGATCGCGACACCCGCCGCGGCCAGATCGAGTACGGCCGCGTACGCGCTGTCGTTCGTGGTGAACACGACCGCGCGGCGGCCCGGTACGACACCGAACCGGTGCAGGTACGTACGGGCGGCCGCGGCCAGCATCACGCCGGGGCGGTCGTTGTCGGCGAAGGCGAGCGAGCGTTCGTGCGCGCCGGTCGCGAGCACGACCCGGCGCGCCCGGATCCGCCACACCCGCTCGCGGGAGACGTGCGCGGGGGCCTGCGCACCGAGGTGGTGGGTGCGGCGCTCCACGGCGAGCACGTGGTTGTCGTCGTAGTGGCCGAAGACGGCCGTGCGGAGCAGTACGCGGACCTCGGGCGCCGCGTCGAGCTCCGCGCCCGCCGCGGCGGCCCACTCGGGCAGCTCGCCCGTGCCGAGCAGGCTGCCGCCCGGCTCGGGCCGGTCGTCGGCGAGGATCACGCGGGCCCCGCTGCGGGCTGCCGCCGTCGCCGCTGCCAGGCCGGCCGGGCCGGCGCCGACGACGAGCAGGTCGCAGTGGGCGTGGACCGCGTCGTAGCGGGCCGGGTCGGGTGCGGTGGCGAGCCGGCCCTGCCCGGGGAGGCTGCTCGCGACGAGCCCGTCGTACAGCTCGACGGCCGTGGCGGGCAGCATCGGCTCGGGGAAGGGTTCCTCGATCTGTACGACGGCGTTCGGCTCCTCGGCTCCCGCGGTGAAGATCCCGCGCGGACGGCCGAGCTTGACGCTGCTGGCGGCCTGGTGAACGCCATGGGCGAGCAGCGCCGAAGCGAGGGTGTCGCCCCGGTAGCCCTCGTACGCGACGCCGTCGAAGCGGAAGCGGAGCGGCTGGTCCCGCCGGATGCGGCCGCGGTCGGGCAGCCGGAAGGGGTGCGCGGTCATGAGCTCACCGGCCTCGGCTCGCCGGTCCGGTAGACGGAGCGGATCTCGTTGGTCGCCGTGTCCCGGACGACGTTGAACCAGCGGCGGCAGCCGTCCGCGTGGCTCCACCGCTCGGCGAAGGGGCCCTTGGGGTTGTCGCGGAAGAAGAGGTAGCGGGCCCACGCCTCGTCGCTCAGGGCCGCGGGGTCCGCGGGGTAGGGCACGTGTGCCTGGCCGCCGTAGTGGAACTCGGCCTCGTCGCGGGGCCCGCACCAGGGACAGGGAATGAGCAGCATCGTCTCGGCTCCTCAGTGGGCCACCGCGGCCGCGCCGTGCTCGTCGACGAGCGCGCCGGTGGTGAAGCGTTCGAGCGTGAAGGGGGCGTTGAGCGGGTGGGGGGCGTCGTGGGCGATGGTGTGCGCGAAGGCCCAGCCGACTCCGGGTGTGGCCTTGAAACCGCCGGTGCCCCAGCCGCAGTTGACGTAGAGGTGCTCCACGGGGGTGAGTCCGGTGATCGGGGACGCGTCGGGGCTGACGTCGACGATGCCGCCCCAGGTGCGCAGGACGTGCGCGCGGGCGAAGACCGGGAAGAGTTCGAGGGCGGCCGCCATCTGGCGTTCGATGATGTGGAACGCACCGCGCTGCGTGTACGCGTTGTACGCGTCGATGCCGGCGCCCATGACCAGCTCGCCCTTGTGGGCCTGGCTGACGTACACGTGCACGGCGTTGGACATCACGACGGTGGGGTGCACGGGCTCCAGCAGCTCGGAGACCAGCGCTTGCAGCGGGTGGCTCTGCAGGGGCACCTCGAAGCCGGCCATCGCGGCCAGTACGGAGGAGTGCCCGGCCGCGCAGAGGGCGACCCGGCCGGCTGCGATCGGCCCGAGCGAGGTCTGTACCCCGGTGACCCGGCCGTCCTCGACGTCGATGCCGGTGACCTCGCAGTTCTGGACGAGGTCGATGCCGGCGGCGTCGGCCGCGCGGGCGAGGCCCCAGGCGACGTGGTCGTGCTTGGCGATGCCCGCGCGCGGCTGGTAGGTGGCGCCCATGACGGGATACCGCACGTCCGGGGAGGTGTCGACGATCGGGCAGACTTCCTTCACCTGCGCCGGG
Organism: Streptomyces sp. NPDC051364; assembly: GCF_040682115.1. Classification (NCBI taxonomy): domain Bacteria; kingdom Bacillati; phylum Actinomycetota; class Actinomycetes; order Kitasatosporales; family Streptomycetaceae; genus Streptomyces; species Streptomyces sp. NPDC051364. The sequence goes on along the minus strand of NZ_JBFBAH010000030.1, from coordinate 49,671 downwards.
TCGAGCCATTCGGCGTCCACGCCGTTCAGCCGGTTGGCCTCGACGCGGCGCACGCCGTCCCGTACGTCCTGAAGGGTGTGGGCCAGGTTCAGCACGCCGCGCTGGGAGAACAGGATCGGGTAGTCGAGGTCCTCCTCCAGCCCCTCCCACAGTTTGAGGGCGTGCTCGTAGATCCCGGCGCTCTCGTCCCAGAGGTAGTTGGAGCGGATGATGGTGGTGTTGCGGGCCATGTTTCCGCCGGCGAGCCAGCCCCGTTCGAGGACGGCGACGTCGGTGATGCCGTGGTTCTTCGCCAGGTAGTGGGCGGTTGCCAGGCCGTGTCCGCCGCCGCCCACGATGACCACGTCGTAACTGCGCTTGGGCTCGGGTGTGCGCCACAGCCAGGAGGGATGTTCGGGCAGGCCGGCGCCCGGGGTCCGGGGGCTCATCGGGCGTCCCCCGACAGGCCGCGCAGGCGTCGCATCCCCGGGTCGAACAGCGGCTCCTCGGCGACGGCGGCCGCGATGCGCAGGTCGAAGTAGCCGATGTCCAGGGCGCGACCCGGCGTGGCGAGCTCCGCGGGCAGCCAGGCGTAGGCGATGCCCTTGCCGATGGTGTGGCCGTACGCGGCGCTGGTGACGTAGCCGACCGGCCGGTCCCCGTCGTACACGGGCTCCTTGCCCATGACGACGGCGCTCGGGTCGTCGACGGTCAGGCAGGTGAGGCGGCGCCGGACGTCGGCGGCGCGCCGTTCCAGTGCGGCCCGGCCGATGAAATCGCCCTTGCCCGTCTTGACTGCGAAGCCCAGGCCGGCCTCGTACGGGTCGTGTTCGTGACCCATGTCGGTGCCGAAGGACCGGTACCCCTTCTCCAGGCGCAGACTGTTGAAGGCGCCCCGGCCGGCCGCGATGCCACCGTACGGCTGCGCGGCCCCCCAGAGCGTGTCCCACAGCTTCAGCCCCATGTCGGCGCTCGTGTACAGCTCCCAGCCGAGCTCGCCGACGTAGCTGAGGCGCAGGGCGGTGACGGGAACGGCCCCGATATGGGCGCTGCGGGCCCGGAAGTACCGCAGGCCCTCGTTGGAGAAGTCGGCGTCGGTGAGCGGCTGGAGCACCTCGCGCGCCTTCGGTCCCCACAGGCCGATGCAGCAGGTGCCCGCGGTGATGTCCCGTACGACGACGGAGCCGTCGCCGGGCAGGTGGCGGGTGAGCCAGTCCAGGTCGAGGTTGCCGTTGGCCCCGATCTGGAAACGGTGGCGGGCGAGGCGGGCCACCGTGATGTCGCTGCGGATGCCGCCGTCCTCGTCGAGCATCAGCGTGTACGTGACCGAGCCGACGGACTTGTCGACGTCGGAGGTGGTCAGGCGCTGGAGGAAGGCTGCGGCTCCGCGGCCGGACACCTCCAGCCGTTTGAGGGCCGACATGTCGTACAGGGCGACGCTCTCCCGGGTGGCCAGGGCCTCTGCGCCGACGATCGGCGACCACATCCGTGCGGCCCAGTCGTTGGGGGCCGGGATGTCCCACCGGTCCAGGAGGGGCTCGTTGGCGGCGTACCACTGGGGCCGTTCCCAGCCGGAGGCCTCCAGGAACAAGGCACCGAGCTCGCGTTCTCGGACGTGGAACGGGCTGGTGCGCAGCGGACGGGGCGCACCGGCGGGCTCGAGCGGGTGGAGGATGTCGTAGACCTCGACGAAGTTCTGACAGTCGCGGGCGAGGACGTACGCGGGGGCGAGCTGGTGCGGTTCGAAGCGGTTGACGTCGCATGCGTGCAGGTCGAAGGAGGAGCAGTGGCCGTCCACGAGCCATTCGGCCATGGCGCGGCCGACGCCGGCGGAGTGGGTGACCCAGACGGCCTCGGCGACCCAGAAGCCCTTGACGTCGGGTGATTGGCCGAGGAGGGGCATTCCGTCGGTGGTGAAGGAGAAGAGTCCGTTGATGCCCTCCTCGACCTTGGCGTCCCGGGTGGCCGGCAGCAGGGACTGGGTCTCGGTCCAGGCGTCGGCGAAGTCGTCGGCCGTGAACCGCAGTACGGAGGGCATCGGCTCGGCAGAGTCCGGTGGGGCGATGTCGTCGGCGGAGACCGGCATCGGACGGTGTCCGTAGAAGCCGATGCCGAGCCGGTCGTGGCGGTCGCGGTAGTAGAGGTCGGCGTCCTGGTGGCGCAGGATGGGACGGACCGCCTCCTCGGTCTGTCCGGCGAGTGCGGGGACGGGGCCGGTCCATGCCAGCTGGTGGGCGAGGGGCGTCAGCGGCAGGCTCATCCCGACCATGCGGGCGACCTTGGGGCCCCAGATGCCGGCGCAGCACACGACGATGTCGGCGGGGATCTCGCCGCGGTCCGTGACCACGGCGGTGACGCGGTCGCCGCCGGTGGTGTCGTCGGCTTCGGTGCGGATGTCCAGGACCTCGTGGCGCTCCAGGAGGCGTACGCCCCGGGCGCGGGCGGCCCGGAGCTGCGCCTCCACGGCGAGCACCGCCTTGGCCAGGCCGTCGGTGGGGACCAGCAGTCCGCCGAGCACGCGGTCGCGGTTCACCAGGGGGTGCAACGCCACGCAGGCGTCCGGGTCCACAAGCCGGCCCTCGACGCCCCAGGAGGTGAGCCAGCCGTGCCGGCGCCGCAGATCGATGAGGCGCTCCGGGGTGGTGGCCAGTTCGAGCCCGCCGACCTGGAGGAAGCAGGGCTGCCCGTCGACGTCGAGGGTGCAGAGCTTCTCGACCGTGTAGCGGGCCAGTTCGGTCATGGTCTTCGACGGGTTCGCCTGGAACACGAGGCCGGGGGCGTGGGAAGAGGAGCCGCCGGTGGCGGGGAGGGGTCCCTGGTCGACCACGGTGAGATCGGTCCAGCCGCGCGAGGACAGTTCGTCCGCAAGCGCTGCACCCACGACACCCGCTCCGATGATGACCACGCGCGGTCCCGCCATCTACGCCCCTCCGATTCGAACGAAATCGAGTTGCCGTCAGCGCAACGTGGTGCAGGTTGCGCAACTCACACTGCCGGTCGCCCCCGGCGGTGTCAAGAGGATCGATTGCGAGGCAACTCGCCGGCGCAGAGGGGCAAACGGCCGTGCCCGGCGGGCTGTCGGAACAGCCCGCCGGGCACGGTGCGGCACTCGGGAACAGGGGGCCGGATCAGCTCTTCTTCCCGAGCCAGGCATCGACCTTCGCCCGGTTGGCATCCACCCACTTCTTGGCGGCGTCCTCCGGCGACATCTTGTCCTGCGCGATGTACTTCGCCACGAGGTTCTGGTCCTCGTTCGACCAGCTGAAGTTCTTCACGAGCTGGTAGGCCGGGCTGCCCGAATCGGCGAACTTCTTGCTGACGATCTTGTCCAGCGCGTAGACGGGGTAGTCGCAGGCCACCTTCTCGGGGTCGTCGTCGCAGCCCGCCTTGTACTCCGGCAGCTCCACCTTGACGAGCTTCAGCTCGGAGAACAGCCACTGCGGCTCGTAGAAGTAGCCGATGACGGGCGTCTTCTTGGCCTCGGCCTGGCGGAACGCCTGGATCAGCGCGGCCTCGCTCCCCGAGTAGACCACCTTGAAGTCGAGGTTCAGGTTCTTCACCAGGGCGCCGTCGTTGGTGACGAACGACGGGTCCCCGTCGAGCAGTTGGCCCTTGTCTCCGGACTCCGAGGTCTTGAGCTGGTCCGCGTACTTGTTGAGGTTCTGCCACTTGGTGATGTCCGGGTACTTCTCCGCCAGCCACGGCGGGACGTACCACCCGATGACCCCCTTGTTGCCCGTCTCCCCTGCGGCGACGGCCGTCTGCTGCTGCTCGATGTACTTCTTCTTCAGGTCCGGGTGGCCCCAGTTCTCGACGATCGCATCGACCTCGCCGGTGCCGAACCCCTGCCAGGCGACCTCTTCCTTGAGGTCCTTCTTGGTCACCTCGCAGCCGAGGTCCTTCTTCGCGACGTACGCGATGACCGCCGCATTGGCCTCGTACCCGACCCACGGGTTGACGGCGAGGTTGAAGGACCCGCACTTCCCTGCGCTGCCGCCGCCGCCCGAGGGCCCGGCGCCCGCCTCGCCGACCTTCGCGCCGCTGCATCCGGCGAGCGCGAGGGCCAGCGCCGACAGACCGGCCAGCGCCGCCCGCTTCCGGGCCGGGCGCCGCTGCGCCGCCGGCCCTGTGTTGAGCTTCCCTGTCATGTGTCCTGCCCCTTCTTCCGCCTCAGCGCCCGCCGGGGGCTGTTGCCGCCCGGTGCGCCGCCGCCTGGGTGATCCGGTCGAACATGACCCCGAGCAGCACGATGGCCAGGCCCGCCGCCAGCCCCTTGCCGTACAACTGGCCCTGCGAGAAGCCCGCCACGACGTCGTAGCCGAGGGCGCCCGCCCCGACCAACCCGCCGACGACGACCATCGACAGGACGTAGATCAGCCCCTGGTTCGTGGCGAGCGCGAGGGCGCCGCGGGCCATCGGGAGCTGGACCTTCGTGATGATCTGCCAGGTGCTGGAGCCGGCCGACACCGCAGCCTCCACCGTGTCCTGCGGCACGCCCCGCACCCCGTCCGCGATGATCTTCACCGTCACGGGGGCCGCGTAGACGACGGCCGCCACGATCGCCGTGAACCGGCTCGCGCCGAACAGGGCCAGGAACGGCACCAGGTAGACGAACGCCGGCATCGTCTGGCCCGCGTCGAGTACGGGGCGGATCAGCCGGTCGGCCAGGGCGCTGCGCCCCATCCACACGCCCACCACGACGCCGAGGGCCAGGACGATGACCGTGGCGACCATGCTGGAGGCCAGCGTCGTCATACTGTCCCGCCACAGGCCCGTGCCGACGATCAGTGCCACGCACACGGCCGCGGTGGCCGCCGCCCGCGGGCCGCCGAGCAGCGCGCCGAGGGCCACCACGACCGCGCCGACGAGCCACCACGGGGATCCGGTCAGCAGCGCCTCGAAGGGGTTGAGCAGCTGGGTGGTGACCAGGTCGCGCAGGCCTCCCGTCACACCGGAGAAGCTGCCCTGCGCCCAGGCGGTGGCGGAGTCCGCCGTACGGGCGATCGCCCCGCCGACACCGGAGCCGGCCGGGAACTGCGCCGCCCATACGTAGGTGTGGGAGAGCCAGATGCACACGGCGGTGAGCACGCCGCCGGTGAGGACCAGGGGGCGGCGCCACCGCGCCGCGCGCCTGCCGCGGCGCCTGGCGTCCTCCACCCTCCCCCGGCCTTCGGCCGGGGGGACCACCATCGCGCTTCGCTCGCTCGCCGCGGTGGTCACGCGGTCGAGCACGATGGCCAGTACGACGATGGCGAGGCCGGCGTTGAACGCCGTGCCCACGTCGAGCGTCTCCAGCGCCTTGACGACGGTCTTGCCCAGCCCGGGCGCGTCGATGAGGGCGGCGATGGTGACCATGGACAGCGCGGCCATGATGGTCTGGTTCACGCCGAGCACGACGGTCCGCTTCGACATCGGCAGCAGCACCGTGGCGAGCGTCTGGCGCCGGGTCGCACCGAGCGACTCGGCCGCCTCGACCGTGGCGGCGGGAACCGAGCGGATCGCGTGGGCGGTGATGCGTACGGCGGGCGGGGTCGCGAAGATCAGCGTGGCGATCGTGGCGGACGCCGGGCCGATGAGGAAGAACAGCGTCAGCGGGGCCAGGTAGACGAAGGTCGGCATCGTCTGCATGAAGTCGAGCACCGGGGTCGCCAGGCGGTGCACCCGGTCCGACAGCCCGGCCCAGACACCGAGCGGAATGCCGATGAGCAGCGAGACGAGGACGGCCGCCACGGTCAGGGCGAGCGTGTCCATGCTCTCGCGCCACAGCCCCTGGAGGCCGAAGAGCACGAATCCGGCGACGGCCAGGCCCGCCACCCGTACGTTCCCGAACACCCAGGAGACGTATCCGACGAGGGCGACGACGCCCAGCCAGCCGACCACCGGGACCGGGCGGCCGTAGGACGGCTGCGCGACGAGCGCCTGGAGGAAGGTGACCAGGTTGTCGATGACCAGCCGGATCTCGTTGAAGACGTAGAGGAAGACCGGGTTGCTGTTGCGGCCGGCCCCCACGGCGTCGTTGATCTCGTTGAACCGCCGGTGGAGCGGCGTCAGTTCGGCGGTGCCGAGGGGAAGGGTGTGGATGCCGCGCAGGGCGAGCCACAGCACGACCCACCCGACGAGAACCGCGGCCGCGACCAGTGCGCGCCCGCCGCGTACGGGCGCGCGCCGCGCGGCCGCCGTTGCCAGGACGGCCATCAGGCACCGCCCTCCGGGCCGGCGACGACCGCGAGGATCTCCTCGTCGCCGACGACGCCCAGCAGCCGTCCGTTCTCGACGACCTTCACGGGCCGGTCCGCCGCGAGGACGGCGCGCGTCGCCTCGCGGACGATGGTGTCCGGGCCGAGCTCCGGTCCGTCGAGTGCATCGTCGGGGCGGGCCGGGCGCATGATCCAGCGCAGGGTGAGCACGCGCGAGCGCGGCACGTCCGCCACGAAGTCCCGGACGTAGTCGTCGGCGGGCGCGCCCACCAGCTCGTCGCCCGTACCGCACTGCACCGTGCGGCCGTCGCGCATGATGAGGATGCGGTCGCCGAGCTTCAGCGCCTCGGACAGGTCGTGGGTGACGAACACCATCGTCTTGCCTACCTCGCGGTGCAGCCGGACGACCTCGTTCTGCATGTCCCGGCGGATCAGCGGGTCGAGCGCGGAGAACGGCTCGTCGAAGAGGAGCACGTCCGGGTCCCCGGCGAGGGCGCGGGCCAGCCCGACCCGCTGCTGCATGCCGCCGGAGAGCTGGTCGGGGTAGGAGTGCTCGTTCCCGGCGAGGCCGACCAGCTCGACCACCTCCATGGCACGCCGGGTGCGCTCGGCCCTGCCGATGCCGCGGATCTCCAGCCCGTACGCGACGTTGTCCAGGACCCGGCGGTGCGGCAGCAGCCCGAAGTGCTGGAAGACCATGGCGAACTTGCGCCGCCGCAGCTCGCGCAGCCTCTTCTGACCGGCTGCGCGGATGTCCTCGCCCTCGAAGACGAGCTCGCCGGCCGTCGGCTCGATCAGCCGGGTCAGACAGCGCACCAGCGTCGACTTCCCGGAGCCGGACAGGCCCATGACCACGAAGACCTCGCCGGGCGACACGTCGAAGGCCACGTCCCGTACGGCCGCGGTGCAGCCGGTGCGCTCCATGAGCTCGCGGCGCGAGAGGGCGCACAGCTCGGGCGAGTCCGGCACCCGCGCCGCCTTGGGCCCGAAGACCTTCCACAGGCCGCGGACGGAGATCACGGGGGTCCCGTCCCCGGACGCGCCGCGCTGCGACGGCAGTTCTGTCTTCGTTGCGGTCACTGTCGGCCTCTCTTCGGATGGCACCGGTTCAGCCGCGGAACCAGTTCTGTGCCCTGGGCTGGATGTTCTGCCAGATGTGCTTGGGTTCGCGGTACTCGTCCAGGCCGGTCGGGCCCAGCTCGCGGCCGACACCCGAGTGGCCGAAGCCGCCCCATTCGGCCTGGGGGACGTAGGGGTGGTAGTCGTTGATCCAGACCGTGCCGTGCCGCAGCCGCCGGGCGACGCGCTGGGCCTTGCCGGCGTCCTGGGTCCACACCGCCCCGGCGAGCCCGTACTCCGTGTCGTTGGCGATCCGTACGGCCTCGTCCTCGCCCGAGAAACGCTCCACGGTGAGCACCGGGCCGAAGGACTCCTCCCGTACGACGCGCATGTCCGGGCGGCACGCGTCGAGCACGGTCGGCGGGTAGTAGAAGCCTCCGGCGAGTGCGGGGTCCTCGGGGCGACGGCCCCCGCAGCGCAGTACGGCACCCTCGGCGAGGCCCGCCGCGACGTACTCCTCGACCTTGGACCGGTGGGCGGCGGAGATCAGCGGCCCGGTCTCGGCGGCGGGGTCGAAAGGGCCGCCCAGCCGGATGGCGGCGGCACGGCGTACGAGCTCGTCGACGAAGGCGTCGTGCAGCGGGTCCTCGACGATCAGGCGGGCGCCGGCCGAGCAGACCTGCCCGGAGTGCAGGAAGACGGCGGTCAGGGCGAAGTCCACGGCCGCCTCGAAGTCGGCGTCGGCGAAGACCACGTTGGGGTTCTTGCCGCCCAGTTCCAGCGCGACCTTCTTCACGGTGGCCGCGGCGGCCGCCATGACCCGCTTGCCCGTCTCGAGGCCGCCGGTGAAGGAGACCATGTCCACGCCCGGGTGCTCGGCGAGCGGCGCACCGGCCGCGGCCCCCGCTCCCAGTACGAGGTTGGCCGCGCCGGCGGGCAGTCCGGCCTCCTCCAGCGCGCGCATGAGCAGGATCGAGGTGGACGGGGTGAGCTCGCTGGGCTTGAGGACCAGAGTGTTGCCTGCGACGAGGGCGGGCGCGACCTTCCACGCGGCCTGGAGCAGCGGGTAGTTCCACGGGGTGATCAGCCCGCACACCCCGACCGGCTCGTACACGACCCGGCTGACGGCGTCCTCGCGGCCCGTGTCGACCACCCGGCCCGCGCTGGTGCCCGCGATCCCGCCGAAGTACCGGAAGCAGGCCACGACGTCGGCGATGTCGTACTCGCTCTCCACCAGGCGCTTGCCGGTGTCGAGGGATTCGGCGCGGGCGAACTCCTTCGCCTCCCGCTCCAGCACCTCGGCGGTGCGCAGCAGCAGCGCGCCGCGCTCCCGCTCGGGTGTGCGCGGCCACGGCCCCTCGTCGAAGGCGCTGCGCGCTGCGGCGATCGCGGCTTCGGTGTCGGCCCGCGTCGCTTCGGACACGGTCCGCACGAACGCGCCGTCGGCGGGGCAGTGAATGTCCCGACGGCCGCCCGCCACCGCTTCGCGCCACTTCCCACCGACGTACAGATCTGCCACGCGCGGAGCCTCCATCCGGATAACACCGGTATGCGAGTTGCGTATTGCGCATCGTATTGCTCGGAATGGAACGACACGATCGCCCACGGGGTGCGGTACGTCAAGGGGACGGGCGCCCGGGCACGGCGGTTGTGCGGCGCCCCGCTCAGCGGTTCAGTCGTTCCCGTTCAGCCGTTCAGCCGTTCAGCCGCCGATGCGCTCCAGCATCGCGCGGCGCCAGCGCTCGGTCTCGGCGATCTGGTTGAACGTGAACAGGTGCAGCCCGGCCACCGCGGCCTCGGGCGCACCCAGCGCGGGGACGCTCCGGCGCAGCAGCCGCTCCGGGTTGTAGCCGCCGGGCGCCGCGAAGCGCAGGAACCACGAGGGGTGCCGGGTGAGGAACTTGGCCGACTCCCCCACGCCGATCTTCGTGGCCATGGACAGCAGCTTGGCGCGCTCGACGGGCCCGGCGACCCCGACGTGCACGGGCAGCACGATCTGCCGGCGCCGTACCCGCCCGAGCCACTGCCGCAGGGTCGCCGGGTCGAAGCACAGGTTGCTGACGATGTACGTCGCGTGCGGCTGCTTGTCCCACATCGCCTGGACGGTGACGTCGTCGTCGATGAGGGGATGGCTCTCCGGGTAGCCGGTGATGCCCACGTGCGCGAACGGGCTGCCCAGCTCGCCGAGCCGACGCAGGACGGGCAGGGCCGCGTCGTACGCCCCGGCCGGCGGGTCGGCGTCGCCGGCCGGTACGAAGACGTCCTCGATACCGGCGGCGACGAGCCGGTCCACGATGTCCGCGAGGTGGCCGGCGTCGGCGATCTGCCGGGCCGGGACGTGCGGGACGACCCGGTAGCCGTGCCCGGCCAGGCGGGTGGCGAGGTCCAGCGTCGGGCCGAGGCCTTTGGCCGGGGAGGCGGTGACCGTGACGGGCACGTCCGCCGGGACGTGTGCCAGGACCTTGTCCTCGGTCGCCTTCGCCGGCAGGACCTCGTAGCGGACCCTGCGCAGGAGCTCGGCCAGGCCGCCCCCGGTGACCGGGGCCTGTACGGGGCGTTCGGGATACGGCGTGGGCCGGGCGGACATGCCGCTCCTCCTCAGGTGTGGCCGGGGCTCTGCCCCTGCTCTGCCTCGCTGCGGAGGCGGTGGTGCCGGTAGAACTCGGCCCTGGACGGCGGCAGCGGCTCGTTGCCCAGGATGAGATCGGCGGCCTTCTCGGCCACCATCATGACGGGTGCGTAAATGTTCCCGTTCGTCACGTAGGGCATCACGGAGGCGTCCACGACGCGCAGCCCCTCCAGACCGTGCACGCGCAGGCTCGCCGGATCGGTGACCGCCCCCTCGCCGGTGCCCATCCTGGCGGTGCAGGACGGGTGCAGCGCGGTCTCGCCCTCCCTGGCCACCCAGTCGAGGATCTGCTCGTCGGTCTCGACCTCCGGCCCGGGCGAGATCTCTCCGTCGTCGTACGGGGCCAGCCCGGGCCGGCCGAGGATGGTGCGGGCGGTCCGGACCGCCTCGACCCACTCGCGGCGGTCCTGCTCGGTGGAGAGGTAGTTGAACCGCAGGGCCGGGTGCACCCGGGGGTCCTTGCTCCTGATCTTGACCGAGCCCCTGGCGTCGGAGTACATGGGGCCGACGTGCACCTGGTAGCCGTGGCCCCCGGCGGGCGCGGAGCCGTCGTAGCGGACCGCGATGGGCAGGAAGTGGAACATCAGGTTGGGGTACGCGACGTCCTCGTTGCTCCGCGCGAAACCGCCGGCCTCGAAGTGGTTGGTCGCACCGGGGCCCGTACGGAAGAGCCACTGCAGGCCGATCCAGGGGCGGTGGCGCCACTTCAGGTAGGGCTGCATCGAGACCGGCTGCTTGCAGGCGTACTGGACGTACACCTCCAGGTGGTCCTGGAGGTTCTCCCCCACGCCCGGCAGGTCGTGGACGACATCGATGTCCAGGGCCCGCAGCTCGTCGGCGTTGCCGACCCCGGACAGCTGGAGCAGCTGCGGGGAGTTGATCGCGCCGCCGGACAGGATCACCTCGCCGGCCCGCACCTGCCGGGGCGCACCGTTGCCGCGGCGGTACTCGACGCCGACGGCGCGCTTGCCCTCGAAGAGGATCCGGGTCACGAAGGCTCTGGTCCGCACGTCGAGGTTGGGCCGCTTCATGGCCGGGTGGAGGTAGGCCCGGGCGGCGGACAGCCGCCGCCCGCGGTGGATGGTGCGGTCGAAGGCCGCGAATCCCTCCTGCCGGTAGCCGTTGACGTCGTCGGTCAGCGGATACCCGGCCTGCCGGACCGCCTCCATGAAGGCCGGGAAGAGGGGGCTGGAGGCCGGGCCGCGCTCCAGGACGAGGGGTCCCGAGCGGCCGCGGAACTCGTCCTCCGGGTCCGCGGCCAGGCAGTTCTCCATCCGGTTGAAGTACGGCAGGCAGTGCGCGTAGTCCCAGGTCTCCATGCCGGGGTCGGCGGCCCAGCGCTCGTAGTCGAGGGGGTTGCCGCGCTGGAAGATCATTCCGTTGATGCTGCTCGACCCGCCCAGCACCTTGCCGCGGGCGTGGTAGATGCGCCGCCCGTTCATGTGCGGCTCGGGCTCGGACTCGTACTTCCAGTCGTAGAAACGGCTGCCGATGGGGAACGTGAGCGCAGCGGGCATGTGGATGAAGACGTCCCACGGGTAGTCCGGGCGGCCGGCTTCGAGGACCAGGACGCGGTTGCCGGGATCCGCGGAGAGCCGGTTCGCGAGGGCGCTGCCGGCCGAGCCGCCGCCGACGATGACGAAGTCGTAATGCTGGGGCACCATCGGAGTCTCGTCCCTCCGTCGTCTCCGGCCGAGGGCTGCCCCCAGCCGTCAAGATGCGGCGCATGCTAGTACGGGTATCGCCAGGCGCACCAGGTTGCGTTCCGCGCAACTTTTCGGCCTCGGCTCGCCCCGGCCTGTTGTTGATGACGGCGCGTATAGTTTCGCCATGAGCAACTACGAGGCAGCCACCGAAACCGCGGGCGCGCCGGCGGGCGGGGTGCAGTCCGTCGACCGCGCCGTCAGCGTGCTGGAGATCCTCGCCCAGCGCGGCGAGGCGGGCGTCAGCGAGGTGGCGGCGGAGATCGACGTCCACAAGTCGACGGCGTTCCGGCTGCTCGGCGCGCTGGAGGCGCGCGGCCTCGTCGAACAGGCCACCGAGCGCGGCAAGTACCGGCTCGGCTTCGGCATCGTGCGGCTGGCGGGCGCGGTCACGGGGCGGATCGACATCACCCAGGTGGGCCGCCCGGTGTGCGAGCGGCTGGCCGAGGAGCTCGGCGAGACGGTCAACATCGCGATCCTGGAGGAGCAGTACGCGATCAACCTCTGCCAGGTGCGCGGCCCGGGCGCGGTCACGGCGCACAACTGGGTCGGCCAGCTGACCCCGCTGCACGCCACCTCCAGCGGCAAGGTCTTCCTCGCCCACCTCCCGGCGAAGCAGCGCGTGCAGCTGCTGGCGGAGGCAGGCCTGAAGAAGTACACGCCGAGCACCCTGACCGCCCGGACGAAGCTCGAGAAGAACCTCGTCGCGTCCCTGGACCGCGGGTACGCCATGACGTTCGAGGAGTACGAGATCGGGCTGCACGCCATGGCCGCCCCGATCCGCGACCGGGACGGCATGGTCATCGCGGCGATCAGCGCATCGGGGCCGAGCTACCGCTTCACCGAGGAGCGCATGCACGAGCTGGCGCCGCTGCTGCTGAAGGGCGCGCAGGAGATCAGCCACCGCATGGGCCACCTGGGCTGAGCGTCCGCTTCAACGGCTTCTACCGCGGCTGCTCGTGCCCGGTGCCCAGCCGGTCGCGGACCCAGTCGTGGAACGCTCCGATGTGGTGCTCGCTGGGCACCAGCACGCCGCCCTTGGCGTACATACGTGAGCTCATCGCGGGCTGGCAGCGCTCGCAGGCGTCGAAGTCCTGCCGGTTCACCCGGTCGAAGAGCTCGACGGACCGGCTGACGTCCTTGCCGCTCTCCACCACGTCCTTGAGGTAGAGCCAGTCGCATTCCACGACCGTGCGGTCGGCCGCGACCGGGTACATCCGGTGGAAGATCACATGGTCCGGCACCAGGTTGATGAAGACCTGCGGCCGTACGGTGATCGCGTAGTACTTGCGGTCCTGGTCCGGCGAGACGGTGGGGATCCGGTCGAGGCCCTCCGAGCCGTCGACCGTGAAGCCCTGGATGCCCTCGCCGAAGGCGGCGCCGTGTCCGACGTAGTACTGCGCCGCGTAGCCGCCGGCGAACTCCGGGAGCACCTCGGTGAGTTCGGGGTGGATCGTGGCGCAGTGGTAGCACTCCATGAAGTTCTCGATGATGAGCTTCCAGTTCGCCTTGACGTCGTAGACGATCCGCCGTCCGACCTCCAGGTCCTCGATGCCGTACCGCTCGATGGACTCCGCGTCGCCGAGCCGCTCGACGGCCGCGCCCATGACCTGTTCCTCGAAGGAGGGCGGGCTGTCCGCGAGGCAGACCCAGACGTACCCGAGCCATTCCCGTACGGGCACGGGCGCCAGCCCGAACTCGGTCCGGCCGACGTCGGGCATCTTCGTGAGGTTGGGGGCGGCGATGAGCTTGCCGTCGAGGTCGTACGTCCAGGCGTGGTACGGGCACTGGAACGCCCGCCTGACCTCGCCGGTCTGCTCCGTGCACAGTTTCGCGCCGCGGTGCCGGCACACGTTGAAGTAGGCGCGGATCGCGTGGTCGCGCGCTCGCGTCACCAGGATGCTCTCGCGGCCGACGTCCACCGTCCGGAAGGCGCCCGGCTTGGCCAGCTCGGACGAGCGCCCCACGCAGAACCACATCGTCTCGAAGATGCGCTCCTGCTCCAGCCGGAAGATGTCGGGGGCGGTGTAGTAGTCGCCGGGGAGGGTGGCGATCAGGCTTTCCGGCAGGCCGGTCGTGGTCACGTGCACTCCTCGCGGAACGTCGTGGTTCGGGCGTCGGGGCGTCGGTGGGCAGCGGGGCGGCGCGTAGGGGCGTCGGGGTGTCGGATCAGGACGCGCCGTGGGTCAACCGGACGTCCGGGCCTCGGCGGTGGCCAGCCGGCGCCGCCACCGGGTGAACAGCCGCGTCTGGTTCAGGCCGAGCACCGCGACCGGTCGGCCCGCGCTCCGGTAGACCGCGAGGAAGCTGCGGTCGGCCGCCGCGCCCTCCTCGACCGTGACGCTGTCGGCCTCCGCGGCGTACCCGGCGAACTGGATCCGGGTCCCGTACTGGTCGGACCAGAAGTACGGGGGCCGGGGCGCCTCCGGCACGCCCTGCCCTCCGGAGAGCAGGGCGGCGACCGCCGCGGCCGGGCGCTCCCGCGCGCCGGTCCAGTGCTCGACCCGGCGGTGGGCCCCGGCCGCGGGCTCGTACCAGGCCGCGCAGTCCCCGACGGCGACGATGCCGGGGATGTTCGTACGGCCGGCCGCGTCGCACCGTACGCCGTCGTCCAGGTCCAGCCCGGACCCCGCCAGCCAGTCGGTGCACGGGCGGGCGCCCACGCCGACGACCACGGTGTCGGCGTCGAGGCGGCGGCCGTCGTCGAGTACGACGGCCTCCACCCTCCCCGCACCGGCGAGTGCGCGTACGCCCGTTCCGCACAGCAGGCGGACGCCGTGGTCGGCGTGCAGCCGGGAGACGAGGGAGCCCATCTCCGTACCGAGCGGGCCGGCCAGCGGTGTGGGCGCGGCCTCCACGACGGTGACGTCGAGGCCGAGCCGCCGGGCGGTGGAGGCGACCTCCGCTCCGATGAATCCGCCGCCGACGACCACCAGTCGGCCGCCGCGGGCCAGATCCGCCCGCAGCGCGCGGGCATCGTCCAGGGTGCGCAGGGCGTGCACGCCGTCGAGGCGCTCGCTCCCGGGCAGGGTCCGGGCGGCGGCGCCGGTCGCGATCACGATGCCGTGGGCCCGGACCGACCGGCCGTCGGCGAGCCGTACGTGGTGCTCGGCCCACGAGCCGGTGTCGAGCCCGACGGCTGGCACGCCGAGCTCCCACACGGCGGCGAGGTCCTCGCCCTCCGCTTCGAGGGCGAGTGCGTCCTCGTCGATCTCGCCGGCGAGGAACTCCTTCGACAACGGGGGCCTGTCGTACGGGCGGTGGGGTTCGCCGCCGATCAGGACGAGCCGCCCGTCGTAGCCCTGCTCGCGCAGCGAGCGGGCCGCGGACAGGCCGGCCAGCGAGGCGCCGACGACGGCCACGGTCTTCACGCGCGGCCTTCCGCCCGGTGGACGGCCGCACAGGGCGTCGGGGACGGCAGGACGTACACCATGCCGTCCTCGACGAGGACCTGGTGGGTGCGGACGGGGCGCTTGGCCGGCGGGAAGTCGACGCTGCCGGTGCGCAGGTCGAACTTCGAGGCGTGCAGGGGGCATTCGACCTCGCACCCCTCGAGCCAGCCGTCCGACAGCGAGGCGTCCTGGTGGGTGCAGGTGTCGTCGATGGCGTACACCTCGCCGCCATCGGTATGGAACACCGCGATCGGAGGATCGGAATCGAGTCTGCAGGCCTCGCCTCGCGGGAGATCGGCGAGTCGGCACACGGGAATCTTCATGACACCTCGGTGCGTATAGCGAAACGGATTGCGGTGAACGCAACGTCAGTGTGAGGGCGCCCCTCTACCCTGTCAAGGAAGGATTCACGACATCGGGGGGGCCGGACGGCCGTTGCGCACGCGGCCGTGAGAGGGTCGGCGCCCGGCCTCCGACAGGCCGCGCGCGAGGAGGGCAGTGTGACCGGCAGCACATCCACCGGACTGGTACTGGTGGCGGACGACGACGCCGCCATCCGCCGCTCGCTGGAGCGCGGGCTGCGGCTGAGCGGCTTCAAAGTGGTCCTCGCCGAGGACGGGCCCGCCGCGCTGGGCCTGCTCGCCGGCCAGGCCCCGGACGTCCTCGTACTCGATGTGTCGATGCCCGGCCTGACCGGCACGGAGGTCTGCCGCAGCCTGCGCGCCCGGGGCGACGAGACTCCCGTCCTGATGCTGTCGGCCCTCGACGAGGTCACGGACCGCATCGCAGGGCTGCAGGCCGGGGCCGACGACTACCTGGTCAAACCCTTCGCCCTGGAAGAGCTCGTGCTGCGCCTGCACGCCCTGCTGCGGCGCCGGCCGGCGCAGGCCCCTGCCTCGGACGTACTGCGCGCCGGCCCGCTGGTGATCGACGAGGCCAGCCGGCAGGTACGCCACGAGGGCGCCGAACTCCACCTCACCCGGCGCGAGTTCGAGCTCCTGGTCCAGCTGGTGCGCAACGCGGGGATCGTCCTCACGAGGGACCAGCTGCTGGACCGGGTGTGGGGCTACGACTTCGAGGTGCGCAGCGACGCCGTCGACACCTTCGTCAGCTATCTGCGCCGCAAGCTGGAGGAGGGCGGGCGCCCGCGCCTGATCCACACCGTGCGCGGGGTCGGTTTCGTCCTGCGCGTCCCCGAGGCCCGGAGCGGCTCGTGAAGCTCGCCACCCGTATCGCGCTCTCGGTGACCGTGGTGGTGCCCCTGCTGGTGCTCGCCGCGGGCCTGCTGGTGCTCGGGCTGGTCAGCCGCGATCTGCACCAGCAGCAGGACACCCGGCTGCAGGACCGGGCCTCGGCCGTCCTCCCGGACGTCAAGGCGATGCTCACGGCCGACCTGAACGGGCGGCCGAAGGCCGAGCAGAACCAGCATCGCAAGGTCCTCGGCGATGTCCTCGACGCCGGGATCCGGGTACGGACCACGGACGGAACGGTCGTCCTGGAGGGCGGACCGCAGCCCGCCGACCCGGTACAGCTGCCCGAGCGGACCCCGGCCGGCCCCGTCACCGTCCGGGCCAAGGGACATGCCTGGCGGGTGCTGACCGTCCCGGTGGCCGGGCCGGCGCCGGGCACGTTCTGGCTGTTCACCCCGGCCTCGGCCGCCGACCCGCAGGTCGTCGCCGTGCGCCGCCGGGTCCTGCTGGTCGCCCTGCTGGCGGCGCCGGTCTCCGGGCTGCTCGCGTACGGGCTGGCCGGACGCGCCACTGCCTCCGTACGGAGGCTGAGCCGCCGCGCCGCCGAACTCGACCCGGGGGCGGGCGCGGCCGCCTTCGCCACCGCGCCGGTGAACATCGCCGAGGTGGACGAACTGTCCACCGCCATCGGCCAGTTGCTGGCCCGGTACGAGGAGCAGGCCGCCCGGACGGCGCAGGCGCTCGACACCGCCCGCTCCTTCTCCTCTGCCGCCTCGCACGAGCTGCGCACACCGCTGATGAGCATGCGGACGGACCTGGACGTCCTCGCCGCCCATCCCGACCTCTCTCCCGCCGAACGGGCCGAGATCGTACGGGACTTGCAGAGCGACCACGCCCGGCTGCTGGACCTGCTCACGGCCCTGCGGATGCTCGCCCGGGGCGATCTGGTGGAGGTGTCCGCCTTCGCCCCGATCGACCTCTCCGAGCTGGTGGACACGGTCGTCGGCGAGACTGCCCGCCGCCATCCCGCGGCCCGCCTCGAAGCCGAACTCCCGCCGGAGCTCCGGGTGTTCGGCTGGGATGCCGGGCTGGCCATCCTGCTCGCCAACCTGCTGGGCAATGCGGTGGTGCACGGCCACCTGCCGGACGATCCGTCCCTGATCGCGGTACGGCTGTGCGCGGAGGGCGAGTTCGCCGTGCTCACCGTGGACGACGCGGGGCCCGGCATCCCGCCCGGCGAGCGGGAAGCCGTCTTCCGGCGGTTCCACCACCGCCCGGGCAGCCCCGGCTCCGGGCTCGGGCTGACGCTCGTCGCCCAGCAGGTCGCGCTGCACCAGGGCACGGTCACCATCGGGACGCCGCCCGGAGGCACGGGCACCCGCATCGAGGTGCGCCTGCCCCTGTCGGCCGCGGACGCCCCGACCCTGCGCCTGCCGAGGCGCCGCGACTGGATCTCCCGGGGGGACTGAGCGGAGGCGAACCGGCCGGGGCCGGGCCGGGGCCTCACGGGGGCGCTCCTGTGGACTCACAAAGATTCCACAAAGACACCTCCTACCGTCCTGACCGGTCGGCCGCCTGTGAGCCGGCCCGTTCGCACCGAAGGGGATACAGCCATGCTCCCGAACCGTAGGACCGCCGCTGCCGCGATCGGCGCCGTGGCGCTGGCCGGCGCACTGCTCTCCGCCGCCCCCGCCCAGGCCGATGGCGGCAGCCCCGCCCCCGCCGCCCCGAAGTCGGCCAAGTCCGCGCCGAAGGGCGACGGCGCCAAGGCGATCTGCAAGCGCCTGCCGAAGACGGAGACCCGCGTCAGCGCCGCGATCAACCGCCTCAACGGCGACGTCACCGTCCTCGGCTCCGTCGCGCGGCTCGAGCAGCGCGTCGCCAACGCCCAGACCGCCGGCCACACCGAGGTCCACACCTACCTCAACGACCGCCTGACCTTCCGCAAGAGCCTGTTGCCCACCCTGCAGAAGCGGCAGGACGACCTCAAGGCCGTCAGCACCTGGTGCTCCGCCCAGGGGTCCAAGTGACCGTGCCCCGCCGCGCCGCCGCGGGTCTCGCCACTCTGATCACGGCGGCCGCACTGCTGCTCACCGGCTGCACGCCCGGCGCGAAGGCCCAGCCCCAGGACACGCAGTCCGTGACCTCCGACGACGCCGAGGCCAAGGAGATGCAGCAGAAGCTGGACGACGCCGAGAGCGCGGCGGCCCAGGCGGACTCGGACGCCGCCCAGAACAACTGACCCACCCCACACGCACGCCCCGGCCTGCCCCCGATCCACGGGGGCAGGCCGGATCCGTCTACGCAGCGGGCTCGGGCCGGTGCAGTGCGCGCAGACCCTGGACCAGCAGGCTCAGACCGAACTCGAAGTGGGCCGTGAAGTCGGTGCCGGTGAACACGGGCAGGGCCGCGGTGAGGTGCGGGAACCGGGCTGCCGTCACCGCCTCCCGCAGCTGCTCGGGGTCCGCGGGCCCCTGGTCTCCGGGCTGCAGGACGGCCTGCTCCTCGAGGGTGTGGCCGACGGTGAAGTGGACGACGGTCAGCGCGGTGCGCGCCGCGACCTCGTGGCCGAAGCCCGCCTCGCGCAGGATCCCGATGAGGGTCTCGGCGAAGCCGAGCGTGTTCGGTCCGGTCGAGTGGGTTCCCGCGTAGACCCGTGCGCCGTCGCGGTGGGCGAGCAGCGCCGTACGCATACCGCGGGCCAGGGCGGTCAGCCGTCCGCTCCAGTCGGCGCCCGGCGGCGGGGCCGCGCAGCCCGCCAGGATCCGTTCGGCCATGGCGGTCAGCAGGTCCTGCTTGGTGGCGAAGTGGCGGTAGAGCGCCCCGGCCTGGACGCCCACCGCGTCGGCCAGCCGCCGCATGGTGAGCGCGTCCAGGCCGGATTCGTCCAGCAGAACCAGGGCGGCCTCGACGGTGCGGGCCTGGTCCAGCCGCGGGGGCCGGCCCCGGCTCGGGCGGGCGGCGCCGGCGGGCGGCGGGGTTGACGGTGAGCTCATGGACCCCACTATAGTGAACATCGTTCACGTGAACACTGTTCACTAATGAGGGGAGAGGTTGCCGATGGACACCGAAGTGATCGTCGTGGGCGCGGGCCCGACCGGGCTGATGCTCGCCGGCGAACTCGCGCTGGCCGGCGTACGGACCCGGGTCGTGGAGCGACGGGAGGCCCCGCAGCAGGATTCGCGGGCGCTGACCCTGCATCCGCGCAGCGTCGAGCTGATGGACCAGCGGGGGCTGGCCGGCCGGTTCCTCGCACGCACTGGCCGCCTGGGCCGGGAAGCCGTAAGCAGCCGAGCGGGGGTGTCAGGCCCGCTTCCCTTGCAGGAACCGGCGCAAGCGGGCCCAGGGCCAGGTGTTGACGACATCGTCCTTCGTCAGCCAGCCGCGCTGCGCCGTGCCCACCCCGTACCGCAGGTACGGCAGGTGCGTGGTCGCGTGCGCATCCGAGTTCACCGCGAACTTCACCCCGTGGCTCTTCGCGCGCAGGATGTCCTCGTCGCGCAGGTCGAGCCGCTCCGGATGCGCGTTGATCTCCAGGGCCGTTCCCGTCCGCGCACAGGCCTCGAAGACCGCGTCGAAGTCGGCGTCCACACCGGGGCGCCGGCCGATCCGCCGGGTGGTGGGGTGGCCGATGACGGCCACGTTCGGGTTCTCGCATGCCCGGATGAAGCGCCGGGTCATGGCAGCCCGGCTCTGACCGAAGTGGGAGTGGACGGAGGCCACGCACAGGTCGAAGTCCGCGAGGAACTCGTCGGGCCAGTCCAGGCCGCCGTCCGGGCCGATGTTGAGTTCCGTGCCGTGCAGCAGCCGCATCCCGCGCACCGTGCGGTCCAGTGCCCGTACCTGCTCGCGCTGCGCCAGGATCTTCTCCTGCGTCATGCGCTGCATGGCGAGGTCCGGCGCGTGGTCGGTGACCGCGTAGTACGCGTAGCCGCGGGCGGCAGCGGCGGCCACCATGTCCTCCAGGGAGGCGAGGCCGTCGGTGAGGTCCGTGTGGGTGTGCAGGTCGCCCCGGATGTCGCCCTCGGCCACGAGGTCGGGGAGTTCGCCGCGCAGCGCGGCCGCGATCTCCCCGCGGTCCTCCCGCAGCGGCGGCGGGATCCAGGGCAGGCCCAGCCGGGCGTAGATCTCCTCCTCCGTCTCCGAGGCGAGGTTCTTGCCACTCTCGGCGTCGAAGAGCCCGTACTCGGAGAGCTTGAGCCCCTGGCGCACCGCCAGTGCGCGGGTGCGGATGTTGTGCGCCTTCGACCCGGTGAAGTACTGCAGCCCTGCTCCCCAGGACGCCGGCGGCAGGACGCGCAGATCGACTTGGAGGCCGGCGCCGGTCCGGATGGAGGTCTTTTTCGCCCCGTGCGCGATGACCTCGGCCGCATACGGGAGCTCGGCGAGGGCCGTCATGAACGGTGCGGACCGGTCGGCCGCCACCAGGATGTCGATGTCGCCGATCGTCTCGCGCATCCGGCGCAGCGAGCCCGCGTACGTGCACCGTACGCACCCCGGGATGCGGTCCATCTCGGCGACGATCTGCTCGGCGATGTCCATAGCGGCGTCGAGCAGGATGCGGCCGTCGGCGTTCCGGAGTACGGAGATGCCGTGCAGGATGTTCTGCTCGGTCTGCTCGCCGAAGCCCTTCAGGTCGCGCAGCCGCTCCTGCCCGATGGCGTCCTCCAGCTGCTCGACGGACGAGATGCCCAGCTCCTCGTACAGGACGAGCGCCTTGCGGGGCCCGAGCCCGGGGATGGCGGTCAGTGTCCGCACCCCGGCCGGGACGGCGGCCCGGCGCGCCTCGATGTCCGGTACGTGCCCGGTGCTCAGGTACTCCACGATCTTGTCCGCGATGGACTTGCCCACGTGCGGGATCTCCCGCAGGCCCTTGGCGTCGAGCTGCGCGACATCGGCCGGGTGGCCGCCGATGGCGCGGGCGGCCTTCTCGTACGCGCGCGCCTTGAAGGCGTCGCCGCCGCTGATCGCGATGAGGTCGGCGTACTCCTGGAGCAGTGTCTCGACCTGCTCGTTGGCACTGGGCATACCTCCAGGGTGCCCCCTGCATCCGGGCCCGGCGCGTTCCGTCCCACGGCTGCCACCACCCCGCGATAGAAGTTGAGGATTGTTCACTTTCCATTGACAGGGCGGGCTCCGGGGCCCAAAAGTGTGCCGTCAGCGATGCACCTGCGACCGAAGTGAGCCCGCATGACAGCGCCCGTACCCGCGTTCCCCGCCGATTTCCTCTGGGGCGTCTCCGCCTCGGCCTTCCAGATCGAGGGCTCCCCCACCGCCGACGGCCGGGGCCCCTCCTCCTGGGACGCCTTCACCAAGGAGCCGGGGCGCATCCGGGACGGCTCGCACGCGGACGTGGCCACCGACCACTACCGCCGCTACCGCGAGGACGTGGCCCTGATGGCCGAACTCGGCGTCGGGGCCTACCGGTTCTCGGTGTCCTGGTCGCGGGTCCTGCCGGACGGCCACGGGCAGGTCAACCGCAAGGGGCTGGACTTCTACGACCGGCTGGTCGACGAGCTCTGCGCCGCCGGCATCGCCCCGGTGCCCACCCTGTTCCACTGGGACACCCCGCTGGCCCTCGAGGAGAAGGGCGGCTGGCTCAGCCGCGACACCGCCGAACGGTTCGCGGCGTACGCCTCGGTCGTCGCGCAGCGGCTCGCCGACCGCGTCCCGGTGTGGATCACCATCAACGAGCCCGCCGAGGTCACCCTCCTCGGATACGGCCTCGGCGAGCACGCCCCCGGCAAGCGTCTCGTCTTCGACGCCCTGCCCGCGGCGCACCACCAGCTCCTGGCCCACGGCCTGGGCGTACAGGCCCTGCGTGCGGCGGGCGCCCGCGAGATCGGCATCGCCGCCTCGCACAGCCCCGTGTGGGCCGCGAGCGACAATGAGGCCGACCGCGCCGCCGCCGAGCTGTACGACACGCTCACGAACCGCCTCTTCGCCGACCCCGTCCTGACCGGCGCGTATCCGGACGAGGGCCTGGCCGCGCTGCTGCCCGGCCCGGTGGCGGAGGACCTGAAGACCATCTCGGCCCCGCTGGACTGGTACGGGATCAACTACTACAACCCGATGCGCGTCGGCGCCCCGCAGCCAGCGGCCCCGGCAGGCGAGTTCGGCGGCATCGGGATACCCGCGGACCTCCCCTTCGGCATCCGGCCGATCGAGGGGTACGAGCACACCGACTTCGGCTGGCCGGTGGTCCCCGACGGGCTGCGCGAACTGCTCGTCTCCCTGCGCGAGCGCTACGGCGACCGGCTGCCGCCGCTGTACATCACCGAGAACGGCTGCTCGTACGGGGACGGGCCGGATCCCACGACGGGACGGGTCGCCGATGCGCGCCGGATCGCGTACCACGAGGGCCATGTGGCGTCCCTGCACCGGGCGATGGCGGAAGGCGTCGACGTCCGCGGTTACTTCATCTGGTCGATCCTCGACAACTTCGAATGGGCGGAGGGGTACCGGCAGCGGTTCGGGCTGGTCCACGTCGACTACGAGACGCTGGAGCGGACCCCGAAGGAGTCGTACGCCTGGTACCGCGACCTGATCAAGGGCGGCAGATGACGGTCGGACGGACGGCCGAGGAGACCGCAAGCCCCGTCGGCGGGCGCTGGGTCGGTGCGCTGTCCCTCGCGAATCTCGGTGTCTGGGTCGGCTGGTTCGGCCCGCTCCAACTGCTCCTGGCCCGCCAGGCGGAACAGCTCACCCCGGACCACAAGGCGTCCACCCTCGCCCTCGTGACGGGTGTGGGAGCGGCGGTCTCGATGGTCGCCAACCCGGTCTTCGGGGCCCTGTCGGACCGTACGACGTCGCCGGCGGGCCGGCGGATCCCCTGGGTGGTGGCGGGAGTTGCGGGCGGGGCCGCCGGGTTGCTCGTCCTCGCCCGGGCTTCGAGCGTCGCCGGGGTGATCGCGGGCTGGTGCCTGGTCCAGCTCGCGCTCAACGCGGCGTTCGCCGCCCTCACCGCCGCCGTGCCCGACCAGGTCCCGCCCCGCCGGCGCGGCCTGGTCGGCGGCTGGCTCGGCGTCTCCCAGGTCGGCGGGATCCTGGTCGGCACGGCGCTGGCCACGGTCGCGGGCGGCATCACCGCCGGGTATCTCGCGTGCGCGGCCTTCTCGGTGCTCGCGGCCGTCCCGTACGTGGTGATGCGGCGCGACACGCGCCTGTGGCCCGATGCCCGGCCCGCCTTCCGGTGGCGGACCTTCCTCACCGGCTTCTGGATCGATCCGCGGCGCCATCCCGACTTCGGCTGGGCCTGGTTGACGCGCTTCCTGATGAACCTGTCGTACTCCGTCAGCACGATGTACCTGCTGTACTACCTGACCGATGCCGTGCACTACGAGGACGACGCGGACACGGGCGTGCTGATCCTGACGGCGCTCAACGCGCTCACCCTCCTGGCCACGGTGGTGATCAGCGGGGTCCGGTCGGACCGTACGGGCCGCAGGAAGGTCTACGTCATCGGGGCGGGGCTGGTCATCTCGGCGGCAACGCTGCTGCTCGCCGTCTGGCAGACCTGGACGGGGGCGATCGTCGCCTCGCTCGTCCTCGGGGTCGGGTTCGGCGTCTACACGTCGGTGGACTTCGCCCTGCTGACGGATGTGCTGCCGACGGCGCAGGACCGGGGCCGGGACCTCGGCGTCATCAACATCGCCAATGCGCTGCCCCAGGTGCTGGCCCCGGTGATCGCCGCGCCGGTGGTCACCCACTTCGGCGGCTACACGGCGCTGTACGTGCTCGCGGGGGCTCTGGCGCTGGCGGGGTCGGTGCTGGTCCGCCGCATCCGCGGGGTGCCGTGAAGCCCGGCGGGGGTCCTGTGACGCCCAGCGGTGTCACCGGACGGGTCCGGTGACACCGCGTGCAGGGTGTGTCAGTGGTTGACGCAGACGTTGCCGGCGGTCGGGTTCAGCAGCCCGATGATGTTGACGCTGTTGCCGCAGACGTTGATCGGGATGTGGATCGGCACCTGGACCACGTTGCCCGAAAGGAAGCCCGGGGAGCCGATGGCATAGCCCTCGGCCTCGGCGTCGGCGGAGGCGCTGCCGATCCCGCCCAGCGTCGCACCGACGACCAGGCAGGCCGCAACGGCCAGGGTACGGATCTTCATGTGGATCTCCCATCGAATGAGGGTGTGCCGAGCCATCCCATACCATCCCGGCCCGAACCAGCCCGATTCACCCACCCGTGGGCCGTGTCTGCGGCGGGAATCCGCGAGATGCCGATCGGGAGATTTTTCCGGAAAACGCAATCTCCCGACCCGTCTGGACCGTATGCCCCTGTAGAAGTCTCTCCAGGAGGAAAGCTCATGGCGATCTTCACTCATCTCATCCCAGCAAACCGCCGTCACGGAAAGAGGGACATGACCTCGCGCGACGACAACACCGGTAGGCGCCGTCACCGTCGTCACCGCAACACCGGCCACGGCCACCACGGGAACAACGGCCACCACGGTCACGGCTGGTGACCGCCGAGAACGGCTGGGCGGACCCCGCTCCTTGATCCGCCCGGCCGGCCATCTTTGAGGAACGCATCCATGAGGCGTATCGCGTGGCATGCGCTGCACCGGCTGCTGTCGGTGGCCGATGATCCCGATGCGGTCGTCGCCGCCGCGCCGCCGGTCGCCCCGCGCGAGGCGTTCCGGCGGTTCTGGCCCTACACCCGCGGCGGCCGGCGCTGGCTGGTCCCGATCCTCCTCTTCAGCATGATCGGCCCCCTCATCGACGCGGCCGAGATCTGGCTCTTCAAGATCGTGGTGGACGAGGTGCTCGTTCCGCGCGATCTGCGCCCCTTCCTCTGGATCGCGCTCGCCTACCTGGGGCTCGTCATCTTCTCCGGCGTTCTGGAGTTCGCCGACGACGTGATGTCCACCTGGGTCGGCGAGCGTTTCCTGCTGGCCCTGCGCTCGGACGTCTACCGGCACGTCCAGGGCCTCTCGCTCGGGTTCTTCGAACGGCGGCGGCTGGGAGACGTACTGTCGCGCATCACCGGCGACGTCGACGCGATCGAGACGTTCCTCCTCTCCGGAGTGGCCAACGCCCTCTAC
The DNA here is from genome assembly GCF_040682115.1 of Streptomyces sp. NPDC051364. Classification (NCBI taxonomy): domain Bacteria; kingdom Bacillati; phylum Actinomycetota; class Actinomycetes; order Kitasatosporales; family Streptomycetaceae; genus Streptomyces; species Streptomyces sp. NPDC051364. The sequence goes on along the minus strand of NZ_JBFBAH010000030.1, from coordinate 24,479 downwards.
TACGTGATCCAGTTGGGCGTGTTCCTCGGCCTGCTCTTCTACCTGAGCTGGGACCTGACCCTCCTCGCGCTGATCATCGTGCCGCTCTTCTGGGCCTCGGCCCGCCGCTTCTCGCGGCTGGTCAAGGCCGCCTCACGGGAGCGGCGCCGGCGCAGCGGCTCGATCAGCGCGATAGCCGAGGAGTCGCTCGGCAACATCGCGCTGGTGCAGGCGTACAACCGGCAGGGGACGGAGGAAGGCCGGTTCGCCCGGGAGAGCATGGGCCGCTTCCGCGCGGAGATGGTCTCGGCCCGGATCCGTTCCGTCTACGGCCCGATCGTCGAGATGATCGAACTGACCGGCGCACTGGCCGTGATGGGCCTCGGTACGTGGAAGCTCGCGCAGGGACAGCTCACGCTGGGCGGACTGCTGGTCTTCATCGCACTGTTGAGCAAGCTCTACAGTCCGATCCGCGACCTGTCCCAGCTCACGACCACGTTCTACGCGGCGTCCGCGTCGGCCGAGCGGATCATCGAACTGCTCGACCAGCGCCCCCAGGTCGTCGAGGTGGAAGCCGCCCGTGCCCGGAGGATCGGGCGCGCCCGGGGCGATGTCGAGTTCCGCGGCGTCTCGTTCCGCTATCCGGGCACGTCGCGGTGGGCGCTGCGCGACGTGTCGTTCCGTGTGGAGCCCGGTACGACGCTGGCTCTGGTCGGTTCGAGCGGCGCGGGCAAGTCCACGGTCGGGAAGCTGCAACTGCGCTTCTACGACCCGGACCAGGGGGCGGTCCTCCTCGACGGCACCGATCTGCGGGAGCTGCGGCTGTCCGAGCTGCGCGAGAACGTCGCGGTCGTGCTGCAGGAGACGCTCGTCTTCCACGGCACCGTACGGGAGAACATCGCCTACGGCCGGCCCGGCGCGACGGAGGCGGACATCGTCGCGGCGGCCCGCGCGGCCGACGCCGACGGGTTCATCCGGCTGCTCCCCGAGGGCTACGACACCGTGGTGGGCCAGCGGGGCCGGACGCTGTCCGGCGGGCAGGCCCAGCGGCTGGCGATCGCCCGCGCGATGGTCAGGGACGCACCCGTACTGCTGCTGGACGAACCGACCACCGGCCTGGACGCCGAGTCGGGCCGCCGGATCATGGAACCGCTGCGCCGGCTTATGGCCGGGCGGACCACCGTCGTGATCTCGCACAACCTGCTCACCGTGCGCGACGCGACGTGCACGGTGGTACTGGACCGCGGCCGGGTCGTCGAATGCGGCACGCACGAGGAGCTGCTCGTACGGGGCGGCGCCTACGCCCGCCTGCACCGTGCGAACGGCGGAGCGCCCGGCGCCGTCACGGCCGCTGCTCCCCTGAAGGTCCTGTCGTGAGCCCGAAGGTCCGTGTCGTGAGCCCCAAGGTCCTGTCATGAGCCCTGCCACCGCCACCACCCGGCCTGCGGCCCCGCCCCTCGCGCCCGGCACGGCCCCCGCGCCGGGGTACGAGGTCCTGGCGCACCTGGCCAGGACCGGCTGGCTCGACCTCTACGACGCCTGGAGCGAGGAGCGGGACTGCCGGTGCGTGGTGAAGGTCCTGCGCCCCGACTGCCGCGACGAGCCCCGGCTGGGCGACCGGCTGGTCAGCGAGGGCCGCTGGCTCCAGCGCTTCACGCATCCGCATCTGGTCCGCGCGTACGAGACCTTCGTGTCGCCCGAGCCGCTCGTCGTCCTCGAGACGCTGACGGGCGAGACGCTGTCCCACCTCATCGGCCGTCTGCCCCGGCGGGCGGCCGCCGAGGACGTGGCCGTCCTGGGCGTGCAGCTGTGTTCCGCGATGCACTACCTGCACGGGCAGGGCCTGCTGCACCTGGACCTGAAGCCGTCCAACGTCGTGGTGGAATGCGGCCACGCGAAGGTGCTCGACCTCAGCGTCGCCCGCGCGCCGGGCATCGCCCCGCCGGGCGTGGGCACGTTCGGCTACCTGGCCCCCGAACAGGCGCGCGGGGAACTGCTGTCGGCAGCGGCCGACGTCTGGGGCATCGGCATCACGCTGTACGAACTCGCCACCGGAGACGTCCCGTTCGACATCGGCGACACGGCGGACGGCACCACGAACAGCGGAAGCGCGGACAGCGGTATCCCGGACTGGTATCCGCAGCTCGAAGAGGCAGCCCCACCGGTGACCGCCCGCCGACGCCTCCCGCACGCCCTGGCTGCGGCCATCGACGGCTGCCTCCGACCCGATCCGGCGGCGAGGCCTGCGATCCCCGAACTGTCTGCCGCCCTCGACGCGACGCTGCACCGGCGGCGGCGCGACACGCCTGTGTGCGACACGCCTGTGCCGGAGTGACCGGAAAAGCGTCTGGTGGGGGCTGACCGCATCTATGTAATGTCACATTGCATGATGCTCTTACGGCGTGCCGCGTCTTTCGCGGTCCTTCTTGCCACCGCCCTCCCCCTGGCCGTCACCTCACCCGCGCACGCGGAGGACACCTCCTCGTGCCGCACCGCACCCTCGGCGCCCCTCGACGCCGAGCAGGCGCGGCTCACGGATGCGCGGACCACGGCGCTCGTCGAGCGCGCCGGGTTCGGGGACTTCGTACGGCGCTTTCCCGCCGCGCTGTGCGGAGTCCGGAGCCCCGCCGAAGCCGGGCTGCTGCTCGACAGCTGGGGAGAGGGCCTCTGGCAGGCCGCCGTACGCCGCGCCCAGGGGCAGCGGCCCGGCGGTGACCTCCCGGCCGGGGACGATCGGCCGCTGTACTGGACGCGGCTGGCCATGACGACCGCGCTCGCCCGCTGGGAGCCGGGATTCGCCGTCGACCGCGCCGCGCTGCGCACCCGTTTCGAGGACGCCTCCCGCGGCCTCACCGACAACGCCTTCCACACGCCCGCGGGCATACGCTGCGTCTTCATCAGCGGCTTCGACCCCTTCGGCCTGGACGCCGAGCTCCGCCGCGCCAACCCCTCCGGCTCCGCCGCCCTCCGGCTCAACGGCCGCCGCATCACCCTCGCCGACGGCAGCCGCGCCGAGATCCGGGCCGTCGTCCTGCCCGTGCGGTACGCCGACTTCGACGCCGGGATCGTGGAGCGGGCCTTCGCGCCGCGACTGGCCGGCGGTCCCGGCGCGGCGGACGTCATCACCACCATCAGCCAGGGTTACCCCGGCATCTTCACCCTGGAGGCCTGGGCGGGCCGGTCCCGGTCGGCGGATCCGTACCCCGACAACACCCGTTCCCTCTCCGGCGGCACCCGCGAGCACCCCGTGACCGCTCCCGGCCTCGCCCCGGGCGCGGAGTTCATCCGGACCACGCTCCCCACCGACGCGGCGACCGGCGCCGTCCAGAGCCCGTACCCGGTGCTCCTGAACACCGCCGTCACCGAGATCCCGGCGGGCGCCGCCGAGCCGGTGGACCGCGAGGACGGCCCGACGCCGGGTTCGCGGGCGGTGGAAGGCGGCGGAGGCGGCTATCTGTCGAACGAGGTGGCCTACCGCTCCAACCGCCTCCGCGGCGACCTCGCCCCGCAGCTGCCGGGCGGCCACCTGCACACCCCGGTCCTCACCGGCCTCCCGGCGGACCCGACCCTGCTGACCGGCCCCGAGTTCGAACAGAACGAGACCGCGATCACCGCGGAGGTCCGCACCATCCTCGAACACACCGCCGCGCGCCCGTAGGCCTCCTCCCCTGCAACGTGCCTACAGGGATCCGAGTTCGTCGCTCAGATCCCCGAGACCGAGTGAGCCGAGCGAGAGCGCGGCCATGTGCCAGCGTTTGAGGTCGAAGTCCGGGCCCTGCTTGGCCCGGGCCCGCTCCCGGCCCTCCAGCCAGGCCCGTTCGCCGAGTTTGTACGAGATGGCCTGGCCGGGCCGGCCCAGGTAGCGGACGACCTCGCTGTCCAGGTAGGCGACGGGCCGGCTCGAGTAGCGGCCGAGGAACTCCCGCGCCAGCGCGGGAGTCCACCGCTCCCCGGGCCGGAACGGCGAGTGCGCGGGGATGCGCAGCCGCAGGTGCATGCCTATGTCGATCACGACGCGGACGGCCCGCATCATCTGGGCGTCGAGATGGCCCAGCCGGTGGGCGGGGTCCGTGAGGAACCCCAGCTCGTCCATGAGGCGTTCGGCGTACAGGGCCCAGCCCTCGGTGGTGGCGCTCACCTTGCCGACCTTCGTCTGGTAGCGGGACAGCTCGGCTGCGACGAACGTCCAGTGCGCCAGCTGGAGATGGTGGCCGGGCAGTCCCTCGTGGTACCAGGTGGACACGAGGTTGTGGGTGGGGAAGCGCGTCCTGCCGAGCGTGGGCAGCCAGGTCCGGCCCGGGCGCGCGAAGTCGAGGGAGGGCTGCGAGTAGTACGGGGCCGCGGCGCCACCGGGCGGCGCGATGCACGACTCGACGCGCCGGACCGGATCGGCGATGTCGAAGTGCCGCCCCTCCAAGGCCTCCACAGCCTCGTCCATCAGGGACTGGAGCCAGAGCCTCGTCTCCTCCACGCCGTGAACGCTCTTCCCGTGCTCTCCCAGCCAGGCCAGCACCACCCACGGATCCTGCCCGCCGGGCAGGATGCGCTCCGCCTCGGCGCGCATCTCGGGCAGCAGCCGGTGGAACTCCTCCCAGCCGTAGGCGTACGCCTCGTCGAGGTCGAGGTCCGCGCCGGTGTAGTAGCGGGCGAAGCGGCCGTAGCGCTCGCGCCCGACGGCGTCCTCGGCGCCGGCACCGGTGGCCTGCGCACCGTACTCGCGCCGGAACCACTCCCCCAGCTCCGCGAAGGCCAGCGTCGCCGCCCGCGCCGCGGCCCCGACCTCGGCGCCCATGTGCGGCGGCGCACCGGAAGCCAGCCGGCCGAATCCGCCGCCCTCGGTGCCCAGCCACTCCTCCAGCTGAGCCACGTTGGCCCGTACCTGGCGGGGCGCGGCGGTCGTTCCGCGGCGCGCGCCCTCGGCGAGGGAGGCACGGTAGCCGCTCAGGCACCCGGGCACGGCCCGCAGCCTTTCCGCGATCGCCGCCCAGTCCTCGGGCGTACGGGCCGGCATCACCGCGAAGACCTTGCGCACCCGGTGCAGGGGCGAGGAGATGTTGTTCACGGCGCGCAGGTGCTCGCCGGCGTCGTACTGGGCGAGTTCCGCGTCGAGCCGCTCCCGCAGCAGCCGCGCGCACCGCCGCTCGACGTCGGCGCCGCCGTCCGTGTGGGCGGCGAGCCGTAAGAGGGTCTCGCGCGCGAGCTCGGCCTCGGCCAGGGCCCCGTCGGGCGAGTAGTCGGGCAGTCTACCGGCGCCGGCGGACGTCCCGAGGTACGTCCCGCTGATCGGGTCGAGCGCGACCAGGGCGTCGACATGGGCGTCGGAGATCTGACGGGGCAGCTCACGCTGATGCCTCAACATGCCCCGACTCCTGCCCGCCCCTCCCCCGAACAAGCCCCTGGCACAACCCTTTGGCCGGTATCCGGTGGCGGGCCCCCGCGTGTCCTGCTTGCCAAGGCCAAGGCCCGGGGGTCCCCGTGGTCGTGCGCCCTGCGCCCTGCGCACTGCGCACTGCGCTGGAGCATACGGAGCTGCACGAGGCCGACATCGCGGCGGCGCCGCCCTCCGAACGCTGCCGAACGCCGGGCGGCGTTCGAGTTCAGGCCGGATCCCGCAGCGCTGTGACGCGGGCCGTGTCCGGGTCCACGCAGGCCCGTACACACGATGCTCGCCTACCTGCAGTCCAAGCGGGCCGCCGGCTACCGCAGACGCTTGATTCACTTCTGTGGCACGTCCTGAGTGGCCGCGGCGTCGTTGGGGCGCTGCAGGCCGAGCAGAAGACCGGCCTCGACGTGGAGAACGTCCTGCGTCGCCCGGCCAGCCCCTTCGCCACGTGGATCGGCGCGCAACCGGCCCGCCTTTCAGCAGAACCCGGGCGTGGGACGAGGCTCACCCGCCGCTCGCGCCCACCGTGCCAGCGCGCGGGCGGAATGGGCGTGGGACGAGGCTCACCCGCCGCTCGCGCCCACCGTGCCAGCGCGCGGGCGGAATCAATGGTGCGCCCGGCCCGCATTTTCGCCGGGGCTGCCTCGGCGTCCCAAGGCCACGGGTGCGGCGTTGTCGGAAGCTGTCGCCGCCAGTGTCGCGGGCGAGGCGCTGCTCGAGACCGGCAGCCCAGCGCTGGGCCCAGTCCCGGTCCTGGCTGAGGCAGTCGACGGGGCCGTGGACCTGGACGGCGTAGCCGCCGGTGATCACGAGCGGGTGCGGCGTGCCGATGGCTATCACACCGGCCAGGAGCCGGCGGTGGAGTGCGCTGAGGTTCACGCCGCGGACGTCGTCCGCATCCGGGCGGCGAGCCGGGGGAAGCGCTCCTCCCCGACCTGCCGGGTGTGCCGGCTGACCAGGGTGCGAAGGACGGGCCACTGCTCGGCCGGCAGGTCGCGGGCGAGGAGCGCCGTGAGGTCGTCGCGCTGGCCCGCCCTTGGCCTGTGTCGCTCCACTCGCACCATAAATCGAACACATGCTTGAATTGATGGATGCAGTGCACCTCCTTCCCCGACGACCTGGTCGCCCTCCAGGCCGAGTGGCTCCGTACCTACCGGGAGCTGGCCCGGCGGCCCGAAACCGTCGGCACAACCACGCTCCGCCGCAGGCTGATCACGCTCTCGTGCACGATCGCCGCTCATCCGTACTGGTCGCGCCCGGTCCGTACGGCGGGCGGCCCGGTCGAGCTCCGCCTCGCGGCGAGGGCCAGAGGCTGGGTGAGGGCGGCATGACGAGCGCCTGCCCCGGGAACGACCCGGGATCCGACGCGCCGGTCCCGGCTCCCTGCCTGGTCGTCCACCCCCCGGACCACCGCGGGTGGCGCCGGGTGCGGTGCGACGGCCAGAGCCTGGGCACGGCGTACCGGATCAGCGACATTGCCGTCTTCCTCGCCGCGACGGGGATGGAGAACGCCGAGGACTTCGATGTCACGGACCCCGCCCTGGTCGACTGGCGCGGCGGCGGCCCCGACTGCTGGACACCACCACCGGTGTAGCGAGCGCCCGGCGAGCCGCTCGCGGCGGCTCACCGGTCTCGGCGGCGAGGAGGAAAGCCTGCCCATGGACGGCGGCAGCCTCTTCGAGGCGCCCCTGCTGCCCCAGGATCTCCCCGTAGAGACTCAAGGCCGCGCCTCGTCGGCACTGGTCCCGTGGAGCCGGAAGACGGAGCCATGACGTTTACAGAACAGCAGCTAGGGTCCCCGAACCTGACCGCGCGTCAGCACGGTGAGCGTCGAGGTTGAGCGTTGGGGTCAGCTGGCAATCAGTCGTGCGGCGATTCGCTGGCAGCCGACCGACGACCCCCGATGGAGGCGACCAATGCGTCTGCCACGATCGCCGCATCTGCCTCTGCAACATCTGCTGGGTACTCCGGCAGCAGATCGTCCCAGACGGGCATCCATGATCCGTACAGCTGCGTCTGTCCCTCGGGCCGGGCGAAGAACCAGATGTGCAGGTGTGCGCCTCCATCTCCGATGCGGTAGACGTGGGCTCGCGAAATGTGTGGCAGGGCCTGCACGTGGCGGACGATGTGAGTGGACAGGACCCCCAGCTCGGCTGCCAGCTCATCGGGCAGGTCAGCCATGTCATAGTGCTCACGAGGATGCAGCATGAGCACCAGCGGCACACCAACTCCCGCGATCCGGGTGAGCCGCCAACTGTCGTTGAACCAGATCCCATCGCCTCGGTCACGGCACGCCCCACAGTTCGACGGGTCCTCGCCGTGTCGCGGAGGCTCGGGCAGAACCGGAGGGCGCAGCGGCGCGACGCGCAATCCGTCCGGCTCGAACGGGCTGATATCCCACCCTGTCATGCGCGCGAGCGGGAGCCGACGCTCCCCATCCGCAGCGGCAAGCGCGTGGTCGTAGAACTCGTCAGGTCTCAAGGCCATGATCCGAAGATTAGTTCGGCACCGACACCCAGTGAGGCCCGGGGTGACCTGACTTGACCCCTGGTAGGGCCGGGTCCGTCCCGCCCGCCGGGAATGGTGGGAGCACACCGCCGTCCTCGCCCGGTGAAGCCTCAGCCACAGAAGGTGCGCCCAGCCGATAGCCGCACGCGGAATCCGGTGTACAGGCGCTACTCCGCACCACAGACGGTCCTAGCCACTGTGCTGCGTTTCGCGATGCACGGCCACAATGCGCTCGCCACCATCCCTCACTGCTCAGTTGGCGAGGCGAGTACCGGAGCGCAGCGCAGGGCGCAGCGCAGGGCGCAGCGCAGGGCGCAGCCAACCCGCGGAGCCTGACTGGTGAATCCGAAGCCCACGAACCGGCCTTCTCCTGCGTGCTCCCCGGATCACGTCGTCCGAGGCCGATCGGATCCCCTGCGCCGACCTCTGCGCGAGGAGCGCCCGACCCGGCCTGAGGCTGCGCCCGCCGTACGGGCCATGCCCGCGGCGGGCGGGGCCGGGGGTGTGATCCGGGAGGGGTGCACGCGGAGGGCGCGGCTGCCGGGCGGGGGCAGGTGTCTGCCTCTGCGGCGGTGGGCTGTACTGCTGGGCATGCAGGGCCGCCGTGCGCTCGGCGGCTTCGCCGGCGTGGCTGAGGGGGGGGGGACGCGGACTGCATCTCCTGGCGCAGGGCAGCCTCGCGCCGGATCTCGCCCAGGCTCGCGCGATGGCGGTCGACCACGGCGCGCTGGGCCGCCGCGTTGCCAAGCAGTTCCCGTACGTCCTCTGCTACGCGCGCGTCCAGGCGACCGGCGAGCACCGGGACGCGCCGCCGCATCGCCTCCAGGGTCGCCTCGATCGACTGGACGTTCCTGGGCGGGACCGAGTTTCCGGCCTGCGCGAGCAGGGTGGTGTGGGGGTAGGCCATGAGGGTCTGCCACGGCCCCGAGAGGCGTGCCTGTGCTGCCGTACGGTGCACAGTCCGCCCCTGGCCGGACCGGGCACCGTACGGCGCTGTGTGCTCAGGCCGGTCCCGCACCACCGTTCTTGACCAGCTCGGTCACGTCGGCCGTCTCGGCTGCCGGCGGGGCCGCGATGTCCTTCGCGATGCCGAAAGACAGGAACTCCACGCTCATGCCAACTGCGCCGTGCGTCTGGTTCAGCCGTGCGGGCATACCCTTGTCGTCGACCCAGATGTCTGAGGTGAGCTCATCGGCGCTGCCTCCCAAAGCACCGAACGCGGCGGCGGCGTCGCCGAGCTTGTCGGCGGGGATCGTCGCCCGGTAGTGGACCGTGCTCCGCCCGTTGACCTCTTCCGAGCCGACCTTGGTGACGTTCTTGGCCCACTTGAGCGTCTTCAGCCCGGCAGTCGGGTCGTTGTTGCCGGTGTTCATGCTGGCCGCGCCCTTGTCACCGAGGACGGCGGAGGCGTCGAGCTTGAGCCAGCTCTTGCCCTTCAGCGGACCGTCCGGCGCGGGGTCGACACCGTAGTAGTACGCGCCCTGTACGAGCCGCATCGTGACCGTGCCGTCCGCTACCAGCTCCTCCATCTCAAGGTCCTTGGCCGGCATCTCGGCTTCCATCGCGAGGCCGTTGCCCCACGAGTAGACGCCGTTCATCTGCACCGGCTTCCCCCCGGTGTCCGGCATCGTCACGGTCATCTTGACTTGGGCCGAACCCGCCTTCGACGCCTCGTCGGACGCCTTGGTGAGCGCTGCGACCAGCGTCTCCGCGGAGTCGGCCGCCTTCTGCCCCACGCTCGCGGCCGTACATCCGCTGGCGCCCGCCGTGATGACGATCGCCGCGGCGATGCCCACAGCAGCCCTACCTGACTTCATTCCCCACCCCTTGTCCAAGTCTTCAATCCTGAGAAAAGGTACCGCCCCAAGTCCGCACATCCATTCGGATTTCGCGTGAGGCCGCGGCGAGCGAAACGCGCTGACACTGCTGAGAAGCAGGCCATGGGCTCCGTCGCTCGCTGTCTGCTGTCCCGACCGGCTCGACCTGGCCTTCTTGTAGGAGGGCTTCAACGCCTGCGCGGCCGCTGGGCTCGTCGGCGATGCAACTGCAGCCTGCGAGAGGTCGACCGCGGTCCTCCCGCTGCACACGGTGCCTGCGCAGGCTGTGACACCAGAGCTGTCAATGATTCGCGGGCTGGGACACCGCCCCGACTTTTGTTCGCGGACAGAAGTCTGCGCCTCGATACGAGCTGGGCCTCTCATGTCCTGCGCACCTCTGGGCCGGCGCACGGTTCCTGATGAGAGGCTGGGCAGCATGGGCTCTGAGCTGGACGATCAGGACTGCCGGGATTTCTTGGGATCGATCCGCGTCGGCGACCTCTACAGCGGGACCGCAACAGAGGTCACGCAGTCGCGAGGGGTGGCGGTGACCCTGGATGTATTTCCGCGGCGTCCGCTGGGAATGGTCGGCCCCTTGGGACTGTCCTGGCGCCGCCGTGCGACCGGCGCTGTGCAGGTCGGCCAGCGGATAACGGGCGAGGTCGTGGCCGTTGATCTGGATGAAGGCATCGCCTGGTTGTCGATGGCCGCCGCCGAGGAGCCGGAGCTCTGGGCGTTCCTGAGTTCCCTTCGCCCCGGGGAGCTCCTTTCCGGCACGGTCGCTGCCATCGAGCGGTTCGGCGTGTTTGTGGCGTTGGACCAAGGCCCCGCCCACCCGGTCTTCCCAGGGGTCGGATTCATCACGATCCCCGAGCTGTCCTGGCGGCGCTTCGAAACGGCATCGGACATCGTCCAGGTCGGACAGCGCGTCTCGGGCGAGTTCCTCTACTTCGACACGTGGAACGGAGAGGCCAGGCTGTCGGTGCGAGCGACTCAGCCGGATCCGTTCCAGGCTTTCGCGGACAGCACCATGGTGGGCGAGACCCTACATGGGCAGGTCACCAAGCTGGTCCCGTTCGGCGCTTTCGTCCAAGTCGCCGACGGCATCGAGGGACTGATCCACCTTCAAGAGCTCACAGCGACACCTGTGGGCACTCCTGAGGAAGTCGTCCAGGTCGGCGACGAGGTGTCGGCCGTTGTCACCGGCCTCGACCGCGAACGACGGAGGCTGTCCCTCTCCTGTCGCCAGGCTGCACCTGGCCTTCGCTGAGTCCTGTGCATTTGCTGGCGCGGCGACCGCCGCCTCCAGCAGGGGTGAGCCGTCCATCTCCACCACCCGCCGCTCCCCCGGTTGCCAACCGCGGGCCGACGCCGTGTCGAGCAGGGCCCGCACTACGCCCGGTTCGTGCAAGTTCAGGAAGCCGCACTTCACGTCGACCGGTGCCGAGGCAACGCCCCGGCTGCGGCAGTGGAGGAAGCCCGACTTTTGTCCGCGGACAAAAGTCGGGGCCCACCGTGAGCAGGATGCGGTGTGCCCTTCGGGTCAGTCAGCGGGTGCTGGGTCCGTTGTCGTTCTGGCCCTCGGCGTCGGGCCTGGGCGAACAGAGCGGTGGAGATCGCAGGTCAGGCCGACTCGTTTGAAGAGCCCCACCCCGCGGGGGTCAGTTTGTGCCACTCGTGGCCGCACCCGTCGGAGCAGTAGCGCTCGCGGCGGCGTCCGTCGGAAATCGCCAGCACCGAGATCAGCAGTCGGAATGCCTTCCTGCGTTCGTCCAAGGGCGTGAGACCGGCGATCTTCCCCAACTGTTGGCTGATCCGGCCGCGTGAGATGAGCACCGCCGGCGTATGAGTCGGGCGGAGCCCGGCACGGCGGATGCTCTCCGGTGCGTCTTCGGCGCTGGCTCGAGCCTGGATGCAGTAGTGCGACAAGAGCCGCAGGGCGGCGGACTGCTCTTCGGCGTCAAGTCCCTCAAACCACTCGATGCCGTGTGACATCGGCCGCCGCTCCTGAGCGAGCTCGTTGAACACCACGGCCCACGGGTTCATCACACTGCTCCCAATTGGTCGGACGACAGGCACAGCCCTTACGACGTGGTGCGCGATGGAGGTTGGTTCAGTACACCTAGCTCGGACGCCGGAGAGCAAGTACCCCGGCGGTAGGTTTTGACGGTTCAGAGGCGGCGTGCGGCGGGGTCACGCTCAGCGATGTGCTGGCAGACCGCGTCGACGCTGGGACGGTGGCGGGCCAGGTGTACTCGAACTCGGGAAGCTCGAATCCCTGGTCAAAGCGGCAGATGCGGGACGCGGTACGGCGGCCTCCGTGGCGTTCGTAGAACGCGACCGCGCGGGTGTTGCCCTGCAGGACCTCCAGGTAGACGTCTTGGCCCGGGTGCGCAGTGGTCGACCAGGCCAGGGCATACTCGAGAAGCCGACTGCCCAGCCCGCGCCCGGTGTCGCCGGGACGGGCATGCAGGTTGTCGAGCAGGACCCGGCCGTCCGGCTGCGGTTCGAGGTAGATGAAGGCGAGCACCACGCTGGATTCCACGGCCAGGAACAGTGCCGCGCCCGGGACAGGATCGGCCAGCCGTGCCCGCCACACCTGTTGGCGTTCGGCGAGCAGCGGACCGTCCAGGTACCGCGCAGGGAATAGGGTCGCGTAGGCCCTTCGCCAGCTGGCGGTGTGCAGCTCGGCGACGGCATCGGCATCGGTCGCCACGGCGGTTGTGATCTTCATGGCCGCATTCTCGCGGCCGACTCGGCTGAGGTCTACGAGCTGAGACACGCTCTCACCACTCGCTCACTCACGCAGCCGTGAGGGGTGCACGGCATCTTCCTCCTATGGTGAATGCAGATCCGGCTCCAGGCCTGGTCGGCTCGATATTCTTCGCCCTTCTTGCATCAGCTCCACCGCCTGGGGCTAGCTGCGCCGGACGTGCAGGACCTGATGGACCGGGCCGGGGACGCTAGGCGACGGCATGGAGTGGATCAGCACAGTGCGGGACCTGCCGGAGCAGGTCACGTAGCGCCCTCTTAGGACGCCTCTTCCGGAGTGTCGCCCCGGGCCGGGTCCGGGCCCTCGGGGGCAGCGGGGACCGCAGAGTCAGCGGGGCCGGCGGGCGCGGGTTGCGGATCGGCGAGGAGGATGGCCGTTTGCTCGTCGAGGGACCTCCGTTGCGCCGCCAGACGTTCCAGCTCGCTCACCAGGCGCGCGTCCAGGCGCGCGTCCCCGTCGGGAGCGGCCCTGAGGGCTTCGAGTTCCAGCCGCGCCCGCGCGGTCTCCGCGTCGAGCGCGGTACCTTGCCCCCTCAGCGCCCCCAGGGCCCGCTCGGTCGCGGAGTCCCGGAGGAGTTCGGCCTCGGCGCGGATCCCCTCTGCCTCGACACGCGCCTCGCTGATGGCCTGGTCCGCTACCTGCTGGGCCAGACTGAGTACGCGGGCGGAACTGTCGCCGCCGGGGCCGAAGGGGTAGTTCGGGATTGTCCCGGACAACCCGGCCTGGACGCGCGCGCTCGTGTACGCCGCGTCGGAGTCGCTGTACGCGCTCGTGTACGCCGCATAGGGGTCGCCGTAGTCCGGATAACCCCCGTACTCCGTCGCCGGCGGCGGCTCGTACCACCCGACATCGTCGGCAGCCTCCAGCACCGCCTCGCGCCCCCGTTCCAGGGCGTCACGGCCCGCTGCCAGCACGCGCTCGACGTCGTCCAGTTCCGCCTCCGCGGCCCCGGCCACCTCGGCGCGGGGCATCGGGGCGTACGCGAGCAGCACCTCGGCCACCTCTTCGGGGCCTCGGTCGGTCAGCGGCCTGAGCGCGGAAAGTTCGGCTTCGAGTTCCTCGATACGTCGCGCCGCCCGGTCGGCGACCTGCTGTGCCCGGTCCCGGTCCTCCTCGGCGAGCCGCAGCTGCTCACGCAGGTCCCGTTCCAGATGTTGGGCCTGCCGCAACTGGGGCTGAAGGAGGTCGAGCGCGCCGCTGGACGCCACCGGTCCGGCCTGAAGGGCGTCGACCCGACGGGTCAGCTCCAGCACCCTCGCCTGGGTCCGGCCCAGCACGTTGAAGAACACGGTCGCGATGCGGAGCGCCTGGTGGCGCTCCCGTTCGCTGGCTTCGTAGGCACGCTGGGCCCGGTCCATCTCCTCGTACGCCTGAATGGTGCGTTGCTGCGCCCGGAGCAGTTCCCTGACGCTGACGACCGGTTCGACACGGACCTCCGCCAGTGAGGTGGGGCGCTGCTGCGCCGCCTCCCACAACACCCGGGCCGCCGTCTGCCGCTCGTTCGACTGGTCCCAGCCCTCGGAGCACACGTCTGCCACGGCGGCGACGAGGTGCCAGGTCAGCCCGTCGCCGGCCAGCCGCTCCCTGAGCTGGCGCAGCTTGGGCACCTCATCGTCCTCGTCGAAGTGGTCCGGTGTCAGTCGGGAGTGCAGGACCGGTACGGATACGCCGGTCTCGTCCAGCCAGGACCGCAGCAGGACCACCAGCTCGTTGATCTCGGCGCACGACCCTTTGGGCTGCTCCCGCCACGGTCGGCCCGCTCGCCGCACAGCCTTTTCCTCCATGAGCCCTCCCCCTGCCCTTTGTTGCCCGGACAATCCCGGTTGTCGCCCGGACAACATCCAACCGCTCCGTGGGGTCACCGCGAGGGTGGATCGTCGTTCCGGGCGTCGCTCACGACGCCCGACCGCTGGGCGGAGCGCCGGCGGACCAGGCACGAGTTCCACGGAAGGGACCATGGAGAATTTCCTCGCCGCAATCGCCAACGGAGCGTCGGCCGGGCCGACGCAGGCCCTCACTCTGCTCGGCGGTGCGACGGACCCGTCGCCGGGGTTCATGACCCGGACCCTGCTGGTGTTGATCGTTCTGCTGCTGGCGGTCATCGCGGGCATCACCTCGGGCGTCCTGCACCGGATGGAGCACGCCGCGGTCCCGGCGGCGATCTGGCGCGGCTGCATCGCCTTCGCGTCCGTCACCACGCTCAGCCTCGGCATTCTGGCGATCTACGGCCTGTCCTAGCAGCGGCTGAGAAGTCTCGCGCAGGGGTCGGCTGGCGCTCCAGGTTTTGAGCGCCGGTGGACACCCGCGCGTAGCCGATCTTGATCTCGGTCCGGACGGCGGGTACGCCCACACCCGCGCCGCCAGGAAGGAGCGGACCTCCTGCTCGGCCTCCCGGATCTCCCAGGCGTGCTCGTGACGGCCTTGCTTCCGCGTCCCGTACCCGGCCCACTCGGCCGAATCGACACCGAGCCGCTCAGCCGCGAACCGCACCACCACCGCGGGGGCCACTGCCAGGCCCTCGGTCGGGAACGCCCCGAGCATCCGCACCGAGCCCCACCGTACGCCGACACTGGGAACGCTGGATCGACCACCTGGCCAGTCGGGGACTACTTGGCGAGGGCTTCGCCACCGCCGCACTGTCGTACATCGGCTCGCCGCTGACAGCGGCGATCTACCGACAGGGCACCATCGGCGAAGCCAAGGCCCACCTGGAGGCCACCGCCCGCACCCTGAACGAGCGGCTCGACAAAACGGTGGGCGGGCGGGCCGTGACCTCCGTCAACGGCGCCGCCGTCACCCAGTCCTCCACCGCCATCCCCGGCATCGCCCTGTACACCGGCCTGCTGCGCGGCGTCCTTGGAGAGGACCTGGTCCCGCCGGTGCATCAGCTCGCCGCCCTGTGGGACCAGCTCACCGGTGCCGCGCCGCTCGCCCTGGATGACGAAGGCCGGGTCCGCCTTGACACCTGGGAACTCACCGACGACGTCCAGGCGGCCGTCGCCGAACGCTGGGAGGCCGCCACGACCGACGCCATCGCCGGTCTCGCCGACCTCGACTGGTTTCACGCCGAAGTCCAGCGCCTGTACGGATTCTCTG
The DNA here is from genome assembly GCF_040682115.1 of Streptomyces sp. NPDC051364. Taxonomy (NCBI): domain Bacteria; kingdom Bacillati; phylum Actinomycetota; class Actinomycetes; order Kitasatosporales; family Streptomycetaceae; genus Streptomyces; species Streptomyces sp. NPDC051364. Next base: position 8,923 of record NZ_JBFBAH010000030.1, on the reverse strand, counting down.
TGCCGAGCGTCGACTACAGCGCCCCGGTGGCCATCGACGTTCCCTGGCCCGTTCCCACACCCTGATCCCGTCGCGGATCCGCCACGTGGAACGCCTCCGCTGAGCGGCTCTCACTCTTCGTCGATGGCGTCCTTGTCACGCAGGGCGGGACTGTGGTGTGCCCCGTTGCGGCCCACATGTGCCGAGGGAGGGTGGGCCGCAACGTGTGGTGAGTCATCCGGTGCCGGCGATCCATCGTTGGACGGCAGCGTTGGTGGTGGCGTCGAGTGCGGAGACGGCTTCGATGGCGTGAAGGTCTCCGGCGAGCGGTGGGATGCCGGCGGCGGTCAGCGCGGCGTGCAGGTCGAGGCGCCGGTGGTGTGCTGCGCTGATCCGGCTGAGAGGCCGCTCCGCCGGGGCCGGGGTCGGTACGGAGCTTTGGAGGCGAGTGTCCTCTTCGTCCTCGAATCCCCGGACGCCGGGGAAGCGGTAGGGGTCGAGCGCCTCCTGCTGTTTCGGTGCGTGCGAGGAAGCTCGCCACATGTTCATGCAAGGACCTCCTGGAGTCTGCCTGTCGGCGGGGAAGTTGCGGTGGGGCTGTACGGGAGCGGCGCGGGTGGGTGGCGAACCGGATGCCTCCGGGCGCGGTGGGGGCAGGTGCTTACGTCCGCTGCTGCTGCAGGGCGATGGCACCCGCGGTGACCACCTCGGCGAGCTGGCTGGCGACCGCGACGCTGCATCCGCCGAGCCGGACGAACCCGCGGCAGCCCAGGGGTCCGTCGTTCGTCAGGGAGGGGAGGGCCAGCCCTGCGAGCGCGAGGGCTGCCTCGAGATAGGCGACGGCGTCCTGGCCTGCCTGGTAGGCAGCGTCCTGTAGCTGTTTGTACTGGATTCGCTCAGCGTAGGAGGGCTCGTACGCCATTGTTGCTGTCCTCTCTCAGTAGGCCGGGGGGAGGTGTGGTGCGGGGGGCGTGGCGCTTCAGTGCCTGGCGAGCCCGGTCGCGCCGGGTCGGCGGGGCGGGCCGTCGTACAGGTGGCAGCGGAGTCCGGGCAACCGGGATGGGCTCCGAGCTGCGGTAAGTGAGGTGCCCGGGCCGGCTTCGCGTGCACGAGGCGGTCGTCGAAGCCGTCGTGCCGAGATTGCGGACCGCCCGTGACTTATCGGATTCGATTGTCGTTCCTCAGGTGTAAACGATCACTCGATCACTCCGCGGGCTCTGGGAAGGACCACGTGCTCCATGCGGTCAGCGGCTGTCACGCCTTCGTCTCCGGCGCCGTATGCGGCGGCGCCGGCTCTGCCTTTGGCGGCGCGGCCACGACTGACACGGCAGACTCCGGCCCTGCCCGTCTCAGCGGTCGCCGCCTCCGCCAGGGCGTCGTGGCGGCCCTCACCGTCCTCGACCGCACCCGGCGACCGTCCGCCAGGCACAGAACTGCTTCGCACGGCCGGCGGACCGATCCTGGCCAGGGACTTCCCGGACGTGACCGTCAAGCCCCGTAGTGGAATTTGGGGGCAGAAGAGGGCCTGGAGTTGCGGTGCCGTGGTGTCGGTTGACGGGGCGGTCGGGTGAGAGTGATCTGGCGGACGAGCTGTTGGAAGCAGGCGAGCGCGGCGATGGCCGGAAGGGTCGCCGCGGCCTCGGCGGCGAACGTTCTCGGCGCCTGGGCCACGCACAGCAGCGTGGCCAGGGTGGAGAACAACAGGACGATGGACCAGGAGTGGATGGCACGGCGCTGGTGCAGGGCCGCCCTGAGGATGGACAGGGAGGCAACCATCCAGGGTCCGTAGATGAGCAGCGGCCACCAGCCGACCACGTCGTGGGCGGTGCGGGGCGCGGCACTGTGCTGAAGGGCGTCGCAGATGGCAAGGCCGCTGAGGACGCTCACGACGGCGGCGATGAGTGCGACCAACCCAGCTGTGCACAGGCTGCCCGTTCGCATCAGGGCCGCGGCCGGCGCCTTCGCCGTGACGGTCCGGCGGTGCCCGCCGGACGCTGCTGCCTCCGGCAGCCCGGTGACGACCGCCGGTCCGGCTGCCAGCCCTGCAGTGCTCATCATGTCGTTTGCTTCATCGAACATGCCCCGGTCGAAGGACTCCGCCTGGCCGCCGGCCATGCTCCCCTGGAGGAGACAGGCGAGCTCCTCCGCCGGATCCCATGTGCTGTTCCCGTGGTCCGGTCCGAACGGCGGGTGCCCCGTGGCAATGTGCTGTTCGGGATCCGGTACCGGCCGAAAGATGTGGGCATCCGGCTGGGTGGGGAAGCCGTTCCAGTCGTGATGACCGTACGGTTCATACACGGGGGTCCTGCCTCACTTGGCCGTCGGTGCACATTCCGGATGTCCCGGTTGCAGCCACGTCTTGCGACCGTCGGTTGAACTCGCGATGGATCGTGCTGATCACCTTCAGAAAATCCTCAAAGATTGAGGACGAGTAATTCAGCTCGATTTTCCGACCTTCATGATGCAGAGTCGCATTCTCGCCGTGGCTGCGGTCGGATGAAGCCGGTGTGAATGTCCACTTACCCATCCGGGCGGCCCCTGCGTGGACGGGGAGACCTTCCTCTTCGGCATACCGATGGAAGGTTGCACCGATGTTTGCTGTTGTCATAGTCCAACCAACGCTTCCGGCCCCGGGCGGGGTATGAGCCATGCGGGTGATGATGGTGGAGCGAACGAGTGGTGACTGTTTCCGTTCATCATTTCTGCACTTGTGACGAACCTGTCAGAACCGCTTCGCGTATCTCGCCTGCGGTGCATCTCCGCAGCTCAGGAGAGTGACGGTGCGATGGCAGGTCGGGCGTCTCGGGGGCGGCGTCCACGCCGGCCGACTTCCCCCTCGAGCAGGTTCCGGCACGCCCCCGGGCGGGGTCGGCGATCCTCCGTGCCGTCGGGCCGTCACGCTCCGTCCGGCCTGCCGGGGCGCTTGGCCGCCAAGATGACAATCGGAAGTTACTGTAACCGGACAGGGTGCTGCACATGGCTGCAATGAGGTGACGGGCCATAACTCTGCATATTCCGCCGCGTTATGTCGAGATGTTGCTGAGGGCTCGACCGCGGGCCCCGCTTTGCGAATCCGTCACCCTAAAGGACCCGCTGTGGCAGACGTGTTGATGAGGCTTGTGCTGATCTGTGCAGTACTAGGTGCGTTCTGGAGCGCATTGGCATCGTCAGGGGTGGGCCGAATGCGGCAAAGGGACATCCTCGAACTGAGGCGCCAGCAACATTTCAGGTACGTCCTGGCCCGGAATGCGAATGCGCCCTGGCTCACCCACCAGGAAGTCCCGGCAGCTGCCGCGTCGGTGCGAGAACCCGCCGGCAGTGCGGCGTGTGCTGCCTGCGGAGCCCTGTCGCGTTGGGAAGGCGGTGTTCCTGGCCGAGTGCCGTCGCTGCCCACCCCTTACACGGACCGGGTGTAGAGCCGGGTGGTGTCGCGGATGAACCGGCGGCTCTGTTCGAGGCTGAGTGCTTGTGCTTGGAGGTGGTCGTACATGAGGTGGTAGGGCTGGCGGTCCGCGGGCTTCTCCAGGTAGAGGTCGCTGGTGAAGCGCTCCAAATACACGACTCCCGCGTCGCTGTCGCGGAAGGTGAGGATGGAGAACTGCCCCGAGGCACCGGGGTGGGCTCCTGCGGTGTGGGGGAGGACCTGCACGGTGATGTGCGGCTGGGCGCCGAGGCGGTTCAGATGTTCGAGCTGTTCGCGCATGACGTCGGCGGTGCCGACGGCGCGATGTAATGCCGATTCATCCAGAACGACCCATAAACGGAAGGGACGGGCGGGGTGGTGGGCGCGATGCTGGCGCCGCAGCCGCACCTCCAGACGGGTGGCGGCCTGCTCGGCTGTGATGTGAGGGTTCGTTTCCTCGATGACCGCGGCGGCGTATGCAGGGGTCTGCAGCAGACCCGGGATCACCAGCGGGTCGTACGAGTGGATGGAGGCGGCCTCCGTCTCCATCCCGATGAACACGCTGTAGGGGACGTCCCCGTAGGCGACCCACCAGCCCTGCCGACCGGACTCCTTCGCCATCCGCATCAGCGAGGCGACGAGCGACTGGTCGGTGACCTCGTAGACCTCACACAGATCACGCACGTCACGGGGGTTGATGGCGCGACGGCCCGTCTCCAAAAGGCTGATCTTGGACTGGGACACCAGCAGCCGCCCCGCAACCTGCTGGGACGTCATGCCCGCGGCACGGCGCATCCGGCGAAGTTCCGCGCCCAGGCGGCGCCTTCTGACGGTGGGGCTTCCGTTCGCCGCCATGGCGGTGCTACCTCCGACTACAGGACCTCACGCGGAAATACACAACGCTAGGCAAGTGGCAAAAGCATTCTCCATACCCGAAGCGACGAGGAGCACATCCAGATGACGAAGATCACCTGTCCGGCCCAAAGGGCACGGCCGGAGTAATGCCCCGAGGTCAGACGGCCCGACGGGCCCGCGCCGAGCGGCGCCGGATGTCCTGGAACCGTCCCACCCGCAGCCACTGCGAGGCCGGCCGTGACCGAAGGGCGGCCGCGTTCCCGCCGCGTTGTGGGCGTCGTGCCAGGCCCATCGGCGACATCGGCTTCCACGGCCAGTGGGCGCTGATGCTCACTCCGACCCGGCCCGTCCGTGTCTACGCCGCGACGAAGACCGGGCAGAGGTCACGCTGGACGGGGCTGCGGGCGCGCTGATGCCGCGGCCCCCAAGCACGAACACTGCCCCCCGGCGCCGCGGTCGCGGAGCCGCCCGTCAACACCTTCACCCTCCCCGTACGGAGGCTCTCCACCCTTGTTGCCGTGCTGTCCGCTGCCCAGTTCGCCGTCACCCTCGCTCTTGGAGCCGGCAGATGGCGGCTTGGGGTCGTGGCGGGGCTGATGCAGGGCTGGTTTGCGCCGCCATCGGCGTGCCTGTGGCCGGCTGTGCCTGAGGCAGGTCGCTGTTCCGTCTCGGGCAAAGGCCCACGTAGGCCGTAGGGGGTATCCACTCATCCGTACAGCCCGCCTTCGTGGGTGTTGAGCAGGCACGGGCGGGTGACGGCGTTAGCGTCGGCTCGGCGATCATCAGCGCCGCGGCCGATCCGGACATGCCTGACAGGGCATCGCTCGTGGCCCATGGAAACGCCACTTCGGTGTCGTGCATTGCAGGAGGTTGTGATGTCGGGTAGCGCGGTATCTGCGGCATCGGAACAGGGGGGTACGGTGCGAAGTCGAGGGGCCGGGGGCTCCTGGTGGACGTTGCTGCGGTCCTGGGTGACGGGGCTGGCGGTACTGGCCGGGATGGTCGTCCCCCTCGCCGCAGCAACACCCGCCACCGCGCAAACCAGAACCCTCGCCTACGTCACCAACAACGCCGCGGACACCGTGTCGGTGATCGACACCGCCACCAACACCGTCACCGCCACCATCCCGGTCGGCAGTGGCCCCGAGGGTGTGGCGGTCTCCCCGGACGGCACCCGCGCTTACGTCACCAACTCCAATGGCACCACCGTGTCGGTGATCGGCACCGCGACCAACACCGTCACGGCCACCATCGACGTCGGCAGGGGCCCCCAGGGGGTGGCGTTCACCCCCGACGGCACCCGCGCCTACGTCACCAACTCCATCGGCGGCACGGTGTCGGTGATCGACGCCGCCACCAACACGGTCACCGCCACCATCGACGTCGGCGAGGCCCCTCGTGGTGTGGCGGTGGGATTCAGCGTCTACGTCGCCAATCCCGGCTCGGGCACCGTGTCGGTGATCGACATCGCCGCCAATACCGTCACCGCCACCATCCCCGTCGGCACCTTCCCCCAAGGTGTGGCGGTCAATCCGGACTCCGCCTACGTCACCAACACCAATGACGCCACCGTCTCGGTGATCGACACCACCAGCAACACCATCGACGCCACCATCGACGTCGGCGACTCCCCCCTGGGGGTGGCGGCCGCCCTGGTCGGTGGCGCCAACGTCTACGTCACCAACGCCACCTCGCCGGGCACCGTATCGGTGATCAACTCCGCCACCAATACCGTCACCGCCACCATCCCCGTGGGCTCCCTCCCCCAGGGGGTGGCGGTCACTCCGGACACTTCCCACGTCTACGTCACCAACGTCGGCTCGGACACCGTGTCGGTGATCGACTCCGCCACCAATGCCGTCAGCGCCACCATCGGTGTCGGCGACAGCCCCGTTGCCGTGGCGATCGGGACCATCCCCGTGCTGGAGCAGCCGCGGATTGCGACCACACTGACGCTGAAGGCGGAGAGGCAGGAGCGGAAGGGCAAGGACAGGCCGGGTGTTCTGGACCGCGGCGACCTCACCCTGAAGGCCAGGTTGACCGCCGGAGGCGCGCCCGTGGAGGGCAAGCGGATCGAGTTCACCACCGACTCCACCTCTCTGTGCACCGACACGACGGACAGCAGGGGCCATGCCATCTGCAAGGTCCCGCGCACGTATGACAGCGAAGCCTGCTACACCGCCGCCTTCCCCGGCGACGACACCCACGGCCCGTCCACCGCCACCGTCTGCACGAAGGACCACCACGGCAAACCCCACCCCGACGGGGACCAGCCCGACCACGGCAGCATCCGTGATCTGAAGCAGGCCCCCATGGCCTCACCAGGCCTTCCCGCCATCCGGCGCAGCCACTGAGTTCTTTCAGCGCGGCCACGGCGGCCGTCGTGGCCGCCTGAAAGCCCTTCGGGGCGACGAACCGGGCCCGGAACCAGCCGGCTCCGCTCTGCGCGACGCCCAACGAGAAGCCGCGCTGCCGGTCGGCCTCGGTCGCCCTCACGTCGGACCAGTGCCGGCCGTCGCGCGAGAACTGCACGAGCACGGTGATCGTCCCTGGCCCGTTTGACGCGAACTCCATCGCCCCTTCGATGCGGACCGGCCCGGCCTCCGTACGAGTGGCCCCGAACCGCGAGAAGGCAGCGGGGTGGCGTACCTCGACTTCCTTGCTCCCCCGCTGACGAAGGCCGTGAACGGGTCCGTGTAGTCCGCACGGTTCGTGAGCACGAAGTGTCCGCTGCTGCACGGGGCCGCCGTAACCGTCACGGTGCCGCCCGCGGCCGTGGTGAACTCCCCGGGCCAGTCGTCCTATATCACCCGATGGCTCGACGGGAATGGCGTCAGCGGCACCTCTGAGGCGCCGGGCGATCTCGGCCGGCCGCCGGCAACAGGCGTTCGAGCATCCGGGACACCGCCGGCTCGTTCATAGGACTGAGAACGGACAACAGCCGGACGAAGGGGAACCACCACCGTGGAGAAGAACGCCTGGGACATCACCGGGGAGCTTGCCGTCTTCCTCGACGAGGCCGCCGCCCATGTCCCCGCCGAGCAGCGCCGGGTATTGCAGGTACTCAAGATCGGAGAGGAGTTCGGCGAAGCCGCCCAGGCCGTCATCGGTGCCACCGGCACCAACCCCCGCAAGGGCCGGTCCCACTCGTGGCGGGACGTGGAGTCGGAAGTGTGCGACGTACTGGTGACAGCGATGGTCGCGCTTCACCGACTCGGCGTTGCGGACCCGGCCGCGATGTTCACCGCGCACCTGGAGAAGACCGCCGCCCGCACCCTGGCTGCCCGGGAGGCATGAGCATGTGGATTCCCCGAGAGGAGTGGATCAAGACGCTGCCGCGGACGATCGTGGCCTCCTGCATCATGCTGCTGGACCCCGACGGCCGTGTCCTCCTCCTCCGATACGGCCCCGGCCAGCCGGCCGCGGGGCAGTGGTGGCTTCCGGGCGGGATGCTCGATCACGGCGAGGACCCGTGGACGGCGGCCCGGCGGGAGATGAGCGAGGAAACCGGCGCCGACCTGGACGACGTACCTCGGCTGATCGGCACGGACCACCGCGCCGATGTCGAGAACGCCGGCCCCGTGATCGACTACTTCTTCCACGGCGGCGTCTACACCGGCGCCCGGCCCATCCGCCTGAGCCACGAGCACGACCTCCACGCCTTCAAGCACCTGGACGAACTGCGGGACACCCCTCTCGCTGCTCGTCTCCAGACGCTGACCGCCCTCCACGCCGCCGCCCGGTCCGGCACTGCGGTCTACCTCCGTGAGGGGAGCCCGTCATGACCGTACGCGGCGACCATCCCGCGCCGCGCTCGTGACGGCACGGCAACCTCGCCTGAGCTCCGCGTGGCCGAGCGCCCCGCACACCGAGCTGGTGTGCGGGGCGCTACGTCAAGCCAACCCACCGGCGTGCTCTGCAGGTCGCCCTCCGGGGTAGCGCGCATGCCTTGGAACGCATGGCCGCGGCCAACACGGAGCGGGCGATGCTCGCCCGCGGAGACCTCGGGCGGCCCCAACGGGTCGCGTCCGCCCAGGTCTACCGGTACCTGGCCACGGCCATCGCCCTCGGTGGACTCGTCTTCACCCTTGGCGGCCTCCTCGAACTCGCCTGACGACCAGCCGGCGCTGCAACGCCTCGAACGACAACCGGCGACGCATTCCGTCGTCGGGGCTCGCTGGTCACTCTGAGAGGATGACGCCATGACACGTGATCGGCAGATGGTCAGCTCCGGGTCCCCTCTCGAACCGCAGATCGGCTTCTCCCGAGCGGTTCGGATGGGTGAGTACGTCGCCGTTGCCGGGACCGCGCCCATCGGGGACGACGGCGCCACTGTGGGAACAGGCGACGTCTATGCCCAGACGGTGCGCTGCCTGGACATCGCCGAACGCGCACTGAAGGAGGCGGGAGCCGAGCTGGGGCACGTCGTGCGAACCCGCATCATGCTCACGGACATCGAGCAGTGGACGGAGGCTGCGCGAGCGCACGGTGAGCGATTCGCATCGATTCGCCCCGCCTGCACGTTCGTCGAGGTGTCCCGCTTCATCGACCCCGCATGGCTCGTAGAAGTCGAAATCGACGCCATCGTGGACTAGGGCGTGTATCCGGTTGTGATCAATTTGTGCGACTCGCCCGTGCCCTGTGACGCGATCTGGTAGATCGTCACTCATGACGCGGGCGCAACTG
>NZ_JBFBAH010000029.1:0-85405 GCF_040682115.1 Streptomyces sp. NPDC051364 | reverse complement strand
GCGCCCCCGTACCGGGCGTACTCGGGTGCCGCGACAACGCGGCGAGGTGCCGTGCCGGGCGGCGCGGGGGCGTGCCCCACTTCCCCGAGACCGCTTAGCGCCGCAGGCGGTGGCAGATGTACGCGAGGGTGCCGAGCAGCAGCCGGGCCTGCGGCGGGCCGCCCGCGGAGTCGAGCGCCGGCGGGCGCAGCCAGCCGACCGGGCCGAGGCCCGCGTGGTCGGAGGGCGGGGCGGTCAGGAAGGCGCCGACGCCCAGGGCGCGCAGGTCGAGGTCGGCGTCGTCCCAGCCCATCCGGTACAGCAGCTGCGGCAGCTCGGCGGCCGCCCCCGGGGCGACGAAGAACTGGGCCCGGCCGTCCGGGGTCGCGGTGACCGGCCCGAGCGGCAGGCCCATCCGCTCGAGGCGGACCAGCGCGCGGCGCCCGGCCTCCTCCGAGACCTCGATGACGTCGAAGGCGCGGCCCACGGGGAGCAGGACCGCGGCGCCCGGGTAGCCGCCCCAGGTCTCGGTGACCTCGTCGAGGGTGGCGCCGGCCGGGACGGTCGGAGCGAGGGGCAGCGGATGTGCCCCCGGCGTGAGGCAATTCGTATGACCGCAGGAGCAGTCGCGGGCGGGGGCCGCGGCGCGGGCGCCGGGGACCACGTCCCAGCCCCACAGCCCGGTGTACTCCGCGACCGCCGTGCACTCCGACGTCCGGCCGCGGCGCCGCGAGCCGGAACGGAACTCCTTGGTGCTGCGGCTGCCGCCGATCGTGAAGCCCATGCCCATGCCCCCTCCAACGGGTCGGACGCGCCGGTGGTTACGACGTCGGCGGGACGGGATGCGGGGCCGGGTGCGAGCCCGGTGTCCCGAGGGCCACCCGGCGCACTCCTCGCCGCGTGCGCCCCTGGTGCACTCCCGTCCAACCGATCGTTTTCGCCTCGGTGTCAAGTGAATCGCGCCTGGCCGGTGGCTAGTTCATTCGAAGGGGTGGCGAATGGTGGCGTTTCCGGAATCGACCTCGCGGCAGGGGTGATCGTAGGATTACTTTCAGTGCACCAAACCCCGAAGGCGTGGCGTCCGTGGTTATGCCGGAGGCAACTTGTGGAGGACCTGTGAAGGTCCGTGGCGGCGCTCGCCGCCCCAGCCAGGGTTTCGTATGAAGAGGCTGAGTGGATGGGGGCGTTCCTGTGAGCGGCAACGGCGCAAGCGGAACGAGCGAGGAGCCGGAGGTCCCGGGCTCTGCAGCCCGCAATGAGCAACTGACTTCCTGGTTCGTCCGCAGCGGCTGGTCGAAGGGCGAACTCGCCCGCCAGGTGAACCGGCGCGCCCGTCAGATGGGCGCCCACCACATCAGCACGGACACCTCCCGGGTGCGCCGCTGGCTCGACGGCGAACAGCCCCGCGAGCCCGTCCCGCGGATCCTGTCCGAGCTGTTCTCCGAGCGGTTCGGCTCCGTCGTCGCCATCGAGCAGCTCGGGCTGCGCACCGCCCACCAGACGCCCTCCGTCTCCGGCGTCGACCTGCCCTGGGCCGGCCCGCAGACCGTCGAGCTGCTCGGCGAGTTCTCCCGCAGCGACCTGATGCTGGCCCGCCGCGGCTTCCTGGGGACCTCCCTCGCCCTCTCCGCCGGCCCCGCCCTCATCGAGCCCATGCAGCGCTGGCTCGTCCCGGTCCCCGCCGCCGACCCGGGCCCCCGCGAGGCGGGAGCGGCCGGAGCCCTCAGCGGCCACCGCCCGCCGCGGCTCTCCGAACCGGAACTCGGCCTCCTCGAAGCCACCACCGTGATGTTCCGCCAGTGGGACGCCCAGTGCGGCGGCGGACTGCGCCGCAAGGCCGTCGTGGGCCAGCTGCACGAGGTCACCGACCTGCTCCAGGAGAACCACCCGGCGCCCGTCATGAAGCGGCTCTTCAAGGTCGCCGCGGAACTCGCCGAACTGGCCGGCTGGATGAGCTACGACGTCGGCCTGCACCCCACCGCGCAGAAGTACTTCGTCCTCGCGCTGCACGCCGCCAAGGAGGGCGGGGACAAGCCGCTGGGCTCGTACATCCTCTCCAGCATGAGCCGCCAGATGATCCACCTGGGCCGCCCCGAGGACGCCCTGGAACTCATCCACCTCGCGCAGTACGGCAGCCGCGACTGCGCCGGCCCGCGCACCCAGGCCATGCTGTATGCGATGGAGGCCCGCGCCTACGCCAACATGGGCCAGCCCAGCCGCTGCAAGCGGGCCGTCCGGATGGCCGAGGACACCTTCTCCGACGTCGCCTTCGGCGGCGAGCCCGAGCCCGACTGGATCCGCTTCTTCTCCGAGGCCGAGCTCAACGGCGAGAACTCCCACTCGTACCGCGACCTGGCCTACGTGGCCGGGCGCAGCCCCATGTACGCCTCCCTCGCCGAACCCGTGATGCAGCGGGCCGTGGAGCTCTTCGGGAAGGACGACGAGCACCAGCGCTCGTACGCCCTCAACCTCATCGGCATGGCCACCGTGCACCTGATCCAGCGCGAGCCCGAGCAGGCCACCGTCCTCGTCGGGCGCGCCCTCGACGTGGCCGGAAAGGTGCGGTCCGAAAGGGTGAACACGCGGCTGCGCAAGACCGTCGACACCGCCGCCCGTGAGTACGGCGACGTCGCCGACGTGGTCCGGCTGACCGACCAGCTCGCCTCCCGGCTCCCCGAAGCCGCGGAGGCCGTCTGACGGCCCGAGCGGCCGCCCCCGAAGGCCCCGGCCGCGGCAGTCACCCCGTGAAGCCCGATCAGGCTCCCCCAGCCAGGTCCCCCGGGTCACTGCCGCGGCCGGCCTCTTTTTTGCGCCTGAACCGGCGCCGCTCTCGCGGAGGCGGTTGCTCGCCGTCGTGGTTCCTCAATTGATGGTTGCGGTCGTCCGTCGCAGTTCATCACCCCGTAACAGCCCGGACGCCTTCGTCATCGGCGCGAAACACCGAGCTGCGCCGCCGGAAACCGGCCTGCGCGAATCTCAGGGTCAATAACCGGCCAGCCCCCAGGCCCCACCCCCCGGCCTTACGCCTTGCGCCGCTCAGGTTTTCACGATCGCCCGCACGCGAACGTACCGACGACGAGGAGACGCCGATGGCATCAGCCATCACGACCCTCGCCGCAGACGCCCCGACGCTGTCTGCTGCGAACACCGGGTTCATGCTCATCTGCTCCGCCCTGGTCATGCTGATGACCCCGGGACTCGCTTTCTTCTACGGAGGCATGGTCCGCGTCAAGAGCAGCCTCAACATGCTGATGATGAGCTTCATCAGCCTCGGGATCGTCACGATCCTCTGGGTCCTCTACGGCTTCAGCCTCGCCTTCGGCGCGGACTCCGGCAGCATCATCGGCTGGTCCTCCGACTACGTCGGCCTCAGCGGCATCGGCATCACCGAGCTGTGGGACGGGTACACCATCCCGGTCTACGTCTTCGCCGTCTTCCAGCTGATGTTCGCAGTCATCACCCCCGCCCTGATCAGCGGCGCCCTCGCCGACCGCGTGAAGTTCAGCGCCTGGGCGCTGTTCACCGCCCTGTGGGTCACCGTCGTCTACTTCCCCGTCGCCCACTGGGTCTGGGGCGCCGGCGGCTGGCTCTTCGAGCTCGGCGTCATCGACTTCGCCGGCGGCACCGCCGTCCACATCAACGCCGGCGCCGCGGCCCTCGGCGTCATCCTGGTCATCGGCAAGCGCGTCGGCTTCAAGAAGGACCCGATGCGCCCGCACAGCCTCCCGCTCGTGATGCTCGGCGCCGGTCTGCTCTGGTTCGGATGGTTCGGCTTCAACGCCGGATCCTGGCTCGGCAACGACGACGGCGTCGGCGCGGTCATGTTCGTCAACACCCAGGTCGCCGCCGCCGCCGCGATGCTCGCCTGGCTCGGCTACGAGAAGCTGCGCCACGGCTCCTTCACCACCCTCGGCGCCGCCTCCGGCGCGGTCGCGGGCCTCGTCGCCATCACCCCCTCCGGCGGCTCCTGCTCCCCGCTCGGCGCGATCGCCATCGGCGTCATCGCCGGTGTCGTCTGCGCCATGGCCGTCGGCCTCAAGTACAAGTTCGGCTTCGACGACTCCCTCGACGTGGTCGGCGTCCACCTCGTCGGCGGTGTGATCGGCTCGCTGCTGGTCGGCTTCTTCGCCACCGGCGGGGTCCAGTCCGACGCGGCCGGCCTCTTCTACGGCGGCGGCCTGGAGCAGCTCGGCAAGCAGGCCATCGGGGTCTTCGCCGTCCTCGCCTACTCTCTCGTCGTGTCCGCGATCCTCGCCTTCCTCCTCGACAAGACGATCGGGATGCGGGTCACCGAGGACGACGAGGTCTCCGGCATCGACCAGGTCGAGCACGCCGAGACCGCCTACGACTTCAGCGGAGCCGGCGGCGGCGCCTCCTCCCGGAGCACCGCCACCCCCGTCCCCGCTGCCGCCGCGAGCAAGAAGGTTGACGCATGAAGCTGATCACCGCGATCGTCAAGCCGCACCGGCTGGACGAGATCAAGGACGCCCTCCAGCGCTTCGGAGTCCAGGGGCTCACCGTCTCCGAGGCCAGCGGCTACGGCCGCCAGCGCGGCCACACCGAGGTCTACCGCGGCGCCGAGTACACCGTGGACCTCGTACCGAAGATCCGTATCGAGGTGGTCGTCGAGGACGACGACGCCGAATCGGTGATGGACGTCCTGGTACAGGGCGCCCGCACCGGAAAGATCGGTGACGGCAAGGTGTGGAGCGTCCCCGTGGACGCGGTCATCCGCGTCCGCACCGGCGAGCGCGGCGCAGAAGCGCTCTAGGCGATGGGAGCTCCTGGGTGACGAGCGTCGAGCAGACCACGACGGGTGATTCCGGCGATCCGTCCGGCTCGGGACCCAGCGGGTACGCCGCGGCCCGGCTGCGACTCCTCCAGGAGGAGTCGCGGTCCGGGCCTTCGCGGCGTTCCGCGCTGGCCGGGCTGACCGACGACTGGCTGAACGCCCTGTTCACCACGGCCCTGAGGGAGACCGGGGTACGGGGCGCCACCCTCGTCGCCGTCGGCGGCTACGGGCGGGCCGAACTCTCCCCGCGCAGCGACCTCGACCTGCTGCTGCTCCACGACGGCAAGGCGGAGCCGCGGGCGCTGAGCGCGCTCGCCGACCGCATCTGGTACCCCGTGTGGGACCTGGGCGTGGCCCTCGACCACTCGGTGCGGACCCCGGCCGAGGCGCGCAAGACCGCCGCCGAGGACCTCAAGGTGCACCTGGGGCTGCTGGACGCCCGGCCGGTCGCGGGAGACGCGGGCCTGCTCGCGGGCCTGCGCACCTCGGTACTGGCCGACTGGCGCAACCAGGCCGCCAAGCGGCTCCCGCAGCTGCACGCGCTGTGCCGGGAGCGGGCCGAGCGGGCCGGGGAGCTGCGCTTCCTGCTGGAACCCGACCTCAAGGAGGCCCGCGGCGGGCTCCGCGACGCCACCGCACTGCGGGCGGTCGCCGCGTCCTGGCTGGCCGACGCCCCGCGCGAGGGGCTGGCCGAGGCCCGGCGGCGGCTGCTGGACGCTCGGGATGCCCTGCACCTGGTGACGGGCCGGGCGACCGACCGGCTCGCGCTCCAGGAACAGGACCAGGTCGCCGCCCAGCTGGGCCTGCTCGACGCGGACGCGCTGCTGCGCGAGGTCTACGAGGCCGCGCGGGTCGTCGCGTACGCGGGGGACGTGACCTGGCGCGAGGTCGGGCGGGTCCTGCGGGCCCGGGCGGCCCGGCCGAGGCTGCGCGGGCTGCTGGGGACGCGGGGGGCCGCGGCAGCCGAGCGGGCGCCGCTCGCCGAGGGGGTCGTGGAGTCCGACGGCGAGGCCGTCCTGGCCCTGGCGGCCCGGCCCGACCGGGACCCGGTGCTGGCGCTGCGGTTCGGCGCCGCGGCCGCGCAGGCGGGACTGCCGGTGTCGCTGCACGCCGTACGCCGGCTCGCGGCGCAGGCGAAGCCGCTGCCCGTGCCGTGGCCCGCGGAGGCGCGGGAGCAGCTGCTCACCCTGCTGGGGGCGGGGGAGCCGACGGTGGCGGTCTGGGAGGCCCTGGAGGCCGAGGGCCTGATCACCCGGCTGCTGCCCGACTGGGAACGGGTGCGGTGCCGTCCGCAGCGCAATCCCGTGCACACCTGGACGGTGGACCGGCACCTGGTCGAGACGGCGGTGAGCGCCTCGGCCCTGACCCGCCGGGTGAGCCGCCCCGACCTGCTGCTGATGGCCGCGCTGCTGCACGACATCGGCAAGGGCTGGCCGGGGGACCACTCGGTGGCGGGCGAGACGATCGCCCGCGACGTGGCCGTTCGGGTGGGCTTCGACGCGGACGACGCCGCCGTGCTGGGGGTGCTCGTACGGCACCACCTGCTGCTGATCGACACCGCGACGCGGCGCGACCTGGACGACCCGGCGACGGTCCGGTCGGTTGCGGAGGCCGTGGGATCGCTCGGCACGCTGGAGATCCTGCACGCGCTGACCGAGGCGGACGCCCTGGCCACCGGGCCCGCGGCGTGGAGCACGTGGCGGGGCTCGCTGGTGGCGGACCTCGTGGCGCGGGTCGCGTCGGTCCTGGGCGGGGCTGCGCCCGTCGCGGCGGAGCCGGTCATCCCGACGACGGAGCAGGAACGCCTCGCGGTGGAGGCGCTGCGCACCCGGGAGCCGGTCCTGGCGCTGCACGCGCGCCAGGAGGAGGACGACGCGGTCGGGGTCGAGCTGGTCGTGGCGGTCCCGGACCAGCCGGGGGTCCTCCCGGCGGTCGCCGGGGTGCTGGCGCTGCACCGGCTCACGGTCCGCGCCGCGGACCTGCGCTCGCTGGAGCTGACGGATCTGGCGGGCGAGGTACTGGTCCTCCGCTGGCGGGTGGCGGCGGAGTACGGGGCTCTGCCGGAGGCCGCCCGGCTCCGGACGGACCTGATCCGGGCGCTGGACGGCTCTCTGGACGTCCCGGCGAAGCTGGCGGACCGCGAGGCGGCGTACCCGCGGCGGCGCGGGGTGGTCCCGCCGCCGCCCCGGGTCACGGTGGTCCCGAACGTCTCCTCCCTGGCCACGGTCCTGGAGGTCCGGGCCCCGGACGCGGTGGGCCTGCTGCACCGGATCGGGCGCGCGCTGGAATCCTCCGGGGTCCGGGTCCGCAGCGCGCACGTCTCGACCCTCGGTGCCAATGCCGTGGACTCGTTGTACGTGGTCGACGCCGACGGCAAACCGCTGGCGCCGGCTGCGGCCTCGGCCCTGGCCGCCGCCCTGGAGGCGAGCCTCCACTGACCCGGGGCCACAGGTCCCGCTGCGCGGGCTTGCTCCCCGCCCCGCGCAGCGGCAGCCCATGGCGCCGGCCGGAGCCGGTCGGCAGGGGTGGACGGGGCGGCGGGCCGTACCGGGAACGGGCGGGTCCCCGGACAGGGGAAGGGCCCGATACCCTGGGGGGCGACCACACGCCCCCGACCCGAGGAATCGCGACCACCGTGTTCGATACGCTTTCCGACCGCCTCAGCGCGACCTTCAAGTCCCTCCGGGGCAAGGGCCGCCTCTCCGAGCAGGACATCGACGCTGCGGCGCGGGAAATCCGTATCGCCCTCCTCGAGGCCGACGTCGCCCTCCCCGTCGTCCGCTCCTTCATTGCGAACGTCAAGGAACGCGCCCGCGGCGAAGAGGTCTCCAAGGCCCTGAACCCGGGCCAGCAGGTCCTCAAGATCGTCAACGACGAGCTCGTCTCGATCCTCGGCGGCGAGACCCGGCGCCTGCGCTTCGCCAAGACCGCGCCCACCGTGATCATGCTCGCCGGTCTCCAGGGTGCCGGTAAGACCACCCTCGCCGGAAAGCTCGGCCTCTGGCTCAAGGGCCAGGGCCACTCCCCGCTGCTCGTCGCCTGCGACCTCCAGCGCCCCAACGCCGTCAACCAGCTCAGCGTCGTCGCCGAGCGCGCCGGTGTCGCGGTCTACGCGCCCGCCCCGGGCAACGGCATCGGCGACCCGGTGCAGGTGGCCAAGGACTCCATCGAGTACGCCCGCACCAAGCAGTACGACATCGTCATCGTCGACACCGCCGGCCGCCTCGGCATCGACTCGGAGCTGATGCAGCAGGCCGCGGACATCCGCGACGCCGTCAGCCCCGACGAGATCCTCTTCGTCGTCGACGCCATGATCGGCCAGGACGCGGTGAACACCGCCGAGGCCTTCCGCGACGGTGTCGGCTTCGACGGCGTCGTGCTCTCCAAGCTCGACGGCGACGCCCGAGGCGGTGCCGCGCTCTCCATCGCGCACGTCACCGGCAAGCAGATCATGTTCGCCTCGAACGGCGAGAAGCTCGACGAGTTCGACGCGTTCCACCCCGACCGCATGGCGGGCCGGATCCTCGACATGGGTGACATGCTCACCCTCATCGAGCAGGCCGAGAAGACCTTCAGCCAGGCCGAGGCCGAGAAGATGGCGGCCAAGCTGGCGAAGGGGCCGAAGGAGTTCACGCTCGACGACTTCCTGGCCCAGATGGAGCAGGTCAGGAAGATGGGCTCCATCTCCAAGCTGCTCGGCATGCTTCCCGGCATGGGTCAGATCAAGGACCAGATCAACAACATCGACGAGCGCGACGTCGACCGCACCGCCGCGATCATCAAGTCGATGACCCCGGCCGAGCGCCACGACCCGCACATCATCAACGGCTCGCGCCGTGCCCGTATCGCCAAGGGCTCCGGTGTCGAGGTCAGCGCCGTCAAGAACCTCGTCGAGCGCTTCTTCGAGGCCCGCAAGATGATGTCCCGCATGGCCCAGGGCGGCGGGATGCCCGGCATGCCCGGCATCCCGGGCATGGGCGGCGGCCCCGGCCGGCAGAAGAAGCAGATCAAGCAGGCCAAGGGCAAGCGCAAGAGCGGCAACCCGATGAAGCGCAAGGAAGAGGAGGCGGCGGCAGCTGCCCGCCGCGAGCAGGGCCCGCAGACCGCCCCGCCCGCCACCGGCAGCCCGTTCGGCCTTCCCGCCGCGGGCCAGCCCGGCCAGGACTTCGACCTCCCGGACGAGTTCAAGAAGTTCATGAAGTAACCCGTGCGGTAAGCGCAGTCGCATCGGGAAGGGCCCCGGCCGGATCATCCGGCCGGGGCCCTTCCGTGTAAGTTCTGCGGGCGCAATAGTGCGTTATATCCCTTATCGTCGGCCACGAGGACGGCAGTAAGGAGGCCACGTGCCCAGCCCCACCCCCGTACCGCCTCGCGAACGCGCCGACACGCCCTGGCGCTCCGAGGGCGCGCCGACGCCGCCGCCCAAGAGGAAGATGCCCGGGGGCTGGCGCGGACTGGTCCTCGCCGCACTGATCGTCTTCCTGCTCGCCAACGTGGCCCTGTCGTACTTCAACGCGGGCGACGAGCCGACCGTCTCGTACACGGAGTTCAGCAAGCAGGTCGCCGACGGCAACGTCTCGAAGATCTACTCCAAGGGCGACGCCATCCAGGGCGAGCTGAAGAACAAGCAGCCGCTGCCCGACGGCGACAAGGGCGACTACACGAAGTTCGTCACCCAGCGCCCGGCCTTCGCCGACGACGACCTGTGGGCGAACCTCAGCAAGCACAACGTCGTCGTCACGGCCTCACCGGTCGTCGTGCAGCGCAGCTTCCTGGCCAATCTGCTGATCTCGCTGGCACCGATGCTGCTGCTGGTCCTCCTGTGGGTGTTCATCGCCCGCCGCATGGGCTCGGCCATGGGCGGCGTCGGCGGGCTGGGCCGCAAGCAGCCGCCCAAGCCCGTGGAGCTGGAGGGCGGCAGGCGCACCACGTTCGCCGACGTGGCCGGCATCGACGAGGTCAAGGGCGAGCTCAACGACGTCGTGGACTTCCTCAAGAACCCACAGCAGTACCGGGCCCTGGGCGCCCGGATGCCCGGCGGTGTCCTGCTGGCCGGACCGCCCGGCACGGGCAAGACCCTGCTGGCGCGGGCGGTGGCGGGCGAGGCCGGGGTGCCGTTCTTCTCCGCCTCCGCCTCCGAGTTCATCGAGATGATCGTCGGCGTGGGCGCCTCCAGGGTCCGCGAACTCTTCTCCGAGGCGCGCAAGGTGGCCCCCTCGATCGTCTTCATCGACGAGATCGACACCATCGGCCGGGCCCGCGGCGGCGGGGCCGCCATGGGCGGCCACGACGAGCGCGAACAGACCCTGAACCAGATCCTGACCGAGATGGACGGCTTCTCCGGCTCGGAGGGCGTCGTCGTCATCGCCGCCACCAACCGGCCCGACGTCCTTGACCCCGCACTCACCCGCCCCGGCCGCTTCGACCGCACGGTGTCGGTCTCCCCGCCCGACCGGGCCGGCCGCGAGGCCATCCTGCGGATCCACACCCGGGACATCCCGCTCGCCGCCGACGTGGACCTCGACCAGGTGGCCCGCACCACCCCCGGCATGACGGGCGCGGACCTCGCCAACCTGGCCAACGAAGCCGCCCTCCTCGCGGTGAAGCGCAAGCAGGGCCACGTCACCCAGGCGGACTTCATGGACGCCCTCGAGAAGGTCCAGCTGGGCGCGGCGCGTGCGCTGGTCATGCCCGAGGAGGAGCGCCGCCGTACGGCCTACCACGAGAGCGGCCACGCCCTGCTGGGCATGCTCCAGCCGGGCGCCGACCCGGTCCGCAAGATCACGATCGTGCCGCGCGGCCGGGCGCTCGGCGTCACCCTCTCGACCCCCGACGCGGACCGCTACTCGTACACGGAGGAGTACCTGCGCGGCCGCATCATCGGCGCGCTGGGCGGCATGGCGGCCGAGCACGTCGTGTTCGACGTCATCACCACGGGCGCGGAGAACGACCTGGAACAGGTCACCAACCTCGCCCGCGGCATGGTCGGCCGCTGGGGCATGAGCGAGCGGGTCGGCCGCCTCACCGCGATCCCGGCGGACGCGCAGAGTCCGTACGGGCTGCTGGCGGCACCCGCCACGCTCGACGCGGTGGACCACGAGATGCGGCGGATCGTCGACGAGTGCTACGTCGAGGCCTGCCGGCTGCTGCGCGAACACCGGCCGAAACTCGACGCGCTGACCGAGGCCCTGCTGGCGAACGAAACCCTGGACGAGCCTGCCGCCTACGCGGCCGCCGGCATCCCCCGCCTGTCGAAGTAGCGGCGCAGGCCCTCCGTGCCCGCGGCTGCGGCTACGGCACGCGGGCGATCACGTAGCGGAAGATGTTCGGCAGCCAGACGGTGCCGTCCGCCCGCTCGTACGGGTGAAGGGCCTCCGTGAGCTCCTTCTCGACCTGCGCCGGATCCGAGGAGGACTCGTACAGCCCCGCCGACAGCAGCCCCCGTACCGCGCTGTCCACGTCCGCGTACCCGAAGGGGCAGAACACCCGGCCCGATCCGTCGGGCGAGAGCCCGGCCCGCGCCACCGCCGCGTCCAGATCCTGCGGCGCGGGTCCGCCACCCAGGACCGCGGGCACCGTGCACCGCTCCGCCGGGCCCCAGTCGGCCAGCACCACCGCCCCGCCCCGCCGGACCGCCGGCAGGGCCGCGGCCAGGGCCGCCTCGGACGGCGAGAGGGCCAGCAGCACGTCGTACGGCCGCGCGGCGGCCGGCGGGGCCGGCACCACGTCCAGCAGCCGCTCACGCGCCAGTTCCCGCCGCGCCGGATCCGCCTCCACGCCCGTGGTGACGGCTCCCCGCCCCGCGGCCAGCAGCAGGGCCAGCCCGGACCCGCAGTCGAGGCCGAGCAGCCGGTCGCCCGGCCCGACCTCCAGCCGGTCGTAGACCGCCTCGTACAGCGGTACCAGCATCCGTTCCTGGATCTCCGCCCAGTCCCGGGCGACGAGCGTCGCCGTCGGCGTCGGTGTCATCGAAAGAGCGCTCCTGATTCCTTGTCGCCCCCTTGCCCCCGTTGCCAGAGAACTCCCCATTCGCCCCCGCGTCCAGAGGAGTGCGCCACCCGATTCACGCTCGACGCGCCCGGCGCCGTACCATTCGCGCCATGGCAAAGGCACCCGTTCTCACCCCCCAGGCGGAGGATTTCCCCCGCTGGTACCAGGATCTGATCAACAAGGCCGAGCTGGCCGACAACGGTCCGGTACGCGGCACCATGGTCATCCGGCCGTACGGCTACGGCCTGTGGGAGCGGATGCAGCAGGAGATGGACGCGCGCATCAAGGACGCGGGCGCCCAGAACGCGTACTTCCCGCTGTTCATCCCGCAGTCGTACCTGACGCGCGAGGCCGAGCACGTCGAGGGCTTCGCCCCCGAGCTCGCCGTCGTCACGCACGGCGGCGGCAAGGAGCTGGACGAGCCGGTCGTCGTCCGGCCCACCTCCGAGACGATCATCAACGACTACTTCTCCAAGTGGGTCCAGAGCTACCGCGACCTGCCCCTGCTGATCAACCAGTGGGCCAACGTCGTCCGCTGGGAGATGCGCCCGCGCGTGTTCCTCCGTACGAGTGAGTTCCTCTGGCAGGAGGGCCACACCGCCCACGCCACGTACGAGGACGCCCGCGACTACGCCGCCCGCATCCACACGGACGTGTACGGCGACTTCATGACGAACGTGCTCGGCATCGACGTCGTGCTCGGCCGCAAGACCGCCAAGGAGCGCTTCGCCGGCGCCATCAACACCCTCACCCTCGAGGGCATGATGGGCGACGGCAAGGCGCTGCAGCTGGGCACGAGCCACGAGCTCGGCACCAACTTCGCCAAGGCCTTCAACACGCAGTACCTGTCGAAGGAAGGCAAGCAGGAGCTCGTCTGGCAGACCTCGTGGGGCGTCTCGACCCGCATGGTCGGCGGTCTGATCATGTCCCACGGCGACGACAACGGCCTGCGTGTCCCGCCGCGCCTCGCGCACGTCCAGGTCGTCGTCATGGCGATCAAGGGCGACGAAGCCGTCGCGAAGGTCCGCGAGCTCGGTGCGCAGCTGAAGGCCGCCGGCCTCCGCGTGCAGGTCGACGACCGCATCGACACCCCCTTCGGCCGCCGCGCCGTGGACTGGGAGCTCAAGGGCGTACCGGTCCGCATCGAGATCGGTCCCCGCGACCTGGAGGCCGGCACCGCGATGCTGGCCCGCCGGATCCCGGGCGGCAAGGAGCCCGTGCAGATCGACGCGCTCGCCGACCTGCTGCCCAAGGTGCTCGACGAGGACCAGGCGCAGCTGCTGCGAGAGTCCCGCGAGCGCCGCCTGGCCCGTACCTCCGACGTCTCCACCATCGAGGAGGCCGCCGAGGCCGCCGTCGCCGGCGGCTGGGCGCGGATCCCGTGGGCCGACCTCGGCCCCGAGGGCGAGGCCAAGCTGGGCGAGCAGGCCGTGTCCGTACGCTGCCTGATCGCCGAGGACGGGTCGGTTCCGGAGGCGGACGACGCCCCCGGTACGCTCGCCATCGTCGCGCGCTCGTACTGACCGCTCCTGACTGACCACCGACCCGCCCCGGCACGGCACGAGCCGCGCGCCGGGGCGGGTTCGTGTCGGTCTGGTCGTCGTTACGTACCGACTCCTCCTGGGATCGGCGCACCCGTCCTCGTCGGGACGCATGAGACTGAACTGACTGGTACGTGCAAAAAAATTTGGAATGGCCCGGAATCGGAACACCGGGGCACTCCGGCTCGTTGTCACGACGTGAGCACGACACCACCTGTTCTCGCCGCAGAGCTGGCGCAGGCGTGGGCCGACATTCAGCGGTACCACTCCGAGCTGCCTGACCTTGCCGCGCCCGAGTCCCTGATCGGAGAGTCCTCGTCCGCCTGCGGCGCCGAGCTCTCCTTCGAGCGACTGCTGCACGAGGCAGTCCACGGCATCGCCGCCGCCCGCGGAGTGCGCGACACCTCGCGGGCAGGCCGCTACCACAACCGCAGATTCCTCGCGATCGCCGAGGAAATGGGGCTGGACCACTCCGACGAGCCGCATGCCAGCAGCGGCTTCTCGCTGGTCTCGCTCAATCCCGATGCGAAGAAGCGCTACCGCCCCACCATCGAGCGGCTGCAGCGCGCCCTGAAGGCCCACACGGCTGCGACGGCCGCCGACACCAAGCGCAGCTTCCGCGGGCCGGCCGCCCGGCACGGCTCGTCGGGTGGCGGTGTCCGCGTCAAGGCGGTCTGCGACTGCGGGCGCAACGTGCGCGTGGTCCCCTCCGTGCTGGCCCAGGCGCCGATCGTGTGCGGCGGCTGCATGAAGCCGTTCCGCATCCCCGAGGTCGCCCTCTCGGCCGCCGCCTCCTGAGCCGTACGGCCCCGGGGCCGTACGGGGGCGATGGCCGGGCGGGGATGCCTCCGAAGCCTTCTGCAGGGCGGGGGCGGCCCGGTGGTGCGCGGCCGCGTGCCTCTGATCACCGCTCCCCGCAAGAAGCGCCGCAGGCATGTGGCACAATGGCTAGCTGTACTCGACAGTCGCATAGGACCCCTCTCTCCTCCGGCTGACGCGTCCATCGGGCACCCGAGTACCGCAACCCCACGTGGCATCTCATGTGCCCAACCACGTCAAGTTCAGGAGACACCACTCCAGTGGCAGTCAAGATCAAGCTCAAGCGTCTCGGCAAGATTCGCCAGCCGCACTACCGCATCGTCGTCGCCGACTCGCGCACCCGCCGCGATGGTCGTGCGATCGAGGAGATCGGTCTGTACCACCCGACGTACAACCCGTCGCGCATCGAGGTCAACGCCGAGCGTGCGCAGTACTGGCTGTCGGTCGGCGCCCAGCCCACCGAGGCTGTGCTCGCCATCCTGAAGCTGACCGGTGACTGGCAGGCGCACAAGGGCCTCCCGGCCCCCGCGCCGCTGCTGCAGCCGGAGACGAAGGAGAGCAAGCGTCGCTCCTTCGACGAGTTCGCCAAGGCCCTCGAGGGCATCGGCGAGACCAAGGGCGAGGCCATCACGCAGAAGGCGAAGAAGGCCGACAAGAAGGCGGACGAGGCTGAGGCCGCCGCCGAGTCGACCGAGGCCTGAGCATGCTCGAGGAGGCTCTTGAGCACCTCGTAAAGGGCATTGTGGACAACCCCGACGAAGTGCAGGTTGCCTCGCGCAACCTGCGTCGCGGGCAGGTGCTCGAGGTCCGGGTTCACCCGGACGACCTCGGGAAGGTGATCGGCCGCAACGGCCGCACCGCGCGTGCCCTGCGTACCGTCGTGGGCGCCATCGGCGGCCGGGGGATCCGCGTCGACCTCGTCGACGTGGACCAGGTCCGCTGAGACTTGGTTCATTGAGAACGTGAATCACCGGCACGGGCCGGGGAGGGCATTCGTGCCCACCCCGGCCCGTCGTCGTCTGAACAGGAGAGAGACAGTGGAGCTGGTTGTTGCGCGGATCGGCCGCGCCCACGGCATCAAGGGTGAGGTCACCGTCGAGGTGCGCACGGACGAGCCCGAACTGCGGCTCAGCCCCGGCGCCGTGCTCCGGACCGAGCCGGCTTCGGCGGGTCCGCTGACCATCGAGACGGGCCGCGTGCACAGCGGGAGGCTGATGCTCCGCTTCGCCGGTGTCAAGGACCGCACCGGCGCCGAGGCGCTGCGCAACATCCTGCTGATCGCCGACGTCGACCCGGCGGAGCTCCCTGAGGAGGAAGACGAGTACTACGACCACCAGCTGATGGACCTGGACGTCGTGCTCGAGGACGGCACCGAGATCGGCCGGATCACCGAGATCTCCCACCTGCCCTCGCAGGACCTCTTCATCGTCGAGCGCCCCGACGGCACCGAGGTGATGATCCCCTTCGTCGGGGAGATCGTCGCCGAGATCGACCTGGAGGAGCAGCGCTGCGTCATCACGCCCCCGCCCGGGCTGATCGACGACCGCGCCGAGATCGTTTCCACGCGGGATGCAGAGCCCGAGGGCGACGCCTGATGCGTCTCGACGTCGTCACGATCTTCCCCGAGTACCTGGAGCCGCTGAACGTCTCCCTCGTCGGCAAGGCGAGGGCTCGTGGGCAGCTCGACGTACACGTCCACGACCTGCGGGACTGGACGTACGACCGGCACAACACGGTCGACGACACCCCGTACGGCGGCGGTCCCGGCATGGTCATGAAGACCGAGCCGTGGGGCGAGGCCCTCGACGAGGCGCTGGCCGACGGATACGAGTCCGGTGCGCGCGGGCCGGTGATGGTCGTTCCCACGCCCAGCGGCCGCCCGTTCACCCAGGAACTGGCCGTCGAGCTCTCCGAGCGGCCCTGGCTGATCTTCACGCCGGCCCGGTACGAGGGCATCGACCGCCGGGTCATGGACGAGTACGCCACGCGGATGCCGGTCTACGAGGTCTCCATCGGCGACTACGTGCTGGCGGGCGGCGAGGCGGCCGTCCTGGTGGTCACCGAGGCCGTGGCCCGGCTGCTGCCCGGAGTGCTCGGCAACGCGGAATCGCACCGTGACGACTCCTTCGCGCCCGGCGAGATGGAGAACCTTCTGGAGGGGCCGGTCTACACGAAGCCCCCGCAGTGGCGCGGCCGGGGCATCCCCGACGTGCTGCTCAGCGGCCACCACGGGAAGATCGCCCGCTGGCGCCGGGACGAGGCCTTCCGCAGGACCGCGCAGAACCGCCCCGACCTGATCGAGCGCTGCGAGGCCTCCGCCTTCGACAAGAAGGACCGCGAGACGCTGAGCATCCTCGGCTGGCGCCCGGACGCCGACGGCCGATTTTGGCGTAGGCCGCAGGTCGTGGAAGAATAAGCGGCTGCTGTGTGCTCGCGTGCGCCCCTGCCACAGGGGGACAGTCGTCCGCAGAGTGACCCGGCTCCCGAATTCTCTACGGAAATCCGCACGGGCGGCCTGTGGCGTCGTGCGAAGAAAGCAGACGAAGAACATGTCTCACCTGCTCGATGGCGTCAACGCCGCCTCGATCCGCTCCGACGTCCCGGCCTTCCGCCCGGGTGACACGATCAACGTGCACGTCCGCGTCATCGAGGGCAACCGCTCCCGTATCCAGCAGTTCAAGGGTGTTGTCATCCGTCGCCAGGGCTCTGGCGTCTCCGAGACCTTCACCGTTCGCAAGGTCTCCTTCAGCGTCGGCGTGGAGCGCACCTTCCCGGTGAACTCCCCGATCTTCGAGAAGATCGAGCTCGTCACCCGCGGTGACGTGCGTCGCGCCAAGCTGTACTTCCTCCGTGAGCTCCGCGGCAAGGCCGCGAAGATCAAGGAGAAGCGCGACCGCTGATCTCCTCTCCGGGTTCCGGGGGCGGCCGGATAGGCTCGCCACCGATGGACACCGAAGCAGAGCTCACGCAGCGCGGCCACTCCTTCCCCGAAACGGGGGAGGGGCGGCCGCGTTTTGCGTTGTGGGGGCGCCGTGCGCGTCCCGGCTGGCGCGCGTTCCTGACCTGGCGGCGGGCCGGGGTGCTCGGCGTGCTGTGCACGACCTTCCTGCTGCTGATCAGCAATTTCGTCGTACAGCCCTTCCTGATCCCGAGCCGGTCGATGGAGCCGACGCTCCAGGTCGGGGACCGGGTGCTGGTGAACAAGCTGGCGTACCGTTTCGGCGACCAGCCGAAGCGCGGGGACGTCGTGGTCTTCGACGGCACGGGATCCTTCGTACCGGAGCGCGCCGAGGGCAACCCGATCGGCGAGGCCCTGCACGGCGCTGCATCCGCGCTCGGGATCGGCGAGCCGTCCGACACCGACTTCGTGAAGCGGGTGGTGGGTGTCGGCGGGGACGACGTGGTGTGCTGCGACGCCGGCGGGCGGATCAAGGTGAACGGCGTCCCACTGCAGGAGCCGTACCTGTATCCCGGCGACACGCCCTCGAAGGTGCCCTTCCGTATCGTCGTACCCGTTGGGACCCTTTGGGTCATGGGTGATCATCGTTCCCAGTCCCGGGACTCCCGGGACCACCTGGGGGAGCCGGGCGGGGGGATGGTGCCGGTGGAGAAGGTGATCGGGCGGGCCGACTGGATCGGCTGGCCGGTCTCGCGCTGGGGATCGACGCCCACGGTGGCACCGTCCTCCGGTGGCGGTCATGGGTAGCCGGGGGCGCCCCAGAGGCGGCCGGGTCCCCGAGCCGGAGCCGGAGCCGGAGCCGAGGCGCGCGTCCCGGCCCCCGCGCGCGCCCGAATTCTGGCGTGCGCCCGAGACCCCGGGCGGCCCCGCGCCGCGGCGGGAGTCCGAGCCCGCTGCGGTCCCCGAGCCCGGGCCGGCGCGGGAACCCGGGTCCCGGCGAGGGGGCAAGGCGCAACCCGTTGCGGCGACCGGAGGCGGCAGCCGGGCCGAACGGCGCCGACTGGCCCGCCGGGTCCGCAGGCGCAGGCGTACCCGCCGGGTGGGAGAGGTGCCGCTGCTGATCATCGTGGCGCTGTGCATAGCGCTCGTCCTCAAGACCTTCCTCGTGCAAGCCTTCTTCATCCCGTCCGGGTCCATGGAGCAGACGATCCGGATCGGCGACCGGGTGCTGGTCGACAAACTGACCCCGTGGTTCGGCTCCAAGATCGAGCGCGGCGACGTCGTCGTGTTCAAGGACCCCGGAGGCTGGCTCAAGGGCGAGGCCGCGCGCCCGCCCTCCGACCCGGTCGGCGTCAAACAGATCAAGGAGACGCTGACCTTCATCGGCCTGCTGCCCTCCGCCGACGAACAGGACCTGATCAAGCGGGTCATCGCCGTCGGCGGCGACACCGTCATGTGCTGCGACGCCAAGGGCCGCGTCACGGTCAACGGCGCGCCGCTCGATGAGCCGTACGTGAGCCCCGGCAACGCCCCGTCCGAAATCAGGTTCGAGGTGCAAGTGCCCCCGGGGCGGCTCTTCGTCATGGGCGACCACCGGGCGAACTCGGCCGACTCCCGCTTCCACCTCGACGAGGCCTTCGACGGCACCATCGACGAGGAGGGCGTCGTGGGGCAGGCCGTCGTCATCGCCTGGCCGTTCGATCACTGGCGCAAGCTCGAACAGCCCGCAACCTTCCGTACGGTGCCCGATCCGGCACCGAGCGGGCGACGCGGCCGCCGTGGGCGCCGTCGTCGGCCGCCGTTCGCATAGTGTGTCCTCGGTCTCCCGCGCCTTAGGGAACTCCCGCTCGTTAAGGGAGGGGAGGGCCCGTGCCCGATCCGGCGCGGGCGGCGACTTGCGAGTGAGGAGTGGATGTGGGGGATGTGGCAGTAGGCGCGCGATCCGGACGCGACGAAGGCGAGGAGCGGCCGGACGAAGCCGAGCGCGAGGCCGATGACGGTGGTGCCGAGGCGCGCCCGCACCGCTCGTTCTGGAAGGAGCTCCCGCTCCTCATCGGCATCGCCCTGCTGCTGGCCCTGCTGATCAAGACCTTCCTGGTGCAGGCGTTCTCGATCCCGTCCGACTCGATGCAGAACACCCTGCAGCGCGGCGACCGGGTGCTCGTGGACAAGCTGACCCCGTGGTTCGGCTCCGAGCCCGAGCGCGGCGAGGTCGTGGTCTTCCACGACCCCGCGAGCTGGCTGGCCGGGGAGCCCACCCCGGAGCCCAACTTCATGCAGACGATCCTCAGCAAGATCGGCCTGATGCCGGACGCGGCCGAGAAGGACCTGATCAAGCGGACCATCGCCATCGGCGGTGACACGGTCGAGTGCAAGAAGGGGGGACCGGTCGTCGTCAACGGCAAGGCGCTGGACGAGCCGTACATCTACCCCGGCAACACCCCGTGCGACGACGCTCCGTTCGGCCCGCTCACCGTGCCCAAGGGCAAGATCTGGGTGATGGGCGACCACCGGCAGAACTCGCAGGACTCCCGCTACCACATGCAGGATTCCACCCAGGGCTTCGTGCCGGTCGACAAGGTCGTCGGGCGGGCCGTGGTGGTGGCGTGGCCGATCACCCGCTGGTCGACGCTTCCCATCCCGGACACGTTCGACCAGCCGGGCATCGGGAACCAGGCCAAGGCGACCGCGCTGGGTCTCGGGGCCGCCGGTCTGGCGCCGGTCGGGCTCGGTCCGGCCGCGCTGGGCCTCGTCGGCGCGGTTCCGGTCGTGATGTGGCGCCGGCGGAGGCTGACCAGCGGGACTACCGGCAGGTAGGGTGCCGCCCAGGTCGTCGATCCCGGAAGTGTGGGGGCGCTGCAATGGGCGGAACGCAGGAAAGCGGTACCGAAGGAATACGCGGTGGCAAGGACGGCCGCGGCGGTCTCGGCAATGTGCTGTCGGGAGTCGCCGTGGCCGTCGGCTTTGTGCTCTTCCTGGGCGCCTTCGTATGGGGGGCGCTCGTGTACCAGCCGTACACGGTGCCGACCGACTCGATGATGCCGACGGTGAACCCCGGCGACCGAGTGCTCGCGCAGCGGATCGACGGCGGTGAGGTGCGGCGCGGCGACGTGGTCGTGTTCACTGATTCCATGTGGAGTGACTCGCCCATGGTCAAGCGGGTCGTCGGCATCGGCGGCGACACCGTGAAGTGCTGCGGTGAGGGCGGTCGGCTCACGGTGAACGGCAAGGAACTCGACGAGCCCTACATCGAGCACACCAAACCCGAAGCGGCCGCCGCGGGCACGGGCACGGGGACGGGCACTGGCACGGGCTTGGGCGTGGCCTCCGACACACCGTTCGAGGTGACGGTGCCCGAGGGCAACCTCTTCCTGCTGGGCGACCGGCGGTCCGCCTCGCTCGACTCCCGGGCCCACCTCCAGGAGACAGGCCAGGGCACCGTGGCCCGCTCCGCGGTCGACGCCCGGGTCGACGCCCTCGCCTGGCCCTCGATGGCGATGCTCGAGCGGCCCGGCACGTACGCCTCCCTGCCCGGCGGGACCTCGCAGCCGGGGCCGCTGCGCCTCCAGCTGGCCGCGGTGCTGGCCGGAGCCGCCCTGGTGGTGCTGGGGGCCGCGTACGGGCCCGTCGTACGGGTCCTGGGGCGCGGGCGGCGGCGGGAGCCGGCCGGTGCCCGCTGAGGCGGCCGCCGGGCCCGGCGGCCGCAAGGTGTCACGGGTGATCCTGCTGGACCCCGCGGACCGGATCCTGCTGCTGCACGGCTTCGAGCCGGACGACCCGGCCGACCACTGGTGGTTCACCCCGGGCGGCGGGCTCGAGGGCGGCGAGAGCCGGGAGCAGGCCGCGCTGCGGGAGCTCGCCGAGGAGACCGGGATCACCGAGGTGGAACTGGGTCCGGTGCTGTGGCACCGGTACTGCTCCTTCCCGTTCGACGGGCGGCGCTGGGAGCAGGACGAGTGGTACTACCTGGCCCGGACCGCCCGGACGCGGACCGAGATGGGCGGGCTCACCGAGCTGGAGCGGCGCAGCGTCACCGGTGCCAGGTGGTGGACCTCCGAGGAACTTCTCGCGGCCCATGAGACGGTGTACCCGACCAGACTCGCCGAGCTGCTCCGTACGCTGCTCAACGATGGTCCTCCGGGTGCGCCGGTGGTCCTGGCCCCGGAAATCGTTTAGGGGCGCACGGGCCTGGCGCACAATAGGGGGACGCACGGCTGAAGGGGAACATGCCATGAGCGCCGAGGACCTCGAGAAGTACGAGACCGAGATGGAGCTGAAGCTCTATCGCGAGTACCGCGACGTCGTCGGGCTGTTCAAGTACGTGATCGAGACAGAACGTCGGTTCTACCTCACGAACGACTACGAGATGCAGGTGCACTCGGTCCAGGGGGAGGTGTTCTTCGAGGTCACGATGGCCGACGCCTGGGTGTGGGACATGTACCGGCCTGCGCGTTTCGTCAAGCAGGTCCGGGTGCTGACCTTCAAGGACGTGAACATCGAGGAGCTCAACAAGAGCGACCTCGAACTGCCCGGCAGCTGATTCCCCTCACCCGGAAGGGTGACGGGGTTGTCCACAACGGCCGGGTTGTCCACCAAGATCCACAAGGTGGGCGGGGGCGCGGGATCGTCGGTACCGGAGGTGGTGCCGGATGAACGCGAAGGGCGTGGCACAGCAGGCATTGGGGCGGTACGGCGAGGAGCTCGCGGCGCGGCGGCTGGCCGAGGCCGGGATGACCGTGATCGCGCGGAACTGGCGGTGCCGCAGCGGGGAGATCGACATCGTCGCGCGGGACGGGGACGCCCTCGTCGTGTGCGAGGTCAAGACCCGCCGGGCGGGTGAGTTCGAACATCCCATGGCCGCCGTCCGCCCCGGCAAGGCCGAGCGATTGCGCCGGCTCGCCGGTCGATGGCTCGCCGACCACGGCGGACCACCCCCGGGCGGGGTGCGCATCGACCTCGTGGGAGTCCTGCTGCCGCAGCGCGGTGCGCCCGTGGTGGAGCACGTCCGGGGGGTGGCGTGATGGGGTTCGCACGAGCCTGTTCGGTCGCGCTGGTGGGTGTCGACGGCGTAGTGGTGGAGGTCCAGGCCGACCTGGAGCCCGGGCTCGCCGCCTTCACCCTGGTGGGGCTGCCCGACAAGACCCTGGTCGAGAGCCGGGACCGGGTGCGGGCCGCCGTCGTGAACTCGGGGGCCGCATGGCCGCAGAAGAAGCTCACCGTCGGGCTCAGCCCGGCCTCCGTACCGAAATCCGGCGCCGGCTTCGACCTGGCTGTCGCGGCCGCCGTGCTCGGCGCCGCCGAGGTGATCGATCCCGCTGCGATCGCCGACCTGGTGCTCATCGGGGAGCTGGGGCTGGACGGCCGGGTGCGGCCGGTGCGGGGAATCCTGCCGGCGATCCTCGCCGCGGCGGATGCCGGGTACCGGAACGTGGTGGTGCCGCAGCAGTGCGCCGCCGAGGCCATGCTCGTGCCCGACGTCTGCGTACTCGGCGTCCGCAGCCTGCGCCAGCTGATCGCCGTCCTCACCGACGGGGAGGTGCCCGAGGAGGAGGCGCCAGGCCTACCGGGCCGGCCGGACCCGATGCTGGCCGGACTGGTGGTCCCCGGCGCAGGGCTCGGCACCGGGATCTCCCAGCGCCGGCCCGGGGAGGGTGAGACCCCGGACTTCCCCGACCTCTCCGACGTAGCCGGGCAGCACGGCGCCCGCCGGGCCCTGGAAGTGGCGGCCTCCGGGGGGCACCACCTCTTCCTCAGCGGGCCCCCGGGAGCCGGCAAGACGATGCTGGCCGAGCGGATCCCCTGGATCCTGCCGCCGCTCTCCCGGCAGGACTCCCTGGAGGTCACGGCCGTCCACTCGGTCGCGGGGATCCTGCCGCCCGGCGAACCGCTGGTCGCCCGGCCCCCGTACTGCGCGCCGCACCATTCGGCGACCATGCAGTCCCTGGTCGGCGGTGGAGCGGGTGTGCCCCGGCCCGGGGCCGTCTCCCTGGCCCACCGGGGCGTGCTCTTCCTGGACGAGGCCGCCGAGTTCAGCACCAAGGCGCTGGACGCGCTGCGCCAGCCCCTCGAATCGGGGCACGTGGTCATCGCCAGGGCCGCCGGGGTGGTGCGGCTTCCGGCCGGATTCCTGATGGTGCTCGCGGCGAACCCCTGCCCGTGCGGGCGGCACACCCTGCTCGGCGCCGGCTGCGAATGCCCGGCATCCGTGATCCGGCGGTACCAGGCGCGGCTGTCCGGGCCGCTGCTGGACCGGGTGGACCTGCGGGTGGGGGTCGAGCCGGTCACCCGCTCCGACCTGCTGGGGCGCGGCGGCCGCGGGGAGGCCACGGCGGCCGTCGCCGACCGGGTGCGCGAGGCCAGGGACCGCGCCGCGGCCCGGCTCGCCGACACCCCGTGGCGGCTCAACGCCGAGGTGCCGGGGCACGAGCTGCGCACGCGCTGGCAGGCGGCCCCCGGCGCGCTGGCGCAGGCCGAGCGGGACTTGGAGCGCGGGTTGCTCACCGCCCGTGGGCTGGACCGGGTGTTGCGGGTCGCCTGGACCGTGGCCGACCTGCGGGGCAGGGACCGCCCGGAGGCGCTGGACGTGGCCGTCGCCCTGGAACTACGGACCGGCATCGCCCGCGGCGCGGCCCTGGCCATGGGAGCCGAATCATGAGCGCCACCGCCGGGCCCGAGCCGCCGGCCGAGCCCGAGCCGGCCGCCGGGTCCGACACAGCCGCCGGGTCCGATGCGGAGCTGTTGGCGCGGGCTGCGCTGACGCGGGTGCTGGAGCCCGGCGACGAGCACGGCGGGCGGTGGCTGCGCGAACACGGCGCCGTCGGGCTGATACGGCTGCTGACCGGCCCGGCCGCCGGGGCGGCGGCCCTGGCCGGGGTGAGGGAGCAGCGGCTCGCCGGATACCGCAGACGGGCGGCCCTCGCCGACCCGCAGCGGGATCTGGCGACCGCCGCCCGCGGCGGCGGCCGGTTCATCTGCCCCGGCTCGGCGCAGTGGCCGACCCAGCTGGACGACCTCGGCGACGCCCGGCCCGTCGGGCTCTGGCTGCGCGGCAGACCGGACCTGCGGACCTGGGCGCTGCGCTCCGTCGCCGTGGTCGGGGCCCGGGCCTGCACCCCGTACGGCGCGCACATGGCCCAGACCCTGGCAGCCGGGCTCGCCGAGCGGGGCTGGGTGGTGGTCTCCGGGGCGGCGTACGGGGTCGATGCCGCCGCCCACCGCGGGGCCCTCGCCTCGGGCGGTGCCACGGCCGCGGTGCTCGCCTGCGGGGTGGACATCGCATACCCCCGTGGCCATGCCGGGCTGCTCGGCCGGATCGCCGACCAGGGGCTGGTGCTGGGCGAGCTGCCGCCCGGCAGCCATCCGACCCCCAGCCGGTTCGTCCTGCGCAACCGGGTCATCGCCGCGCTCACCCGGGGCACCGTCGTGGTCGAGGCGGCCCACCGTAGCGGCTCCCTGGTCACGGCCCGGCGGGCCCAGCAGCTCGGGCGGTTCACCATGGGCGTCCCAGGACCGGCCACCAGCGGGCTCTCCGGCGGAGTGCACGAACTGCTGCGCGGCGAGGCCGTACTCGTCACCGACGCCGCGGAAGTGGTCGAGCTGGTCGGCGGCATGGGTGAACTGGCTCCCGAGCGGCGCGGTCCGGTGCTCGCCCGGGACCTGCTGGACCGGGAGACCGCCCGTGTGCTCGAAGCACTCCCGGCCGGGCGGCTCGCGCACGCCGACGAAGTGGCCCTCGCCGCGGGCACCGGCACCGATGAAGTCATCGGCAGACTGTACGAACTTCACTCTCTGGGGTTCGTCGAACGGCAGGGCGAGGGCTGGCAGTTGACCACACAATCACCTGAAGGAGGCACACAAACCGACGGCACCCGGCGAGGCGGTCGTTGACCTGGGGTGTTCCGGTGAAAGAGTGAAGCCGATGAGAGACGCGGTCTTCCCGGTGGCAGCCGCCGGGACCGAGCGCCAGGCGCCGGTCCCGGGTCTCCCGCGCGAGTCACGACGCCCCGGGGCCCACGCGCGATCCCGTACTCTTCGCGCACCGCGACACTTCCGTCACGCTACGCTCCCAAGGAATCCGGCTCCGGCAAAGGCGAAGCATGCCCCAGCACACCTCAGGGTCTGACCGCGCTGCGGTGCCCCCCGCTGCCCGCGGCAGCGTGCGGACCACCGCGCCCTCGTCCCTCGAGGTGCTGTGGCGCTCGTACAAGGAGAGCGGTGACGAGCGGCTGCGGGAGCAGCTGATCCTGCACTACTCGCCCCTGGTGAAGTACGTGGCCGGCCGGGTCAGCGTGGGCCTGCCGCCCAATGTGGAACAGGCCGACTTCGTCTCCTCCGGGGTCTTCGGACTGATCGACGCCATCGAGAAGTTCGACATCGACCGGTCCATCAAGTTCGAGACGTACGCGATCACCCGGATCCGGGGCGCGATGATCGACGAGCTGCGGGCACTGGACTGGATCCCGCGCTCGGTCCGACAGAAGGCGCGCGCCGTGGAGCGGGCCTACGCCACGCTCGAGGCCCAGCTGCGCCGCACTCCGACCGAGCACGAGGTCGCCGGCGAGATGGGCATCGCGGTGGAGGAACTCCACGCGGTGTTCAGCCAGTTGTCGCTCGCCAACGTGGTCGCCCTGGAAGAGCTGCTGCACGTCGGCGGAGAGGGCGGCGACCGCCTCTCGCTGATGGACACCCTTGAGGACACCGCCGCCGACAACCCGGTCGAGGTGGCCGAGGACCGTGAGCTGCGCAGGCTCCTGGCCCGGGCCATCAACACCCTGCCGGAGCGCGAGAAGACCGTGGTGACGCTGTACTACTACGAGGGCCTCACGCTGGCCGAGATCGGCAACGTGCTGGGCGTCACGGAGAGCCGGGTCAGCCAGATCCACACCAAGTCGGTGCTCCAACTGCGGGCCAAGCTGGCGGATGTCGGCCGGTGAGCTTGCGGCACCTCCGTAGAGTGGATGCGTGCCCAGGATTCGAGCGGCCTCTGTGGCCGAGCACCGGTCGATGCAGCGCGGCGCCCTGCTGGACGCTGCGCGCTCCCTGTTGTCCGAAGGCGGGACGGAAGCGCTGACCTTCCCCGCCCTGGCGGAGCGCACCGGCCTCGCCCGGTCCTCCGTGTACGAGTACTTCCGCTCCCGCGCGGCCGTGGTCGAAGAGCTGTGCGCCGTGGACTTCCCCGTCTGGGCCGCCGAGATCGAGGCGGCGATGGAGCAGGCGCAGTCTCCGGAGGCGAAGGTCGAGGCCTACGTACGGAGCCAGCTGGGCCTGGTCGGGGACCGGCGGCACCGGGCGGTGGTGGCGATCTCGGCCAGTGAGCTGGACGCGGGGGCGCGGGAGAAGATCCGTGCTGCGCACGGGGGGCTCGTGGCGATGATCGTGGAGGCGCTCGGGGCCCTGGGGCATGAGCAGCCCCGGCTTGCCGCGATGCTGCTGCAGGGGGTCGTCGATGCCGCTGTGCGGCGCATCGAGCTCGGCGCCGCGGAGGATCCCGGTGTGGTGACGGAGGCGGCCGTGGCCATGGCCCTGCGGGGCGTGCAGGGCTGAGCCCCGGGGCTCAGCCCCCGGACCCCCGCGCCTCAAAAACGCCGGCGGGGGATGGATCGGGGGCTCCGCCCCGGGCCGCGCGCCTCAAACGCCGGCGGGGCTGGATCTGCCTCGAGCTCCGGCCGGGCTGGATTCGTCGAGCGGCAGGAGTCTTGGCGTGGGGGGTGGGAGGACGGTCAGGGGGTTCAGGTAGGTGGTGCCTGACAGGAGGCCCCAGTGGAGGCAGGGCTTCCCGCAGTGCGTGCCTTCCGTGAGGACGGCGACCACCTGGCCCGCCGTGACCTCCTCGCCCTCCGCGACCAGCGGCCGCACCGGTTCGTACGTCGTGCGCAGGCCGCCCGGGAGCGTGAGGGAGAGGACCCCGCGGCCGGCGACCAGGCCCGCGTAGTGCACCCGGCCCGGTCCGACCGCACGCAGCTCCGCGCCCACCGGGGCGGCCAGGTCCACCCCGCGGTGCCCCGCCGCGTACGGGGTCGGGGGCGGGTCCCACCAGCGGGCCACCACGAGTGGGGGCGGCAGCGGCCGGGCCCCCGGTACGAGCGCCTGGGCCAGGGTCAGCAGCAGCGTGAGCAGCAGTGTCGTCATGCCGTCCAGGTTGCCGCCGGCTCGCGCAGCGTGACGGCGCCTGTGGACAGACGGCCGGGTGTGGACAACGGCGTCACCTGGCATACCGCCCGGTCCCGTACACTTCTTACGGCGATCCGGGTCACCGGGTCGACTTCGCACGCCCCAGCACCAGCCGCTCAGGCCGGGTGAATGCGTCTCTCGGTCCCCTTGTCGGGGGCAGGACGCGGTGGGGCGTCAGGAACCAAACCGAGAAATCAAGGAGATGGCCATGGCCGTCGTTACGATGCGGGAGCTGCTGGAAAGCGGCGTCCACTTCGGTCACCAGACCCGTCGCTGGAACCCGAAGATGAAGCGCTTCATCTTCACCGAGCGCAACGGCATCTACATCATCGACCTGCTCCAGTCGCTGTCGTACATCGACCGCGCCTACGAGTTCGTCAAGGAGACCGTTGCCCACGGCGGCTCCATCATGTTCGTCGGTACCAAGAAGCAGGCCCAGGAGGCCATCGCCGAGCAGGCGACGCGCGTTGGTATGCCGTACGTCAACCAGCGCTGGCTGGGTGGCATGCTCACCAACTTCTCCACCGTCTACAAGCGCCTCCAGCGTCTGAAGGAGCTTGAGGCGATCGACTTCGAGGACGTCGCCGCCTCGGGTCTCACCAAGAAGGAGCTCCTGGTCCTCTCCCGCGAGAAGATCAAGCTGGAGAAGACCCTCGGTGGTATCCGCGAGATGTCGAAGGTTCCCAGCGCCGTCTGGATCGTCGACACCAAGAAGGAGCACATCGCCGTCGGTGAGGCGCGCAAGCTCCGCATCCCGGTCGTCGCGATCCTCGACACCAACTGCGACCCCGACGAGGTCGACTACAAGATCCCGGGCAACGACGACGCGATCCGTTCCGTCACCCTGCTCACCCGCGTGATCGCCGACGCCGTCGCCGAGGGCCTCATCGCCCGCTCCGGCGCTGCGACCGGTGACTCGAAGCCGGGCGAGAAGGCCGCCGCCGAGCCGCTCGCCGAGTGGGAGCGCGACCTGCTCGAGGGCGAGAAGAAGGCCGACGACGCCGAGGCCGCTCCGGCCGAGGCCGCTGTCGAGACCCCGGCCGCCGAGGTCGAGGCCCCCGCCGCCGAGGTCGAGGCCCCGGCCGCCGAGGCTGTCGAGGCCCCGGCCGCCGACGCCGAGCAGGCCTGACCCACTGAGAGCGCCCGGCGTTCACGCGCCGGGCACTCACAGCACGGACGATGACGGCGGGGGAGCCGCGCCAAAAGCGCGGCGCCTCCGCCGTTCACCCGTAGATCTACGACTTCGAGAGAGAATCACAGACTCATGGCGAACTACACCGCCGCTGACGTCAAGAAGCTCCGCGAGCTCACCGGCGCCGGCATGCTGGACTGCAAGAACGCGCTCGTGGACGCCGACGGTGACGTCGACAAGGCCCAGGAAGCGCTCCGTATCAAGGGTCAGAAGGGCGTCGCCAAGCGCGAGGGCCGTTCTGCCGAGAACGGTGCCGTCGTCTCCGTCATCGCCGACGACAACACCTCCGGTGTCATCGTCGAGCTGAAGTGCGAGACGGACTTCGTCGCCAAGGGCGAGAAGTTCCTGGCCGTCGCCAACCAGCTGGCCGCGCACGTCGCCGCCACCTCCCCGGCCGACATCGAGGCGCTGCTCGCGTCCGAGATCGAGCCCGGCAAGACCGTCACCGCCTTCGTGGACGAGGCGAACGCGAACCTGGGCGAGAAGATCGTCCTGGACCGCTTCGCGCAGTTCACCGACGGTTACGTCGCGGCGTACATGCACCGCACGATGCCCGACCTGCCGTTCCAGATCGGCGTCCTGGTCGAGCTCGACAAGGAGAACGCCGAGGTCGCCCGCGGCGTCGCGCAGCACATCGCCGCGTTCGCGCCGCAGTGGCTGTCCGCCGAGGACGTCCCGGCCGAGAAGGTCGAGTCCGAGCGTCGCATCGCCGAAGAGGTCACCCGCGCGGAGGGCAAGCCCGAGGCTGCCATCGCCAAGATCGTCGAGGGTCGCGTCAACGGCTTCTTCAAGGACGCCACGCTGCTCGGCCAGGCGTACGCGCTGGACAACAAGAAGTCCGTCCAGAAGGTTCTGGACGAGGCCGGTGTCACCCTGAAGCGCTTCACGCGCATCAAGGTCGGCATCTGAGTCCGTCCGTACACGACGGACACCGGACCCCGGTAGGGTCTGAAGCAGTCGTCCGCCCGCGCGCGGAACGACCGCAGATCTGACGAGGAGGCCATTGCCGTAGAGGGAACCGCGAGGACCCACCGGCAATGGCCTTCTTCGTATGTGCACGAGGAGATCTCCATGAATCAGGGCGTGGACCCCCACACCGCTTCCGACGACAAGAGCGACCACGACAAGAAGGGCCGCCGCTTCATGCTGAAGCTGTCGGGCGAAGCCTTCTCCGGTGGTGGAGGACTGGGCGTCGACCCCGACGTCGTCCATGCCATCGCGCGCGAAATCGCCGCGGTGGTCCGTGACGGCGCGGAGATCGCCGTCGTGATCGGCGGCGGAAACTTCTTCCGCGGCGCCGAACTGCAGCAGCGGGGCATGGACCGTGCGCGGTCCGACTACATGGGCATGCTCGGCACCGTCATGAACTGCCTCGCCCTCCAGGACTTCCTGGAGAAGGAAGGCATCGACTCCCGTGTGCAGACCGCCATCACCATGGGCCAGGTCGCGGAGCCGTACATCCCGCTGCGCGCCGTACGCCACCTGGAGAAGGGCCGCGTCGTCATCTTCGGCGCCGGCATGGGCATGCCCTACTTCTCCACCGACACCACGGCCGCCCAGCGAGCCCTGGAGATCGATGCCGAGGCCCTGCTCATGGGCAAGAACGGCGTCGACGGGGTCTACGACTCCGACCCGAAGAAGAACCCCGACGCGGTGAAGTTCGACGCGCTGGAGTACAGCGAGGTGCTCTCCCGCGACCTCAAGGTCGCCGATGCCACCGCCATCACGCTGTGCCGCGACAACAAGCTGCCGATCCTGGTCTTCGAGCTGCTCGCCGCGGGCAATATCGCCCGCGCCGTCAAGGGTGAGAAGATCGGCACGCTCGTGAGCGACCAGGGCACCCGGGCCTGAGCGTCCCGACGCCGGGCCCGGCCCCACCGGGCCGAGCCCGCCCCGCCCGCCTGAACCATCCAAATCTGACATGCAGGAGCACGTGGTGATCGAAGAAATCCTCCTCGAGGCCGAGGAGAAGATGGAGAAGGCCGTCGTCGTCGCCAAGGAAGACTTCGCGGCGATCCGCACCGGTCGTGCGCACCCGGCGATGTTCAACAAGATCGTGGCGGACTACTACGGCGCCATCACCCCCATCAACCAGCTCGCGTCCTTCTCGGTGCCCGAGCCGCGCATGGCGATCGTGACCCCGTTCGACAAGAGCGCCCTGCGCAACATCGAGCAGGCCATCCGCGACTCGGACCTGGGCGTCAACCCCAGCAACGACGGCAATATCATCCGGGTGACCTTCCCCGAGCTGACGCAGGACCGCCGCAAGGAGTACATCAAGGTCGCGCGCACCAAGGCCGAGGACTCCAAGGTCTCGATCCGCTCCATCCGCCGCAAGGCGAAGGACGCCCTCGACAAGCTCGTCAAGGACAAGGAGTCCGGCGAGGACGAGGTGCGCCGCGCGGAGAAGGAGCTCGACGACACGACCGCGAAGTACGTCGCGCAGGTCGACGAGCTGCTCAAGCACAAGGAAGCCGAGCTCCTCGAGGTCTGATGAACGACTCTCCCTGGGCCACGGAGCAGGTTCCGGCGGGTCCCGCATACGATGCGCTGGTGGGCCCGCACACTCGGCCCATGCCCATCGTGCCCGATGCCGCCGGCCGTGACTTCGACGACCGGGAAGCACGCGATCGGGGGGCCGCCGCCGACGGCGGCCCCCCGTTCCGCGCCGAGACGCCGCTGCAGGAGCCCATGCCCAGCCCCCCGCCTCCGCCCTCGCAGGCACCGCAGGACGCCTCGCCCCCGCCGCAGAAGAAGCGGGCGGGGCGAGACCTGCGTGCCGCCATAGGGGTCGGCGTCGGCCTCGGTGCGGTGATCTTCGCTTCGCTGTTCATCGTGAAGGCGGTCTTCGTCGGCGTCATCGTCGTCGCGGTCGTCGTGGGCCTGTGGGAGCTCACCTCCCGGCTCCAGGAGAAGAAGGGCATCAAGGCGCCGCTCGTCCCGCTCGCGGTCGGCGGCGCCGCCATGGTCATCGCCGGATACGTCCGGGGGGCCGAGGGCGCCTGGGTGGCCATGGCCCTGACCGCGCTGGCGGTCCTGGTCTGGCGGATGACCGAACCGCCCGAGGACTACCTCAAGGACGTCACCGCAGGCGTCTTCGCGGCGTTCTACGTGCCCTTCCTGGCCACCTTCGTCGCGATGCTGCTCACCGCCGACGACGGTCCGGAGCGCGTGGTCACGTTCCTGCTGCTGACCGTGGTCAGCGACACCGGGGCCTACGCGGTGGGCTGGCGCTTCGGCAAGCACAAGCTGGCGCCGCGCATCAGCCCCGGCAAGACCCGCGAGGGGCTGTTCGGCGCGGTGGCCTTCGCGATGGCGGCCGGCGCGCTGTGCATGGAGTTCCTGATCGACGGGGGCGCCTGGTGGCAGGGCCTGCTGCTCGGTCTCGCCGTCGCGGTCAGCGCCACGCTGGGCGACCTCGGCGAGTCGATGATCAAGCGGGACCTGGGCATCA
The DNA here is from genome assembly GCF_040682115.1 of Streptomyces sp. NPDC051364. Taxonomy (NCBI): domain Bacteria; kingdom Bacillati; phylum Actinomycetota; class Actinomycetes; order Kitasatosporales; family Streptomycetaceae; genus Streptomyces; species Streptomyces sp. NPDC051364. The sequence continues at coordinate 53,569 of NZ_JBFBAH010000029.1, read as the reverse complement.
AGGACATGGGCACGCTGCTGCCGGGCCACGGCGGCATCATGGACCGGCTCGACTCCCTGCTGCCGACCGCCCCGGTGGTGTGGCTGCTGTTGGCGGCGTTCGTGGGGACCGGCTGATCCCTGCTGCCGGGCCACGGCGCCCTGCGGCGGAGCCGCATATCGGATACGGCATGGACCGGCTCGACTCCCTGCTGCCGACCGCCCCGGTGGTGTGGCTGCTGCTGGCGGCGTTCGTGGGGACCGGCTGATCCCTGCTGCCGGGCCACGGCGCCCTGCGGCGGAGCCGCATATCGGATACAGCATGGACCGGCTCGACTCCCTGGTGCCGACCGCCCCGGTGGTGTGGCTGCTGCTGGCGGCGTTCGTCGGCACGGGCTGAAACCGGCCTCCGCGGGTTCCGGCCGACGGGCGGTTCACCAGGGGGACCCCGCTGAGCTGGGGCGACGTACGTCCGAAGGCTTCAGGTGGGTCCGGGCGGTTACTCTTGAAAGGCGCGCTGCTTCTGCGGCGCGCCTTTCGTCTTACGAGGAGTACCTGCCATGGCCCGCCCCGTCCCGGGAGAGCTCACCTTCGTCGCCCCTCGCGGAGCCAAGAAGCCGCCCCGGCATCTCGCCGACCTCACCCCCGAGGAGCGTCGCGAGGCGGTCGCCGCGATCGGTGAGAAGCCGTTCCGGGCCAAGCAGCTCTCGCAGCACTACTTCGCCCGGTACACGCACGACCCGGCCGAGTGGACGGACATTCCGGCGGGCTCCCGCGAGAAGCTCCAGCAGGAGCTGCTCCCCGAGCTGATGAACGTCATCCGGCACATCTCGTGCGACGACGACACCACCCGCAAGACCCTGTGGAAGCTGCACGACGGCACGCTCGTCGAGTCCGTGCTGATGCGCTACCCCGACCGGGTCACCATGTGCATCTCCTCGCAGGCCGGCTGCGGTATGAACTGCCCGTTCTGCGCCACCGGCCAGGCGGGCCTGGACCGCAATCTGTCCACCGCCGAGATCGTCCACCAGATCGTCGACGGCATGCGCGCGCTGCGCGACGGCGAGGTCCCCGGCGGACCGGCCCGGCTGTCCAACATCGTCTTCATGGGCATGGGCGAGCCGCTGGCGAACTACAAGCGGGTCGTCGGCGCCATCCGCCGCCTCACCGACCCCGAGCCCGACGGTCTGGGCCTGTCGCAGCGCGGCATCACCGTCTCCACCGTCGGCCTGGTCCCGGCGATGCTGCGGTTCGCCGACGAGGGCTTCAAGTGCCGCCTCGCGGTCTCCCTGCACGCGCCGGACGACGAGCTGCGCGACACCCTCGTGCCTGTGAACACCCGCTGGAACGTCCGCGAGGTCCTCGATGCGGCCTGGGAGTACGCCGAGAAGTCCGGCCGCCGGATCTCCATCGAGTACGCCCTGATCCGCGACATCAATGACCAGGCCTGGCGCGGCGACCTCCTGGGCAAGCTGCTCAAGGGTAAGCGTGTCCACGTCAACCTGATCCCGCTGAACCCGACGCCGGGCTCGAAGTGGACCGCCTCGCGTCCCGAGGACGAGAAGGCCTTCGTGGAGGCCATCGCCCGCCACGGCGTGCCGGTGACCGTCCGCGACACCCGCGGTCAGGAGATCGACGGCGCGTGCGGCCAGCTGGCGGCCTCGGAGCGCTAGCCTGCGGTTTTCGCGGGCCCGATTCGGCCACGAGGTACCCTGTGGCCGAACCAATTGCATATTCCGACAGGGGAGCGCCACAGCGCTGAGAGTGCGGTAACCGTCATCCGCAGACCCTCTGAACCTCGCCCCGGTCATTCGGGGTAGGAAGTTCGGTCATCACTCAAGCTGTTGCGCCCTGCCCGGCGACCGCTCGCACTGAGCGCCGGGCAGGGCCGCGTCTTCTCCTGGACATCCCAGGAGGAATTCACCAGTGAGCACCACCAAGAAGTTCGCGGGCGCAGCGCTCGCGGCCGCGCTCGGCGTCGCCACGCTCAGCGCCTGCGGCGGCGGCGACGCCAAGGACAAGTCCGCGGGCGGCGCGGGCGAGGCGCCGAAGTCCAAGACGGTCACGCTCGTCTCCCACGACTCCTTCAACGTGACCGACACGGTCCTCAAGGAGTTCGAGCAGCAGAGCGGCTACACCGTCAAGGTCCTGAAGTCCGGGGACGCGGGCGCCGCCCTCAACCAGGAGATCCTCACCAAGGGCTCCCCGCGCGGCGACGTCTTCTTCGGTGTCGACAACACCCTCCTCTCGCGCGCCCTCGACAACGGGATCTTCACGCCGTACGAGGCCAAGGGCCTGGCCGACGTGAAGCCCGAGTTCGTGCTCGACAAGGAGCACCGGGTCACCCCGATCGACTCCGGCGACATCTGCGTCAACTACGACAAGGCGTACTTCGCCGACAAGAAGCTCGCCCCGCCGCAGACGCTGGACGACCTGATCAAGCCCGAGTACAAGAACCTGCTGGTCACCGAGAACGCGGCGACCTCCTCGCCGGGCCTCGGCTTCCTCCTCGCCTCCGTCGGCAAGTACGGCGATGGGGGTACCTCCCAGGGCGAAGCCTCTGGGGGAGGGTGGAAGGACTACTGGACCAAGCTCAAGGCCAACGGCGTCGAGGTCGTCGACGGCTGGGAGCAGGCCTACAACGAGCGCTTCTCGGGCTCCGCGGGCGGCAAGAAGGCCAAGGGCGACCGCCCGCTGGTCGTCTCCTACGCCTCCAGCCCGCCGGTCGAGGTCCTGTACGGCGAGCCGCAGCCGGCCGAGGCCCCCACGGGCGTCTCCACCGGCACCTGCTTCCGCCAGGTCGAGTTCGCGGGCCTGCTCAAGGGCGCGAAGAACGAGGAGGGCGGCAAGGCGCTCCTGGACTTCCTGGTGAGCAAGAAGTTCCAGGAGGACATGCCGCTGCAGATGTTCGTGAACCCGGTGGTCAAGGACGCGAAGCTGCCGGAGCTGTTCACGAAGCACGGCGCGGTCGTCGAGAAGCCGGAGAACGTCGCTCCGGAGACCATCGCCAAGAACCGTGAGCAGTGGGTCAAGACATGGTCCTCGCTCGTCGTGAAGTAGGACGCGAGAGCACTCCTGCGAAGGAGGGCGCACGCGGTACGGCCGTCAGGCTCGCCCTGATGGCCGTACCGCTCGCCTTCTTCGGGCTGTTCTTCGCCTATCCCGTCGCCGCGATCGTCGGCCGCGGGATCAAGACCGAGGACGGCTGGCAGTTCGGCCGGATCGGCGAGGTGCTGACCCAGCCCGACATCGCCGAGGTGCTCTGGTTCACCACCTGGCAGGCGTTCGCGTCCACGGCGCTCACGCTCCTGATCGCACTCCCCGGCGCGTACGTCTTCGCGCGCTTCGAGTTCCCCGGCAAACAGCTGCTGCGGGCGGTGGTCACGGTCCCGTTCGTGCTGCCGACCGTGGTGGTCGGCACGGCCTTCCTGGCGCTGGTCGGGCGGGGCGGGCTGCTGGACGAGCTGTGGGGCGTCCGGCTGGACACCACCGTGTGGGCGATCCTGCTCGCGCACGTCTTCTTCAACTACGCCGTCGTCGTACGGACGGTCGGCGGGCTCTGGGCACAGCTCGACCCGCGCCAGGAGGAGGCCGCCCGGGTGCTGGGCGCCGGGCGGTTCGCCGCCTGGCGGCGGGTGACGCTGCCCGCGCTCGGGCCGGCCGTGGCCGCCGCCTCGCTGATGGTGTTCCTGTTCACCTTCACCTCCTTCGGCGTCGTGCAGATCCTGGGCGGTCCCTCGTACGCCACCCTCGAGGTGGAGGTCTACCGGCAGACCGCGCAGCTGCTGGACCTGCCGACGGCCGCCGTCCTCACGATGGTGCAGTTCGTGGCGGTCGGCCTGATCCTCGGTATTCACGCCTGGACCGTGCGCAGGCGCGAGACCGCCCTGAGGCTGGTGGACCCGGCGCGGACCGCACACCGGCCGAGCGGGCCCGGGCAGCGCGCCCTGCTGGGCGGGGTGCTGCTGACGGTGGCGCTCCTGATCGTGGCCCCGCTGCTGGTTCTGGTGGAACGGTCCTTCGACGCCCCGGGCGGGTACGGGTTCGGCTTCTACCGGGCGCTCCAGGACGCGGGCGCCGGCGGCGGAACGTTCCTGGTGCCACCGCTGGAGGCGATCTGGAACTCCTTGCAGTACGCGCTCGCCGCCACCGCCATCGCCCTGGTGATCGGGGGGCTCGCGGCTGCGGCGCTGACCCGGCGCGGGGGCCGGTTCGTGCGCGGGTTCGATGCGCTGCTGATGCTTCCGCTGGGGGTGTCGGCGGTGACCGTCGGCTTCGGCTTCCTGATCACCCTGGACGAGCCGCCGCTGGATCTGCGGACCTCGTGGATCCTGGTGCCACTGGCCCAGGCGCTGGTGGGCGTGCCGTTCGTCGTACGGACCATGCTGCCGGTGCTGCGCGCCGTCGACGGGCGGCTGCGCGAGGCCGCCGCCGTGCTCGGGGCGTCCCCGCTGCGGGCCTGGCGGGAGGTGGACCTGCCGCTGGTGCGGCGGGCGCTGCTGATCGCGGCCGGGTTCGCCTTCGCCGTCTCGCTGGGGGAGTTCGGCGCGACCGTCTTCATCGCGCGGCCCGACCGTCCGACGCTGCCGGTGGCCGTGGCACGGCTGCTGGGACGGGCCGGTGAACTCAACTACGGGCAGGCGATGGCCCTGAGCACGATTCTGATGCTGGTGTGCGCGGTGTCCCTGCTGGTGCTGGAGCGGCTGCGCCCCGACAAGACCTCGGGAGAGTTCTGATGACGTTGCTCGAACTGGCCGGGGTGTCGGTCCGCTTCGGCGAGCGTGCCGTCGTCGACGTGGTGGATCTGGAGGTCGCCGAGCACGAGATCGTGTGCGTGCTCGGGCCGAGCGGGAGCGGCAAGTCCACGCTGCTGCGGGTCGTCGCCGGACTCCAGCCGGTCTCCTCCGGGCGGGTGCTGCTCGGCGGGGCGGACCAGGTACGGGTGCCCGTGCACCGGCGCGGGGTCGGCCTGATGTTCCAGGACCACCAGCTGTTCCCGCACCGGGACGTGGGCGGGAACGTCGCGTTCGGGCTGCGCATGGGGGGCTCCGGCCGCGGGTCCTGCGAAGCCCGGGTCGCGGAATTGCTGGAGCTGGTCGGGCTGCCCGGGGCCCAGGGCCGGTCCGTGTCCTCCCTCTCGGGCGGTGAGCAGCAGCGGGTGGCCCTGGCCCGGGCGCTGGCCCCCGCACCGCGGCTGCTGATGCTGGACGAACCGCTGGGGCAGCTGGACCGGGGGCTGCGCGAGCGGCTGGTGGTGGAGCTGCGGGGGCTGTTCTCCCGGCTCGGGACCACGGTGCTGGCCGTCACCCACGACCAGGGGGAGGCCTTCGCCCTGGCCGACCGGGTGGTGGTGATGCAGGACGGGCGGATCGCGCAGGCCGGGACCCCGCTGGAGGTCTGGCAGCGGCCGGCCTCGGAGTTCGTGGCGCGGTTCCTCGGCTTCGAGAACGTGGTCCCGGCGAAGGTGTCGGGCGGGGCCGCGGTGACGGCCTGGGGCAAGGTCCTGGTGCCGGCCGGTTCCCCGCAGGGCGAGCGGCGGATCCTGGTCCGGCCGGCGGGTGTGGTGCTCGCGGCGGCCGGGCTGCGGTGTGAGGTGCTCGCACGGACGTTCCGTGGGACGCATGTGGCGCTGCGGCTGCGGCCGGAGGCGGGGCCGGAGCTGGAGGCGGAGTGCGGGCTGGCCGGTGCCCCGGCCGTGGGGGACCGGGTCGCGGTGTCCTTCGCCCCGGCCGAGGTGGTCGTCCTCCCGGCGGTGTAGCCGCTGCGCGGGGCTTGTCCCCTGCCCGCCCTTCGCCCTCCCCCAGCTACCGCTGGGAGGTGCCCCCACCCGGGCTCGGCCCGGACCCGGTCCTCAAACGCCGGTCGGGCTGAACGGACCCGGGGCTCCGCCCCGGACCCCGCGCCTCACACGCCGGCGGGGCTGGGATTGGCGGGGGCGGATTCGGGGGTGGGGTCTTCGGCCGGGGTTTCTGCGCCGTCGTGGTTGCCGTACCAGGCGACGGCCACCGCGCCCGTGACGGCCAGGACGAAGCCGAGGACCGCCAGCCATGCCAGGCCCGGCCGCGACGCGTCGCCCAGCCACAGGACGCCGATCGCACCCGGCAGAACGGTCTCGCCGACCACCAATGCGGCTGTCGCGCCGTTCACCGAGCCGATCTGGAGGGCGACCGTGTGCAGGTACATGCCGCCCACACCGGCCAGCAGGATGGCGTAGAGGGCCGGGTCGGCGAGCAGCTTGCCCAGGTCGAACGGGTCGACCCCGTCGAGGATGCGGACGCCGACGCCGAGCGCGCCGAAGGCCAGGCCCGACAGCAGGCCCGCGAGGATCGCGGCCCGGGCGCCCAGGAGGCGGACGGCCACCGTGCCACCCGCGATGATCAGCAGGGTCACGGCGAACAGCCACCAGTGCGTGGACATCGGGGCGTGGTGGCCGCCCTCGTGGCCCGCCGCCGTCGCCAGCAGCACCAGCGCCGCGCAGACGACCCCGATCGAGGTCCATTCCTTCCGGGTCAGCCGGATGTCCAGCATCTTCACGCTCAGCACGGCGGTGATCACCAGGTTGGCACTGATCACCGTCTGGGAGAGGAACAGGGGCAGCAGCCGGGCGGCGAGCGCGCCCAGTCCGAAGCCGACGAAGTCCAGGATGGTGCCGACGATGAACTCCCACGTCATCGCCGCCTTCGCGGTGGACGAGAGGTTCGGGCCGCCGTGCGCGGTCACCCCGGCGGCGGCCGGGGACATCCGGGCCGCTTTGCGCGAGCCGACGGCTTGCAGGACGGACCCCGTGCCGTAGCAGATGGATGCCGCGATCGCGGTCAGCAGGCCTATGAGCACCGAGGGCTCCGTTCACGTCTGGCAGGGTTTTGCACTTTGATTACCTATGGCAGACGTGCGATCGGGCCGGGAAGTTGCCTCGGTCCGTCACTCACTTCATCGAAGCGAGTACGGCGGGGACCTCGGCCACCGAGTCGACCAGCGCGATCCGGGACTCCATCGCACGGCCTCGCGCCAGCGCCTGGAGCAGCGGCCACGCGGGCAGGTGCTCGGTCCAGTGCGTACGCCCGACCAGCACCATCGGGGTCGGCTCGCCCCGCGACCCGTAGTAGTTCGGCGTCGCGTTGTCGAATATCTCCTGGAGGGTGCCCGCGGCGCCCGGCAGGAAGACCACACCCGCGTTCGACCGGGCGAGCAGCCCGTCCTCGCGGGTGGCGTTCGCGAAGTACTTGGCGATGTGGCCGGCGAAGGCGTTCGGCGGCTCGTGCCCGTAGAACCAGGTCGGGATCCCCACCGAGTCGCCGCCGCCGGGCCAGCGGTCCCGTACGGCGAACGCCGCCTGCGCCCACTCGGAGACCGAGGGCGCGAAGGACGGGGCCTTGGCCAGGATCTCCAGGGCCTCCGCCAGGGCGTGGTCCGGGGCCGGAGCCAGGTAGGCGCCGAGGTTGGCGGCCTCCATCGCGCCGGGTCCGCCGCCGGTGGCCACCGTCAGCCCGGACCGGGTGAGCTCCCGGCCGAGTTCGGCCGCGCCCTGGTAGTCCAGACCGCCGCGGGCCATCGCATGGCCGCCCATGACACCGACCACCCGGGCACCGGCGAGGTGCTCGTCGAGGGCGTCGGAGATCGCGTCGTCGTGGATGGACCGCAGCATCGAGGAGAAGATGTCGCCGTCCGCCTTGGTCTCCTGGAACCAGGCGTACGACTGGGCGTCAGGAGTGGCCTCGTATCCGGCGGACAGCCCCGCGAACAGCTCGTCGGCGGTGTACAGCAGGCCCCGGTACGGGTTGAAGGGCAGGTCCGGCACCGGCGGGAAGACCAGCGCACCGTCCGCACGCACCTTGGCCGACGCGTCGGGCTCCATCGCACAGCCCAGGAAGACGGCCGCGGAGGTGTCGGCGGACAGGAGGGCGAACGTGCGCTCCAGCAGGTTGACCGACTGGATCCGGTAGCCGCTGAGCGAGCCGCGGGCCACGACCTGGTCGAATTCGGCGAGCGTCTCGATCTCGATGTCTGCGTTGACCATTCGGCCCACCCTAAGGGCTGCCCGTGTCAGCGGGTCAACGCCAGTGACGTCAGCTGCGCCACACCCCATACGACCGGTACGCATACGGCCGCCAGCGCGGTGGCCCGCAGGGTCGCGGCCGTACGCAGGACCGTGCCCGGAGTGCCCAGGTCGCGCAGGGTCGCGCGGGTGTCGGAGCGGTGCTGGCGGACCTCCACGGCGCAGGTGAGCAGGGTCGCGGCCACGCACAGCGCCACCAGGGCGCAGGCCGGCCCGGTCAGCGGGCCCAGCGGGACGGGGAGGCCGCCCCGGTCGCGCAGGGCCGCGGCGGTGAGGGCACCCGCGCCGACCGCGCACAGCAGGCCGAGCGGACGGCCCAGCCGGGGCGCCTCCTCCTGGAGGGTCCGCCCGGCCAGCAGCCGCATGGCGCCCGGGCGGACCGTCTGCACCATGGCCCCGCAGGCGTAGGCCAGGCCCGGCCCCGCGAGGGAGAGCCCGACGGCGGTGAGTGCCCAGCCGGCCGGCATGCCGGCGCCGCCGAGGCCCGTGTACGCCTCGACCGCCAGTCCGCAGGCGGTGAGCGCGATACCCCAGGGCAGGCCGGTCTGCGGGGCCAGCGGAGGGTGCGGGCGCAGGGCGAGGGCCGTGGCGGCGGAGGCGGTCAGCGGCACCAGGGCCAGCAGGGTGAGGGCGGCCGCCACGGGCAGCGGCCGGTCGGCGTGCAGCATTCGGGCCCCGGCTCCGTCGAAGGGCAGGCCGGTGAGGTCGCCCCGCAGATGGAGGAAGGCGGCCAGGGCCAGGGCGCTGCCCAGGGTGCACGAGACGGCGGTGGAGACCGCCGCGACGAGGGCGAGCCGTACGGGGCCCAGCCCGACGGCGTCCATCCCCTCGCGGGGGCGGGTCGAGGGGTCCGTCCGGGCGACGGCGACCGCGAACTGCACGGTGACGGCGAGCGGGACCAGGGCCCACAGCAGGCGCGGGAACGATCCGGCAGGCCGGGCGGTGGCCTCGGCGAGCACGTACAGCAGGAGGAAACCGGTGCCGGCGCAGGCGGCGGCGACCAGCAGCCGGCGCAGCTGGACGAGCGGGCGGGAGCCGCGGGCTAGGCGGAGAGCGAGCACGCGGCCTGGCCCTCCGGGGTCTCGTCGGAAAGACCGCCGACGGCGGCCGCGGTTCCGGCGGGGCGGCCGTCGAGCAGCGCGACCCGGCGGTCGGCGACGGTCGCGGTCTCCTCGTCGTGCGTGGCCAGCACCACGGTGATCTCGTGCGAGCGGGCCGCGGTGGTGAGCGTACGGAGCAGCAGGGCGCGCTCGGTGCGGTGCAGCGGGGCGGTGGGTTCGTCGGCGAAGACCACGGCGGGCTCGTTCACGAGGGCCCGGGCGAGGGCGACCCGCTGGGATTCGGCGCGGGTCAGGGCACGCGGGCGCTTGCGGGCGAAGCCGCCGATGTCGAGGCGGTCCAGCCATTCGCAGGCGGCTGCCTTGGCCGTGCGGTGGGAGGCGCCGGCGATCAGCAGGGGCAGGGCGGCGTTCTCCCAGACCTTGAGCTCGGGCAGCAGCAGGGGATCGGGGCCGATCCAGCCGAACCGGTCGCGGCGCAGCCGTTCGCGGGCCAGCGCGCCCATGGTGTGGACGGGCACGCTGTTGAACCAGATCTCGCCCTGCTCGGGCACCACGTGTCCGGCCAGGCATCGCAGCAGCGTGGTCTTCCCGCTGCCGCGCGGGCCGGTCAGGGCCAGGATCTCGCCCTGGCGGACGCCGACCGAGACCCCGATGAGGCCGGGTGAACCGCTGTGGGAGTAGTGAACGGACCGTGCCCAGAGGACGTCATTGTCCGGTGGGGCGTTGTCCGGTGGAGCCACCATGGCGTACACCTCCGTCCGGGGGAACGAAGCGGAACCGGTTCGGTCACTGGCGCCGCACTGAGATGTAAAGAGATGAACGTCTTGGATGGTGACAGCACACGGCCCGGACCCCCGCGTTCTCACTCGAACGGAGGATCCGGGCCGTGTGGTTCGGACTATTTGCCGCTCTTTGCAGCGCTGCCGGTTACAGCTTGGTCCACGCCTCGGTGAGCACCGAGCGCAGGATGCCTTCGATCTCGTCGAAGGTGCCCTGGTCCGCGATCAGCGGCGGGGCCAGCTGGATGACCGGGTCGCCACGGTCGTCGGCACGGCAGTACAGGCCGTTCTCGAAGAGCGCCTTGGAGAGGAAGCCGTAGAGCACGCGCTCGGTCTCCTCGTCCGTGAAGGACTCCTTGGTGACCTTGTCCTTGACGAGCTCGATGCCGTAGAAGAAGCCGTTGCCGCGGACGTCGCCGACGATGGGCAGGTCGTGCAGCTTCTTCAGCGTCGAGAAGAAGGCGTCCTCGTTGTCCAGCACGTGCTGGTTGAGGCCTTCCTTGTCGAAGATGTCGAGGTTGGCGAGCGCCACCGCGGAGGACACCGGGTGTCCGCCGAAGGTGTAGCCGTGCAGGAAGGTGTTGCCGCCCTTGTAGAACGGCTCGGCGATGCGGTCCGAGACGATGCAGGCACCGATCGGGGAGTAGCCCGAGGTCATGCCCTTGGCGCAGGTGATCATGTCCGGGATGTAGTCGAACTTGTCACAGGCGAACATCGTGCCGAGGCGGCCGAAGGCGCAGATCGTCTCGTCGGAGACGAGGAGCACGTCGTACTCGTCGCAGATCTCGCGGACCCGCTGGAAGTACCCGGGCGGCGGGGGGAAGCAGCCGCCGGCGTTCTGCACCGGCTCGAGGAAGACGGCGGCGACGGTGTCGGCGCCCTCGAACAGGATCTCCTGCTCGATCTGGTCGGCGCACCAGCGGCCGAAGGCCTCCGGGTCGTCGCCGTAGATCGGGGCGCGGTAGATGTTGGTGTTCGGCACCTTGTGCGCGCCGGGTACCAGCGGCTCGAAGGGGGCCTTCAGGGCCGGCAGGCCGGTGATGGACAGGGCGCCCTGCGGGGTGCCGTGGTAGGCGACCGCGCGGGAGATGACCTTGTACTTGGTGTGCTTGCCCTGCAGCTTGAAGTACTGCTTGGCGAGCTTCCACGCGGTCTCGACGGCCTCGCCGCCGCCGGTGGTGAAGAAGACCTTGTTCAGGTCGCCCGGGGCGTAGCCGGCGAGGCGCTCGGCCAGCTCGACGGCCTGGGGGTGCGCGTACGACCAGATGGGGAAGAACGCGAGTTGCTGGGCCTGCTTGTAGGCGACCTCGGCCAGTTCCTTGCGGCCGTGACCGGCGTTGACCACGAACAGTCCGGCGAGACCGTCCAGGTAGCGCTTGCCCTTGTCGTCGAAGATGTAGGCGCCCTCACCCCGCACGATGGTGGGGACGGGGGAGTTCTCGTACGACGACATGCGGGTGAAGTGCATCCACAGGTGGTCGTATGCGGTCTTGGAGAGGTCCTGGCTCACGGGCTATCGAGTTCCCCACATGTAGGTCTGCTTCTTCAGCTTCAGATAAACGAAGCTTTCGGTTGATCGCACGCCGGGGAGCGCGCGGATCTTCTTGTTGATCGTCTCCAGCAGGTGGTCGTCGTCCTCGCAGACGATCTCCACCATCAGGTCGAACGAGCCCGCGGTCATGACCACGTACTCGCACTCGGCCATCTGGGTCAGTGCGTCGGCCACCGGGTCGAGGTCACCCTCGACGTTGATGCCGACCATGGCCTGGCGTCGCAGGCCCACGGTGAGCGGGTCGGTGACGGCGACGATCTGCATGACGCCCTGGTCGAGCAGCTTCTGCACGCGCTGGCGTACAGCTGCCTCCGACAGGCCGACGGCCTTGCCGATCGCTGCGTAGGGACGGCGCCCGTCCTCCTGCAGTTGCTCGATGATCGCCAGGGACACAGCATCGACCGAAGGGGACGGTTGTCTGTTCCTGGAATCTGCGCTTCGACTGACCACGACCTCACTGTGCACGAGGAGTCGTCTGTTCCGCAAGACGGAATCGATGAAATCCGTTGTCTGGGGACCTTGATCTCACTGATTTCGTAGTTCGTGGCGTCTGGCCCTGCCGAAAGCGTCCGCCTAGGGGCTAAGATTGGGATTCGTCTCAATCGTTGGACATGTGATCAGGAGTGTGGCTGGAGTGACCACCGAACTGCGTCGTCTGCGCAACTACATCGGCGGAGAGTTCAAGGACGCCGCCGACGGGCGGACCACCGAGGTGGTCAACCCCGCCACCGGCGAGGTGTACGCCACCGCCCCGCTCTCCGGCCAGGCCGATGTCGACGCCGCCATGGCCGCTGCCGCGGCCGCCTTCCCGGGCTGGCGCGACACCACCCCCTCCGAGCGGCAGAAGGCCCTGCTCAAGATCGCGGACGCCTTCGAGGCGCGCGCGGACGAGCTCGTGGCCGCCGAGTCGGAGAACACCGGCAAGCCGCTGGGCCTCACGGCCAGCGAGGAGCTGCCGCCGATGGTGGACCAGATCCGCTTCTTCGCGGGTGCGGCCCGCCTGCTCGAGGGCCGCTCGGCCGGCGAGTACATGGACGGGATGACCTCGATCATCCGCCGTGAGCCGGTCGGCGTATGCGCCCAGGTCGCGCCGTGGAACTACCCGATGATGATGGCCGTGTGGAAGTTCGCCCCGGCCATCGCCGCGGGCAACACCGTGGTGCTCAAGCCCTCGGACACCACCCCGGCCTCCACCGTCCTGATGGCCGAGATCATCGACTCGGTCCTGCCCAAGGGCGTCTTCAACGTCATCTGCGGTGACCGCGAGACCGGCAAGGCCATGGTCGAGCACTCCACCCCGGCGATGGCCTCCATCACCGGCTCGGTGCGCGCGGGCATGCAGGTCGCCGAGAGCGCCTCGAAGGACGTCAAGCGCGTCCACCTGGAGCTCGGCGGCAAGGCCCCGGTCGTGGTCTTCGAGGACGCCGACATCGCGAAGGCCGTCGAGGACATCGCGGTCGCCGGCTACTTCAACGCCGGCCAGGACTGCACCGCCGCGACCCGTGTGCTCGTGCACGAGTCCATCCACGACGAGTTCGTGAGCGCCCTCGCCAAGGCCGCGGCCGACACCAAGACCGGCCAGCCGGACGACGAGGACGTGCTCTACGGCCCGCTGAACAACCCGAACCAGCTCAAGCAGGTCGCGGGCTTCATCGAGCGCCTCCCGGCGCACGCCAAGGTCGAGGCGGGCGGCCACCAGGTCGGCGAGAAGGGCTACTTCTACGCCCCGACCGTGGTCTCGGGCCTCAAGCAGGACGACGAGATCATCCAGAACGAGGTCTTCGGCCCCGTCATCACCGTCCAGCCCTTCACGGACGAGGCCCAGGCCCTGGAGTTCGCGAACGGCGTCGAGTTCGCCCTCGCCTCCTCCGTGTGGACCAAGGACCACGGCCGCGCGATGCGAATGTCCAAGAACCTCGACTTCGGCTGCGTGTGGATCAACACCCACATCCCGCTCGTCGCCGAGATGCCCCACGGCGGCTTCAAGAAGTCCGGCTACGGCAAGGACCTCTCCGCCTACGGCTTCGAGGACTACACGCGCATCAAGCACGTGATGACCTCGCTCAACGGCTGATCGGTCTCCACGGAGATCGCATCGATCACCGAAGGAGCTTGAGAGGGCGGGCAGTAGACAATGTGTCTATTGCCCGCCCTCTTCTGTTCCCCGAGGCTTTGCCCATGCCTGAACTCGCCTTCTCCCGCCGCGCGGCACTGCGCGGCCTCGGTGCCGCCGGCCTGTTCGCGGCCCTCGCCGGCTGCGGTGTGCCGGCTGCCTACGTCCCCGAGGACCGTCGGGGAGGCCAGGACCGCTCCGACCGGGACAAGAAGGTCGCCTTCTCCAACTGGCCGCTGTACATCGACACCGATGACGAGGACGAGGAGCGCCGTCCCACGCTGGACGCCTTCTCGGAGAAGACCGGCATCGAGGTCCGGTACACCGAGGAGATCAACGACAACGACGAGTTCTTCGGCAAGGTCAGCCCGGCCCTGATGAACCGCCAGGAGACCGGCCACGACCTGGTGGTGGTCAGCGACTGGATGGCCGCCCGCTTCGTCCACCTGGGCTGGGCCCAGAAGATGGACCGGTCGGCGCAGCCCAACGTGGCCGCCCACCTGGACCCGCAGCTTGGGTCCCCCGCCTTCGACGAGGGCCGCCTGCACACCGTCCCGTGGCAGTCGGGGATCACCGGCATCGCCTACAACCGCAAGGCCCTGGGCCGGGAGATCAAGTCCGTCAAGGACCTGTGGCACCCGGACCTGGCGGGTAAGGTCACCCTCTTCTCCGGTCTGGACGAGTCCTTCGCCCTGCTGATGCAGGGTGACGGCGTGGACGTCACCCGGTGGACCGAGTCCGACTTCCACCGGATGTGCGACCAGGTGCAGAGCATGGTGAAGAAGAAGCACATTCGCCGCTTCACCGGCAACGACTACACCTCCGATCTGAGCAAGGGCGACGTCCTGGCCTGCCAGGCGTACTCCGGCGACGCCATCCAGCTCCAGGCCGACAATCCCGACATCGAGTTCGTTGTCCCGGAGGAGGGCGCCGAGCTCTGGGCGGAGAGCCTGCTCGTTCCCAACCTGGCCCGGCACAAGGCCAACGCCGAGGCCCTGGTCGACTACTACTACGCCCCGGAGGTGGCCGCCGAGCTCGCCGCCGCCGTCAACTACGTCTGCCCGGTCCCGGCTGCCCGCGAGGTGCTGGCCGGCTCCGACGACAAGGAGACCGCCGCACTCGCCGAGAACCCGCTGATCTTCCCCGACGGGGAGATGCGCAAACGGCTCGTCGTGGCCCGGGACATCTCCTCGGCCGAGCGCCGCTCCCTCGCCCGGCGCTGGAACGCCATCGTCGGTCTCTGAGTGCCGGGCGGAGCCGAATGATCACGGTCCCGCCACGGAACTGAACGCGTTCAGAGATTCGGCTGAACGTGTTCAGAAACGGGCGTACGCTTCCTTCCATGAGCGAGAGAAGCGCCCTTCAGCGGCGGATCCGTGCCTGGCTGGTCCTGTTCATCGTCTGCCTCGTGCTCAGCGGTCTCACCGCCTTCCCCCTGGTCAGCGAATTGCACTGGGCCAACTCCCTCGTGTCCCACACATGGCTGCGGCGGGTGGGGGAAGGGCTGGACCGGGCCGATGCGGACTATCCGTTCCTCCTCTACGGCACCGACTGGCTTGCCTTCGCCCACCTGGTGATCGCGGTCTTCTTCTACGGAGTCCACCGCGACCCCGTCCGCAACATCTGGATCGTCGAAGCCGGCATGATCGCCTGTGCCGGCGTGATCCCCCTGGCCCTGATCTGCGGCCCCATCCGGGGCATCCCCTTCGGGTGGAGCGTCATCGACATGTCGTTCGGCGTCTTCGGGGTCATACCCCTGCTGGTACTCCGCCGCATGATCAAGCGCCTCGAGGCAATGCCCCCCGACGGCTACCTGGCGAAGGCCGCCGCGACGATCCCGTAGGCCACCTTGTTCATGTCCTGGCCCTTGGCGTCGGTGGAGTTGACCGAGTAGACGAGGGTGCGCGAGAGATCGCGCGCCCCGCCGATCACGGTGCTGTAGCCGTACCGGGAGCCCGTCTTGCCGTAGACCGCCGTGCCGTCCGGCAGGACGAACCGCTTCAGCCCCGCGGTCTGCACGGCCTCCTCCCCGGACTCGAAGTCCGACACCGCGGGCACCGTGAACATCTCCTCCAGTTGGGCCTTCGGCACCACCCTGCCGCCGAACAGGGCCTCGGTGAACTTCTCCAGGTCCGCCGTGGTCGATATCAGGTCCCCGGCGGCCCAGTTGGAGGAGGAGTTCCACTCGGTCACATCGACCAGCGAGGTCTCGCCGCCGGGCTTCTGCACTGCCTGGTAGCCGTGGTGGTGCGGGGCCGGTATCCGGTTCTCCCGACGCGACGGAACCGAAGTGTGGTGCAGACCCAGCGTCTTGAGGATCCGGGCGGACAGGGCCTGCTCGTATGTCGTCCCCGTCAGCTTCTCGATCAGCACGCCCAGGATCGTGTAGTCGATGTTGAGGTAGTGCTGCTTCTCGCCCGGCCGGAACTCGGGCCCCTTCGCCACCGCTTCGGCGATCAGCGCATGCGGGTCGACCACGTCGAACCGGTGGGTGTACTGCGCCTCGAACGAGTCCCCCGGGCCCTCGGCCGGCTGGATGCCGCTCGTGTAGTTCAGCAACTGCCGCACGCTGATGGGCTCGAAGCCCTTCGGCCCGGCCGGCAGCAGCCCCGGCAGATACTGCTGTACCGGCTCGTCCAGACCGACCTTGCCCTCGGCGGCCAGCTGGAGCACCACCGCCGCCGTGAAGGTCTTGGTCACCGAACCCGCCCGGAACCGGGCGCCGTCGAGCGCCTTGCGTCCGGTGCGGACATCGGCCACGCCGGAACTGCCCACCCAGCGCCCGCTCGTACCGCCCACCCGGACCAGCGCGGCCGTCGCATCCTTGCTGTCCGGACCGACGCCGGCGATCGCCTTCCGCAGCGCCGCCGCGTCGGGCGGGGTCGTGTAGACGGGCGGCGCCGTGCCGTCAGGGGTCACGGGCTCAGCCGCCGGTGCGGTCACCGGCCCGGGCGCCGGGGCGGCATGGGCGACGGCCGGTCCAACCGCAATGCCCAGAACCAGAGCGGTGGCGATCAGTGTGCGCGTACGGACTTTCATGGTGGGAACCCCCCTGTGAGTCATCGGGCCCCAGCGGCCCGATGACTCAATGCTGCAGGTCAGAGGGGTGTTCGCGGATCACCACAGAGAGGGGTCTTCACCGGTACGACAACTCACCGGTGCGAGGGATCCGACCGCCGGCTTCTCACTCCCCAGAGGGAGATACCCCAGAGCCAGCTCCGGCCCCTGTCCCGGCCCCGGTCCCAGCCCCTGTCCCGGCAGCGATCAGGCCCGTCTCGTACGCGCAGATCACCGCCTGGATCCGGTCCCGCAGCCCCAGCTTCGCCAGCACATGGCCCACGTGCGACTTCACCGTGTGCTCACTCACCACCAGCGCGGCAGCGATCTCCGCATTCGACAGCCCCCGCCCCAGATGCAGCAGCGTCTCCCGCTCCCGCGGCGTCAGTACCTCCAGCCGCTGCGCGGGCAGCGCCCCCGCGGCCGCCGGCCGCGCCGTCGCCGCCGTGTACTCCTCGATCAGCCGCCGCGCCACCGAAGGCGCCAGCAGCGACTCGCCCGCCGCCACCACCCGTACGGCATGCACCAGGTCGTCCCGCCGCACGTCCTTCAGCAGGAACCCGCTCGCCCCCGCGTGCAGCGCCTCGTACACGTACTCGTCCGAGTCGAAGGTCGTCAGCATCACCGTCCGGCACGAGGTCCCGGCCGAGATCGCCCGGCACGCCTCGATCCCGTCGAGCACCGGCATTCGGATGTCCAGCAGCGCCACGTCCGGCCTCAGCTCCCGCACAGCCGCCACCGCCGCCGCGCCGTCCCCGGCCTCCGCGACGACCTCGACGTCCTCCTGCGCGTCCAGGATCATCGCGAAACCGCTGCGCACCAGCTCCTGGTCATCGGCCACCACCACACGGATCGTCAACGCCCCACCTCCAGCGGCGAGGTTACAAGGACGACGTGCACCGAGAACCCCCGGCCTCCGGGCCCCGGACCGCACTCCGCCGTACCGCCGTGCGCCGCCGCCCGCTCCCGGATCCCGATCAGTCCGTGCCCGCCGCCGGGCCCGCCGGCAGCAGCTCCCGGAACCGGGCCCTGCCCGTCGTCCGTCACCGTCACCGTGAGCGACTCCGTCCCGTACTCCAGCCGTACGGACACCGCCGAAGCCCCGGCGTGCTTCACCACGTTCGTCAGCGCCTCCTGCACCACCCGGTGCACCGTCGCCTCCAGCGCCGCGGGCAGCGCGCGCACCGCGCCCGTCCGCTCGTACGACACCTGCGGCCCGCTGTCCCGGACCCGCTCCAGCAGCCCCGGCAGCTCCTCGATCCCGGGCTGCGGCGTGCGCGGCGCCGCCCGCTCCGTGCCGTCCGTCCGCAGCACCCCCAGCATCGTCCGCAGTTGCGCCATCGCGTCCCGCCCCGTCTCGGCGATCGCGTCGAAGGCCGCCTCCGCCCGCTCCGGGGCCCTGCGCACCGCGACCGGACCGGCCTCCGCCTGCACGATCATGATGCTGACCGCGTGCGAGAGGATGTCGTGCATCTCCCGTGCGATCCGGGCCCGTTCGCGCGCCGCGGCCTGCTCCGCCTCGATCCGGTTCGCCCGCTCCAGCTCGGCGGCCCGCGCCTCGATCGCCGCCGTGTAGGCCTGGCGGGTGTACTGGAGCCGCCCCAGCGCATACGCCGCCGCGAAGACGAACAGCGCGAACAACAGCTCCCTGGCCGTTCCGGTGTTGAGCGCCACGGAGGCGAGGATCAGCCCCGTCAGGGTCACACCCATCGTGATCCGCACCCGGGCCGGGCACAGGAGCGCCATCGTGTACACGCCGATCAGCGGGGCGTACGGCAGGGGTTGCCCGGGGCCGTCCAGCGCCAGCGTGTAGACCGAGCCGGCCGCGACCATCCCGAAGATCGCCGACACGGGCGCGCGCCGCCGCCACACCAGCGGCACATTGCCCAGCGTGGTCAGCAGGTACGCCGTCCAGGTGGCCGGCGAATCCAGCGGATCGCGGGGCACGACGAACGGAATCGTCGTCGCCACCTGCACCAGCAGCGTCAGTCCCAGGTCCTGCCACCGCGGATCCGCCTGCCGGATCCGCTCCCCCCAGGCGCGTATCACCGGCTGGGCAGCCCGAACTCGGCCCGTACGCCGGCCAGCGCGTCCACCCGGTTGGTGGTGACGGAGTCCACCCCGGCCGCGATCAGCCTGCGCATCGTCCGCGTGGTGTCCGCCGTCCAGGCCGAGACGAGCAGGCCGTCCCGGTGCAGGGCGTCCGTCAGTTCCCGGCTGACCAGCCCGAAGCGGTAGTTGAGCCAGGTCGGCGCCACCGCGTCGATGAGCACCCGGCGCGGCGGCGCCAGCGTGGTCCACGTCAGCGCGATCTCCGCGCCCGGATCGGCGGCGCGCACGGCCAGCATGGTGTCCGGCCCCGCGCTGTAGTACGTACGCTCGCGCGCCCCGCACTCCCGGACCTGGCCGACGACCGTCCGTACGGATTCGGGCGTCGCGCCCGGCAGGTCGATCATCACCCGGCCCGCACCCGCCGCCATCAGGGCCTCGCGCAGCGTCGGGATCCCACCGTCCGTCAACTCCTTCAGCTGCGGGGCCGTGACGGCGTCGAGCCGCACGTCATGGCCCCACAGCCGCTGGAGCGTCTCGTCGTGGAGCAGCACCGCCTCCCCGTCGCGGGTCAGCCGTACGTCGATCTCGACCGCGTCCGCTCCGCGTGCGAAGGCCGAGCGGATCGAGGGCAGGGTGTTCTCACGGACACGGTAGGGATCGCCGCGGTGGCCGACGGCAGTCAGGGTGCGCATGAATGCCATTGTCGGCGTTCCCCGCAGTCCGTCAGCGCGCCAGCCAGGCGTCGGTGTACGTGTCGATCTCCGCGTTGATCTTCGCCTTGCCGGCCTCGTCCAGGAAGGAGGCCTCGACGGCGTTCTTGGCCAGCTGTGCGAGCCCGCGCTCGTCGAGGTCGAGCAGCCGCGCGGCGACCGCGTACTCGTTGTTGAGGTCCGAGCCGAACATCGGCGGGTCGTCGCTGTTGATGGTGACGAGCACGCCCGCCTGCACCATCTCCTTGACGGGGTGCAGATCCAGGTCGGTCACGGCGCGCGTGGCGATGTTGGAGGTCGGGCAGACCTCAAGCGCGATCCGGTGCTCGGCGAGGTACGCGAGGAGCTCCGGGTCCTGGGTGGCGCTGGTGCCGTGGCCGATGCGCTCGGCGCCGAGGTCGCGGATCGAGTCCCAGATGGTCTCCGGGCCGGTGGTCTCGCCGGCGTGCGGCACGCTGTGCAGGCCCGCTGCCCGGGCGGCGTCGAAGTACGGCTTGAACTGCGGGCGCGGGACGCCGATCTCGGGGCCGCCGAGGCCGAAGGAGACCAGGCCCTCCGGGCGCAGTTCGACGGCGAGGCGCGCGGTCTCGGCGGCGGCCTCCAGGCCGGCTTCGCCCGGGATGTCGAAGCACCAGCGCAGGATGACGCCGAGCTCGGTCTCGGCGGCCTTGCGGGCGTCCTCGATGGCCTCCATGAAGGCCTTTTCGTCGATGCCGCGACGGGTGGAGGAGTACGGGGTGATGGTCAGCTCGGCGTAGCGGATGTTCTGCCGGGCCATGTCGCGGGCGACTTCGAAGGTCAGGGTGCGCACGTCGTCGGGGGTGCGGACCAGGTCGACGACGGAGAGGTAGACCTCGATGAAGTGCGCGAAGTCGGTGAACGTGAAGTAGTCGGCGAGTGCCTCGGGGTCGGTGGGGACCTTGGAGTCGGGGTGGCGGGAGGCGAGTTCGGCGACGATGCGCGGGGAGGCCGAACCGACGTGGTGGACATGGAGTTCCGCCTTGGGCAGCCCTGCGATGAAGGGGTTCAGGTCGGGCATGAGGGAGCCTCCGGGAGGGACGCGGGTGCGGACAGATCGGGCTTCATCGTAGGCAGCTCCGGGACTGTCGGCGGCAGCGCTTAGCATGGCCGTACGAGAGGGGGGCGCCGCATGACCGATCAGAGCCCTGAGCCGAGGGACCCGTGGGCGCCGCCGGAGCGGCCGGCGGTGGAACTCGGCAAACCGCAGGCCACGTCGGGCGTGTCGGGTCCGCCGTCCGTGCACGACCAGCCGACGATCGCGGGGATGCCGGGGGCCGACTTCCCGCCGGCGCAGATACCGGGGCCGGCGCCGATACAGGCTCCTGCGGCCACGTCCGAGCCGGCCGCGGTGCTGCCGCCCGCGTACGGGTATCCGGCCCAGCCGGATCCCGGGGGCTACGCGTACCCCGGACCGCCGCCGGCGCAGGCGACGTACGGGTACCCGGGCTATCAGGGATACCCCGGGTACCCCGCCTATCCGCAGAAGAGCAACGGCTTCGGCGTCACCGCTCTCGTCCTCGGCATCATCGGCGTGGTCACCTGTTACCTGGGCGTCCTGTTCGGGGTCCCGGCGGTCATCTTCGGCGCCCTGGGCCGCGGCAAGGCCCGGCGCGGTGAGGCCGACAACGGCTCGATGGCACTGGCCGGCATCATCCTGGGCTCGGTCAGCATCCTGATCAGCATTCTGATGATCGCGCTCGTGATCGCCGGGGTCCTGCTCGGTGACCGGGGCAGCGATTCCGACTTCGACGGCCCGGCCTCGCCGACGCGGATCCGCGAGAACGTCTGACACAGCGGCCGCGGGCGACAGGCCACAGGCTGCAGAGAACACGGCACAGGGCCGGGACCGGGCATACGCTGCCCGCTCCCGGCCCTGTGCCGTCCGGCGGCCTGTGTCTGTCTGTCCGTCCGTCAGTCCGTACCGGGGCCTACGCCACCCACGGCCAGTCGGCGTCCCGGCCGCCCTCGATCAGGGACACCATGCGGAAGGCTGCATCGGTGAGCCCGCCGAAGGTGTGCCGGTTCCCGGACCCGGAGGGCGCGTGGCCCGCCCGGTACCCGGCCAGGTTCCAGGTGTACACGGGGACCTCGTCGGGGACGAGGGCCGTCGGGTCACCGCCGTACTGGTACGTGGCCTGCTCGTCCGTGACGATCAGGACCCGGTCGTGCCCCTTGTAGTACCGCCGCACCGCCTCGGCGGTGTAGGTGCCGCCGAGGTCCTCGAACCGCTCCAGCACCTTCAGTACGGACTCGCCCCGGTCGTACGGGACCTGCTTGCTGTCCGTGCCGAACTGCACCAGGTCCGCATCCTCGGCGCGCAGCGCCAGCGCCGTGCCGAACACGGCCGCCGCGTCCGCCCGGTTGAGCTGCGAACGGTCCGACAGCGGAGCCCACATCGACCCCGAGCGGTCCACGAGGACCAGCGTCCGGCCGGGCAGGGCCGGTACGTTGGCCAGAGAGTGGCCGAGTGCCTGCTCCAGCGGGTACGCCCAGCGCAGCGAGGGCGCGTGCTGGTAGGCGGCCAGGTAGCGGAACGGGAACTGCCGGGACCGGGCGACGACCTCCGGGTCGGAGACCTTCGCCGCGACCTGCGCGGCCACCGCGTCCGAGACACCGGCCTGGTCGAAGTTGCGCAGGTTCCGCAGCAGCGCCATCGCGCCCATGGACGGGATGACCGCCTCCCAGGCGGCCGCGTCCATCGGCCCCTGGAGCCAGCCGGCCAGCGCCTCCCAGGTCATGCCCGCGGCGGCGAGCCGCTCGGCCCCGTCCGGCGCGGTGACCGCGGCCCGGCGCTCCTCCACCGGCAGCTCCATGAGCTCCCGGTGGGCGACCAGGGTGCGGTTGCCGGCAGGGACCTGCGCCGTCTCGGGGTGGTGCCGCCGGTCGAGGGCGTACCGGAACAGCTCGCCCTGCCAGGCCTTGGCGGGATCGGGGGAGGCGTGCACGAGGTTCAGCACGTCGCCGAAACGGAAGCCCTTGGACGAGGTGTCGTACTTCAGCAGCGAGGTGCCGGAGTAGAGCCTGCGGACGGCATCCGCGACACCGCGCTTGACCGGCTTGGGCACGTTCCGCCCGTACGTCGCGGTCCAGTAGGCCAGCAGTTCACCGGGCTCGTCCGCGCGCCGCAGTACGGAGTCCACGACCTGGCGGTTCGAAGGCCCCTCCGTGGCTCCGGCGTCGAGCCGCGCCTTGACGTACTCGGCCGCTCCGACCAGCGAGGCGGTCCGCATGTTCGCGTCGGTGCGCAGCCAGCCGAGCAGGCCGGCGGTCCACGCGGGGTCCTCGACGGCGAGGCGGCGCACGAGTGCGGAGAACCGGTCGTCGCGGGCCTCGCCGCTCTCGTGGAACGTCCGCTGCGTCACGAAGTTGGCGACGGCGAGCAGGAACAGCTCGGAGCGCGGGTCGCGGGCGAAGCCGCGGCTGCCCTGGTGGTTGGCGGTGCGGCCGGTGGAGCGCACGGGCGAGGTGGGCGCGGCGGCCGCGGGTGCGGCCTTGGACGCGCGGCGCAGGTTGAAGCGAGCCATGTGAATCCCCCCGAATTCAGCGGAACGTGGGGGAGGCGTGACGTGCGGGATGCCCGAGATCAGAGTCGGCGACGGACTTATATCCAGGCGAGCTGCCAAGCTGCTCCACCGGCCGGAGCCGGGCGGGATTCGAACCCGCGACCTCCTGGTCCCCGAAGTAACCGTCGCCTGTGCACCGGGCATCCCACACGCGTGCCTCCCGAGATCAAGGTGGCGGCGGCTTGGGATTCTTGGGAAAGAAGGAGCCGCAGCCCGCGCACCGGGAGGTGCGTGACGTAGGTGTCCAGAGTTCGAGGTCGGCGAAACCACGTGCTGCTCTGCCAACTGAGCTACACCGGCCCGGAAGCCGGTGGCGGGACTCGAACCCGCGACCTGCCCATTAAGAGTGGAAGTAGGTCTCGCCTGCGCACCTGGACGAGTCCTACGGTAGGCGGCCCGCTCGCCCGTCCGCCACGCATTTAAGATCCCGTCCGGCCGAGGTCAGGCGGCGTCCGTACGCAGCCGGTCGCGGGCCTCCATCAGGGCGAAGCCCAGCAGGTTCAGACCGCGCCAGCGGGACGGGTCGAGGGCGCGCTCGTCGTCCGCCGCCAGCCCGATGCCCCAGATGCGGTCCATCGGGCTCGCCTCCACCAGCACGCGGTTCCCGGTGGACAGCAGGTACGAGCGCAGCTGGGGGGTCGAGGCGAACTTGTGCACGCTGCCCTCCACCACCAACGCGAACCGCTCCTGCTCCCATATCGCCGCATCGAAGCCGCGCACCAGCCGCCCGACTTTCTTGGCCTGCGCCGGAGTCCGCGCCTCCAGCGCTGCGCGCTCCGCCTCGGGGTCGCCGAACAGCCGAGCCTTGCCGGCCATCATCCAGTGCTCGGCCGTGGCATAGCGGACATCACCCACGGTGAACTCGGACGGCCACCACTGGCTCATGCAGCTGGGCCCGAGCGTCCCGTCCGGACGCGGCCGGTGCCCCCAGAACGGCAGGTACTTCACCCGCTCACCGCGGCTGACCTGCTCGATCAACTTGTCGATCATCTCCATGCACGCGAGTGTGGCAGTCGCCACTGACACTTCGTACGGGATTTGGGACGCGCCTCGACACATGGTCGACCGATTCCGTCGCGTAATCAAAAGGCAACAACGGAATCACTTGGCGGTGGGGACCACCTCTGCCAGGATCGGCACTCAATTCGAGCTGAAGCTACGGAGAGCGTGAGAGCGTCATGGGTAATCGCTTCCAGGTCAAGGACCGCTTCGCACAGGGCGCGCAGCACATCGACGGGCAGCTCAGGTCCGGTACCTCCGGCCGGTCGCACACCATCGTGAACCCTGCGACGGGCGAGGAGGTGCTCACGTACGAGCTCGCCTCCACCGCCGACGTCGACGCGGCCGTGGCCGCCGCCAAGCGGGCCTTCCCGGCCTGGGCCGCGGCCACTCCCGGTGAGCGTTCGGACGCCCTGCACCGGCTTGCCGCCGTGCTGGCCGAGCAGGCGGAGGACTTCGCGTACGCCGAGTCCCTGCAGTGCGGCAAGCCGATCAAGCTGTCCACCGAGTTCGACGTACCGGGGACCATCGACAACACCGCCTTC
The DNA here is from genome assembly GCF_040682115.1 of Streptomyces sp. NPDC051364. Classification (NCBI taxonomy): domain Bacteria; kingdom Bacillati; phylum Actinomycetota; class Actinomycetes; order Kitasatosporales; family Streptomycetaceae; genus Streptomyces; species Streptomyces sp. NPDC051364. Next base: position 29,083 of record NZ_JBFBAH010000029.1, on the reverse strand, counting down.
TTCGCGGGCGCCGCCCGGCATCTGCAGGGGCAGGCGGCAGCTGAGTACTCAGGAGACCACACCTCCTACGTGCGCCGCGAGGCCATCGGGGTCGTCGGCTCCATCGCGCCCTGGAACTATCCCCTCCAGATGGCCGCCTGGAAGATCCTCCCGGCGATCGCCGCGGGCAACACGATCGTCCTCAAGCCCGCCGAGCTGACCCCGCTCACCTCCCTGATGTTCGCCCAGGCGGCCAAGGACGCGGGCCTGCCCGACGGCGTGGTCAACATCGTCACCGGCGCGGGCCGGGACGCGGGCGAGCACCTGGTCGGGCACCCGGACGTGGTCATGACCTCCTTCACCGGCTCCACCGCCGTCGGCAAGCGGGTCGCCGAGATCGCCACCGCCACCGTCAAGCGGCTCCACCTGGAGCTCGGCGGCAAGGCGCCCTTCCTGGTCTTCGACGACGCCGACCTGGAGGCCGCCGCGCACGGCGCCGTCGCCGCGTCCCTGATCAACACCGGCCAGGACTGCACCGCCGCCACCCGCGCGTACGTCCAGCGCCCCCTGCACGACGCCTTCGTCGCCCGCGTGTCCGAGCTGATGGAGACCGTCCGCCTCGGCGACCCCTTCGACCCGGCCACCGACCTCGGCCCCCTGGTCTCGCACGCCCAGCGGGACCGGGTCGCCGGCTTCGTGGAGCGCGCCCGCGGCTACGCCACCGTCGTCACCGGCGGCGAGATCCCGGGGGGCGAGCTCGCCGAGGGCGCGTACTACCGGCCCACCCTCGTCTCCGGCGCCGCCCAGGACAGCGAGGTCGTCCAGTCCGAGATCTTCGGCCCGGTCCTCGTCGTCCTGCCCTTCGACACCGACGACGAGGGCATCGAGCTGGCCAACGACACCCCGTACGGCCTCGCCGCCTCCGCCTGGAGCCGCGACGTCTACCGGGCCGGCCGGGCCACCCGCGAGATCAAGGCGGGCTGCGTCTGGGTCAACGACCACATTCCGATCATCAGCGAGATGCCTCACGGCGGCTACAAGGCGAGTGGCTTCGGAAAGGACATGAGCGCCTACTCCTTCGAGGAGTACACGCAGGTCAAGCACGTGATGTACGACAACACGGCGGTGGCCGCGAAGGACTGGCACCGCACCATCTTCGGGGACCGCATCTAGGGGGTGTCCGGCGGATCAGGGTCGGATAGGCCCTGATCCGCCGGACACCCGCAAACCGTCCACGGCTTCCGCCGAGTGGCAGCCGGCCGCCTGACCAGCGGCGCCACCCCTCCCGAAAGGGCAGCTCATGGAGCAGTACGAGCCCGACCGCCTGTCGGCGGCGCAACTCGCCGCGATGCGGCGCAGCCTCACCAGTGGGCGGGGCGCCCTCACCCGCCGCTCACTGTTGCGCGCCTCCGGGATCGGCGCGCTCACCCTCGGCGGTCTGGCCTCCCTGTCCGCCTGTGGTATCCCGCCCGCCAAACGCGCGGGTGACACCGTCGCCTCCGACGACCGCTCGGTGCAGGAGAAGGAGATCAACTTCTCCAACTGGACCGAGTACATGGACACCAGCGAGGACGAGAAGACCCACCCCACGCTGGAGGAGTTCACCAAGCGCACCGGGATCAAGGTCAAGTACACCGAGGACATCAACGACAACGTCGAGTTCTTCGGCAAGGTCCGCCCGCAGCTGGCGGCCGGCCAGGACACCGGCCGCGACCTGATCGTCGTCACCGACTGGCTCGCCGCCCGCATCATCCGGCTCGGCTGGGCGCAGAAGCTGGACCCCTCCCACCTCCCGCACGCCTACGCCAACCTGATCCCGCAGTTCCGCAACCCCGACTGGGACCCGGGCCGGTCGTACAGCTACCCCTGGACCGGCATCGACACCGTCATCGCCTACAACGCGAAGGCGACCGACGGCAAGAAGGTCGACTCCGTCACACAGCTGCTCGACGACCCCTCCCTCAAGGGCCGCGTCGGCTTCCTCACCGAGATGCGCGACAGCGTCGGTATGACCCTGCTCGACCAGGGCAAGGACCCGGCGAACTTCACCACCGCCGACTACGACGCGGCCATCGGCCGGCTCCAGAAGGGCGTGGATACCAAGCAGATCCGCCGCTTCACGGGCAACGACTACACGTCGGACCTCGACAAGGGCGACCTCGCCGCCTGCCTGGCCTGGGCCGGCGACATCATCCAGCTCCAAGCCGGCAACCCGGACATCAAGTACGCGATCCCGGCGCCCGGTTACATCACCTCCAGCGACAACCTGCTGGTCCCCGCCCACGCCGGGCACAAGGCCAACGCCGAGAAGCTCATCGACTTCTACTACGAGCCGCCGATCGCTGCCCAGCTGGCCGCGTTCATCAGCTACGTCTGCCCGGTCGAGGGCGTCAGGGAAGACCTTGCGAAGATCGACCCCGAGCTCGCGGACAACCCCTTGATCATTCCGGACAAGGCGATGGCGGCCAAGGCCCACGCCTTCCGCTCCCTCACCAGTGAGGAAGAGACCGCGTACGAAGAGAAGTTCGCCAAGCTCATCGGAGCCTGACGAACCCCCTCCCGTGCCGGCACCCGCGCCCCGCACCCTTCCGACGACACCACCACCGAAGGCCGCGACCCATGACTGACAAGACCGCGGGCGGCGACGTCCGCCTCGCCGGGATCAGCAAGCACTACGGCTCGTTCACCGCCGTGCACCCGCTGGATCTCACCATCCCCCAGGGCTCCTTCTTCGCCCTGCTCGGCGCCTCGGGCTGCGGGAAGACCACCACCCTGCGCATGATCGCCGGGCTGGAGGAGCCCTCCACCGGTACGGTCCACCTCGGGGACCGGGAGGTCACACAGCTGCCGCCGTACAAGCGCCCCGTCAACACGGTGTTCCAGAGCTATGCGCTGTTCCCGCACCTGAACATCTACGAGAACGTGGCCTTCGGACTGCGCCGCCGCGGCTTCAAGTCCGTCAAGAAGCAGGTCGAGGACATGCTCGAGCTGGTCGAGCTGGGCCAGTTCGCCCAGCGCAAGCCGCACCAGCTGTCCGGCGGCCAGCAGCAGCGCGTGGCCGTTGCCCGCGCGCTCATCAACCACCCGCAGGTGCTGCTCCTCGACGAGCCCCTCGGCGCCCTCGACCTCAAGCTGCGCCGCCAGATGCAGCTGGAGCTCAAGCGGATCCAGACCGAGGTAGGCATCACCTTCGTGCACGTCACGCACGACCAGGAGGAGGCCATGACCATGGCCGACACGGTCGCCGTGATGAACGGCGGCCGTGTCGAGCAGCTGGGCGCCCCCGCCGAGCTGTACGAGAACCCGAAGACCACGTTCGTCGCCAACTTCCTCGGCACCTCGAACCTCATCGAGGCCGAGGTCCTGGAGGCCGGCGGCGCCGACGTGATGGTCAGCTCGGCGGGAACGAAGCTGCGGCTGCCCGCGGCCCGGTGTTCGACGAGCCCCAAGGCCGGCGGAAGGCTGCTCGTCGGGGTGCGTCCCGAGAAGATATCCCTGGTCCACGCGGACGAGGAGGACTCCGTCGCGGCCGGCCGCAACAAGGTCCGCGGCACGATAGCCGCCTCCTCCTTCATCGGCGTCTCCACCCAGTACGTCATCGACAGCCAGGTCTGCCCCGAGCTGGAGGTGTACGTCCAGAACATCGAGCGGGACGCGCGCCTCGCCCCCGGCGCCGAGGTCGTCCTGCACTGGAACCCGGAGCACACCTTCGGCCTCGACGCGGCCCAGTCCATGCTTGCGGGGACGATGGGCGACGCGGGCATCGAGACGGTCGAGGAGGGCGCATGACCGCCACCGCCGCGCCGCCGGAGGCCGAAGCCACCACCGAACCCCCGGTCCACAGGCCGTCGCTGCGCAAGCGGCTGGTCCCGTACTGGTTGCTGCTCCCCGGCATCCTGTGGCTGCTGGTCTTCTTCGTCCTGCCGATGATCTACCAGGCCTCCACGTCGGTGCAGACGGGCTCCCTCGAAGAGGGCTTCCAGGTCACCTGGCACTTCCAGACGTACTGGGACGCCCTCACCGAGTACTACCCGCAGTTCCTGCGCTCCCTGCTGTACGCCGGCACCGCGACCGTCCTGTGCCTGCTGCTCGGGTACCCGCTGGCCTACCTGATCGCGTTCAAGGCGGGCCGCTGGCGCAACCTGCTGCTGGTGCTGGTCATCGCACCGTTCTTCACCAGCTTCCTGATCCGCACGCTCGCCTGGAAGACGATCCTGGCCGACGGCGGCCCGGTGGTGGACCTCCTCAACACCCTGCACGTCCTGGACGTCACCAGCTGGCTCGGGATGACCGAGGGGGAGCGGGTGCTCGCCACGCCGCTCGCCGTCGTCTGCGGTCTGACGTACAACTTCCTGCCCTTCATGATCCTTCCGCTCTACACCTCCCTGGAGCGGATCGACACCCGCCTCCACGAGGCGGCGGGGGACCTGTACGCCCGCCCCGCCACCACCTTCCGGAAGGTGACCTTCCCCCTCTCCATGCCGGGCGTGGTCTCCGGGACCCTGCTCACCTTCATCCCGGCGAGCGGCGACTACGTGAACGCCGAGCTGCTCGGCTCCACGGACACCCGGATGATCGGCAACGTCATCCAGTCGCAGTACCTGCGCATCCTCGATTACCCGACGGCCGCCGCGCTGTCGTTCATCCTCATGGCCATCGTGCTGATCATGGTCACCATCTACATCCGCCGAGCGGGGACGGAGGACCTGGTCTGATGCGTTGGCTCCGGCGCAATCTCGTCGTCATCTTCGGACTCGGCACGCTCGCGTACTTGATCCTGCCGAACGTCGTCGTGACGGTCTTCTCCTTCAACAACCCCGTCGGGCGGTTCAACTACGCCTGGCAGGAGTTCTCACTGGACGCCTGGAAGGACCCCTGTGGGGTCGCCGACCTGTGCGGCTCCCTGTCCCTGTCGCTCCAGATCGCCGTGTGGGCCACCGTCGTCGCGACCGTCCTCGGTACGGCCATCGCCTTCGCGCTCGTCCGCTACCGCTTCCGGGCGCGCGGCGCGGTCAACTCGCTGATCTTCATGCCCATGGCCATGCCCGAGATCGTGATGGCGGCCTCGCTGCTCGCGCTCTTCCTGAACATGGGCATCCAGCTGGGCTTCTGGACGATCCTGATCGCCCACATCATGTTCTGCCTCAGCTTCGTCGTCGCTGCCGTCAAGGCGCGCGTCCTGTCGATGGACCCGCGGCTGGAGGAAGCCGCCCGCGACCTCTACGCGGGCCCGGTGCAGACCTTCGTACGGGTCACCCTGCCGATCGCGGCACCCGGTATCGCCGCAGGCGCGCTGCTCTCCTTCGCGCTCTCGTTCGACGACTTCATCATCACCAACTTCAACTCGGGCAACACCGTCACCTTCCCCATGTTCGTGTGGGGATCGGCCCAGCGCGGTACGCCTGTCCAGATCAACGTCATCGGCACGGCGATGTTCGTCATCGCGGTGCTGGTGGTGCTCGCCGGCCAGATGGTCGGGAACCGCCGCAAGAACGCACAGCCCAAGTAACTCTGTAGGGAGTTGGAAGCCATGGCCCCAGTCGCCATGCGAAGTGTTGCTCGATCGCTTTCAGAAGCACTGCCGGTCTCGTACTGGCTGGACGACCCCGGCAAGCCCGCCGCACAGCCGGCGCTGACCTCGGACGAGGCCTGCGACCTGCTCGTCATCGGCGGCGGGTACAGCGGACTGTGGACCGCGCTGATCGCCAAGGAGCGCGACCCCGCCCGGGACGTCGTCCTGATCGAGTCGAAGGAGGCGGGCTGGGCCGCCTCCGGACGCAACGGAGGCTTCTGCGCCGCCTCCCTCACGCACGGCCTCGCCAACGGCATGGCCCGCTGGCCGGGCGAGCTCGCCAAGCTGGAGGAGCTGGGCGCCCGCAACCTCGACGAGATCGAGGCGGCCATCGCCCGCTACTGCATCGACTGCGACTTCGAGCGCACCGGCGAGATCGACGTGGCCACCGAGCCCCACCAGGTCGAGGAGCTGCGCGAGCTGTACGAGGAGGCCGGGAAGCTGGGCCTCGCGGGCGGCTCGCGCTGGCTGGACCGCGAGGAGCTGCGCGCCGAGGTCGACTCGCCGACGTTCCTCGCGGGCCTGTGGGACACCGACGGCGTCGCCATGCTCAACCCCGCCAAGCTCGCCTGGGGCCTGAAGGAGGCCTGCCTGTCGCTGGGTGTGCGGATCTACGAGAACACCCGCGGGCTGTCGCTGGCCTCCTCGGGCGCCGGGATGTCCGTGCGCACCCCGTACGGGCGGATCTATGCGCGGCGGGTGGCGCTGGGCACGAACATCTTCCCGTCCCTGGTCAAGCGGATCCGCCCGTTCACGGTCCCGGTCTACGACTATGCGCTGATGACCGAACCGCTGAGCGCCGAACAGCTCAAGGCCATCGGCTGGCACAACCGCCAGGGCCTGGGCGACAGCGCCAACCAGTTCCACTACTTCCGCATCACCCCGGAGAACCGCATCCTGTGGGGCGGCTACGACGCCATCTACCCCTACCGCGGCAAGCTCGACTCCGAGTACGACCACCGCCCCGAGACGTACCTGAAGCTCGCGCAGCACTTCTTCAGCGCGTTCCCGCAGCTGGAGGGCATCAAGTTCAGCCACGCCTGGGGCGGGGCCATCGACACCTGCTCCCGCTTCTCCGCCTTCTTCGGCACCGCGCACGGCGGCAAGGTCGCCTACGCGGCCGGTTACACCGGGCTCGGCGTCGGCGCCACCCGCTTCGGCGCCGACGTGATGCTGGACCTGCTGAACGGGGCCCGCACCGAGCGGACCGAGTTGGAGATGGTGAAGTCCCGGCCGATGCCGTTCCCGCCGGAGCCCTTCGCGTGGACCGGGATCACCCTCACCAAGTGGTCTCTGGCCCGGGCGGACGCCCGTGGCGGGCGCCGCAACCTGTGGCTGAAGGCCCTGGACAAGCTCGGCCTCGGCTTCGACAGCTGACCGGGGCCATGACCGCACGATTCCCCGTACGCCCCCGGCGCGCGCCGCGGTTCATGCCGTGAGCCGCTTCACCACCACGGGGTGACGAAACCCGCGTCATGGCAGGGCCCGGCCCCGCTCTCTCCCGGTGAGGACACCTCACCCCAGAGAACGGAGGCCGGGCGATGCAGGGCTCGGAGATCAGGACCGCGGTGGAATGGCTCGTGTCGGTGGCGCCGGACCCCGAAGCCTGCCGGTGGGAGTGGGAGCGCAACCCCCTCGGGGTCGCCCTGCTGCCCGCCGGCCGGCAGTGGGACGTGCTGATCCTGCCCGGCGAGCTGGGACAGGCCGCCCTCGACGTCCTGACGCATTTCCTCCACCGGCCCGGCCCGGTGCTCGCCGATTTCGCCGACTCGCGGCTGGGCTTCTTCGTGCCCCAGGGTACGGCGTCCCGCTGGATCGCCACCGGCGTACGGGGAGCCGGGCGCGGGACCTGGATCGTGGTCCCGTACCCCGGCCGGAACGCGGGCGGGGTGCGCTGGCTGGTGGTCCCGGACGGCCGCGGGACGCTCACCGATCCGGTGCTGCTGGAGCTCGCGATGCACGAGGCCGCGGCCCGGGCGGTGGGGGAGGAGAGCCGGAAGCCTTGACAAGGACATTGGTCTGGACCATGTTGGGCGCCGCTGCCGCATCATCGGCGGCCTGGCTCCATCCCCCCCATGTTCCGGAGGCAGTTGTGCGCAGACCCCCGACCAGAATCACCGCCTGGTTCACCGCGGCCACCCTCGCGGTGGCCGGCTTCCTCGCCGCGGGCCAGCCGGCCGCCGCGGCCGACGCCGACCTTGCCCGCAACGGCGGCTTCGAAGCCGGACTCGACGGCTGGAGCTGCTCGGCCGGCAGCGGAGCCGTCGTCACCAACCCCGTCCACGGCGGCAGTTCCGCCCTCAAGGCCACCCCGGCCGGCCAGGACAACGCCCGCTGCTCCCAGACCGTCACCGTCAAGCCCGATTCGACGTACACGCTCGGCGCCTGGGTGCAGGGCGCGTACATCTACCTCGGCGCGGCCGGGACCGGCACCACCGACGTGTCCGCCTGGACGCAGACCCCGGGCGCCTGGAAGCAGCTGAGCACGACGTTCCGCACGGGCGCGGCCACCACCTCCGTGACGATCTACACGCACGGCTGGTACGGCCAGCCGGCCCACCTCACGGACGACGTCACGCTCGTCGGCCCGGACCCGGGCGGCTCCGGACCCGGCCAGCCCCAGCCCCCGGCCGCCCCCACCGGCCTGACCGCATCCGGCGCCACCGCGAGCAGCATCGACCTCTCCTGGGCGGCCGCATCCGGCGCCACCTCGTACAAGCTCCACCGGGACGGCGCCGCGCCCGTGAGCGTCACCGGAACCTCGGCGACGGTCACCGGACTCGCCGCGTCCACCTCGTACACCTTCCAGGTCAGCGCAGTGAACGCGGCCGGCGAGTCCGCCAAGAGCGCCCCCGTCCCGGCCTCCACGACGAGCGGCGGCGGCAACCCGGGCAACCCCGGCCTGCCGGCCCCCGCCCTGGTCGGGTACCTCCACGCGAGCTTCGCCAACGGCTCCGGCTACGTCCGGATGGCCGACGTCCCCGCCTCCTGGGACGTCATCAACCTCGCGTTCGGCGAACCGACGTCGGTGACCTCGGGGGACATCCGCTTCTCGCTCTGCCCGGTCAGCGAGTGCCCGAACGTGGAATCCGCGGCCGAGTTCAAGACGGCCATCAAGGCCAAGCAGGCGGCCGGCAAGAAGGTCCTGATCTCGATCGGCGGCCAGAACGGCCAGGTCCAGCTCGCCACCACGGCCGCCCGCGACACCTTCGTGTCCTCCGTCAGCAAGATCATCGACGAGTATGGGCTCAACGGGCTCGACATCGACTTCGAGGGCCACTCGCTCTCCCTGGCGACGGGCGACACCGATTTCCGCGCCCCCACCACCCCGGTGATCGTCAACCTGATCTCGGCCGTCAGGACGCTGAAGGCCAAGTACGGCCCGGACTTCGTCCTGACCATGGCCCCAGAGACCTTCTTCGTCCAGCTCGGCTACCAGTACTACGGCTCCGGCCCCTGGGGCGGCCAGGACCCGCGCGCCGGCGCCTACCTCCCGGTCATCCACGCCCTGCGCGACGACCTCGCCCTGCTCCACGTCCAGGACTACAACTCGGGCTCGATCATGGGCCTCGACAACCAGTACCACTCCATGGGCGGGGCCGACTTCCACATCGCCATGACCGACATGCTGCTCACCGGGTTCCCGGTCGCGGGCGACACCGCGCGCGTCTTCCCGCCGCTGCGCCCGGACCAGGTGGCGATAGGCCTCCCGGCCACGACGAACGCGGGCAACGGCCACAGCTCGCCCGCCGAGGTGAACAAGGCGCTGGACTGCCTGACGAAGAAGACCAACTGCGGCACCTACGCGACACACGGCACCTGGCCCGCCCTGCGCGGCCTGATGACCTGGTCGATCAACTGGGACCGCTTCGGCGGCCGGGAGTTCTCGAAGAACTTCGACGCCTACTTCGGCGGCTGACCCGCCGTCGGTGCCGGCCGGTCCGCCGCCCTCCGGGGCGGCTGGCCGGCTAGTCGTCGTGCTCCCCGAACTCCTCCGCGAACACCCGAGCGTGCAGGGCCGTCAGCGAGGCCTCGACGCTGCCCTCGTAGTCCGTCACGTAGACCCAGTCGCTCGCACCCATGGCGCGCCCCCGCTCTCAGCTGTGGTGAAGAAGCCCAAGATCGGGCGTCAGCCTAGACCCGGGGTCCGACAGCGCGGCGTACGGCGTGGGCGACGGCCAGCAGCAGGGGCGTACACAGGAAGCAGCTGGCCAGCACGTCCAGGGGCCAGTGCCAGCCGCGCAGGATCAGCCCGGTGACCGTGGCGGCCGTCAGGAGGAGGGCGGCGGCCATCGGCCACGCGCGGCGGGTGTGCGGGCCGATCAGCAGCGCCGCGCCGATGTAGGCGACGGCCGAGGTGGCGGTGTGCCCCGAGGGGTAGTAGCCCGCGGCCCAGGGCTCCAGGGGTCCCGGACGGGCGGTCCACTCCTTCAGCGGCACGACCACGGCCGGGACCAGGGCCATCGCCAGGCCTGCGGTCAGGGCCGGGGCCCAGGCGCGGGAGCGACGGACGGAGTACGCCATCGCCAGCACCAGGACCGGCACGGCGACCGGGACGTTGCCGAGGTCGGAGAGGCGCTCGGTGACGGAGTCGGGGACCGTGCGGACCAGGGCGCGGCTGAGGCGCTCGTCCGGCGTGAGCAGCGGACCGGAGACCAGGACCTGCCAGGTCGTCAGGACGAGTCCCAGCAGGGAGAGAAGGAGGAAAATGGCCGGCCGTCCCGGAACAGGGGGGATGGTTCCGGGACGGCCGCCCGGATCGGGTTGCCGAGCGCCCCGGGGGGTTTGGGGCGAACGGCCGTCCGATCGGTGAGGAGTGTGCGCGAACGCAGGCCCAGTGCGGCGCTGGGGAAGCCCGGTACTGGTGTCGCCCCCGGTTTCCCGGGAGCGGGGTGTCTCACTCATCTGCAGAAACCGTACGGCAGCGGAAAGGGGACCGACAGCAGGATCGCGCTCCTGCCATCGGCCCCCCACATCTTCTTCACAGGCTCCGCCCGTTACCGGGGGTACCGGCGGGCTCCTGTGTTCGGAGGGTCGCTCAGACGTCCGTGCCGATGGCCGCGAACGCAGCCTCGATGAGGTCCAGGCCCTCGTTCAGCAGGTCCTCGCCGATGACGATCGGGGGGAGGAAGCGGAGTACGTTGCCGTAGGTGCCACAGGTGAGGACGAGCAGGCCCTCGGCGTGGCAGGCCTTGGCGAGCGCGCCGGCCGCCTCCGGGAACGGGGTCTTGGAGACCGGGTCCTTGACCAGCTCGATCGCGATCATGGCGCCGCGGCCGCGGATGTCGCCGATGATGTCGTACTTCTCCTGCATGGCCGTCAGGCGGGCCTTCATGACGGACTCGATCTTCTTCGCCGCGGCGTTGAGGTCGAGCTCCTTCATGGTCTCGATGGAGCCGAGCGCACCGGCGCAGGCCACCGGGTTGCCGCCGTAGGTGCCGCCCAGGCCACCCGCGTGCGCGGCGTCCATGATCTCGGCGCGGCCGGTCACGGCAGCGAGCGGCAGACCGCCCGCGATGCCCTTGGCGGTGGTGATCAGGTCCGGGACGATGCCCTCGTCCTCGCACGCGAACCACTGGCCGGTGCGGCAGAAGCCGGACTGGATCTCGTCGGCGACGAAGACGATGCCGTTGTCGTTGGCGAACTTCACGATCGCCGGGAGGAAGCCCTTGGCCGGCTCGATGAAGCCGCCCTCGCCGAGGAGCGGCTCGATGATGATCGCGGCGACGTTGTCGGCGCCGATCTGCTTGGTGATCTGGTCGATCGCCTGGGCGGCGGCCTCGGGGCCGCAGTTCTCGGCGCCGGTGGGCCAGCGGTAGCCGTAGGCGACCGGGACGCGGTAGACCTCGGGGGCGAACGGGCCGAAGCCGTTCTTGTACGGCATGTTCTTCGAGGTCAGCGCCATCGTCAGGTTCGTACGGCCGTGGTAGCCGTGGTCGAAGACGACGACGGCCTGGCGCTTGGTGTACGCACGGGCGATCTTGACGGCGTTCTCGACGGCCTCGGCACCGGAGTTGAACAGCGCCGACTTCTTCGCGTGGTTGCCCGGGGTCAGCTCGGCGAGGGCCTCGCAGACCTCGACGTAGCCCTCGTACGGCGTGACCATGAAACAGGTGTGGGTGAAGTCCGCGAGCTGAGCGGAGGCGCGGCGCACGACGGCCTCGGCGGAGGCGCCGACGGAGGTCACGGCGATGCCGGAACCGAAGTCGATCAGGCGGTTGCCGTCGACGTCCTCGATGATGCCGCCGCCCGCGCGGGCCGTGAAGACGGGGAGCACGGAGCCCACGCCGCCGGCGACCGTCTCGAGACGGCGGGCCTGCAGCTCCTGCGACTTGGGGCCGGGGATCGCGGTGACGATGCGGCGCTCCTGCGGGACAGCGGTCATAGAGGGCTCCTGGGGGGTGTTTTCGGACGCACTTGTGTCTTTGTCCGCAGGCTAGGCCCGGGGGAGGGGGTACGGCATGCTCCGTTCGGGAGTGGTGCCCGCGTGTCCTTGTCCGTGACGGCCATAGGAAGGACATGCCGCATGTCTTGTGGACGCTGCGGCAGTACAGGCCGGTACGGGCCCATCGCCGCCTCCGGGCAACTACATTGAGCGACGCAGCGCAGGCACGGGCAGGGGGCAGGGGTTTCATGGACACCGACGGCACGTACGGCCACAGCCAGCGCGGGCCCGGTGGTCCGCCGCACGGAGCGGCTGCCGGAGGCCACGTGCCCCGCCCCGCCGGACCGCCGCCCGTACTGCCGCCACGACCGGCCAAGGCCCCGCCGCCACCCGCCTATGCACCCGGCGCGACGGCTGAGGGCCCGATGCCGGACCGGTCCCCCTTCACCGCCTGGCTGCGTGCTCCCCGCCCGGCGGCGGAGCCGGGCATTTGGCGTTACGCCTACACCCCGGCAGAGCCGAAGCCCACCGGCTCCAACCGGTCCGTGCTGACCCGGGTCGTCGTCGCCTTCCTCGTCTACTTCGTCTGCTGGCGGCTCTTCGTTGCCGGAGAGCTCCCCTTCCTGGGGGCTCCCCTCTATTTCTTCACCCCCGCTGGATGGTGGACCGACGGCCTCACGCGCGCGCCGGTCGACCACCGCGGCATGGCAGCCCTGGAGCTCTACGAGCTGCTGGGCACCGTGGGCATGTTCCTCGGCTTCGCCAGGATCGGCGGGTGGCGAGCCGCCTTCGACCGACTGGTCGCTGCCCGGGGGCCTTGGTACCGGGCGCTGGGGGCGGCGGCCGCCGCCTTCGTCGTGGTGCTGCTGATCGAGAACAAGACGCTGTCGGTCTATCCCTTGGCGTTTGCGCACCTGCCGTACGCGGAACTCGGCAGCACGGCCGCCTCGGTGATCACCTACGCCCTCTACGCCCTGATCTATCTCCCCGTCATCCTCGTCTTCGGCCGCCTTGGCGGCTGGGCCTCCCTGCCGGCGGGTTTCCTCTCTCCGGCCGCCCCTCCTGTGGCCGCCCCCGGCGGCCCGGGCGATCCGGGCGGCCCGGAGGATCCGGTCGGCTGGCCGCAATTGCGTGCCGCCGGGCTGGGGGAGTCCGCCGACCGGTTGGCCGCCGAAGCCGAAGCGGGCCGCATGAACGACGTCGACCTCGCGCGGATCCGCCGCGCCTGGGAGTCCGTAGTGGTGGACCCCTCGCGCCACACCGCCTTCGTCCAAGCCGTGCGGGCCAAGGGAGCCGCCGCCTGCGGCCACCCCTCGGGTGCGCGCGACCTGCCGCTGCGAACCGCCTCCCACGACCTGGCGGTTGCGCAGGTCCGTCTCGGCCGGGTCACCGACGCCGAGCCCAACCCGTACGAGCGGCGCGGGACCGGGTTCGCCGTGGACCCCGAGGTCCTCGGCACCTCGGTTCTCGCCGTCGGCCCTTCGGGCGCCGGAAAGACGAGCCTGCTGGTCCGGCCGGTCGTCGAGTCTCTGGCGCTCCAGGCCCTCGCCGGACAGGCGGCGGTGATCGCCGTCGGTGCCGCCGGAAGCCGGCTGGGGCCCGACGAGGCCTACGACATCGTGGTCCGTCCCGGCGACCCCGGGTCCGCCCATGACCTCGACCTCTACGGTGGCACCACCGACCCCGACGAGGCCGCCTCCCTCCTCGCCGACGCGCTCGTCGGTGACACGCCGGGGTTCGACGTACGCCGGGCTGCCACGGCCCTCGCCCAGCTCCTCGGCCCCTTCCGGGCCGCGTACGGCCGCTTTCCCACCGTTCCAGAGCTGCGGGCACTGCTCGACCAGCTGCCGGCCGCCCTCGCGGAACTGCGCCAAGAGCTGGAGAGCGCCGGGCACCGGACGATGCTGCGCGAGCTCGACGCCCGTGCCCGCCAGCACACCGCCCCCAGCGATCCGGGAGCGGCCCTCGCCGACCGTGTGGCGTTGCTCGACCGGCCCGCCTTCCACGGCTTCTTCGACAGCACCGGTACCGGTCGGCCCTTCTCCATGCGTGCCCTCGAACACCCGATCCGGGTCCGCGTCGACCTCCCGGAGCGCGGTCATCCCGACGCGTCACGGTTGTTGGCCCGGCTGCTCCTCGCGCAGTTCAACGCCTCCGCCACGGCCCGGGCCGACCGCTCCCTCTTCGCCTTCCTCGCCCTCGACGACGCTTCGCACACGCTCACCCCCGATGTCGTTCGCGGAGTACAGAGGCTTCGCACGGCGAACGCCGGAGTCCTGCTCGCGCTTCGCACCCTGGACGACGTACCCGAAACGCTCAGGACCCCGCTGCTCGGGGCGGTCGGCTGCCGGATGGCCTTCTCCGGGGTCACCACCTGGGACGGCAAGCGCTTCGCCGATGCCTGGGGCACCGAGCTGGTCGAGACGCGGGACGTCACGAGCCGGACGGTCTACGCCGATCAGCCCTTCACCCGGGCCCTGCACGCCGTGCGCAAGCTGATCACCGGGAAAGCGGTGACGACCGACGCGGTCACGGTGCGGCAGGTGGAGCGCGAGCGCTGGTCGGCCTCGGCCCTCGCCAACACCGTTCCGCCGGGGCATGCCGTGCTCTCGCTGACCTCGGTCCGCGGCGAGCGGGCGGCGCCGCTGCTGGTCCGGCTGGCCGCGACGGGCTGAGCCGACCCGTACGAGGTGGCAGAATCGAGGGAGTCGTTCATACGACAAGGCGAAATTCCGCGCCGCGCCCCTCCTTCCTCCTAAGGCCCCTGGTACCCGATGCCGCTCACCCTCGCCTCGCTCGTCCAGCACTCGGCGCTCAAGCTCAGCGTCCGGGCGGGGGAGAGCCGCCTGGACACCCCCGTCCGCTGGGCCCACGTCAGCGAGCTCGCCGACCCCGTCCCCTATATGGAGGGCGGGGAACTGCTCCTGATCACCGCGATGAAGCTGGACGCAGAGGATCCGCAGGAGATGCGCCGGTACGTACGCCGCCTCGCCGCGGCCGGGGTCGTCGGCATCGGCTTCGCCGTCGGCGTGAACTACGAGGCGGTCCCGGAGGCGCTGGTCGAGGCCGCGCGGGCCGAGGACCTGCCGCTGCTGGAGGTGCCGCGCCGGACCCCGTTCCTCGCGATCAGCAAGGCCGTCTCCGCGGCCCTCGCCGCGGACCAGTACCGCGCGGTGACCGCCGGCTTCGAGGCACAGCGGGAGCTGACGCGGGCCGCGCTGTCCGCCGACGGCCCCGCCGAGCTGCTGTCGAGGCTGGCGGCGCACGTGCACGGCTGGGCCGCCCTGTACGACACCTCGGGCGCGGTGGTCGCGGCCGCCCCGGAGTGGGCAGCCCGGCGCGCCGCCCGGCTGACCCCCGACGTGGAGCGGCTGCGGGAGCGGCCGGCGCCGGCGAGCGCGGTGGTGGGCGGCTCGGAGGACCGGGTCGAGCTCCAGTCGCTGGGGACCGGTCGGCGGGCCCGCGGCGCGCTCGCCGTCGGCACCGGGGCCCCGCTGGGCACGGCCGAGCGGTACGCCGTGCACTCGGCGGTGGCGCTGCTGACCCTGACCACGGAGCGGTCGAGGTCGCTGCACGATGCGGAGTCCCGGCTCGGGGCGGCGGTGCTGCGGATGCTGCTGGACGGGGAGGCCGAGCATGCGCGGGCGGTGGCCGGGGACCTGTACGGGGCCCTGCTGGAGGCGCCGTTCCGGCTGATCGTGGCGGAGCCGGCGCTGCCGGGGACGGCGCAGCCGGAGGGGCTGGCGTTGCTGGCCGATGCGGTGGAGTCGGCGGCAGCCCGTGCGGGGGAGGCGCTGCTGGTGGTGCCGGAGCCGGGGCGGCTGGTGGTGCTGGCGGCCGACGGGAGCTCGGCGGTGCAGGCGTGCGCGGACCACGCGGAGGCGCTGGAGTCGCGGCGCGGGCGGGAGGCGACGGGGCCGGAGCCGGACGAGCTGGTGGTCGGCCTGTCCGCCGCCGCGGTGCCTGCGGGGGTTTCCGCGGCCTTCAAGCAGGCCGAGCAGGCGCTGGCCGTGGCCCGGCGGCGGGGGCGGCCGATGGTGGAGCACGAGGACCTGGCGGCGGGGTCGGTGCTCCCGCTGCTTGCGGACGACGCGGTACGAGCCTTCGCGGACGGTACGTTGCGGGCGCTGCGCGAGCACGACGAGAAGGGGCGGGGGGATCTGGTGGCGTCCTTGCAGGCGTGGCTGTCGCGGCACGGGCAGTGGGATGCGGCGGCGGCCGACCTGGGCGTGCACCGGCATACGCTGCGGTACCGGATGCGGCGGGTGGAGGAGATCCTGGGCCGCTCCCTGGACGACCCGGACGTCCGCATGGAGCTGTGGCTCGCCCTCAAGGCCACCTCGCCTGCGGCGTAGCCATCGGGTTGCCGCTGCGCGGAGCCCGGGAAACGGAGCGACACTGACAAACCGGCGCGGCCGGTGCTCGGCATGCTCCACCCCGGATAAACGCCGAATCCCGGACGGAGTCCTACGGTGGAGGGGACAAGGACCCGCACACATCCGAAGGGCCGGGATTCGCATGACTTCCACCCACGCCTTCTGGCTCGCCGGCCGCCAGGCCACCGGCGAGGACAGCTTCGACGTCCACTCCCCGTGGGACGGCCGGCTGGTCGCCGCCGTCAGCGTGCCCACCGACGCCCAGGTCGAAGAGGCCGTGGCCGCGGCGTACGCCGTGACGGCCGAGTTCTCCGCGACTCCCGCCCACGTCCGTGCCGCCGCCCTGGACCACGTGTCCAAGCGGCTCACCGAGCGCACCGAGGAGATCGCCCAGCTGATCTCCGCCGAGAACGGCAAGCCCATCAAGTGGGCCCGCGGTGAGGTCGGCCGTGCGGTGTCCGTGTTCCGCTTCGCCGCCGAAGAGGCCCGCCGCTTCAACGGCGGAGAGGCCCAGCGCCTCGACACCGACGCCGGTGGCGTCGGCCGTCTCGCCCTGACCCGCCGCTTCGTCAAGGGCCCGGTCCTCGGCATCGCGCCGTTCAACTTCCCGCTGAACCTGTGCGCCCACAAGGTGGCCCCGGCCATCGCCGTCGGCGCGCCGATCATCCTGAAGCCGGCCCCGGCCACCCCGCTCTCCGGCCTGATCCTGGGTGAGCTGCTCGCCGAGACCGACCTCCCGGCCGGTTCCTGGTCGGTCCTGCCGGTCGCCAACGACAAGATGCCGGCCCTGGTGAAGGACGAGCGCCTGCCCGTCATCTCCTTCACCGGCTCCGACAAGGTCGGCTACGCCATCCAGCAGTCGGTGCCCCACAAGCACTGCACCCTGGAGCTCGGCGGCAACGCCGCCGCCGTGGTCCTGGACGACTGGTCCTCCGAGGCCGACCTCGACTGGGCCGCGACCCGTATCGCGACCTTCTCGAACTACCAGGCCGGCCAGTCCTGCATCTCCGTGCAGCGCGTGATCGCCGACGCCTCCGTCTACGACCGCCTCGTCGAGAAGGTCGTCACGAAGGTCCAGGCCCAGGTCACCGGCGACCCGTCCGACTCCGCCACCGACGTCGGCCCCCTCGTCTCCGAGGACGCCGCCAAGCGGGTCGAGTCCTGGGTCGACGAGGCGATCTCCGCCGGAGCCAAGCTGCTCACCGGCGGCAAGCGCGAGGGTGCCTCGTACGAGCCGACCGTCATCGCCGACCTGCCCGCCGACACCACCCTCGCCGTCGAGGAGGTCTTCGGGCCGGTGCTGACGCTGACGAAGGTCGAGAACACCGACGAGGCCTTCGCCGCCGTCAACGACTCGAAGTTCGGCCTGCAGACTGGCGTCTTCACCCGGAACATCCAGACCGCGTTCCGCGCCCACCGCGAGCTCGAGGTCGGCGGTGTGATCGTCGGCGACGCGCCGTCCTACCGCGCCGACCAGATGCCGTACGGCGGCGTCAAGCAGTCCGGTGTGGGCCGCGAGGGTGTCCGCTACGCGATGGACGACTACACGTACGAGCGAGTCCTGGTCCTGACCGGCCTCGACATCTGATTCTCGTACGGCCCAAAAGCCGACGGCCGGAGCCTACTGTGCGGGGGCTCCGGCCGTCCCCTTTTCTTTTTGGCTCGGTTCGCGGTGGCCGGCGCGGCCCTTCGGCTCACTCGCCAGGCGGTAGCCCCGCGGGCGGGCTGGTTTTCCCTCACTCGGACCGTCCCGGCTTTTCCCGGAGGGCCGGAGAGGGTACGACTCACAGGTAGCACCGGCCAGTAGGCCGGTCCCACCGACTCCGGCGGCGAGGTGAGTCCCCTCATGTCCGCAACACAGCCCAAGGTGACCGAGCGCGAGGCACGGCAGGTCGCGGAAGCGGCCCGGGAACAGGACTGGCGCAAGCCCAGCTTCGCCAAGGAACTCTTCCTGGGGCACTTCCGGCTCGACCTGATCCACCCGCACCCGATGCCGGCGGACGAAGACGTCCGGCGCGGCGAGGCCTTCCTGGCCCGGCTGCGGGCGTTCTGCGAGACCGAGATCGACGGTGCGCGCATCGAGCGCGAGGCCAAGATCCCCGACGAGACCGTGCGCGGGCTCAAGGAGCTCGGGGCCCTCGGCATGAAGATCGACCCCAAGTACGGGGGCCTGGGCCTCACCCAGGTGTACTACAACAAGGCGCTGGCCCTCGTCGGCTCGGTCAGCCCCGCCATCGGGGCCCTGCTCTCCGCCCACCAGTCGATCGGCGTCCCGCAGCCGCTGAAGATGTTCGGCACGCAGGAGCAGAAGGAAACCTTCCTGCCGCGCTGCGCGACCACCGCCATCAGCGCCTTCCTGCTCACCGAACCGGACGTCGGCTCCGACCCGGCGCGGCTGGCCACCACCGCCGTCCCCGACGGCGAGGACGGGTACGTCCTCGACGGGGTGAAGCTCTGGACCACCAACGGGGTCGTCGCGGACCTGCTGGTGGTGATGGCCCGGGTGCCGAAGTCGGAGAACCACCGCGGCGGGATCACCGCCTTCGTCGTCGAAGCCGATTCCCCCGGGATCACCGTCGAGCACCGCAACGCCTTCATGGGCCTGCGCGGCCTGGAGAACGGCCTCACCCGCTTCCACCGGGTCAGGGTGCCCGCCTCGCAGCGCATCGGCGCCGAGGGCGCCGGGCTCAAGATCGCGCTGACCACCCTGAACACCGGCCGGCTGTCCCTGCCCGCCATGTGCGTCGGCGCCGGGAAGTGGTGCCTGAAGATCGCCCGTGAGTGGTCGGGCGTGCGCGAGCAGTGGGGCCGTCCGGTCGCCCGGCACGAGGCCGTCGGCGCCAAGATCTCCTTCATCGCCGCCACTACCTTCGCCCTCGAAGCGGTCGTCGACCTGGCCTCCCAGATGGCTGACGAGGACCGCAACGACATCCGCATCGAGGCCGCCCTCGCCAAGCTCTACGGCAGCGAGATGGCCTGCCTGATGGCCGACGAGCTCGTCCAGATCCGCGGCGGGCGCGGCTTCGAGACCGCCGAATCGCTGGCCGCCCGCGGCGAGCGCGCCGTCCCCGCCGAGCAGATGCTGCGCGACCTGCGCATCAACCGGATCTTCGAGGGCTCCACCGAGATCATGCACCTGCTGATCGCCCGCGAGGCCGTCGACGCCCACCTGTCGGTCGCCGGGGACCTCATCGACCCGGAGAAGGCGCTCGGCGACAAGGCCAGGGCCGGAGCCCGCGCCGCCGGCTTCTACGCCCGCTGGCTGCCCAAGCTCGCCACCGGCCCCGGCCAGGTCCCCGGCGCGTACCGCGCCTTCCACCCCGGCGGCCACCCCGACCTCTCCGTCCACCTGCGCTACGTCGAGCGCAGCGCCCGCAAACTCGCCCGGTCCACCTTCTACGCCATGTCCCGCTGGCAGGGCCGCATGGAGACCAAGCAGGGCTTCCTCGGCCGAATCGTCGACATCGGCGCCGAGCTCTTCGCGATGAGCGCCGCCTGCGTGCGCGCCGAGCA
Organism: Streptomyces sp. NPDC051364; assembly: GCF_040682115.1. Lineage (NCBI taxonomy): Bacteria > Bacillati > Actinomycetota > Actinomycetes > Kitasatosporales > Streptomycetaceae > Streptomyces > Streptomyces sp. NPDC051364. The sequence goes on along the minus strand of NZ_JBFBAH010000029.1, from coordinate 9,258 downwards.
CCTGCGGGCCTCCGGGGAGCACGGCCGCGAGGCCTACCAGCTGGCCGACGCCTTCTGCCGGCAGTCCCGGATCCGCGTCGAGGAGCTCTTCGGCCGGCTCTGGTCCAACACCGACGACCTGGACCGCAAGGTCGTCGCCGGGGTGCTCTCCGGCACCTACACCTGGCTCGAGGAGGGCGTGCTCGACCCCTCCGGCGACGGCCCCTGGATCGCGGACGCCACCCCCGGCCCGTCGACTCAGAAGAACGTCCACCGCCCCATCCGCTGACCTGCGATCATCGCCGGGTGCCCGTCAGGCGTACGACACTGGCGACAGGGAACCCGGGGAAGCGGATGCATGTGAACGTGGACAGGGAGAGCCGACGGCTCGCCTGGTGCGTGGCGCTCCTGCTGCGCCACGCACCGGACGGCGTCGCCTCCGACCTCCTCGGGCGGCTGGACGCGCCCACCCGCCGGTTCCTGTGCCGGGACGAGTACCTCCCGGCCTCCGCGGTCACCCTGCTGCTGCGCGAGGGCACCGACGAGGACCGCCGCACCATCGCCCGCAGCCCGCAGGTGCACGGCCGCCCCCTGCCGGGCCTCCCCGGCCCCGCGCGGTACGCGGCCCGCCCCGGCCCCTCGCCGGAGCTGCTCGCCACCCTCGGCGCCGAGCTCGGCCGCCCGCCCGGGCCGCCGCCGACCGGTGCGGAGCCCGTCGGGCCGTCTGCGGAGCCCGTCGGGCCGCCGCTGACCGGCCCTGAGCTCATCGGGCTGCTGCGTCGGCACGGCAGCCGCCGGCCGCGCATCCCGCTCGACGTGCTGGCCCTCCCGTACGAGCTCGACCCCGAGACCCTGCTGCGCGAGCACGCCCGCAGCCCGCTGCCGCCCGGCTCCGTGGAGGCCCTGCTGCTGGTCGCCGATCTGGACCGGCGGGCCAGGCTCGCGCTGCTCGACACCCGCGTGCAGGCCTCGTACGGACCGGCGTGGCACCGGCCGGCGGTCCGCGCCGTCCGGACCGGCACCCTGACCTTCGACGAGCTCGCGGCGGCCGTCGCACCGGCCCACCGGGCCCTGCTCCTCGGGCAGGCCCACGCCGCCGGCGGCCTCGGCTGGAACCTGGCCGAGTGGGCCGGGATGCGCTCGGCCCTGCTGCGGGTGCTCCGCCCGGCGCTCGGCGACGACCCGAGGCTGTGGGCCGAGCTGCAGCGGCACGCCCCCGGGTTCACGGGCACCCTGCCCGAGCTGGTGGCCGCGGTCGCCGCCGGGGCCGCGCCGCCGCAGCCGCAGGCCGCGATACCCGGCCTCGCCGAGGCCGTGGACGCCCTCGCGCCGGGCTCCGCCTGGGAGCCGGACGAGAGCGTGAACCGCGAGCTGGCCCTCGCGAGCCTCGGGGTGCCCAACGCCATGGGCGATCTGCGCGAGGACATACGGTGGGTCCGCGCCTGCCTCGACGACGGCATCCTGGCCGGCGCCGACGTGATCCGGCACAAGGCCCCCGCCGCCTGGGCCCTGGACGAGGGCCACTGGCTGGGGGAGGTGGACCACCCCGACCGCCACGACCACCACCCGGCGGTCCTCGCCGCCCGCGCCGAGGCGGACCGGCTGTTCGAAGCCGCCCTCGGCGGGGACGCCGATGCCTGGTGGCGGGCCGCCCGCGCGCTCCCGGATTTCGCCGGGACGCTGCCCGAACTGCTCGCCGGCGCCGTTCACGGGGACTCCGTGTCCAACCGCTCCTGAGTTGCGGCAACAATGGGGGCATGAGCGACCGCCCAGCCCCCCTCGCCGATCCGCACCTCCTCTTCGACCCCGCGGCCGGCCGGCGGGACATCGTCATCCTCGGGTCCACCGGGTCCATCGGGACCCAGGCCATCGACCTCGCCCTGCGCAACCCCGACCGGTTCCGGGTGACCGCGCTGTCCGCCGCCGGCGGGCGCGTCGGGCTGCTGGCCGAGCAGGCCCGGCAGCTGCGCGTGAACACCGTGGCCGTCGCCCGCGAGGACGTCGTACCGGCCCTGAAGGAGGCGCTGAACGCCCAGTACGGCGCCTCCGAGCCGCTGCCCGAGATCCTGGCCGGGCCCGAGGCGGCGACCGAGCTCGCCGCCTCCGAGTGCCACACCGTTCTCAACGGCATCACCGGTTCCATCGGACTCGCGCCCACCCTCGCCGCGCTGCGGGCGGGCCGCACCCTGGCCCTGGCCAACAAGGAGTCGCTGATCGTCGGCGGCCCGCTGGTCAAGGCCCTCGCGAAGCCCGGCCAGATCATCCCGGTCGACTCGGAGCACGCGGCCCTCTTCCAGGCGCTCGCCGCCGGCACCCGGGCCGATGTGCGCAAGCTCGTGGTCACCGCCTCCGGCGGGCCCTTCCGCGGCCGCACCCGCGCCGAGCTGGCCGGCGTCACCGTCAGGGACGCCCTCGCGCACCCCACCTGGGCCATGGGCCCGGTGATCACCATCAACTCGGCGACCCTGGTCAACAAGGGGCTGGAGGTCATCGAGGCGCACCTGCTCTACGACATCCCCTTCGACCGCATCGAGGTCGTGGTCCATCCGCAGTCGTACGTCCACTCGATGGTGGAGTTCTCCGACGGCTCCACGCTCGCCCAGGCCACCCCGCCGGACATGCGCGGACCCATCGCGATCGGCCTCGGCTGGCCCGAGCGCGTCCCGGACGCGGCCCCCGCCTTCGACTGGACCAAGGCGTCGACCTGGGAGTTCTTCCCCCTCGACACCGAGGCCTTCCCGTCGGTGGGACTGGCCCGGCACGTGGGTACCCTGGGCTCCACCGCCCCCGCCGTGTTCAATGCGGCGAACGAGGAGTGCGTGGAGGCGTTCCTGGCCGGTCGGCTGCCGTTCACAGCAATCATGGATACGGTCTCTGCCGTGGTCGATGAGCACGGGACGCCGGACGCGGGAACTTCTCTCACCGTCGCAGACGTCCTCGAAGCGGAGACCTGGGCCAGGGCCCGGGCACAGGAGATGGCGGCCCGGGCCGCCGTGGAGGCGCGCGCATGACAGCACTCATGACGGTGCTCGGAATACTCATCTTCGTATTCGGGCTGCTCGTCTCCATCGCGTGGCACGAGCTCGGCCATCTCTCGACGGCCAAGCTGTTCGGCATCCGCGTGCCCCAGTACATGGTCGGCTTCGGCCCGACCATCTGGTCGCGCCACAAGGGCGAGACCGAGTACGGGATCAAGGCCATCCCGATGGGCGGCTACATCCGCATGATCGGGATGTTCCCGCCCGGCGAGGACGGCAAGGTGACCGCCCGGTCGACCTCGCCGTTCCGCTCGATGATCGAGGACGCGCGCTCGGCGGCGTACGAGGAGCTCCAGCCCGGCGACGAGACGCGGCTGTTCTACACGCGCAGGCCGTGGAAGCGCGTGATCGTGATGTTCGCGGGCCCGTTCATGAACCTGGTGCTGGCGCTGGCGATTTTCTTCGGCGTCTGGATGAGCTTCGGGATCAACCAGACGACCACGCAGGTCGCGAGCGTCTCGCCCTGCGTCATCCAGCAGAGCGAGAAGCGCGAGATCTGCAAGGCCGGCGACCCGGTCGCCCCGGCCAAGGCCGCCGGCCTGCTGGCCGGGGACCGGATCGTGGCGTTCAACGGCCGCAAGGTGGCCGACTGGGCCGCCCTGCAGAAGCAGATCCGCGACACGGTCGGCCCCGCCACCGTCACGGTCGTCCGGGACGGGAAGCAGCAGACCCTGCCGGTCAGCCTGATCGAGAACAAGGTCGCCAAGACGGACGGCCACGGCGGGTACGTCAAGGGCCGGTTCGTGACGGCCGGCTGGCTCGGCTTCAGTCCGAAGAGCGAGATCGCCCCGCTGTCCTTCGGCCAGTCCGTGGACCACATGGGCGAGGTCGTCGACAACAGCGTCCAGGGGCTGCTCAAGCTGCCCGCCAAGATCCCGGCCCTGTGGGACGCGGCCTTCAGCGGAGCCGAGCGCGAGCCCGACTCCCCGATGGGCATCGTCGGCGCGGCCCGGATCAGCGGCGAGATCGCCACCCTGGACATCCCGGCAGAGCAGCGGCTGGTGTTCTTCCTCCAGCTCGTCGGGTTCTTCAACCTCTCGCTGTTCCTGTTCAACATGCTGCCGCTGCTCCCGCTCGACGGCGGGCACATCGCGGGCGCCCTGTGGGAGTCGGTCCGGCGCACCGTGGCCCGGGTCTTCCGGCGCCCCGACCCCGGCCCGTTCGACGTGGCGAAGCTGATGCCCGCCGCGTACGTGGTGGCCGGCGTGTTCGTCTGCTTCACGCTGCTCGTGCTCGTGGCCGACGTGGTGAACCCGATCAAGATCACCTAGTACGTCCGCATGTACGCCGACCGTATGGGGAGCCGGGCACGCTTCGTGCCCGGCTCCCTACGTTCGGGTGTTCCGGGCCCTCGGATGCATGGGCCGCCCCGTGGTTGGCGTAATCTCGAAACCTGGAGCCCGCCGATCTCGGGACCTTGATCCACACCTTGGGGTTGCACAGCAGATGACTGCCATCTCTCTCGGAATGCCGGCCGTGCCGACGAAGCTTGCCGACCGCAGGGTCAGCCGCAAGATCCAGGTCGGCTCGGTGGCCGTCGGCGGCGACTCACAGATCTCGGTGCAGTCGATGACGACCACCCGGACCTCCGACATCGGCGCCACGCTCCAGCAGATCGCCGAGCTGACCGCCTCCGGCTGCGACATCGTGCGCGTGGCCTGCCCGACCCAGGACGACGCCGACGCCCTCGCCGTCATCGCGAAGAAGTCGCAGATCCCGGTCATCGCCGACATCCACTTCCAGCCCAAGTACGTGTTCGCCGCGATCGACGCCGGCTGCGCCGCCGTCCGCGTGAACCCGGGCAACATCAAGCAGTTCGACGACAAGGTCAAGGAGATCGCGAAGGCCGCCAACGACGCGCGCACTCCGATCCGCATCGGCGTCAACGCCGGCTCCCTCGACGCCCGGCTGCTCAAGAAGTACGGCAAGGCCACCCCCGAGGCGCTGGTCGAGTCCGCGCTGTGGGAGGCCTCCCTCTTCGAGGAGCACGGCTTCAGCGACATCAAGATCTCGGTCAAGCACAACGACCCGGTCGTCATGGTCAACGCCTACCGGCAGCTCGCCGCCCAGTGCACGTACCCGCTGCACCTCGGCGTCACCGAGGCCGGCCCCGCCTTCCAGGGCACCATCAAGTCCGCCGTCGCCTTCGGCGCGCTGCTCTCCGAGGGCATCGGCGACACCATCCGCGTCTCCCTCTCGGCCCCGCCGGTCGAGGAGATCAAGGTCGGCATCCAGATCCTGGAGTCGCTGAACCTCAAGCCGCGCCGCCTGGAGATCGTCTCCTGCCCGTCCTGCGGCCGCGCCCAGGTGGACGTCTACAAGCTGGCCGAGGAGGTCACGGCGGGCCTCACGGGCATGGAGGTCCCGCTGCGCGTCGCCGTCATGGGCTGCGTCGTCAACGGCCCGGGCGAGGCCCGCGAGGCCGATCTCGGTGTCGCCTCCGGCAACGGCAAGGGCCAGATCTTCGTGAAGGGCGAGGTCATCAAGACCGTCCCCGAGTCGAAGATCGTGGAGACCCTCATCGAAGAGGCGATGAAGATCGCCGAGCAGATGGAGAAGGACGGCGTGATGTCCGGCGAGCCCACCGTCGCCATCGGCGTCTGAGCACCCCGGGCGCCCCGGCGGCGCCCCGCACGCATCGGCCCCGGCCCCGTTCCCGCAGCTCGTGGGCGGGGTCGGGGCTTTTTCGTGACCCGTGGGACCAGGCATCCTCCGGTGGCGGCGGGTACAGTTCGGAGATCAGCAGACTTGTATGGTGAGGCCCCAGTGTTGACGCAGACCACCACCCGGGTCCTTGAGCCCAGTGATCTCGACGCCGCCCTCGGAGTCCTGGGACGCGAGCCGGTCGAGAACGCCTTCGTCACCTCCAGGGTCCAGGTCGCCGGCCTCGACCCCTGGCGTCTGGGCGGCGAGATGTGGGGCTACTACGCCGACGGCGAGCTGCGCTCCCTCTGCTACGCGGGCGCCAACCTGGTCCCCGTCTGCGCCGACTCCGACGCCGTCCGCGCCTTCGCCGACCGGGCCCGCCGCACCGGCCGCCGCTGCTCCTCCATCGTGGGCCCCGCCGACGCCACCCGGCTGCTGTGGCGGCTCCTGGAGCCCAGCTGGGGACCCGCCCGCGACGTCCGCTCCCACCAGCCGCTCATGGTCACCGAGCAGGCGTCCGCGGACGTGCGCCCCGACCCGCTCGTGCGGCGGATCCGCAAGGACGAGATGGACCTGATCATGCCCGCCTGCGTGGCCATGTTCACCGAGGAGGTCGGCGTCTCACCGATGGCGGGCGACGGCGGGCTGCTCTACCAGGCCCGGGTGGCCGAGTTGGTCGGCACCGGCCGCTCCTTCGCCCGCATCGAGGACGGCAAGGTCGTCTTCAAGGCGGAGATCGGCGCCGCGACCGCCAGGGCCTGCCAGATCCAGGGCGTGTGGGTAGATCCCGAGTTCCGCGGCCGTGGGCACTCCGAGAGGGGGATGGCGGCCGTCGTCGAGTTCGCGCTGCGCGATGTCGCGCCCGTGGTGAGCCTGTACGTCAACGACTTCAACACCGCGGCGCGGGCGTCGTACCGGCGGGTGGGGTTCCGTGAGGTGGGCGCGTTCATGAGCGTGCTCTTCTGAACGCGCCTCAAACGCCGGCGGAGCCGAGTGCGGTAGGGGTGGGGGCCGTACGGACGGGGTGGGGGAACGCCCAGTAAGGTCGCCGCATGCTGCCTACCCCCGGGGGCGACGACCCCGACCGGCCCGCCGGACTCCGCATCGGTCCCCTCGACCTCGCCGACCGCGTGGACGAGGCGCTGCGCGTGCAGGCCGTGGCCTTCGGGCTCAGCGAGGAGGAGGTCGGCATCCGGCGCTACATCGTGCAGCGCCACATGACCTGCCGCGGAGCCCGTGCCCTCGGCGCGTTCACCGAGGACGGGGCGCTCGCCGGGTTCGTGTACGGGATGCCGAACGACCGGGCGTACTGGTGGTCCTCGGTCGTCGAGCCGTACCTGCGGGCCGAGGGGCAAGACGGCTGGCTCGACGGTTCCTTCGTGATCACCGAGCTTCACGTCCACCCCGGCTTCCAGGGCCACGGCGTCGGCCGCACCCTCATCACCCGGCTCACCGACGCCGCCGAGGAGCCCCGCTCCATCCTCTCCGCCATCGACACCGAGAGCCCGGCCCGCGGGCTCTACCGCGCCCTCGGCTACACGGACCTGGCCCGCCAGGTGCACTTCCCGAGCGCGAGCCTCCCGTACGCCGTGATGGGAGCCCCGCTGCCGCTCCGCCGCGCCTGAAACGGGTTTCCGGGGGGCCGTGCCCCCGGTAGCCTCCCGTCATGTCATCGCAACACGTGCAGCGCATGTCCCGCCTCATGGCCAAGACCCTCCGAGAGGACCCGGCCGACGCGGAGACCCTCAGCCACCGGCTCCTCGTCCGCGCCGGATACGTCCGCCGCAGCTCCGCGGGCGTCTGGACCTGGCTGCCGCTCGGCAAGAAGGTCCTCGACAACGTCTCGCGCATCGTCCGCGAGGAGATGGACGCCATCGGCGCCCAGGAGGTGCTGCTCCCGGCGCTGCTGCCGAAGGAGCCGTACGAGGTCAGCGGGCGCTGGACGGAGTACGGGGACCTGCTCTTCCGGCTCAAGGACCGCAAGGGCGCGGACTACCTCCTCGGCCCCACCCACGAGGAGATCTTCACCCTGGTGGTGAAGGACCAGTGCACGTCCTACAAGGACCTGCCGGTCATGCTCTACCAGATCCAGACCAAATACCGGGACGAAGCCCGGCCGCGGTCCGGCGTGCTGCGCGGCCGCGAGTTCCAGATGAAGGACTCGTACTCCTTCGACGTGAGCGACGAGGGCCTCGCGGAGTCCTACGCCCTGCACCGGGCCGCGTACCAGCGGATCTTCGAGCGCCTCGGTCTGGACCACCGCATCGTGTCGGCGGTGTCGGGCGCGATGGGCGGCTCGGCGTCGGAGGAGTTCCTGGCGCCCGCGCCGGCGGGCGAGGACACGTTCGTGGACTGCCCGTCGTGCGACTACGCGGCGAACACGGAGGCGGTGACCTTCGCACTGACGCCGGTGGACGCCGAGCACCCCGCGCTCGAGGAGGTGGACACCCCCGACACCCCGACGATCGAGACCCTCGCCGCGCACCTGGGCGTGCCCGCGTCGGCGACGCTGAAGAACCTCCTGGTGAAGGTCGACGGCGAGATCACGGCCGTGGGCGTACCCGGTGACCGGGAGGTGGACCTCGGCAAGCTCGGCGAGCATCTGGCCCCGGCGGTCGTGGAGTTGGTGACGGCCGAGGACTTCGTCGACCGCCCCGACCTGGTACGCGGCTACGTGGGCCCGCAGGGTCTCGGCAAGGTCCGCTACCTGGCCGACCCCCGTGTCGCGCCCGGCACTTCGTGGGTGACGGGGGCCAACCGCGAGAACACGCACGCCCGGAACGTGGTCTGCGGGCGGGACTTCGAGGTGGACCAGTACCTCGACGTGGTCGTCGTCGAGCCCGGCGACCCCTGCCCGCGCTGCGGTGCCGGGCTCCGGCTGGACCGCGCGATCGAGATCGGGCACATCTTCCAGCTGGGCCGCAAGTACGCGGACGCGTTCGGGCTGGACGTGCTGGGCCGGGAGGGCAAGCCGGTGCGGGTCACGATGGGCTCGTACGGCATCGGCGTCTCGCGGGCGGTGGCCGCGCTGGCCGAGCAGACCGCCGACGAGCGGGGCCTGGCCTGGCCGGCCGCGGTGGCCCCGGCGGACGTCCACGTGGTGGCGGCGGGCAAGGCGGTTCCGCTGGCGCTGGCGGAGCAGGCGGCCACCGCGCTGGCCGGCGCGGGCCTGCGGGTCCTGCTGGACGACCGGCCGGGCCTGTCGCCGGGCGTGAAGCTCACGGACGCGGAGCTGATCGGGGTCCCGTGGATCCTGGTCGCGGGCCGCCGCTCGGCGGACGAGGTGGTCGAACTCCAGCACCGCGCCACGGGCACCCGCGAGGAACTCCCCCTGTCCGAAGCCCTGTCCCGCCTGACGGCCTGACGGCCTGACGGCCTGACCCCCACCGGCCACCGGCGTCCCGAAACCGGGGGCTCCGCCCCCGGATCCCCGCGCCTCAAACGCCGGCGGGGCTGGAGTTTCCCCCCCGGTCGGGGCTGGATGGCGCGCAGCGCCATTTCAGCCCCGACCGGCGTTTGAGGCGCGGGTCCGGGCAGAGCCCTGGGGGCACCTCCCGGCGGTAGCCGGGGGAGAAACGGAGAAAGGGCGGGGCGG
>NZ_JBFBAH010000028.1:0-86294 GCF_040682115.1 Streptomyces sp. NPDC051364 | reverse complement strand
CTTGTACTGGACGTACCAGGGTGCTGCGACAACGCGGCGAGGCGCCGTGCCGGGCGGCGCGGGGGCGTGCCCCACTTCCCCGAGGCCGCTTAGAGGCGGCCGGCGGACTTGAGGGACAGGTAGGCGTCGGCCAGGGCGGGGGCCAGGGTGTCGGGGGTGGCGTCCACCACGTGGATCCCGTGGCGGGTCAGCTGCTCCGCCGTGCGGCGGCGGGCGGCCTGGGACTGGGTGCCGGCCGCGGCCTCGTACACCGCGTCGAGCGTGCCGCGGGACTTCGTCATCCCCTCTATGTGGGGGTCGGCCACCGAGGCCAGCAGGACCGTGTGGCGCTGCGTGAGGCGGGGGAGCAGGGGGAGCAGGCCTTCCTCTATCGGGGCCGCGTCAAGGCTCGTCAGAAGGACCACCAGGGACCGGCGCGGGGCGTTTCGGAGGACGGTGGAGACCAGGGTGCGGGCGTCGGTTTCGACGAGCTCCGGTTCCAGGGTGGCCATGGCGTTCACGAAGGCCGGGAGGATGTCGCCGGCCGAGCGGCCCTGGACCTGGACGCGGGTGCGGCGGTCGTGGGCCAGCAGGTCGACGCGGTCGCCGGCGCGGGAGGCCAGCGCGGCCAGCAGCAGGGCCGCGTCCATCGCGGAGTCCAGGCGGGGGGCGTCGCCGACGCGGCCCGCCGAGGTGCGGCCGGTGTCCAGGCAGATCAGGATGTGCCGGTCGCGTTCCGGACGCCAGGTGCGGACGGCGACCTTGTTCTGGCGGGCGGTGGCCCGCCAGTCGATGGAGCGGGTGTCGTCGCCGGGGACGTAGTCGCGGAGGCTGTCGAACTCGGTGCCCTCACCGCGGGTCAGGACGCTTGTACGGCCGTCCAGTTCGCGCAGCCGGGCCAGGCGCGAGGGGAGGTGCTTGCGGCTGGTGAAGGGCGGCAGGACCCGGACCGTCCAGGGGACGGTGTGGGTGCCCTGGCGGGCGAACAGGCCGAGCGGTCCGTACGAGCGGATCGTCACGCGGTCGGCGCGGCGGTCCCCACGGCGGGTGGGGAGCAGCCGGGTGGTGATCCGGCGGCGTTCGCCGGCCGGGATCGTCAGGGTGTGCCGGGAGGCCTCGGCCTCGGTGCCGGGGAGCCAGCTGCTGGGGGGCCAGGCGTCGCGGATGCGGGCCCGGAGCGTGCGGGTGCCCGGGTTGGTGAGGGTGAGGTGGACCTGCGCCGGTTCACCGAGGCGGACGGAGGTGTCACCCGTGCGGGTGAGGCTGAGCCTGCGGACCGGCGCGGCGAGGGCGTAGTCGACGGCGCAGGCCAGGGCGAGGGTGCCGTTGACCGCGAGCATCCCCGTCCAGCTCGGTTCGAGGATGCCGACGGGGAGGCTGCCGAGGGCCGCCAGCAGGGCGGCGCGTCCGGTGAGGGCCATCAGCGCGGGACGGGGACGTGGGACAGGATCGCGGTGATGACGGCGTCGGCCGTGACCCCCTCCATCTCGGCCTCCGGGCGGAGTTGGACGCGGTGGCGCAGGGTGGGCAGGGCGAGGGCCTTGACGTCGTCGGGGGTGACGTAGTCGCGGCCGGTGAGCCAGGCCCAGGCGCGGGCGGTGGCCAGCAGGGCGGTCGCGCCGCGCGGGGAGACGCCGAGGGTGAGGGACGGCGATTCGCGAGTGGCGCGGCAGATGTCGACGACGTACCCGGCGATCTCCGGGGAGACGGACACCTTGGCGACGGCGTCGCGGGCGGCTTCGAGTTCGGCCGCGCCGGCGACCGGGCGCAGGCCTGCGGCCTGGAGGTCGCGGGGGTTGAAGCCGGCGGCGTGCCGGGTCAGGACGCCGATCTCGTCCGCGCGGGAGGGCAGGGGCACGGTGAGCTTGAGGAGGAAGCGGTCCAGCTGCGCTTCGGGGAGGGGGTAGGTGCCCTCGTACTCGACCGGGTTCATGGTGGCGGCGACGAGGAACGGCTCGGGCAGCCGGCGCGGGGTGCCGTCGACGGTGACCTGGCGCTCCTCCATGGCTTCGAGGAGGGAGGACTGGGTCTTGGGCGGGGTCCGGTTGATCTCGTCCGCGAGGAGGAGGTTGGTGAAGACCGGGCCGTTCTGGAAGGAGAACTCGGCGGTGCGGGCGTCGTAGACGAGCGAGCCGGTGACGTCGCTGGGCATCAGGTCCGGGGTGAACTGGACACGCTTGGTGTCGAGTTCGAGGGAGGCGGCCAGGGCCCGTACGAGGAGGGTCTTGGCGACGCCGGGTACGCCTTCGAGGAGGACGTGGCCGCGGCACAGGAGGGCGACGACGAGACCGGTGACGGCCGAGTCCTGGCCGACGACGGCCTTTCCGATCTCGGTGCGGATCGCTTCCAGGGAGGAGCGGGCGCTGTCCGTGGTGGCCGTCATGAGGTGCGGACCTCTCTTTCGAGGGCGTCGAGGTGGTCGGCGAGCGCGACGAGTGCCGCGTCGTCGGCGGGTGTGGTGCCGAAGAGGAGGGCGGTCAGGTCCTCATGTCCGGCCGTCAGGCGGGCGGACACGGCGGGGACCAGGGCCGCGGGTTCGTGGGCCTGGGTGGGCGGTACGCCGACCAGGGCGGCCAGGCGTTCGCGGGCGGCGGCGCGCAGCACGGTGGCGGCGCGGTCGCGGGCGCCGGCCTTGCGGTAGAGGCGGGCGCGGCCCTCGGTGGTCTCGGAGGCGCGGATGGCGACGGGCAGCTTCTCGGTGACGAGGGGGCCGAGTCGGCGGGCGCGCCAGAGGGCGGCGAGGGCGGCGGCGACGAAGAGCTGGAGGAGGGCCCAGCCCCAGCCGCGGGGGACGAGCTCGAGGAAGCCCTTCTCCTGGGCGGGGTCCTCGTCCTGGACCTCCGTGAGGGAGGGCAGGTACCAGACGAGGTCGGGGCGGGAGCCGAGGAGTTGGAGGGCGAGGGAGGCGTTGCCCTCGGAGGCGAGCTTCTTGTTGAGGAGGAGCGTCTCGGAGCCGAGGAGAACGGTGTCGCCGCCCGTGGTGCCGGAGGGGAGGACGAGGAGGGTGGGGTGGCCGCCGCTGGGGTAGCACGCCGCGGCGGCTGCTCCGCCGGTGTAGCGGTGGCCGCCGCCGGTGGTGGCGCGGCCGGCGGTGGCGGCGGCGGGCAGGGCGCAGCCGGGGTCGAGGTTCTCGTCGAGGGCGTCGCCCTTTGTGCGGGCGGCCGGGGCCAGGTCGGAGAGGCTGACGCTGCCGGGGGCGAGCAGGACGGTACGGCCGCCGGAGAGGTCGATCGCGGAGCGGATGGCGCGGCGCTGGGTGTCGCCGAGCCGGTCGGGGTCGGTGACCAGCAGGGTGGTGCCGGGGCCGGCCGCGGCGGCGGCCTCGCGGGCGCTGGTGACGACGCGTGTGGTGACCCCGCGGGCCTGGAGCAGCTCGGCGACGGCCCGGCTGCCGTCGGGGTCGGCGGAGCGGGGGTCGAGCCGCCCGTGGCGGCTGCCGGAGCCGAGGGCGGCGAGGACGACGGCGCCGACGAGCAGGATCCCGAGGCAGAGGAGCACACCGCGGGAGCGCCGCCACACGGCGGTGGGAGTGATCCCCCGGGCGGCCGTGCCGGGGGCTTCGCCGGGCGGCGGGCCCGTCGGTGTGCCGGGGGCGTGGGGGCCGGGGGCGGGGGCGGTCATGCCGGGGGTCCCGTCAGGAGCGGCTTCGTGCGGGCCAGGGTGGTGTCGAGGGTGTGGAGGCGGGCGTACATGGCCTCGTCGCCGGGGCGGCCGCCGTACGTGACGTCGTCGAAGGTGCGGGCGGCAGCTCGGAGGGCTTCGGCGTGGTCCGGGAGGGAGAGCGCGGCTTCGGCGGCCGCCTCGTCGGCGGTGCGGCCCGGGCGGGGGTCGAGCAGGGTGCGTTCCTCGAGGGAGCGGACGACGGCGCGCATGCGCTCCTGGACGGCTTCCGTCCAGTGGCCCGCGGCGGCGTGCGCGGCGGCGGCGGTGCGGTGGTCGGCGGCGCTGAGCAAGGTGTCGTCGAACACCCCCGCCGACGCGGTGGGGGTCCGGCGGGGGGAGCCGAGCCGCCACCACAGGGCGGCGAGGGCCAGGGCGGCCAGGACGGCGATGGCGACCAGGCCAAGGGTGCCGCCGGGGGCGGCGCCCGAGGCGTGGTCGAAGAGGTTGCCGACCCATTCCCAGAGCCGGTCCAGGGTGCGCTGGAGCAGCCCCGGGTCGTCCTGGTGGTACAGCGGTTTGGACAGTTCGCGTTCTGCCGCCTCGCGGGCGGGGTCGCGCGGTGTCGTCACCGGTGGTTTCTCCGCGGCCGGCAGGAGCGCCGCGGAGAGTGTGATGAGGCCCCCCGTACTCATCATCCGTGCATCAGCCTCCGGTCGGCGGTGCGGCGGCGTCCGGGGCGTAGTTCTCCAGGCCTGCCGCCCGGGCGAGCTCCAGGTCGAGGGCCTCGCGCCGGATGCGCTGGTCGACGTACAGGAGGACGGTGACGCCCGACTGGATCGGCATGGTGATGGTCTGGGCGATGACCGCGCCGACCGCGGAGAGGATCAGCGGGGCCCAGCCGGTGGCGGCGGTGCCGTTCTCCAGGCCTTCCATGCCGCTGTCGGCGAAGCCGATGGCGAGCCCGACAGCGGTCAGCGGCCAGACGATGATCGCCGAGACGAACGCGGTGATGAGGCCGGTCAGGGCGGTGATGCCGAAGATGCGCCACCACGAGCCCTGGACGAGCCTCGAGGAGCGGCGGAGCGAGGTGATGACGCTGCTCTTCTCCAGCATCAGCGCGGGCGAGGCCAGGCTGAACTTGAGTGCGAGCCAGATGAGCAGCGGGAGGGCGGCGAGGCCGCCGGCGACGGCGATGCCAACGCTGCGCAGGAGGATGCCGGGCAGGAGCGGCACGAGGACGATGACGATGCCGCCGAGGGCCAGCAGGAGGGTCAGCCCGAGCAGGCGGAGCAGCTGGGGGCGGGCCTCGCGCCAGGCTTCGCCGATCGAGGAGCCGTGGCCGAGCACGGCACGGCTGAAGATCATCGTGAGCATGGCGGTGGCCACGATGGTCCCGATGAGCTGGACGAAGCCGTTCGCGAGCAGCGCCACCATGCTGCCGCCGAGGGCGTCGAAGGCTTCCTTCAGGCTGTCCCCGGAACCGGGGTCGGAGGTGACGGCGAGGTCGGCGTACGTGTACTTCTGCACGAGCACGCTGATGACCTGCACGACGGTGGCCACGACCAGCGTGATCGGCAGGACCGTGCGCCAGTGGGTGCGCATGGTGGCGACCGCGCCGTCGAGGATCTCGCCCAGGTCGAGGGGGCGCAGCGGGATCACGCCGGGCTTGGCGGCCGGGGGCTTGCCCCACTGGCCGCCCTGCGGGCCCTGGGGGCCGCCGTACGATCCCCAGCCCGCGCCCGGCTGAGGCAGCTGCTGCGGGGCCTTCGGGGCCTGGGGGGTGCCGGGGCTCGACCACTCGCCGGGGGGCGGCTGCTCGGCGGACCACTTCGGTCCGCCGGCGGGCGGCGGTGTGCCGCCTTCGGCGCCGTCCCGGCCGTCTGATGCGCCCGGCCGCTCGCCGTCGGACGGGGAGGGTCCGGGCACGGCCCAGCCCGGAGAGTCGTTCATCGTCGCTCCTTCACGTGCACTGCGGGGCGGGGGGCGTCAGGGGGTGTGTTGCGGGTCAGGCCGGGCTCGCGGCGCCCGGCACCGCGCCTCGCCGCGTTCTCGTCGGTCGCCGACGCTCCGCGTCGACTCCCTCCTCCGCCTTGCGATCCACGACACCGGACACCGCTCCCTGATCCGGCCTGGCCCACAAGACACCCCCCTATTCGGCTGCCATCGTGCCACGTGGGAATGTTGAGCGGACCGGCCGTCCCCCGGAACTCCGGCCGCCCGCGCCTTCAATTGTCGCCCGGATCCGGGGCAGACTGGTCGGTCTGATCTCCACGCAGGTCCGAGGGGCGATTTCCAGCCCTTTTGGCTGTGGGACAGCTCACCGACAGGTAACGATTAGCTAATGGGATGATGTCAAGCATGAAGGGACGAGTCCTTGTCGTCGACGACGACACCGCGCTGGCCGAGATGCTCGGCATTGTGCTGCGTGGAGAAGGTTTTGAGCCGTCGTTCGTAGCGGACGGCGACAAGGCGCTGGCGGCCTTCCGCGAGGCGAAGCCGGATCTCGTGCTGCTGGACCTGATGCTGCCCGGACGGGACGGCATAGAGGTCTGCAGGCTGATCCGGGCCGAGTCCGGCGTACCGATCGTCATGCTCACCGCGAAGAGCGACACGGTGGACGTCGTCGTGGGCCTGGAGTCCGGGGCCGACGACTACATCGTCAAGCCGTTCAAGCCGAAGGAGCTGGTGGCCCGTATCCGGGCCCGCCTGCGCCGCTCGGAGGAGCCCGCGCCCGAGCAGCTGGCCATCGGTGACCTGGTCATCGACGTGGCCGGGCACTCGGTCAAGCGGGACGGTGCCTCGATCGCCCTGACCCCGCTCGAGTTCGACCTGCTGGTCGCTCTTGCGCGCAAGCCCTGGCAGGTGTTCACCCGCGAGGTGCTGCTGGAGCAGGTCTGGGGCTACCGGCACGCGGCGGACACCCGCCTGGTCAACGTGCATGTCCAGCGTCTGCGCTCCAAGGTCGAGAAGGACCCGGAGCGCCCCGAGATCGTCGTGACGGTGCGCGGTGTCGGCTACAAGGCGGGACCGAGCTGACGTGCAGCCCGGCAGGCCCCGCCGCGGGTCCCGCTGGGGGGCCCTGAGGGGCGGCCGGCAGCTCCGTCAGATGGCAGACGGAGCGCCCGGCGGCCCTGTGCTGCGGTTGTTCGTACGCCTCGTACGCCGGCCGCTGCTTCCGGCTGTCCGGCTGTGGCGGCGCAACATCCAGCTGCGGGTGGTCGCCGCCACGCTGCTGATGTCGCTGGCCGTGGTCCTCTCGCTCGGCTTCGTCGTGATCGCGCAGGTCAGCAAGGGGCTCCTCGACGCCAAGGAGGAGGCCGCGCAGAGCCAGGCGGCGGGCGGGTTCGCGGTCGCACAGGAGAAGGCCAACACGCCCTCCACGGTGGACGGGCCCGATGCCACCGACAACAAGGTCGGGCGGGACGCCAGCACCTGGATGAACTCGCTGGTCAAGCAGCTCGCCAGTGGCGGCCAGACCGCCTTCGAGGTGGTCGCGCTCGGCGCCGGCCCCGGCGCGGGCGGGCAGCCCGACGGGCCCACCGTCTCGGGCGTCAAGGGCGCCCGAGCCTCCGGGAACGTGGACCCGACGGCGAGCGTCCCGCCGCAGCTGCGGCGGGAGGTCAACCACGCCACCGGGACCTTCAAGACCTTCTCCCAGATCCGGTACACCGCCGGGGCCGGGGACAAGGCGCCCGAGCCCGCGCTGGTCGTGGGCAAGCGGCTCACCGACATCAACGGGGACCCGTACGACCTGTACTACCTCTTCCCGCTCACGCAGGAGGAGGAGTCCCTCAACCTGATCAAGGTCACCATCGCCACCGCCGGCGTCTTCGTGGTCGTGCTGCTCGGCGCGATCGCGTGGCTCGTCGTGCGCCAGGTCGTGACGCCCGTGCGGATGGCCGCCGGGATCGCCGAGCGGCTCTCGGCCGGGCGGCTCCAGGAGCGGATGAAGGTCACCGGCGAGGACGACATCGCCCGTCTGGGCGAGGCCTTCAACAAGATGGCCCAGAACCTCCAGCTCAAGATCCAGCAGCTGGAGGACCTGTCGCGGATGCAGCGCCGGTTCGTCTCCGACGTCTCGCACGAGCTGCGGACGCCGCTGACGACCGTACGGATGGCAGCCGATGTCATCCACGACGCCCGGGTCGACTTCGACCCGATCACGGCCCGCTCCGCCGAGCTGCTCGCCGGGCAGCTCGACCGCTTCGAGTCGCTGCTCGCGGACCTGCTGGAGATCAGCCGGTTCGACGCGGGTGCCGCGGCCCTGGAGGCGGAGCCGATCGACCTGCGGGAGGTCGTACGCCGGGTCATCGACGGCGCCGAGCCGCTCGCCGAGCACAAGGGCACCCGGATCCGGGTGCTGGGCGACACCCAGCCCGTCATAGCCGAGGCCGACTCCCGGCGCGTGGAGCGGGTGCTGCGCAATCTCGTCGTCAACGCCGTGGAGCACGGTGAGGGCCGCGACGTGGTGGTCCGGCTCGCATCGGCGGGCGGGGCCGTCGCGGTGGCCGTACGGGACTACGGCGTCGGGCTCAAGCCCGGCGAGGCCACCCGCGTCTTCAATCGCTTCTGGCGGGCCGACCCGGCCCGCGCCCGCACCACCGGCGGGACGGGCCTCGGCCTGTCGATCGCCGTCGAGGACGCGCGCCTGCACGGCGGCTGGCTCCAGGCCTGGGGCGAGCCGGGCGGCGGTTCGCAGTTCCGGCTGACCCTGCCGCGGACCGCGGACGAGCCGCTGCGCGGGTCCCCGATCCCGCTGGAGCCGGAGGATTCCCGGGCCAACCGGGCCAGGGCCGCGGCCGACGCGGCGGGCTCCGGTACGCCCCCGCAGGCGCCGCCGGCCCCGGGGCGGCCCGACCGCTCGCCGATACCGCCCCGGTCGGCGGTCGGCGGGGCGCTGCCGGTGCCCGCGGACCCGACGGCCCTGCCGGGCAACGGGGCCCGCGTCGTGGCCCGCCCGGCCGACCAGGCGGCGGCGGACCGGACAGCGGCGGACCGGGCGGCGGCAGACAGGGCCGACGCGGCCGACCAGGCAGCAGCACAGGAGGATCGAGCAGGTGGACGCTGAGCCCGCACGGGTACGCAAGGACGACCGCCGCCGGTGGCGGACGGTGCGGGCGTACGCCTTCGGCGCGGCCGGGCTGCTGCTGGCCGGCTGTGCCTCCATGCCCGACCACGGCGAGATCCGCGAGGTGCGGGCCTCGCAGGGCGTCGACTCGCAGGTCCGGGTGTTCGGCGTGCCGCCGGCCGACAAGGCCGGCGCGGCCGACATCGTCGACGGCTTCCTGGAGGCCATGACCAGCGACGACCCGCAGCTGCAGACCGCCCGGAAGTACCTCACCGAGGACGCGGCGAAGAACTGGAAGCCCGGCGCCGCCGTCACCGTGCTCTCCGCGGGCATCGACCGGTTCTCCGTGCAGGGCGAGAAGGACCCCTCGGGCCCCCGCTGGAAGATGACCGGCACGAAGCTCGCGACGGTGGACGAGCGCAGTGCGTACCAGCCGGAGACCACCGGGGCGCGCTACGAGGAGTTCCTCCAGCTGGTCCAGGAGAACAAGCAGTGGCGGATCGCGACGCCGCCGAGCAGCCTCGTGCTCAGCGAGTCCGATTTCCAGCGCATCTACATGCCGGTCAACAAGTACTACTTCGCGGGCGGCAGCCTCGTCGCCGATCCGGTGTACGTGCGCCAGCGCAGCGACCCCGACTCGCGGATGGACCCGACCACGCAGACCGTGCAGTCGCTGCTGGCCGGGCCGTCCAAGTGGCTGGGGCCCGTGGTGACTTCGAGCTTCCCCACCGGGACGGAACTGCGCGAGGGCACCAAGTCCCTTGCGTATGACGGCCAGAACGCGCTGAAGGTGCCGCTCAACGACAAGGCCGACAACGTCGCGCAGCCGCAGTGCCAGAAGATGGCCGCGCAACTCCTGTACACCGTGCAGGATCTGACGGCCTCCCGGCTGGCGCGGGTCGAGCTGCTGCGCTCGGACCGGTCCTCGCTGTGCTCGGTGACCGATGCGGCAGCGGGGGCGATCGCCCACCGGGCGCCGAGCCCCGAGTACCAGTACTACGTGGACAGCGACAGCCGGCTCGTGCGGATGAAGCTCGACATCTCCAGCGAGGACCAGCAGTACAAGCCCGAGTCGGTGCCGGGGCCGCTGTCCCCGACCGCCACGAGCCCCGGGTTCAAGGTCGGCTCCGCGGCCGTCTCGTACGACGAGAAGCGCGCGGCGGTGGTGTCCGAGGACCAGCACGGGCTGTACCTGGTGAACCTGACGACGGCCGGGCCCGTTCCGCAGCCGGTGCTGACCAGCAAGGGTGTCAAGCCGAACGGGCTGGGTGCGCCGAGCTGGGACACGGCGGGCGACCTGTGGATCGCGGACCAGGACCCGCAGAATGCGGGGCTGTACCGGGTGCCGGGCGGTACCGGGGCCCCGCAGAAGATCGATGTGGCCGGGCTCGACGGCGGGCGGATCAGGGCGCTGAAGGCGTCGCCGGACGGGGTGCGGATCGCGCTGCTGGTGGAGAAGGACGGCCGCAAGAACCTGTACATCGGGCGGATCGAGCGGCCCGAGGGCAAGGGCGATGCGGGGCCGGTGTCGGTGCGCGAGCTGCGTCCGGCGGCCCCGCAGATGGCGAGTGTGACGGCGCTGAGCTGGGCGCCGCGCGGCCGGCTGCTGGTCGTGGGCCGGGAGAGCGGCGGGGTCGTGCAGGCCCGGTACATGCTGGCCGACGGTTCGATGGTCGCGGCGAGCCTGCCCGGGGCGACCGGGCTGGACGCGGTCGCGGCGACGGAGGACGAGAAGAAGCCGGTGGTCGCGTACTCGGAGGAGGACGGGATCGTGTGGCTGCCGCCGGGGGCGCAGTGGCGCACGGCGGCGGCGGGCGGCCGGGCCCCGATCTACCCCGGCTGACCTGTCTGACCTGTGCTTTTGTGCCCGGGGCCCGGTTGTCCACAGGGGTGGCGGGGTGCCCGGCCGGCCCGGCACAGTGGTGGGTATGCGGGGGTGGTGGCAGGAGCTCGCCGGGCTGGTCCTGCCGGTCGACTGCACCGGCTGCGGGGCTGCCCGCGTGCTGCTGTGCGCGGGCTGCGCGCAGGCGCTGAGCGGGGCCGCGGCGGGGTCTGTGCGGCCGTCTCCGGGACCTTCGGGGCTGCCCGTGGTGTATGCGGCCGCCGCGTACGAGGGCGCCGTACGGGAGGCCGTACTGGCGCACAAGGAGCGCGGGGTGCTGCCGCTGGCCGGGCCGCTCGGCGCTGCCCTGGCGGCGGCCGTCCGCGGGTGCCTCGGTGCGGGCCTCCGCGGGGGCTGGGCGTGGTCGGCGGGGGAGGAGCTGGTGCTCGTCCCGGTGCCGTCGGCGCGGCGGCAGGTGCGGGCGCGCGGGCACGATCCGGCGCGCAGGATCGCCCTGGCGGCCTCGGAACGGCTGCGGCGGGCCGGTGTTCCCGCGCGGGTGGCGCCCGTACTGCGCCATGTCCGGCCGGTGGCCGATCAGGCGGGCCTGGGGGCCCGGGAGCGGCGGGAGAACCTCGCAGGGGCCCTGGGGCTGTGCCGCGGGGGCGCGGTGCGGCTGCCGGCCGGTGCCCGGGTCGTGCTGGTGGACGACGTGATCACCACCGGAGCCACGCTCGCGGAGGCGGCCCGGGCGGTGCGGGCGGCGACGGCGGCCGGAGCGGTGGCGGGGGCGGCCGTGGTGGCGGCTCCGACAGGATCCTTCGTAAGAAATCGGTCGACAACCCGTACAGAGCAACGCTCTTGTGAATAGATTTGGAACTCTTGGGGAAGGCGCATCGTTGCAGGTAGTAGGAGAGAACAGCCACCTGAACGGAGGTACGGTCCGGTAGCGGGTGCCGACAACCGGCATGGAGGGATATGTTCGGTTGTAAGGAACTGGCGAGTCCTGGCTACACGCATCGGATCGCACGTTTCGGAGGTGAAAGTCGCCAGTCCGGGGCTCCGGTGTTCACCGGGGCCTGGTGCGAAAGGGAGACGCTTCGCCCCATGAGGCGGAGCTATCCGGGAACGGAGTTCTGCGTGGACATCGTCGTCAAGGGCCGCAAGACCGAGGTGCCCGAGCGGTTCCGCAAGCACGTGGCCGAGAAGCTGAATCCGGAGCGGATCCAGAAGCTCGACGCCAAGGTGATCAGCTTGGACGTCGAGGTGTCCAAGGAGCACAACCCGCGCCAGGCCGACCGTTCCGACCGCGTGGAGATCACTCTGATTTCGCGGGGCCCGGTGATCCGTGCCGAGGCCGCCGCCGCGGACCCGTATGCGGCGCTCGACCTGGCACAGGAGAAGCTTGAAGCCCGGCTGCGCAAGCAGCACGACAAGCGCTACACCCGCCGTGGCAACGGCCGGCTCTCGGCGGCAGAGGTCGCCGACGTGGTGCCGGGCGTGGCCCAGCTGAACGGAAACGGCGAATTGTTCACGGGGGAGAAGGCGGAGGCGATCCCGACCACCCGGATCGGATCGCTGGAAGTACAGGGCGAAGGCCCGCTCATCGTCCGCGAGAAGACGCACTCGGCAGCACCCATGCCGCTCGACCAGGCTCTGTACGAAATGGAACTGGTCGGCCACGACTTCTATCTGTTCGTCGACTCCGACACCAAGATGCCCAGCGTCGTCTACCGGCGCCACGGCTATGACTACGGCGTGATCCACCTCAACTCCGACCAGGCCTCCAGCTCGGGTGAGCCCGGCTCCGGCGCGGGCGGGGCGCTCGGCGGCTGACGCCGCATCCTGAATTTCGGTGAAGTGCCCCCGGGGATGCAGCAGCGTCTCCGGGGGCCTCTGCATGACTCGTATGCGCCAGGTGGTCGTCGCAGGCTCCCCGCCGGGTGGCGCGGGCATGGAATCATGGCGGGCAGTCAACCGGCGCGCATCGCGGTCCGGTTGACTCGGCAGGTCGGTACATGCAGGGGGAGGAACGATGGCGGACAGTTTCGGGCCGGTGCGCGGTGATGAGGGCGGCGAGCCGATCCGGGTGCTCGTCGTCGACGACCACGCCCTGTTCCGGCGCGGGCTGGAGATCGTCCTCGCGCAGGAGGAGGACATCCAGGTCGTCGGTGAGGCGGGGGACGGCGCGGAGGCGGTGGACAAGGCGGCGGACCTGCTGCCGGACATCGTGCTGATGGACGTGCGGATGCCCCGGCGCGGCGGTATCGAGGCATGCACCTCGATCAAGGAGGTGGCCCCCTCCGCGAAGATCATCATGCTGACGATCAGCGACGAGGAGGCGGACCTCTACGACGCGATCAAGGCGGGCGCCACCGGGTATCTCCTGAAGGAGATCTCGACCGACGAGGTGGCGACGGCGATCCGCGCGGTGGCCGACGGGCAGTCGCAGATCAGCCCGTCGATGGCCTCGAAGCTCCTGACGGAGTTCAAGTCGATGATCCAGCGGACGGACGAGCGGCGGCTGGTGCCGGCACCGAGGCTGACGGACCGCGAGCTGGAGGTGCTGAAGCTGGTGGCGACCGGAATGAACAACCGCGACATCGCGAAGGAGTTGTTCATCTCCGAGAACACCGTCAAGAACCACGTCCGCAACATCCTGGAGAAGCTGCAGCTGCACTCCAGGATGGAGGCCGTGGTCTACGCGATGCGGGAGAAGATCCTCGAGATCCGCTAGCCGAAGCGCGCGGGCGGGCCGGGGCGCCCCGGCCCCCCGCCCGCGCCTACAGGGCGGCCAGTTCCGCCGTGATGGCGGCGGCCTCCCCGGGACTCTGGGCGCGCTCCACGCGGACCGAGTCGCAGCCGACCCACTCCGCCGCCTCCCGCAGGGCCTGGGCCATCGGGCGGGCGGCCTTCGGGGACGTCAGGGAGACCTGCCGGGCGACCAGGGTGCTGCCCTCGCGGGCCGGGTCGACGCGCCCCTGGAGCAGTCCGCCCGCGAGCAGCGGCATCGCGAAGTAGCCGTGGATCCGTTTCGGCTTGGGGACGTACGCCTCCAGGCGGTGCGTGAAGCCGAAGATCCGCTCCGTCCGGGGCCGGTCCCAGACCAGGGAGTCGAACGGGGACAGCAGCGTAGTGCGGTGGCGGCCGCGCGGCGCCGTCGCCAGGGCCGAGGGGTCGGCCCAGGCCGGCTTGGACCAGCCCTGGACTTCGACCGGGACCAGTCCGGAGTCCTCGACCACGGCGTCGAACTGCTCGCCCTTGAGGCGGTGGTAGTCCGCGATGTCGGCGCGGGTGCCGACGCCGAGGGACCGGCCGGCCAGTGCGACCAGACGGCGCAGGCACTCGCGGTCGTCCAGGTCGTCGTGGAGCAGATCGTCGGGGACCGCCCGCTCGGGCAGGTCGTAGACCCGCTTCCAGCCGCGGCGCTCGGTGACGACCACGTCGCCGGCGTCCAGCAGCCACTCCACGGCGATCTTG
Source organism: Streptomyces sp. NPDC051364 (assembly GCF_040682115.1). Taxonomy (NCBI): domain Bacteria; kingdom Bacillati; phylum Actinomycetota; class Actinomycetes; order Kitasatosporales; family Streptomycetaceae; genus Streptomyces; species Streptomyces sp. NPDC051364. The sequence goes on along the minus strand of NZ_JBFBAH010000028.1, from coordinate 72,342 downwards.
GTCTCGGACCAGTCCCACCAGGGGCCGCCGTTCTTCGCGCCGCCCAGTTCGGTCGAGGTCAGCGGGCCCTCGGCGCGCAGCCGGTCCAGGACGAGGCGGCAGGAGCCCTCCTTGTCCTTCATCCTGTGCCAGCGGTAGCCGTGCGCGCGCTTGATGCGGCGGCGGAAGGCGAAGTGCGGCCACTCCTCGATCGGCAGGATGCAGGCCGCGTGCGACCAGTACTCGAAGGCGTGCCGGTCCGACCAGTACGCCTTCTCCACGGTGTCCCGGCCCACCGCGCCCAGCCGTGCGTACGGGATCAGCTCGTGCGAGCGGGCCAGTACGGAGATCGTGTCCAGCTGGACGGCGCCCAGGTGGCGCAGCACCCCCCGGACCCTCCCCCTGGCTCCGCTGGGGGTACCCCCGCCCCGGCGGTCGGGCGCTCCGAGGAACCCCTGCGCGCGCAGGGCGATCCGACGCGCGTCGTCGGCGGACAGGGCGAGCACGGTCTCGGTCATGCCGCGAGCCTAGGAGGTGCCACTGACATTGATACGCGTAGCGGGCAGGTAGGGCAGCGGGGAGGGCAGGCCGAGGTCGGAGGGGAGCAGGGCGCCGATCCAGCAGTCGCGCAGGGTCCCGCGCAGGTCGAGCCCGGCGCGCAGGGTGCCCTCGACAAGGAATCCGGCCCGTTCGGCGACGGTGCGGGAGGCCGTGTTGCCCACGGCGGCGCGCCACTCCAGCCGGCCGGCGCCGACCTCGGTGAACACCCAGTGCGCGACGCCGCGGACGGCCTCGGTCATGTAGCCGCGGCCGCGGTGCTCCTTTGCCGTCCAGTAGCCGATCTCGTACGCCCCGGGGCCGCGCACGTGCACGCCGACGGCCGCGACCAGCGGGCCTTCGGCCCCGAGCCGCACCGCGAAGGCGTACGCGGTGTCGTCGCGCCAGCCGCGGGGGGAGAGCTCGGTCACCCAGCCCTCCGCGTGCGCACGCTCGTACGGGGAGGGGACGAGCGTCCAGCGCTGGATGCCGGGGTCCTGGCAGGCCGCGTACACCTCCTCGGCGTCCGAGGGGGCGAAGGGGCGCAGGAAGAGGCGTTCGGTGGTCAGCGTGGTCGGCTCCATGGACGGATTGTGGTCGCGCCGGGTAACCCGGGCGAGCGGTTTTCGCCCGCGACGGCACCTTCCGCGTCCCCCGTACGTTCTCATTCCGGGCGCTCGCGCCCTGCGGAAGGTGCGGACCTCCCGACGCGACCGCGTCCTCGCTTACGATGGCCGTTGCGGTGGGGCCCACCCTCCGTGCCCGTGTACGAACCAGTGCCAGGCCCGACCGGCAAGGAGACAAACCTCGGTGTCCGTCTTCAACAAGCTCATGCGTGCAGGCGAAGGCAAGATCCTGCGCAAACTGCACCGCATCGCGGACCAGGTCAACTCCATCGAAGAGGACTTCGTCAACCTCTCCGACGCCGAGTTGCGTGCGCTCACGGACGAGTACAAGCAGCGCTACCAGGACGGCGAGAGCCTGGACGACCTGCTGCCCGAGGCCTTCGCGACCGTCCGCGAGGCCGCCAAGCGCGTCCTCGGCCAGCGGCACTACGACGTCCAGATCATGGGCGGTGCCGCGCTGCACCTCGGCTACGTCGCCGAGATGAAGACCGGTGAGGGCAAGACCCTCGTCGGCACGCTCCCCGCGTACCTGAACGCGCTGTCCGGCAAGGGCGTCCACCTGATCACGGTGAACGACTACCTCGCCGAGCGCGACTCCGAGATGATGGGCCGGGTGCACAAGTTCCTCGGTCTCGAGGTCGGCTGCATCCTGGCGAACATGTCCCCGGCCCAGCGCCGGGAGCAGTACAACAACGACATCACGTACGGCACGAACAACGAGTTCGGCTTCGACTACCTGCGCGACAACATGGCGTGGTCGGCGGACGAGCTGGTGCAGCGCGGCCACAACTTCGCCGTGGTCGACGAGGTCGACTCGATCCTGGTCGACGAGGCCCGTACCCCGCTGATCATCTCCGGCCCGGCCGACCAGGCCACGAAGTGGTACGCCGACTTCGCGAAGCTGGTCACCCGCCTCACCAAGGGCGAGGCCGGCCAGCCGCTCAAGGGCATCGAGGAGACCGGCGACTACGAGGTCGACGAGAAGAAGCGCACCGTCGCCATCCACGAGGCCGGTGTCGCCAAGGTCGAGGACTGGCTCGGCATCGAGAACCTCTACGAGTCGGTGAACACCCCGCTCGTCGGCTACCTGAACAACGGCATCAAGGCGAAGGAACTGTTCAAGAAGGACAAGGACTACGTCGTCATCGACGGCGAAGTCATGATCGTCGACGAGCACACCGGCCGTATCCTCGCCGGCCGCCGCTACAACGAGGGCATGCACCAGGCGATCGAGGCGAAGGAAGGGGTGGACATCAAGGACGAGAACCAGACCCTCGCCACGATCACCCTGCAGAACTTCTTCCGCCTGTACGGCAAGCTGTCGGGCATGACCGGTACGGCCATGACCGAGGCCGCCGAGTTCCACCAGATCTACAAGCTCGGTGTCGTCCCGATCCCGACCAACCGCGACATGGTCCGCAAGGACCAGCCGGACCTGATCTACCGGACCGAGGTCGCGAAGTTCGCCGCCGTCGTCGACGACATCGCGGAGAAGCACGAGAAGGGCCAGCCGATCCTGGTCGGCACCACCTCGGTCGAGAAGTCCGAGTACCTCTCGCAGCAGCTCTCCAAGCGGGGCATCCCGCACGAGGTGCTCAACGCGAAGCAGCACGAGCGCGAGGCCTCGATCGTCGCCCAGGCCGGCCGCCGCGGCGCCGTGACGGTCGCCACGAACATGGCCGGCCGCGGTACCGACATCAAACTCGGCGGCAACCCGGACGACCTGGCCGAGGCGGAACTGCGCCAGCAGGGCCTGGACCCGGAAGAGCACATCGAGGAGTGGGCGCACGCCCTGCCCTCCGCGCTCAAGCGCGCCGAAGCGGCCGTGAAGGCCGAGTTCGAAGAGGTCAAGTCGCTCGGCGGGCTGTACGTGCTGGGCACCGAGCGGCACGAGTCGCGCCGTATCGACAACCAGCTGCGCGGCCGCTCCGGCCGTCAGGGCGACCCGGGCGAGTCCCGCTTCTACCTGTCGCTGGGCGACGACCTGATGCGCCTGTTCAAGGCGCAGATGGTCGAGCGGGTCATGTCGATGGCGAACGTGCCGGACGACGTGCCGATCGAGAACAAGATGGTGACGCGCGCGATCGCGTCGGCCCAGTCGCAGGTCGAGACCCAGAACTTCGAGACGCGCAAGAACGTCCTGAAGTACGACGAGGTCCTCAACAGCCAGCGCGAGGTCATCTACGGCGAGCGCCGCCGCGTCCTGGAGGGCGAGGACCTGCACGAGCAGGTGCGCTTCTTCATGGATGACACGATCGACGCGTACATCGCGGCAGAGACGGTCGAGGGCTTTGCCGAGGAGTGGGACCTGGACCGGCTGTGGGGCGCCTTCAAGCAGCTCTACCCGATGAAGGTCACGGTCGCCGAGCTCGAGGACGCGGCGGGCGACCGCGCGGGCATCACCGCCGAGTTCATCGCGGAGTCCGTCAAGGACGACATCCACGAGCAGTACGAGACGCGTGAGAAGGCGCTGGGCCCCGACATCATGCGCGAGCTGGAGCGGCGCGTGGTCCTGTCGGTGCTGGACCGCAAGTGGCGTGAGCACCTGTACGAGATGGACTACCTGCAGGAGGGCATCGGCCTGCGGGCGATGGCCCAGAAGGACCCGCTGGTCGAGTACCAGCGCGAGGGCTTCGACATGTTCAACGCCATGATGGAGGGCATCAAGGAGGAGTCCGTCGGCTACCTGTTCAACCTGGAGGTTCAGGTCGAGCAGCAGGTCGAGGAGCTTCCGGTGCAGGACACGGCGCCGTCGCTGACGAAGCCGGAGATCCGGGCCAAGGGGCTCGACGCCCCGCAGCGGCCGGACCGCCTGCACTTCTCGGCGCCGACGGTGGACGGCGAGGGCGGCGTCGTCGAGGGCGACTTCGACGCCGACGAGGCGGGCGACGGGATGACCCGGGCCGAGCGCCGCAAGGCCCAGAAGGCCGCAGGCGGCCGCCGCCGCAAGAAGTGACCCCTGCCCGTACGGGCACCCCCGGCGGGGCCGGACACCACACGGTGTCCGGCCCCGCCGGCGTTCTGGCACCGAGGCCGGCCGGGTCCGGGCGGAGCCCGGGGAACGGGGGAAGGGCGGGGCTGGGAGAGGCTCCGCGCAGCGGTGGTGGAAGGGGGCCCGTTTCCCCCTGAGCGCAGTGCCCGTTTCGGGCCTGGTCGCTGCGCACAACGTCAAAGTTCCACCCCCCGTTTTGTACAGATCCGGCGCATGACTCGGAGGGGGTGCCCGGTGCTTAACTGAAGCCATGGACAAGCGAGTTGAGAGCAATCGGCAGCAGCAGCAGTTCGAGCTGCGCTGTGGCGGGCTGCACGTGGTCATTCACCGTGTCCCCGTCTGGCTCATTGCGCTGGTGACCACGGCCACCGGCAGCGGAGCCGCCGCCTGGTGGACCGGCCGATAGGGCCCCGGTCACGGCAGAGGGGCCATCTCGATGGCCGCGCAGCGCCAGCGGAGGTCCGGGCCCTGTTCCAGGCGGAACGCCATGGCCGAGACGCGGTCGCCCGTCGTGATGCGGGCGAAGGCCTCGATCACGCCCGGGCCCGGGTGGAAGCGGCCGCACCGGCGCAGGACCGGGCGGAGCCCAGCCCGAAGGGCGAGGGCCGTGGGGGCCAGGGTGACCAGCTGCTCGTAGGCCGGGCCGACCGTGTGGCCCAGCAGCGAGTGGACCGGCCGCTGGCCGCTGACCACCGCCAGCAGCCGCTCCGCGAACCAGTCGTGCGGGCCCCGCGGAGTGCGGGGGCGGCGCTGGTCGTGTCGGCCGGGGGGCCGGGTGGTGTTCCTGGTCCTGGTCATGGCGGTCGTCCCCGAGAAGTCCGGGCCCGGAGCGGTACCGGGCGGTAACTTGGTAGGGGACTTCTACGGTCCGCGGCCACCCTCCGCAACGGCCGCTCCGCGGGCCGCACGGGCCGCGACCCGTTCACCTATCCGGGTGGGCGCCGCGCGGCCCCCGGCCGGTCCACGGGCCTCCGAGCGGCACGCGGTGGACGGAATCCGGGCGGCGGACGGGAGTCCGAAGGGGGACCGGCGCCGTCACCCGGCGGAGTTCCGCCAAGTCGTATCCTGAGGGCGTTTCCGACTACCGAAAGCAGCCGGCCATGCGCGTGTACGTCCCCCTGACCCTCCCCGGGCTCGCCGAGGCGCACAAGGCGGGTGAGCTGGGCCCCGCCCCGCTGCGTGCGTACGCCGTCACGCCCGGCCTGCGGGAGTGGTACGTGTCGGACGACCTGGAGGAGCTGGAGTACGCCGCCCTCGGCCGGGCCGCCGCGGCCTCCCTGCGGATGCTCGCCGAGGACGGGGCCGCCCCGCGCAAGCGGGTCGTCGTCGCCGTCGACGTGGACGACAAGGCCGCCGCCGCGACCCCCGGGGCCGACGAGGCCGCCCTTGGCCAGGTGACCCTCGCCGCGGCCGTACGCCTCTCCGTGGCCGCCGCCGTGCACGTGGACGCCGACGACGCCCTGGGTGACGTGACGGCCGCCGCCGCTGCCCTGGAGGCCGCAGACGGCGGGGACGACGACGCGCAGTTCACCGTGGACGGCGCCGAGGACCACGAGCTGCTGTGGTTCGGCGTCCAGGAGATCCCGGGGCTGCTGAAGTGATCACATCCAGCACCCGGGCCGACCCCGCCGACGCCCCCGTCCACATAGTCTGGGACTGGAACGGCACGCTGCTGCACGACATCGACGCAGTGATCGCCGCCACCAACGCCTCCTTCGCCGAGTTCGGCTTCGCGCCGATCACGCTGGAGCGCTACCGCGAGCTGTACGTCGTACCCGTGCCGAAGTTCTACGAGCGGCTGATGGGACGGCTGCCCACCGACGCCGAGTGGGAGGTCATGGACGCCACCTTCCACCGGCACTACTGGGCCGCCGCCGACACCGCCGGGCTCACCGAGGGGGCCCGCGAGCTCCTGCGCGACTGGCAGGCCGACGGGCTCACGCAGTCCCTGCTCTCCCTCGCGCCGCACGAGAAGCTCGTACCACTCGTACAGGCGCACGGCATCCACCGGCACTTCCTGCGCGTCGACGGCCGGACCGGCCCCTCGCACACCAGCAAGGCAGGACATCTGGTACGCCATTTGGCGGCCCTGGAGGAGACGGGCGTGACCGCCGGCCGTACGGTCCTCATCGGGGACGCCGTGGACGATGCCATGGCCGCTGCACATGTGGGTGCGAGAGCCGTCCTCTACACGGGTGGTTCGCACAGCCGACGCAGTCTGGAATCGGCGGGTGTCGACGTCGTCGACACGCTGGCAGAAGCCGTATCCGCTGCTCGCCGACTGGCTGAATAAGTACGCGCCGAATATGCCCCCGTCACTGCGCACATCGTCAAAGTTCGGGACCTGCTTTTGTACAGATCCAGTGCGTGACGGACAGGGGGTCCGGCGAGATAGCCTGGTACCCGTGATCAGCGCGATAGTCATCGGAGGCATTGACGCCTCCGGCCAGCGCCCGGCGCACGACCGTGCCCGGGCCTTCGCTGATCCCTGCTGCCGGGAGCCGCAGCCGATCATGGCCAGTTCCTTCCCGGTCGCCTCTCATCACGGCAGAGCGCCGATCCCCAGCGGTCACCCCGCGTCGCGGCGCCACGCCATTCCTTCCTTCACCTACGTCACGCAATGGCGCGCGACAGGAGCCAGAGGACATGCAGACCAAGCTGGACGAAGCAAAGGCCGAGCTGCTCGCGCGGGCGGCCCGGGTAGCTGAGCACAGCCCGGCCGGGGGGCTACTTCCGACTGGGTCCGAGCAGGGAGAGCGCCCCGACCGGGACACCACTCTCGCCTACCTCCAGCGCTACTACCTGCACACCGCCCCGGAGGACCTCCTCGACCGGGACCCGGTCGACGTGTTCGGGGCTGCGCTCTCGCACTACCGTCTCGCCGAGAACCGGCCGCAGGGCACCGCGAACGTGCGCGTGCACACCCCCACGGTCGAGGAGAACGGCTGGACGTCCAGCCACTCGGTCGTCGAGGTCGTCACCGACGACATGCCGTTCCTCGTGGACTCCGTGACGAACGAGCTGTCCCGGCAGAGCCGCGGCATCCACGTCGTGATCCACCCGCAGGTCGTCGTCCGCCGTGACCTCACCGGCAAGCTGATCGAGATCCTCGGAGCCGACTGCGACGCGCACGGCCCCAAGACCGCGCGCCCCCACGACTCCCTCGTCGAGTCCTGGATCCACGTCGAGACCGACCGCGAGACCGACCGCGCCGACCTCAAGCAGATCACCGACGACCTCAAGCGCGTCCTGTCCGACGTACGCGAGGCCGTCGAGGACTGGGAGAAGATGCGCGACGCCGCGCTGCGCATCGCCGACGCCCTGGCCGACGAGCCGGTCGCCCCGGACCTGCGTCAGTACGAGCTCGAAGAGGCCCGTGAGCTGCTGCGCTGGCTCTCCGACGACCACTTCACCTTCCTCGGCTACCGCGAGTACAACCTGGTCGACGGCGACTCGCTGGCCGCCGTCCCCGGCACCGGCCTCGGCATCCTGCGCTCCGACCCGCACCACAGCGGCAAGGACGACGGCCACCCGGTCTCGCCGTCCTTCAACCGGCTGCCGGCCGACGCCCGTGCCAAGGCCCGCGAGCACCGCCTGCTGGTGCTGACCAAGGCCAACAGCCGCTCCACCGTGCACCGCCCCTCGTACCTCGACTACGTCGGCGTGAAGAGGTTCGACGCCGAGGGCAACGTCGTGGGCGAGCGCCGCTTCCTCGGCCTGTTCTCCTCCGCCGCGTACACCGAGTCCGTGCGACGCGTCCCGGTCATCCGCCGCAAGGTCGCCGAGGTCCTCGAAGGCGCCGGCTTCTCGCCGAGCAGCCACGACGGCCGCGACCTGCTGCAGATCCTGGAGACCTACCCGCGCGACGAGCTGTTCCAGACCCCGGTCGACAAGCTCCGCGAGATCGCCACCTCCGTCCTGTACCTCCAGGAGCGCCGCCGGCTGCGGCTGTACCTGCGCCAGGACGAGTACGGGCGTTACTACTCGGCGCTCGTCTACCTGCCGCGCGACCGGTTCACCACCGGCGTCCGGCTGCGCCTGATGGACATCCTGAAGGAGGAGCTCGGCGGCACCAACGTCGACTTCACCGCCTGGAACACGGAGTCGATCCTCTCCCGCATCCACTTCGTCGTCCGCGTCCCGCAGGGCACCGAGCTGCCCGCGCTGACCGACGCCGACGTCGAGCGCCTCGAGACCCGCCTGGTCGAGGCCGCCCGCTCCTGGGCCGACGGCTTCGGCGAGGCCCTGGTCGCCGAACTGGGCGAGGAGCGCGCCGCCGAGCTGCTGCGCAAGTACGGCACATCCTTCCCCGAGGGCTACAAGGCCGACCACAAGCCGCGCGCGGCCGTGGCCGACCTCTGCCACCTCGAGCGGCTTTCCGCCAGCGACCGGGAGTTCGCGCTCTCGCTGTACGAGCCGGTCGGCGCGGCCCCCGGCGAGCGCCGGTTCAAGATCTACCGCACCGGTGAGCAGGTTTCGCTCTCCGCGGTCCTGCCGGTGCTCCAGCGACTGGGCGTCGAGGTCACCGACGAGCGCCCGTACGAGCTGCGCTGCAGCGACCGCACCAACGCGTGGATCTACGACTTCGGCCTGCGGATGCCGCTGCCCGCCGGCAACGGCGGCGACAGCTACCTCGGCGACGACGCCCGCGAGCGCTTTCAGGACGCCTTCTCCGCGGTCTGGCAGGGCGACGCCGAGAACGACAACTTCAACACCCTGGTGCTGAGCGCCGGGCTCACCTGGCGCCAGGCCGTGGTGCTGCGCGCGTACGCCAAGTACCTGCGCCAGGCCGGCGTGAACTTCAGCCAGGACTACATGGAGGACACCCTCCGCAACAATGTCCACACCACCCGGCTGCTGGTCTCGCTCTTCGAGGCCCGGCTGTCGCCCGGCCGCCAGTCCGCCGGCACCGAGCTCATCGACGCCATGCTGGAGGAGCTGGCCGGGGCCCTGGACCAGGTCGCCTCGCTGGACGAGGACCGGATCCTGCGGTCGTTCCTCACGCTGATCAACGCGACGCTGCGCACCAACTTCTTCCAGCTCAACGACGCGGGCGAGCAGCACGCGTACGTGTCGATGAAGTTCGACCCGCAGGCCATCCCGGAGCTCCCGGCTCCGCGCCCGGCTTTCGAGATCTGGGTGTACTCCCCGCGCGTCGAGGGCGTCCACCTGCGCTTCGGCAAGGTCGCCCGAGGCGGCCTGCGCTGGTCCGACCGCCGCGAGGACTTCCGTACGGAGATCCTCGGCCTGGTCAAGGCGCAGATGGTCAAGAACACCGTCATCGTGCCGGTCGGTGCCAAGGGCGGCTTCGTCGCCAAGAACCTGCCGGACCCGTCGGTGGACCGCGACGCCTGGCTCGCCGAGGGCATCGCCTCGTACAAGATCTTCATCTCGGCGCTGCTCGACATCACCGACAACATGGTCGGCGGCGTGGTCGTGCCGCCGAACGGCGTGGTCCGCCACGACGAGGACGACACCTACCTCGTCGTCGCCGCCGACAAGGGCACCGCGACCTTCTCCGACATCGCCAACGGCGTCGCCGAGGCGTACGGCTTCTGGCTGGGCGACGCGTTCGCGTCGGGCGGCTCGGCCGGCTACGACCACAAGGGCATGGGCATCACCGCCCGCGGCGCCTGGGAGTCCGTCAAGCGGCACTTCCGCGAGCTGGGCCACGACACCCAGACCGAGGACTTCACGGTCGTCGGCGTCGGCGACATGTCCGGCGACGTGTTCGGCAACGGCATGCTGCTCTCCGAGCACATCCGCCTGGTCGCCGCCTTCGACCACCGGCACATCTTCCTCGACCCGTCCCCGGACGCGGCGACCTCGTACGCCGAGCGCCGGCGCCTGTTCGAGCTGCCCCGCTCCTCGTGGGCCGACTACAAGGCGGAGCTGCTCTCCGCGGGCGGCGGCATCCACCCGCGCTCGGCGAAGTCCATCCCGGTCAACGCGCACGTCCGCGAGGCCCTCGGGATCGAGGACGGCGTCACCAAGATGACCCCGGCCGACCTGATGCAGGCGATCCTGCAGTCCCCCGTGGACCTGCTGTGGAACGGCGGCATCGGTACGTATGTCAAGGCGTCGACCGAGACGCACACGGACGTCGGCGACAAGGCCAACGACGCCATCCGCGTCAACGGCGGGGACGTCCGGGCCAAGGTCATCGGCGAGGGCGGCAACCTGGGCCTGACCCAGCTCGGCCGGATCGAGTTCGCCCGGATCGGCGCCGGCGGCGAGGGCGGCAAGGTCAACACCGACGCCATCGACAACAGCGCGGGCGTGGACACCTCCGACCACGAGGTGAACATCAAGATCCTGCTCAACGCGGTGGTCAGGGACGGGGACATGACCGTCAAGCAGCGCAACAAGCTGCTGGCGGAGATGACCGACGAGGTCGGCCACCTGGTGCTGCGCAACAACTACGCGCAGAACGTGGCCCTCGCCAACGGCATCGCCCAGGCCCCCAGCCTGCTGCACGCCCAGCAGCGCTTCATGCGCCGCCTGGAGTCGGCCGGTCTGCTGGACCGGAGCCTGGAGTTCCTGCCCACCGACCGGCAGATCCGCGAGCTGCTGAACAACGGCAAGGGCCTGACCCAGCCGGAGCTGGCCGTCCTGTTCGCCTACACCAAGATCACGGTGGCGGACGAGCTCATCGCCACCGAGCTGCCGGACGACCCGTACCTGCGCCGCCTGCTGCACGCGTACTTCCCGGCCGCCCTGGGCGGGAAGTTCCCCGAGCAGATCGACGCGCACGCCCTGCGCCGCGAGATCATCACGACGCTGCTGGTCAACGACACGGTCAACACCGGTGGTTCGACCTTCCTGCACCGGCTGCGCGAGGAGACCGGGGCCTCCACGGAGGAGATCGTCCGGGCGCAGCTCTCGGCCCGCGAGATCTTCGGCCTGGCCGGGGTGTGGGACGCGGTCGAGGCGCTGGACAACAAGGTCGCGGCCGACGTCCTGACCCGGGTGCGGCTGCACTCGCGGCGCCTGGTCGAGCGCGGTACCCGCTGGCTGCTGAACAACCGGCCGCAGCCGCTCCAGATCACCGAGACCATCGAGCTCTTCGGTGACCGGGTGGGCCACGTCTGGGACGAGCTGCCCAAGCTGGTGCGCGGCGCCGATCTCGAGTGGTACCAGTCGATCATGGACGAGCTGATCGGCGAGGGCGTCCCGGAGGAGCTGGCGGCCAAGGTCGCCGGGTTCTCCTCGGCCTTCCCGACGCTGGACATCGTCGCGATCTCGGACCGCACCGGGGTCGACCCGCTGGGTGTCGCCGAGGTGTACTACGACCTCGCCGACCGCCTGGACATCACGCAGCTGATGGACCGGATCATCGAGCTGCCGCGGGCCGACCGCTGGCAGTCCATGGCCCGCGCCTCCATCCGCGAGGACCTGTTCGCGGCGCACGCCGCGCTGACCGCCGACGTGCTGGCGGTGGGCAACGGCAACTCGACTCCCGAGGAGCGCTTCAAGGCGTGGGAGGAGAAGAACGCGGCGATCATCAGCCGGGCCCGGACGACCCTGGACGAGATCCGGGGATCGGACGACTTCGACCTGGCGAACCTGTCCGTGGCGATGCGGACGATGCGCTCGCTGCTGCGGACCCACGCCTAGTCGCCGGGCTCCGCCGCAACGGCTGAACGGGCGGCCCCGGGACCTGATGGTCCCGGGGCCGCCCGTTTTCCGTAGGGCGGTCGCGGCCTCAGCGGCCCGAGGTGAACTCCTCGTACGCGTCGCAGACCTCGGCGGAGGGGCCGTCCATCCGCAGGACGCCGGCCTCCAGCCAGATCGCCCGGTCGCAGGTCTCGCGGACCGTGCCGATGCTGTGGCTGACGAGGAAGACGGTGCCGGCGCGCTCGCGGAGCTCCTCGATGCGGGCCTGGCTGCGGCGCTGGAAGGCGGCGTCGCCGGTGGCGAGGGCCTCGTCGATCATCAGGACGTCGTGGTCCTTGGCGGCGGCGATGGAGAAGCGCAGCCGGGCGCCCATCCCGGAGGAGTACGTGCGCATGGGCAGGGAGATGAAGTCGCCCTTCTCGTTGATGCCGGAGAAGTCGACGATGCCCTGGTAGCGCTCGCGGACCTGCTGCCTGGACATGCCCATCGCGAGGCCGCCGAGGACCACGTTGCGCTCGCCGGTGAGGTCGTTCATCAGGGCGGCGTTCACGCCGAGGAGCGAGGGCTGGCCGTGGGAGTAGATCCTGCCGCGGGCCACGGGCTGGAGGCCGGCGATCGCGGAGAGCAGCGTGGACTTGCCCGAGCCGTTGGAGCCGATCAGGCCGATGGCCTCGCCCTTGTACGCGACGAAGCTGACGCCCTTGACGGCGTGCACCTCGCGGATGCCGGGGGCGGGCTTACGGGAGAAGATCCGGCTGAGGGCGGCGGTGGCGCCGCCCTTGCGGGCGCCGGCGCCGTGCACCTTGTAGACGACGTGGACCTCGTCGGCGATGACGGTGGGCACGCGGGTGTCGTCGATCGCCACGGACGGTGCGCGGTGTGCGGGGGCGGTTGCGGTGTCAGCCACGGCCGTACTCCTCCTCAGCCTTCCAGAAGTAGATGAATCCGCCGACGCCCGCGAGCAGGGCCCAGCCGACGGCGATGGCCCATACATGGTGCGGGAGCGCGTGCGGGTCGAAGCTGTCGATCAGCGCGTAGCGCATCAGGTCGATGTAGACGGCTGCCGGGTTGGTCTTGAGCACGACGGTGACCCAGTGCGCGAGGTGGTCCTTCCGGAGCATCTGGTCGATGGACCACATGACCCCGGAGGAGTACATCCACGTGCGCAGGATGAACGGCATCAGCTGGCTGACGTCCGGGCTCTTGCTGCCGATGCGGGCCATGACCATGGCGACGCCGGCGCAGAAGACGGCCATCAGGGCCAGGGTGGGCGCGGCCATCAGCCACCTGAGGGTCGGGGTCTGGCCGCAGGCGAGCAGCAGCAGGACGAGCGCGCCCATGGTGACGAGCAGCTGCTGGAAGAGCTGGACGACGGTGGACAGCGGCAGGCTGGCGCGTGGGAAGTGCAGGGCGCGGACCAGGCCGAGGTTGCTGTGTACGGCGCGGGTCGAGGCGTTGATGGAGCTGCCGATGAAGTCCCAGACGAAGACGCCGGTGATGAGGAACGGGATGTAGTCCGGCACGCCGTGGCTGGCGTTCATGACGATGCCGAAGATGAAGTAGTAGACGGCCGCGTTGAGCAGCGGGGTCACCAGGTGCCAGACCTGGCCGAGCCTGGCCGTGCTGTACGTGGCGTGCATCCGGGCGGTGGCGTACGCGGTCACGAAGTGGCGGCGGCCCCAGAGCTGGCGCACGTAGCTCGGGAGCGGGGGCCGGGCGCCGCTGATGGTCAGGCCGTGGGCCGCCGCCAGTTCTGCGAGCGAGGCGGGCGCGGCGGTCGCGGCGGGCGCGGCGGGCGCGGCGGACGTGGCGGTCGCAGCGGGCGTGGCGGGCTCCGCGGTCGGGGTGGTCTCGGTCACGGGGGTCACGAGGGTCGCTTTCGACGGGGCCGGGGCGTCGGCTGGCTGGGGGCACCTTCCAGCGGTAGCTGGGGGAGGGACGGGTCCGTATCGTCGCTACGGCGAGGTTAGGACGGGTTACGTCGGAACGCAACCGTATCGTCGTGACGAGCTGGTCGCGGCGTACCCGGCTATGCTCTGTGCATGACCACCGACTCGGCCGCCGGCACCGCCCCAGCCCCCGCTCCCGCCCGCCGCGCCCCCGCCGGGGCCGCCGTCCTGCGCGAGGACGTGACCGAGGCGATCCGGGCCGCGGTACTGGACGAACTGGCCGCGGTCGGGTTCTCGCGGATGTCCATCGAGGGGATCGCCCGGCGCGCGGGCGTCGGCAAGACGGCCGTCTACCGGCGCTGGAAGTCGAAGCTGCACCTGGTGCTGGACCTGGTGGGGGCCTTCGCGGTGGACGGCCTGCCGGTGCCCGCGACGGGATCGCTGTACGGGGACGTACGGGCCCTGCTCGAGGTGATGTCGCACGTGCTGCGGCACCCCGTCGCCTCGGCGGTGATCCCGGACCTGCTGGTCGAGGCGGCCCGCAACCCGGAGATCGCGGACGCGGTGCGCGGCGCCCTGCTGGAGGGGGAACGGCGGATGGCCGAGGGGATCGTGTCGGAGGCGGTGGCGCGGGGCGAACTCGCGGCGGGAACGGATCCGGGCCGGGCGCTGGACCTGGCCATCGGCCCGCTCTACTGGCGGCAGGTGGTCGTACGCGACGCCGTGCCGGCGGAGTACCTGGACGACCTGGCCCGATCGGTGGTGGCGGGCCTGACGGCCACGTCGTCCGCGTCCTGACGCGGACGACAGGGGCGGCCGACGGCGGCACCAGCGGGCGGAACGGAAGAACGGGACGGCTACGGCCAGAGACCCGGAGTTGTCAGCGGGGCCAGTGTGGGTTCCGGGGTGGCGGACGGGGCCGAGGGCGGGGCCGTCGGAGCCGGCCGGCGCTCAGCGAGCGGGACGACCGGCGGGACCGCGGCCGGCTGGCCCAGGAAGACGCGGCGTACGACGCGTTCGGCTGCATGGCCGTCGTCGTACGAGCAGAACCGCGAGCGGAACGCCGCCCGCAGCTGCGCGGAGCGCGAGCCCTGCCAGTGGCCGGTGGCGAAGATGTCCACCAGCTCGTCCTCGGTCCGGGCGATCGCTCCCGGCGGGCACGACCGCAGGTCGAAGTAGGTGCCGCGGGCGGCCTCGTACGCCTCCCAGTCGTCCGCGTGGATCACGATCGGCCGGTCCAGCGCCGCGTAGTCGAACATCAGGGACGAGTAGTCCGTCAGCAGGGCGTCCGAGGCCAGGCAGAGCTCTTCCACCGACGGGTACGCGGAGACGTCGACCAGGCGCGGGTGGCGCACCGGCTGGGCGGGCGAGTCCGCGTACGTCAGGTGCGTACGCGTCAGGATCGTGAAGCGCGGGCCCAGATCGCGCAGCACCCGCTCGAAGTCGAGGTGTTCGGGCCGGCTGCGCCGGTAGTCGCGGTGGGTCGGCGCGTACAGGACCGCCGTCGAGCCCGCCGGGATGCCGAGGCGTTCGCGCAGCGCCAGCACGTCGTCCAGGGTGGCCCGGTGGAAGGCGTCGTTGCGCGGGTAGCCGTACTCGAGCGTGGCGTACGAGGAGGGGATCGCCTTCTCCCACACCAGAGTGGAGTGCCGGTTCGCGGAGAGCAGGTAGTCCCACTGGTCCGCGCCGCGCAGCAGGCCCGCGAAATCCGTGGTGGGAGTGGCCGCCGGCCGGTCCTGGAGGTCCAGGCCGACCCGCTTGAGCGGAGTGCCGTGCTGGGTCTGCAACAGCACCTGGCCCGGCCGCTTGACCAGGGCGCGGTCGAAGTTGACGTTCGTGGTGAGGTACGTGGCCCGGGCGAGGGCCGTCCAGTACGCCGCGGAGCCCGGCCGGAGCATCGCCGTCTGCGGCGGGAGCGTCGCCGCGTGCTGCGGGTCGCAGATCCACGCCGTCCGCATCCGGGGCGCGAGCTCGCGCAGCTTGGCCTCGACGGCCGCCGGATTGCAGGCGTAGCCGCCGTGCCAGTACGCGGAGAAGACCGCCAGCTCCTGGCGCAGCGGCAGCAGCCGCTGGACGCGGTAGTGCAGGCGCAGCGCGCTCTCGCGCAGGCCCCGCCACAGCGACACCCCCGCGCGCCCCGCCGCCAGCGCGGCCGAGCGGAGCAGCGACAGCGTGCGGTACGTCCGGCGCACCCCGAACCGCATCAGGGTGTGCCGGATCCGGTCGGTGCGCGACAGGGACAGCGGCCGGATGCCGGCGGCCCGGTAGCGGCGCAGCAGCCCGGAGGCCCGGTGGAAGAACTCGGCGCGGCTCGTACGCGGGAGGCGGCGCGGGTCGGCGTACAGGGCGCAAAAGTGCTCGGCCATCCGCCGGTGCACGGTGGGGCGCCAGCGCTCCAGCTCGGGGCGGCCGGCGAGGAACCCGAAGACCCGGTCGTACTGGTCGAAGATGTCCAGGTGGCGGCCACTGCTGGTGGTCAGGATCGAGCCGGTGCGCCGCTGGCGGTAGTGCACGCACACCCGGTCCAGGACGGCGAGGGACTCGGCGGCCAGCAGCGCCGGGTAGGTCCAGGGGGTGTCCTCGTAGAACCCGGGCGGGAACTCCAGGCCCTCACGCTCCACGTACTCGCGGCGGTAGGCCTTGTTCCAGACGACCATCAGCATGCCGAGCAGGGCCGGGCGGTCCGCGAGCCGGAAGCTGGCCGGGCCCTCCTCGGACAGCCGGTGCGCGAGCCGGTTGCGGACCAGTTCCCCGGTCCAGAAGGTGCGCGCGTAGTCGTAGACGAGGACGTCCGGGGAGCCGGTGTCCTTGAGCCGGTCGGTGATGGCCTGCAGGGCGCCCGGGGCGAGGGTGTCGTCCCCGTCGAGGAAGAGCAGGTAGTCGCCGGTCGCCCGGGCCAGGCCCGCGTTGCGGGCCGGGCCCAGGCCGAGGTTGTGCGCCAGGTGCACGGCGGTGACCCGCGGGTCCCGCGCCGCGTACTCGTCGATGATCGAGCCACAGGCGTCCGGGGAGGCGTCGTCCACCGCGATCAGTTCCAGATCCGGGTACGACTGGGACAGGACCGAGTCCAGGCTCTCCTGGAGGTACGCCTGAACCTTGTACGCGGGCACGATGACGCTGAACCGGGGCACGGCACATCCAGGGGTCGGCGCGGGCATATTGCCCAGCAACCCCCGGTGTGGCGATCGGGTTACGCAGCGTGTGGCATTCGGGTTACCGAGCGTCAATGCCGCACGTCAACGATGCTGTGGTAGTTACTTGACCGCCCCCGCCATCACCCCCGTGACGAACTGCCGCTGGAAGGCGAAGAACACCACGAGCGGCACCACCATCGACAGGAACGCACCGGGCGCCAGCACGTCGATGTTGTTGCCGAACTGCCGTACCTGCTGCTGGAGGGCGACCGTGACGGGCGGGTGCGCCGAGTCCGCGAACACCAGCGCGACCAGCATGTCGTTCCACACCCACAGGAACTGGAAGATGGCGAGCGAGGCGATCGCGGGCGCGCCCAGCGGCAGCACCACCCGGGCGAACAGCCGCAGTTCGCCCGCGCCGTCGAGGCGGGCCGCCTCCAGCAGCTCGCGCGGGATCTGCGCGAAGAAGTTGCGCAGCAGGAAGACGGCGAACGGCAGCCCGAACGCGGTGTGGAACAGGACCACCCCCGCCGTGGTCTCGAACAGTCCGATGGAGCCGAAGAGTTCCGAGACCGGGATCAGCGCCACCTGTACGGGAACGACGAGCAGCCCGACCACGACCAGGAACAGCCAGTCCCTTCCCGGGAACTCCAGCCAGGCGAAGGCGTATCCGGCGAACGAGCCCAGGGCGACCACGAGCAGGGTCGCCGGGACCGTGATGGCCACCGTGCTGAGCAGCGCATTCATGATGGTGTCGTTGGCCAGCAGCCGCTCGTAGTTGTCGGCCGTCAGCCGCGTCGGCGCGGTCAGCGCCTGCCACCAGCCGCCCTTGTTCAGATCGGTGGGAGAGAGGAACGAGGAGATCAGCAGCCCGAGCGTGGGCAGCAGCCAGAACAGCGCGGCCAGCACCAGGAACACGCGGACGGCCCCCGCCGCCGCGCCGGCCGCGAGCCGGCCGGCCCGCGCACCGGCGCGGGGAACGGGGCGGGCACCGGCACGTGCTTCCGGGCGGGCCTGGGCGGAGGCGCTCATCGGGACCCCTCCTTACGCAGCCTGCGGATGTTGTAGAGCATGACCGGGAGCACCAGCGCCAGCAGCAGTACGGCGATGGCGCTGCCCAGCCCCGGATCGGCGTCGGTGCCGAAGGAGGTGCGGTACAGCTGGAGGGCCAGGACGTTCGCGTCGTCCTGCACCGAGCCCGGAGCGATCACGAAGACCAGGTCGAAGATCTTCATCACGTTGATGACGAGGGTGACGAGGACGACCGCCAGCACGGGCGCCAGCAGCGGCACCGTGACCCGGCGGAATACCTGCCACTCGTTCGCCCCGTCCACCCGCGCCGCCTCCAGCAGCTCCCGCGGTACGGCGGCCAGCCCGGCCCCGATCAGCACCATCGCGAAACCGGCCCACATCCAGACGTACGCCCCGATCACCGCCGGGGTCACCAGCGTCGGGCCGAGCCACTCCACCCCCGCGTACGCCTCCCGGAAGTTCGACGCGGGCAGCCGCAGCAGCGCCCCGTCGGCCTTTGCGGACAGGGTGAAGGTGCCGTCGGCGCGGGCCGTCGCCGAGTCGACCACCTTGCCGTCCTTGACCGCCTCGATCCGTATCCCCGCGAAGCCGGACTCGGTCGGGTCGACCGCGTTCGTCCGGCCGCCGCCGCCCCGGGTGAAGTCCTGCCAGGCCGTCCCGGTGACCTTGCCGGGCTCGGCGGGCGCGGCCCGGGCCGTACGGGTCCCCTCGGGCAGGTCCTCCGGGGCCACGCCGACCAGCGGGAGCAGCACCGCTGCGCCCGCCCGTACGGGATCCCGGGTGGTGAAGCCGCCCGCGGCGGCTCCGGTGGCCGGGACCAGCGGGGAGTCGCGGCCCGGACGGGCCTTCGGGAAGGCCGAGGACTCCGCGAACGTGTCGTGCACCCCGACCCAGACCGCGTTCGCGACCCCCCGGTCGGGGTCGTGGTCGTACACGAGCCGGAAGATGATGCCCGCCGCCAGCATCGAGATCGCCATCGGCATGAAGACGAGCAGCTTGAACGCCGTGCCCCAGCGCACCCGTTCGGTGAGCACCGCGAAGATCAGGCCGAGGGCGGTGGCCGTGGTCGGCGCCAGCACCACCCACAGGGCCGTGTTCTTCAGGGCCGTGCGGATCGTGTCGTCGTGCAGGATCTCCTGATAGTTGCCGCCGCCCACGAACGTGTCACCCGAACGGTCGAAGAAGCTGCGGTAGACCGAGTAGCCGATCGGGTGCACGACGAGCGCGCCGAGCAGCACCAGGGCGGGCAGGAGGAACGCCGCCGCGACGAGGCGGCGGCGCCGGGCCTCCGCGGACCGTGAAGGAGAGCCGGCCGTGGTGGCCGCTGATCCCGTGGCCGGCACGGGATCAGTTCCCGTAGGCCTTGGCCGCGTCCGCCTCCAGTCTGGCCTGGATGCCCGCCACGTCCGACGGGTTCGCCAGGAAGTCCTGAAGCGCCTTCCACTCGCCCGCGCCCGGGGTCCCGCCGAACGCCGCCGGTGCCTGGTCCGACATGTCGAAGCGGAAGTCGTCGCCCGCCGCGATCAGGGCCTTGGCGATGTTCCGCTGGATGTCGTTCGGATAGGCCTTCAGGTCGACCGACTTGTTCGGGGAGACGAAACCGCCCTCACGGGCCTGGATCTCCGCCGCGTCCGGGGACGCCAGGAACGTCAGCAGCGCCTGCGCCCCCGTCGACGGCTTCAGCGCGACCGCGACATCGCCGCCCGAGACCACCGGCGCCTTGTCGCCGACCGCCGGGAACGGGAAGACGAGGGCGTCCTTGCCCACCTTCGCCTCGGTCTGCCCGATGTTCACCGCCACGAAATCGCCCTCGTAGACCATCGCGGCCGCCGGACGGTCGCCCCCGGTGAACGTCTGCGTCACCGACTTCGGGAACTCGGTGGCCAGCGCCCCGCTCGGGCCGCCCGCCAGGAAGTCCTTGCGCCCGAACAGCTCCCCGAGGGTGGTCAGCGCCTGCTTGACGCTGTCGTCCGTCCACTTGATCTGGTGCTTGGAGAGCTGGTCGTACTTCTGCGGGCCCGCCTGCGAGAGGTAGACGTTCTCGAACCAGTCCGTCAGGGTCCAGCCGTCCGCACCGGCCACCGAGACGGCCGGGGTACCGGACGCGGAGAGGGTGTCGGCCGCGGTCAGCAGCTCCTTCCAGGTCTTCGGGGGCTGCACGCCCGCCGCCTCGAAGGCCTTCGCGTTGTACCAGACCAGCGACTTGTTGGCGGCCTTGTAGTACACCCCGTACTGGGTGCCGTCGACCGCGCCCAGCTGCTTCCAGCCGTCCGAGTAGTTCTTGTCGAGCTGCGCCTTGGCCTCCGGGCCGACCGGCTGCACCCACTTGTTCTGCACCGCCGACACCAGGGCGCCGACCTGCGGCAGCAGCGCCACGTCCGGCGGCTGGCCGCCCGCGATCTTCGTGCCGAGGAAGGTGACGATCGGGTCCTGGGCCGGGACGAAGGTGACCGTGGCACCCGTCCGCTTCTCGAACTCCTTCAGGACCTTCGTGAAGTTCGCCTGCTCCGGACCCGTCCAGACCGCCGCGACCTCCAGCTTCTCGCCGTTCAGTTTCGGTAATTCCACCCGCTGCCCGGCCGTGGACGCCTCCCCGCCCTGCGGCGGGCCGTCCTTCTTCTCCCCGCCGTCCCCGCACGCGCTCAGCGCGAGCGCACCCGCGGCCGCGAGCGCCGTCCAGGCGGCGGCGTGGCTGCTTCTACGGTTCGTCGTACGGCTCGTTCCCTGCCTGCGCATGGCTCTGCCCCCGATGCCCGTGGTGTGACTGGTCCCACAAGGTCTACGCCGAGCCGCGCACCCCCGCAATACCGCCTCAGCCGTGTCGCCGCGTGTCGCGGTCCCAGGGCTCACGGCGCAGGGCCCAGGGCTCAGCGCTCGGGGCTCACGGCGCCGGGGCGACCGGCGGGGCCGGCGGGAACAGCACGGGTATCGCCGAGACCAGGTGCGAGGCCCGGTCCAGGGCGCTGGCCAGCAGCGCCAGGTCGGTCGGGCCGTTGCCCAGCTCGCGCACGGGGCGGCGGGCCGGGGGATCGCCCATCCGCTCCCACTCCACCGGCACCACGGTCGGCCGCTGCGTCGCCGTCCGCGGGATCCGGCCGGTCACCCGGCCGGCCTGGAACGGGACCGTCCGCCCGTCGGCGTACCGCAGCAGGCCGCGGCCGGGGCCCGGCTGGTCGGGGGCGTCCAGATCGATGCGGAGCGGGTTCGCACGGGACAGCTCGCTGTCGGCCGTACGGTCCGGGCGGGCGCTGGCGGCCACCAGGTGCACGCCGAGCCGGGCGCCGTCGCGGGCCACCGCGTCCAGCGCCCGTACGACGGAGCCGGCGGCGGGGCGGCCCGTACTGCCGAGCCCCGGCGCGACCAGCGCGTCGAAGTCGTCCACCAGCACCACCAGCCGGGGCAGCGGGCTCGGCCCGGCCGGGTCGGTGCGCGGGGCGGCGGTGCGCAGCCGGAGCGTGCCCGTGCGCTGGGGGTCGAGGTCGCCGAGCAGTTCGCCGGGGCTGGGCCGGCGCGGTGAGACCATCCGGTCGGACACCTCGTGCCGGGCGTGCCACTCGGCGAACGGGATCCCGTCCAGGAGCTCGGCGCGGCGCTTCAGCTCGGCGCCGAGGGCCTGCGCGAACTCCCGCATCCGGACGGGGTCGGAGGCGATGAGGTGGGCGGCGACGTGCGGGAGCTCGGTGCAGGGCTGCAGCCCGTCGCCGCGCTCGCCGCCGGCCCCGTCCAGCAGGACGAGGCCCAGCCGGTCGGGCCGGGCGGCCGCGGAGAGGGAGGCGGCCACCGACCGCAGGAGTTCCGTACGGCCGCTGCCGGCGGGCCCCTCGACGAGGAGGTGCGGCCCGTCCTGGACCAGCTCGGCCCCGACCGGCCCGCGCCGTCCGCTGCCGAGCACGAGCTCGGCGCGGCCGCCCACCTCCTGCCCCTGGTCGGTGGCGGCGGCCCAACGGGCCATCAGGGAGGCCGGGGTGGCCCGGGCCAGCCCCAACTCGTCCAGCAGCCGGGCGGTGTTCGGGAGCGCGGCTGCGACGGCCCGCCGGGGCGCGGCGGGGGAGGGCTCGCCGCGCAGCGGGGCCAGGGCCCGGGCGAACCGCTCGGCCCAGGCCGCGGAGACGGCGTCGGCGGTGGCGGTGGTGCCGGGCGGGGCCGGCTTGCCGCCGGTCACCGTGAACGTCCGTACGGTCGTGGCCACATCACCGCTGAGCAGGGCGACCGCGCCGCAGTCCCGGAAGGCGGGGCTGCTCGCGCAGGCGGCCTCGTACGTCTCGGCGAGCGGGGAGGCGGGCGTGGCGGCCGGCGTCTCGGCCAGCACGAGGACGTGGATCCCGGCGGCCGGCCCGTGCGAGGCGAGCCGGCCGGTGATGTCGCGCAGCGCCCCGGAGCCGGGATCGCCGTCGACGACGAGCAGTGTGTACGGGCCCTGGTGGGCGTACGCGGCTTCGCGGACGCTGTGGGGGTCGGCGGCGGCCCAGTGGGTGCCGAGGGGACTGTCGTCGAGGCGCCGGGTCAGCTCACCGGTGCGGGCGGTGGCCTGGTCGCGGTCGTACGCGAGGAGCAGCCGGCAGTCCTGGCCGTGCGCGGCGCGCACGTGCGGCAGCCAGCCGAGCCACCCCCAGTCGCCGCGCCGCTCGGCGACACCGCGCGCCCGGTCTGCGGCGAGGAGCACGATCTCCAGCTCTCCGGGCGCGTGCAGCCCTGCGAGCTGGGCGACGACGGACCGGGCGACCCCGGCCAGCCGTCCGCGGGGCCCGGCGATGCCGAGCGAGCCGACGTCCTGGAGCGCGATCCGGCTCCCGGCCCCGAGGCCGACGTCGAGCTGCCCGCGGGTACGGGACCACAACCGCCGGGTCGGCCCGAGCGCGGCCAGCAGCAGCGCGGCGGGATCATCGGCATCGGGCACGGCGGCCACGGCCGGCTCGGCGGCCGCACCCCCGTACGCGGGCTCCTCTTCCCCCCGCACCCACTTCCGCGCCCAGGCCCCGATCCCCCTCTTCCGCCCCGCCTTCTGCCCACCGGCGCCGGACTCCCCGGCTGCGCCGGGCGTGCCGATGTGCAGGCCCGTCCCGGAAGTGGCCCCGGAGGGGCCGCCGGGCGCCGAGCCCGGGGTGGGTTCGGCTTCGCCGGTCCGGCCCGGCCCTGAGGGGCGGTCGGGGCCGGAGCCCCCGTTTCGGGAAGGGGCGGGGCGGGGGAACGATCCCTGCTGGGCGGCGGCAGAGCCGGCCGCCCCCGGCCGGGAGGGCGCCCGGCCCCCCTCGGACGGCATGCCGTTCCCGCCGGTCCGGCCCGCGCCGGGCTCTGCGGGGCGCCCGGTGCCGAGACCGGCCTCGCCGGACCATTGCGCGCCGGAGGCTCCGGCGGCGGCGTCGGGTTGCCGGCCCGAGTCCGCCGCGCCGGAACGCTCCGTGCCGGGACCGGGCTCGGCGGGGGTGTCCTGGGGCGGGCCCGCCAGGGAGAGGTGGCCCTCCAGGTCCGGGACGACCGGGAGCGGGGACGCCGAGCCGGGGGCCAGGCGGAGGGTCGATTCCCCGACGCGGAGCAGCGCGCCCGGCGGCAGCGCCACCGGCTGCGCCCCCACCACCGCGCCGTCCACCGTCGTGCCGTTCGTCGAGTCCAGGTCGGCCACCGCCACCCGCCCGTCCGGCATCACCGTCACTGCGCAGTGCAGCCGCGACACGTCCGGGTCGTCCAGCGGGACGTCGGCGTCGGCCGAGCGCCCGATCCGGATCGCCCCGGGGTGCAGCAGGTGCACCCCGCCCGCGTCCGGGCCCGCCACCACGTGCAGCTGCGCGCCGTCCGTCCCGTCCGGCAGGACGTCCGGCACCGGCGCGTGCAGCCCCAGCACCGCCCCGTCCACGAGCGGCGGCTCCCCGAGCACCCGCCGCTGGAGGTCGAGCCGCTCCGTACCGGCGTACAGCACGACCGTGCCGCCGGTGTCGGGCCCGCCGACGCTCGCCGCCAGGCCGGAGGCCACGGCGGCGAGCGCGGTGCCCACGGGCGCGGTGACGAGCACGTCACAGCCGGCGGGCGCGGTCTGGTGGCCGCTGCGCGACCCAAGGACGGTCAGCCGGATCTGCATCGCCGTCAGCGGTCCCTTCTGCGCGGTGCGCGGTGCGTGCGCCCGGCAGGGGTACGACGGGCATGCCTGCCCGACCAACCCCCCACCCGGCACGGCGCGTCGTCCGGTCAGGTCTGCCCGGAAGGCGGGGCTCCCGTCCCGGCCGTTCCGTACGGGTGCATCCTCGCACCTGTCACGGACAACACGCCCGGCACCGGCCAATAAATGATCTTGAATGATCGCACCCCTTCGTCCGCGCGAGGCATCCGGCCGGGCGCGCATCCGGACATACAAGCCGACGAAAGCCGGGGGGCGCCGGGCAACCCAGGGGAAAATCGCCCCCGGCATACCCCGCCAAACATCACTCTTCGTATATATGTGCGGCAACCAACCCCCGGCACCCCGCGTCTTCCCCGGCGACACCCCCTAGAGTGGGCCGGAAAAACGAACCACAGCAGGACGACAGCAGGGAGCGCGAGACGTGCGGCCAGTCGGCAGCAAGTACCTGCTCGAGGAGCCGCTCGGACGCGGCGCCACGGGCACCGTCTGGCGTGCCCGCCAGCGGGAGACCGCCGGCGCGGAGGCAGCCGTCGCCGGGCAGCCCGGCGAGACGGTGGCCATCAAGGTCCTCAAGGAGGAGCTGGCCCAGGACGCGGACATCGTCATGCGCTTCCTGCGCGAGCGCTCCGTCCTGCTGCGCCTGACGCACCCCAACATCGTGCGCACCCGCGACCTCGTCGTCGAGGGCGACCTCCTCGCCCTCGTCATGGACCTGATCGACGGCCCGGACCTGCACAAGTACATCCGGCAGAACGGCCCCTTCACGCCGGTCGCCGCGGGCCTGCTGACCGCCCAGATCGCGGACGCGCTCGCCGCCAGCCACGCCGACGGCGTGGTCCACCGCGACCTGAAGCCCGCCAACGTCCTGCTCGACGAGCGCGGCGGGCAGATGAAGCCGATGCTCACCGACTTCGGCATCGCCCGTCTCGCCGACTCCCCGGGCCTGACACGCACGCACGAGTTCGTCGGCACCCCCGCCTACGTCGCGCCCGAGTCCGCCGAGGGCCGCCCGCAGACCTCCGCCGTCGACATCTACGGCGCCGGCATCCTGCTCTACGAACTGGTCACCGGGCGCCCGCCGTTCGCCGGCGGCACCGCCCTCGAGGTGCTCCACCGCCACCTCAGCGAGGACCCGCAGCGCCCGCCGAACGTGCCCGAGCCGCTCTGGATCGTCATCGAGCGCTGCCTGCGCAAGGAGCCGAACGAGCGCCCCAGTGCCGAGAACCTGGCCCGCGGACTGCGCGTGGTCGCCTCCGGCATCGGCGTGCACAGCGCCCCCGCCGAGGTGGAGGCCGCCCTCGGCGTCGGCGCGCTGCTCGCGCCCGACCCCTCGCCCGCGCCAGTCCCCGAGACCCCGGGCGCCGCGGCCGACCCGACCCAGGTGCTGCCCGGCCGCGCCGCCGCCGCGTCGCCCATGGGCGCGTACGACCCGAACGGCATGACCAGCGTGCTCCCGCCGGTCGGCGCCGCCGATGCCACCTCGGTGCTGCCCAGCACGGGCGGCCCCGGCGGGCCCGGCGCGGACCCGACCTCCGTCATGCCCCCGGTGCAGCAGCCGGACCAGCCGCACCCGTGGCAGTCGCAGATGCAGGCCGCGCGCGACCGCAACGAGCAGACGCAGATGCAGTACCTCGACCCGAGCGAGGACCCCCTGCGCCGGCGCCCGCAGCGGCAGGCGCCCCCGCCGCCGCAGCAACGGCCGCAGCAGCCCCCGCAGTACCGGCAGGGCCCGCCGCCGCAGCCGTACCAGCAGCAGCGCCCCCAGCCGCCGCAGTACCAGCAGCCCCCGCAGCAGCAGCCGTACTACCAGCCGCAGCCGCCGCCCCAGCAGTACCAGCAGCCGCAGCAGCCCCCGTACCAGCAGCAGCCCCAGCGCCAGGCGCCCCCGCAGCAGCAGCCCCCGCAGGGCCCGCCGCCGCAGCAGCGCGCCCCCCGGGAGCCCCGCGAGCCGCGCCGCCGCAGCGCCAACCCGGTCAAGATCCCGGGCCTGGGCTGCCTCAAGGGCTGCCTGGTCATGATCCTGCTGTTCGTCGTGGCGGGCTGGCTGGTCTGGGAGCTCACCCCGCTCCAGGAGTGGGTCGGCACCGGCAAGGGCTGGTGGGACCAGCTGTGGACCTGGGGCTCCGACATCGTCGACTGGGTCGGCGCGATCGGCGACTCCGCGGGCGGCGGCACGGGTGGCGGCACGCCCTGAACCGGGCTCTCGTAGCGCCGACTTCGTGGATTTGTCGACTTCTGGGACGTGATTTCGCGCCCAGAAGTGAAGGTCACCGTGTTCCGGGGCGTCCAACCCCCACCCGGCCGCGTAGCTTTGGTGCGTACGCCAGCCGCTGAGGGAGCAGTCGTGGCACGGAAGATCGGCAGCCGGTACACCGCGCACCAGATCCTGGGGCGCGGCAGCGCGGGCACGGTGTGGCTGGGCGAGGGGCCGGACGGGCCCGTCGCCGTCAAACTGCTGCGCGAGGACCTCGCGTCCGACCAGGAGCTGGTCGGACGCTTCGTCCAGGAGCGCAGCGCGCTGCTCGGCCTGGACCACCCGCACATCGTCTCCGTCCGCGACCTCGTCGTCGACGGCAACGACCTGGCCCTGGTCATGGACCTCGTACGCGGTACGGACCTGCGCACGCGCCTCGACCGGGAGCGCCGGCTCGCCCCCGAGGCGGCCGTGGCGATCGTCGCCGACGTCGCGGACGCCCTGGCGGCAGCGCATGCGGCCGGGGTCGTGCACCGGGACGTGAAGCCCGAGAACGTCCTGCTGGACATGCAGGGGCCGCTGGGGCCGGGCGGATCGCATCCGGCGCTGCTGACCGACTTCGGCGTGGCCAAGCTGATCGACTCGCCGCGCCGGGCCGTCGGGGCGCCGGGCGCGCGGGCCTCGGCCCCGACGACCCGGATCATCGGGACGCCGGACTATCTGGCGCCGGAGATCGTGGAGGGCCTGCCGCCGCGGGCGGCGGTGGACATATACGCCCTGGCCACCGTGCTGTACGAGCTGCTGGCGGGTTTCACGCCGTTCGGCGGGGGCCACCCGGGCGCGGTGCTGCGCCGGCACGTGACGGAGACGGTGGTCCCGCTTCCCGGGATCCCGGACGAGCTGTGGCAGCTGATCGTGCAGTGCCTGGCCAAGGCCCCGGCCTCGCGCCTGCGCGCGTCGGAGCTGTCGGTCCGCCTGCGGGACCTGCTCCCCCTCCTGGCCGGGATGCCGCCGCTGGACGTGGACGAGCCGGACGAACCGGAGCCGGAGCCGGAGTCGGCGGAGCCGGTGGAAGGCGACGGCCCGGTCCGCCGCCGGGGGGTGGTCCCGCTGGTGCCGGGCTCCGCGACGGACTCGAACCGGGACACGCACACCTCGATGCGGGTGCCGGGGCCGGACGAGCTGGCCGGGGGCGCGCTGGGCACGGCCCGGGTCCCCCGCCCTGCGGGCGGCCACCGGCCGGGCTCGGCCCGCCACCGCGCGGAGACGGCCCGCAAGCGCCGCCTGGCCCTGACGGCCGGGGCCGTCGCCCTGGCCGCCGCGCTGGGCGTGGGCACCTGGCTGGCCGCCTCCGGCGACGAGCCGCCACCCCCGCAGGACAGCAAACACTCCGCCCCGTCGAAGCCGAAGCCCTAGCCGGCAGCACCTGGCGCCGGACGGGTGGAAGCTCCAGCCCGTCGGCGTTCGGGCTCCGAGCCGGCGGCTAAGCGGCCAGTTCCGGGTGCCAGCGGCGGGCCACCGCCGGGTGGGCCCGGGTCCAGCCCTTCAGCTCGTTGCGGCCGTACTCCGCGTGCAGCGGATTCGTGGCATCGTGCGCCACCCCCGGCGCCGACCGCAGGTACTCGCCCGGAACCGTCTCCACCACCGCATCCAGCCGCGGGTTGTAGAAGAACGGCACCGAGTACCGCTCCACCGCCCCCGGCGGGCTGACCACCCGGTGGTCCGTGGCCACCAGGTACCCCTCCGTCGCGATCTCCAGCAGCTCGCCCAGGTTGACCACGAACGCCCCCGGCATCGGCGGCACGTCCAGGAACCCGTCGCCCTGCCGCACCTGCAGGCCGCCCACCGAGTCCTGCAGCAGCAGCGTCAGGAACCCGTAGTCCTTGTGGGCCCCGACCCCCTGATCGGTGCCGGTCGGGGAGGAGCCGGGGTAGCGGATCAGCTTCGTGTGCAGGTGCGGCCGGTCCGCGAAGGCCTCGTCGAAGAAGTCGGAGGGGGCGCCGATCGAGGTCAGCAGCTCCTGCAGCAGGCGGTGGGCCACCGCGGCCAGCCGGGACTGCCACTCCAGTACGACGGGACGCAGCTCCGGCAGGGCCTGCGGCCACTGGTTCGGGCCCTCCAGCCACAGGAACGGCGGGTCGTCGGGGCCCACCACGGGCGCCGGCCGCTCGGCGCCGACGTCCAGCTGGTCGCGCCAGTCGGAGGCCCCGCCGGTCAGCTCGTGGCCGATACGGGTGTAGCCGCGGAAGTGCGGCGAGTTCAGGTTGCTCACGGCGAGCCGGTCGGCCTCGGGCAGGGCGAAGAAAGCCCTGGTCAGCTCGAGGATGCGGGCGGTCTCCGCATCGGTGATGCCGTGCCCGGTCAGATGCAGGAAGCCGGTGTCCCGGGCTGCCGCGTGCAGCTGCTTCAGGAAGTCGGCCCGCTGGGTCGGGTCGTCGGCCTGGGAGAGATCGATGACGGGAAGAGAGGTGTGCGCGGACGGCATGACGGCTCCGTTTCGGATGTCACGGGGTCCTGTTCCCCAAAGGGTGTCGGGGCAGCGGATGGGGAGGGCCGCCGGCAGGGATGGCGCCGGAGCCGCTTGGGCCGCGTACAGGACCAAGTCGGATCGGGGTGGATCAGGCTTGGGGATGGTCCGGCGGCAGACAGCTCGTCGTCGTGACACGCATGTGGTCCACATGGCGGCGCTTGACGAGGAGGAGAGTCATACCGTGAGCGTACGCCCGTTCCCCTGCTCACCAGAACGGGTGATCCGGCCTGCCCGGACGGTGCCGTCCGCGGACCGGCTACGCTGGACCCGTGGCAGTCGTCGATGTTTCCGAAGAGCTGAAGTCCCTCTCCTCGACCATGGGGTCGATCGAGGCCGTCCTGGACCTCGACAAGCTGAGGGCAGAAATCGCCGTGCTCGAGGAGCAGGCCGCCGCGCCGTCCCTGTGGGACGACCCGGAGGCCGCCCAGAAGATCACGAGCAAGCTTTCGCACCTCCAGGCCGAGGTCCGCAAGACCGAGACCCTGCGCGGCCGCATCGACGACCTCGCGGTGCTGTTCGAGCTCGCCCAGGAAATGGACGACGCGGACACCCTCGCCGAGGCCGAGGCCGAGCTGACCTCCGTCCGCAAGGCGCTGGACGAGATGGAGGTCCGCACCCTGCTCTCCGGCGAGTACGCCGAGCGCGAGGCGCTGGTCAACATCCGCGCCGAGGCCGGCGGCGTCGACGCCTCCGACTTCGCCGAGCGCCTGCAACGCATGTACCTGCGCTGGGCCGAGCGCCACGGCTACTCCACCGAGATCTACGAGACCTCGTACGCGGAAGAGGCCGGCATCAAGTCGACCACCTTCGTGGTCAAGGCCCCGTACGCCTACGGCACCCTCTCCGTCGAGCAGGGCACCCACCGCCTCGTGCGCATCTCGCCCTTCGACAACCAGGGCCGCCGCCAGACCTCCTTCGCGGGCGTCGAGGTGCTCCCGGTCGTCGAGACCAGCGACCACGTCGAGATCGACGAGGCCGAGCTGCGCGTCGACGTGTACCGCGCCTCCGGCCCCGGCGGCCAGGGCGTCAACACCACCGACTCGGCGGTGCGCATCACGCACCTGCCGACCGGCATCGTCGTCTCCTGCCAGAACGAGCGCTCGCAGATCCAGAACAAGGCCAGCGCGATGAACGTCCTCCAGGCCAAGCTGCTCGAGCGGCGCCGCCAGGAGGAGAAGGACAAGATGGACGCCCTCAAGGACGGCGGCAGCTCCTGGGGCAACCAGATGCGCTCCTACGTCCTGCACCCGTACCAGATGGTCAAGGACCTGCGGACAGAGTTCGAGGTCGGCAACCCGCAGGCGGTGCTCGACGGCGAGATCGACGGCTTCCTCGAGGCCGGCATCCGCTGGCGCAAGCAGCAGGAGCAGACCGCGTAAGGCGGCAGCAGACCGCTGAGGCGGCGAACGGCATGGGAAGGGCCCGGACACCTGAGGTGTCCGGGCCCTTCCCATGCCGGAATGTCATGATCGGAACGCGGGGAGGCTACGCCGCCTGCTGCGCCACCCAGGCCAGAGCTGCCACAAGGACCACCAGGAGCAAGATGAGCGCCATGGGGTTCAGGCCGGCGAAGGGGCCCTCCTGCTGGAGGCGCTCCCGGTTCGCCCGGCACACCGGGCAGCGGCCCTGACTGACGGGCGCGGCGCAGTTCGCGCACACGAGCCGGTCATATGTCATGCGCTCTCCTCCTCTCGTCCCCTTGAACAACGCCTGACGGAACGAGTCCGTTCCCTACCACTGTGCCAGCTCTCGCGACATTCGGCGCGGCCCGTCCGGGCAATCACGGACCATCCCGGGACGATCCCCTCCCGGACCAGGGGATATATCGGGCAACTCCGGACGCCGGGCCCCCACCCCCCGCCCGTTCGCGTATGGTCACGCACACCGACTCCGCACACCTACTCCCGGCGACCGTGGTGCACCCGTGATCCGATTCGACAACGTCTCCAAGTCCTACCCGAAGCAGAACCGTCCTGCACTCAGAGATGTCTCCCTGGACATCGCGAAGGGCGAGTTCGTCTTCCTGGTCGGCTCCTCCGGCTCAGGCAAGTCCACCTTCCTGCGGCTGGTCCTGCGCGAGGAACGGGCGAGTCACGGCCAGGTCCACGTGCTCGGCAAGGACCTCGCCAAGCTCTCCAACTGGAAGGTCCCGCAGATGCGGCGCCAGCTGGGGACCGTCTTCCAGGACTTCCGCCTCCTCCCCAACAAGACCGTGGCCGAGAACGTCGCCTTCGCCCAGGAGGTCATCGGCAAGCCGAGAGGCGAGATCCGCAAGGCCGTCCCCCAGGTCCTGGAGCTCGTGGGCCTCGGCGGCAAGGAGGACCGGATGCCAGGCGAGCTCTCCGGTGGTGAGCAGCAGCGCGTGGCCATCGCCCGCGCCTTCGTCAACCGGCCGGCCCTCCTGATCGCGGACGAGCCCACCGGCAACCTCGACCCGCAGACCTCGGTCGGCATCATGAAGCTGCTGGACCGGATCAACCGGACCGGCACCACCGTGATCATGGCCACGCACGACCAGCAGATCGTGGACCAGATGCGCAAGCGCGTCATCGAACTCGAACAGGGCCGACTCGTACGCGACCAGTCGCGCGGCGTCTACGGCTACCAGCACTGAAGGGCTTTGAGACGTCATGCGCGCCCAGTTCGTCATGTCGGAGATCGGCGTCGGTCTCCGTCGCAATCTCACCATGACCTTCGCGGTCATCATCTCCGTGGCCCTGTCGCTGGCCCTGTTCGGTGGCTCCCTGCTCATGCGCGACCAGGTGAGCCAGATGAAGGGCTACTGGTACGACAAGGTCAACGTCTCGGTCTACCTCTGCAACAAGAGTGACGTGGAGGAGAACAGCGAGGGCGGGAGCAAGGCCTGCGCCAAGGGCGCGGTCACGCCCGAGCAGAAGCAGCAGATCGAGGCCGACCTGAAGAAGATGGACCTCGTCGAGACGGTCCACTACGAGTCCTCGGACGAGGCCTTCAAGCACTACAAGGAGCGCTTCGGGCACACCGCGCTCGCCTCGGTGATCACACCGGACCAGATGCCCGAATCCTTCCGGGTGAAGCTGGAGCAGCCCGAGAAGTACAAGGTCATCACCACCGCCTTCGCGGGCCGCGACGGCGTGCAGTCGGTCGAGGACCAGCACCAGGAGCTCGACAACCTCTTCACGATGCTCGGCTACCTCAACCTGGCCGCCCTCGGCATCATGCTGATCATGCTGATCGTGGCCCTGCTGCTGATCGTCAACACCGTGCGCGTCTCCGCCTTCAGCCGGAGGCGGGAGACCGGGATCATGCGGCTCGTCGGCGCCTCCAGCTTCTACATCCAGGTGCCGTTCATCATGGAGGCCGCCTTCGCGGGCCTCATCGGCGGCATGTTCGCCTGCGTCATGCTCGGCGCCGGCCAGTACTTCGTCATCGACCACGGCGCCTCGCTGCGCGCCAAGATGGAGCTGATCAACTTCATCGGCTGGGACTCCGTCCTGACCAAGCTGCCGTTGGTGCTGGTCATCGGGGTGCTGATGCCCTCGCTGGCCGCCTTCATCGCATTGCGCAAGTACCTGAAGGTGTGACAAGCGCCCCGTGTGAGGTCCGCCCAACCCGCCGTGCCTCCACGGGGCTTGTCCTAGACTCGGCGCCATGCCGGGTCTGCCCGCCTTCTGTCTCCGGCCCCGCGACCTGCGTCGCGGGGCCGTTTTGACGTTGGCCTTCATCGCGGCCGTCGGCGCCGCGGCGGGCACCGGCTGCTGGGACCGCGCGGACGCCCTGGGGGCCGCCGGCGGCGGGTTAACGGCCGCCGGTATGCAGACCCCCGCGGCCGCGCCCGAGGCGCCCCGGGAGAGCGGCACCGCCGACCGCGAGGCCGTGGCCCGCGCCGCCGCCGAAGCCGTCGCCGAGGGCAAGTCCGGCAAGAAGGCCGCCCAGGAGGTGGTCAGCCGCAGCGGCGACCGCTGGGGCATGGTCTACGACCAGGGCGAGTACGCCGCCTTCACCGACGACCTCGACGGCCGCTGGACCGGCGTCGGGCTCTGGACCGAGCGCCGCCGGGACGGCCGCATCGACGTCGACAAGGTCCAGCCAGGCAGCCCCGCCGCCCGGGCCGGGCTCCGCGCCGGGGACCGGCTGCTGAGCATCGACGGCAACGCCGTCACCGGCCTGCGCGTCTGCGACGTGGTCGCCCTGCTGCGCGGCGAGGCCGGCACCCCCGTCGTCCTGCACCTCACCCGGGACGGCGTCGACCGCACCGAGACCCTGCGCCGCGAGCAGCTGCACGCCGAGCCCGTGACCGTACGGGAGCTCCCGGGCGGGATCACCGTCATCAAGGTCGCCTCCTTCACCCGCGGCTCGGGCGAACAGGTCCGGGCCGCCGTCCGCGCGGCCCCGGCCGGCGCCGGCTTCATGCTCGACCTGCGCGGCAACCCGGGCGGCCTGGTCACCGAGGCCGTGACGGCCGCCTCCGCCTTCCTGGACGGCGGGCTGGTGGCCACGTACGACGTACGGGGGGCCCAGCGCGCCCTGTACGCGAGTCCGGGCGGGGACACCGCGAGGCCCGTGGTGGCGCTGGTCGACGGCGGCACGATGAGCGCGGCGGAGCTGGTGACGGGCGCCCTCCAGGACCGCGGCCGCGCGGTGGCGGTGGGCACGAGGACCTTCGGCAAGGGCTCGGTGCAGATGCCGACGGAGCTTCCGGACGGCTCGGTGGCGGAGCTGACGGTCGGCACGTACCGCACCCCGGCGGGCCGCAGCCTCGACGGCAACGGCATCACCCCGGACCTCGCGGCGGCCGACGGCGCCGAGGAACGGGCGCGCACAGTATTGGGTGGCCTGGGGGTGGGTCCGTAGTGCGAAAATGACCGCACTATGGCTAAGGAAAAAGGGCGCAAGCTGATCGCCCAGAACAAGAAGGCGCGGCACGACTACACGATCATCGACACCTACGAGTGCGGCCTCGTGCTCACGGGTACCGAGGTCAAGTCCCTGCGCCAGGGCCGTGCCTCGCTGGTGGACGGCTTCGTGTCGGTGGAGAGCGGCGAGGCCTGGCTCTACAACGTGCACGTGCCGGAGTACAGCCAGGGCACCTGGACCAACCACAGCGCCCGCCGCAAGCGCAAGCTCCTCCTGCACCGCGAGGAGATCGACAAGCTGGACTCGAAGACCGGCGAGACGGGCAACACGATCGTGCCGCTCTCGCTGTACTTCAAGGACGGCCGGGCGAAGGTCGAGATCGCGCTGGCGAAGGGCAAGAAGGAGTACGACAAGCGCCAGGCCCTGCGCGAGAAGCAGGACACGCGCGAGACGAACCGGGTGATCTCGGCCGTGAAGCGCAAGGAGCGCGGTCAGCTGTAATCTCCTGGCATCCCGTGGTCCACTTCGCGTACCATGGCGTCAGCACCGCCCCTCCGGGGTCGGAGCATCTTGTAAACAAAACATGGGGATGATCGGTTTCGACAGCGGATGTCGATGCAGGGGAAGCGAGCCGAGGAAGCGGCAATGATCTCGCTAACCACATGTCGCAAAAAATAATCGCCAACTCCAAGAGCGATAACTCCCGCTTCACCCTCGCTGCCTAATAACAGTGAGCTGA
The DNA here is from genome assembly GCF_040682115.1 of Streptomyces sp. NPDC051364. NCBI lineage: Bacteria > Bacillati > Actinomycetota > Actinomycetes > Kitasatosporales > Streptomycetaceae > Streptomyces > Streptomyces sp. NPDC051364. The sequence goes on along the minus strand of NZ_JBFBAH010000028.1, from coordinate 38,125 downwards.
AGCCTCTGTGAGGAGCGTCAGCCCGGAAGTGGTCCCGGTCCGGATCCTGGCGTCAATTAGGGATCTAAACCTCTAGCCCCGGTCACGGGGGCTGGAGGGAAACCAAACAGTGACTGAGCCCGTCGGAGACTTGTCCGTGTGATCTCCGGGGCTGAGAAAAGCGCAGCGGAATGCGCTCGGAGAAGCCCTGCTTCTGCACCGTTGGACGCGGGTTCGATTCCCGCCATCTCCACTCATCCCATGTGGGCGAAGGCCCCGCAGCCGTCAGGCTGCGGGGCCTTCGTCATGCCGGAACTCCTCGGCCTGTCCTGGAATGGCGATACGCTGCGAATGGAGCGCCCGCTGACGAGGGGGCCAGCCATGCAAGACGGAGGAGGGGCACGTATGACCACCGCTGCCGTGGGCGAACCGGGCATCCCGCCCATGCCGGAGAGGACCCCCAGGGCCCTGCGGGAAGCCATCGCCCAACATGCCCCAGAGCTCCTTGCGGACTTTGACGCGCACTGGAAGCGGGACATCGCGGACGCGTACGACATCGCACCCGTCCCGGCCTTCATGGCCCGCTGGTGGGGCGAGTACGCCATTGCCCGTGACCCGCTGCTGGATCACGAGGTGCGTCGCCTGGAGGATGAGGCCGCCGAAGCGACCGATATCAACCGCGCCAAGGCGCTCCTCGAAGAGGCCGGCCACATCCGCCGTAACGCTCGCCAGGTGGAGCCCGGCCAGTGACGGACGACTTCATGGGGCCACCTTGGCAGGCGGACTGGGTGGAGGCGGCTTCCACCTATCGTGACGCCCTCCCCGAGGAAGTACGGAAGAAGATCAGAGACGGCATGGCCGAATTGGTCACTGCCAGGAATTCGTACCTTCCCCAGGACGCATTGCCGGAAGGCTTCTTCCTCGAACCAGCCCGGTCCAGCCGCCCGAAGGGTCCACACATCCTCTCCTTCGACCGGGGGAGGGGCTGTCCTCACTCCTCCCCTCCGGCCGGCTGCCTCAGCTCGTTCCTGTTCTTGGCGACCGACGACGCGCCCTTCGCGATCACGTGCGACATCGATGTCGAGGGCGATATCTCCCCTTTTTCGCGCCGGGTGGCGATGGTCACCTGCGCGTGGCCGCCGTCCCCACGAGCAGGGCGGCCAGGGCCGCCGCCGCGGGGAGGGCGTACGGGGTCGTGGGGCCCAGGTGGTCGATCAGGGTGCCTGCCGTGGCCGAGCCCAGCGAGATGCCCGCGAAGATGGCCGTGACCGCCAGGGTCATGCCCTCGTTGAGGCGGCCCTCCGGGGTGACCGCGTGGATGCGGGACATCGCCGTGACCATCGTCGGAGCCGTGGCCATGCCCGCCAGGAGCAGGGCGCCGGCCAGCAGCGGGAGCGAGCTCGTGGCCGCCGCCGCCCAGGGGAGGGCCATGGCCGCGGACAGGGTGATCAGGCAGGTCCGCAGGCTGCGCGGGCGGAAGGCTCCGTAGAGCAGGCCGGCCGCGCAGGAGCCCGCCGCCTGGAGGGCCAGGACCAGGCCGGTGCCGGCGCCCAGGCCGTGGGCGTCGAGGTGGGCGATCGACGTGACCTCCATCGAGCCGAACACCACGCCCAGCGGAACGAAGAGCACCAGGAGGGGGCGGACCGCGCGGAGCGGGGAGGCGCCGTGGCCGGGCGCCGACGCCGGGGGCTCCGTGGCGCGTTGGGACGTGAACAGCAGCATGCCCGTGAGCAGGAGGGCGGCCGCCGTGAGGGTGCCCGCCTCCGGGAAGACGGCCGAGCAGAGGAACGCCGCCACCACCGGGCCGAACATGAAGCACAGCTCGTCCGCGGCCTGCTCGAAGGACATCGCCGTGTGGTGCGCGGCGGGCGAGTCGCGCAGCAGGTGGGTCCAGCGGGCCCGGGACATGCCGCCGATGTTGGGCGTGGTCGCGGTGGCGGCGTAGGAGGCGAAGAGGGTCCAGGCGGGGGCCTGCGTACGGACGCAGAGGATCAGCGCCACCGAGCCGAGCACCGCGATCAGCGTCGCCGGGACGGCGATCCGAGCCTGGCCGTACCGGTCGACCAGGCGGGCGGTCCACGGCGCGACCAGCGCGGTGGCGGCCAGCCCGGTGGCGGTGACCGCGCCGGCGAGGGCGTACGAGCCGCGCTGGCCGGCGATCATCATGACCGCGCTGATGCCGAACATGCCCATCGGCAGGCGGGCGATGAGGTTCCCGGCGGTGAAGGCGCGGGTCCCGGGGAGGGTGAACAGGCGCCCGTACGGGCCCGGCGCGCGGGCCGCCCGCCGGCGCGGGGCGGGGGCGATCACGAGGGTCGAACCGGTCACGGTCATCAGCGGGGCGGAGGTGGTCTGCGGCATGATCCAAGGCTCAGGCGCGGAGTGCCCGGGCGTCCAACACCTGTTCCGAGGCCATTCACCCGCTTCCGTTGTTAGTCTCCTCGGGTGAATCCCCGTGATGTGGAACCCCGGCTGCTGCGCGGGTTCGTCGCCGTGGCCGAGGAGTTGCACTTCACCCGCGCCGCCGCCCGCCTGTACGTCGCCCAGCAGGCGCTCAGCCGGGACGTACGGCGGCTCGAAGCGGCCGTGGGCGCAGTGCTGTTCGTACGGACGACCCGCGCCGTCGAGCTGACCGCCGACGGGGAGCGGCTCCTTCCGCTGGCCCGGCGGGTGCTGGCCGCGCACGAGGCGCTCGCCGCCGCCTTCGCCTCCGCAGGCCCCCGGCCGCTGCTCGTGGATCTGAACACCGACGGGCCGAGCACCGCCCGTACGGTGCTCGAGCGGGCCCGGGACATCGCCCCGGACTGCGAGCTGATGGCCCGCTTCGAGAGCGGGCTCACGTACGCCGCCGCCGAGGTCGCCGCCGGGCGCCTCGACGTGTCCTTCGGGTACGCCCACGGGCTGGACCCGGCGCTGCGGGCCCGCCTCGCGCACCGGCCCGTACGGTACGAGCCGCTCGCGGTGCTGCTGCCCGACGGGCATCCGCTGGCCGCGCGGGCCGAGGTACCGCTCGATGCGCTGGCCGGGGAGACCGTGTACGCGGGAGCCGGCAATCCGCGGACCCTGGAGTGGACCGGGCTCGCCCGCGAACTGTTCGCCGGGCGCGGGATCGCCCTGGCGCCGCCCGCACCGGTGGCGATGGGGAAGGAGGAGTTCCGCCGGGTCATGGCCAAGACCCGCAATCCGGTGCTGGTCACCGTGGACTTCCTCGACCTGCCCGGGAGCGTGAAACGGCCGCTGGTCGAGCCGCTGCCGCTGTCCCCGCTGTCGATGGTCTGGAGGAAGGGCTTCAGCCACCCCGGGCTCGACGCGCTGCACCAGGCCGCGGCCGGGATCGCCGCCGAGCGCGGCTGGCTGGACGTGCCCCGGGCGAGCTGGCGCCCCGCCGCGCTCACAGGCGCCCCGGGCGGCGGGTGAGTGCAAGGTTTCCCACCGGTCATCCGGCGGGGACCGGGGCCGAAACGCGCCGTTCCTACGGTCGTCACCACGGACGCGACAGCTGTGGAGGCGTGTGATGAACAGTACGACCGCACCGCGCAAGGGGGGCCGCTGGATCGAGCGGTGGGAACCCGAGGACGAGACGTTCTGGAAGGAGTCCGGGGAGCGCATCGCCCGCCGGAACCTTCTCTACTCCGTGCTCTCCGAGCACATCGGGTTCTCCATCTGGTCCCTGTGGTCGGTGATGGTCCTGTTCATGGGCCCCGCGTACGGGATCGACCCGGCAGGGAAGTTCTTCCTCATCGCGACCGCGACCTTCGTGGGCGCCCTCGTGCGGGTGCCGTACACCTTCGCCGTCGCCCGGTTCGGCGGCCGGAACTGGACCGTCGTCAGCGCCCTGCTGCTGCTCGCGCCGACGGTGGCCGCACTGGTCGTCATGGAGCCCGGGACCTCGTACGGGACCTTCCTGGCGGTGGCCGCACTGACGGGCGTGGGCGGCGGGAACTTCGCCTCCTCCATGACCAACATCAACGCCTTCTTCCCGCTGCGCAAGAAGGGCTGGGCGCTCGGCCTGAACGCGGGCGGCGGCAACATCGGCGTGCCCGTGGTGCAGCTCATCGCCCTGCTGGTCATCGGCACCGCCGGGGCCGGCCACCCGAGGCTGCTGCTGGCGGTCTACCTGCCGCTGATCGTGGCCGCGGCCGCGCTGGCCCTGCTGCGCATGGACAACCTGGCTCCCGTACGCAACGACGCGGGCGCCGTCCGCGAGGCGGCCCGGGACGCCCACACCTGGATCATGGCCTTCCTCTACATCGGCACCTTCGGGTCCTTCATCGGCTACAGCTTCGCCTTCGGGCTCGTGCTCCAGACGCAGTTCGGCCGCACCCCGCTGCAGGCCGCCTCGCTCACCTTCATCGGGCCGCTGCTCGGCTCGCTGATCCGGCCCGTCGGCGGCGCCCTCGCCGACCGGTTCGGCGGGGCGCGGATCACCCTCGCGACGTTCGTGGCGATGGCCGCCGCGACCGGGGTCGTCGTCTACGCCTCCGGCCAGAAGTCGCTGTCCGTCTTCCTCGTCGGATTCGTGGCGCTGTTCGTGCTGAGCGGGCTGGGCAACGGCTCCACGTACAAGATGATCCCCGGCATCTTCCAGGCCAAGGGGCTGGCGCGGGGCATGGACGCCGAAGCCGCGGCCGCATACGGGCGCCGGCTGTCCGGGGCCGCCATGGGGCTCATCGGCGCCGTGGGCGCACTCGGCGGACTCGGCATCAACCTGGTGTTCCGGGAGGCGTTCTCGACCTCCGGGTCCGGGACGGCCGCCTTCGTCACCTTCCTCGGCTTCTACGCGGCCTGCTGCGCGGTGACGTGGGCGGTATACCTTCGCCGGCCCGCCCCCGCGGCGCTCCCGGCGGCCGGGGCCGAGGCGAAGCCGCAGCTCACCTCGGTGTAACGGCGGTTTACGGACACGAAATACGACGGAACCGAGCCTGACACGCCGACTTGACAGGCTCGGTCCCGTTCACGCGGCACGTGATCGCGCGATGTGATACCGACCCACTGGGCAAGGCAGGTCACCATGGACGACACGCACACCGCCGCCGCCCCGACGGCGGGCCCGCTGGCGGGATTCACCGTGGGAGTCACCGCAGCCCGGAGGGCGGACGAACTCATCGCCCTGCTGCGCCGGCGGGGCGCCACCGTCCTGCACGCCCCGGCCCTGCGGATCGTGCCGCTGGCCGACGACAGCGAACTGCTCGCCGCCACGAAGGAACTGATCCACTGCGCGCCCGACACGGTGGTCGCCACCACCGCGATCGGATTCCGCGGGTGGATCGAGGCCGCCGACGGGTGGGGCATCGGCGAGGAGCTGCTCGTACGGCTGCGGGCATGCGAACTGCTGGCGCGCGGACCGAAGGTGAAGGGCGCCGTCCGGGCCGCCGGGCTGGTGGAGACCTGGTCCCCGGAGTCGGAGTCCCTCGCCGAGGTGCTCGAGCGGATGCTCACCGCCGGGGTCGCCGGGCGGCGCATCGCGCTCCAGCTGCACGGGGAACCGCTGCCCGGATTCGTCGAGGCGCTGCGGGCCGGCGGGGCCGACGTGGTCGTGGTCCCGGTGTACCGGTGGATGGCCCCGGAGGACCTCGGACCCCTGGACCGGCTGCTGGACGCGGTGGCCTGCGGCGGGGTCGACGCGGTGAGCTTCACCTCGGCTCCGGCGGCCGCCTCGCTGCTGTCCCGGGCGGAGCAGCGGGGGATGGCGGACGCGGTGCTCGCGGGGCTGCAGGGGGACGTGCTGTCGGCGTGCGTGGGGCCGGTGACCGCGCTGCCGCTGCAGGCGCGCGGGGTGGACACCGTGCAGCCGGAGCGGTTCCGGCTGGGCCCGCTCGTGCAGCTGCTGTGCCAGGAGCTGCCGGGGCGGGCCCGGGTGCTGCCGGTGGCCGGGCACCGGGTGGAGATCCGGGGGCACGGGGTGCTCGTGGACGCGGAGCTGCGGCCGGTGCCGCCGGCGGGGATGGCCCTGCTGCGGGCGCTGGCGCGCAGGCCGGGGTGGGTGGTGGCGCGGCCGGAGCTGCTGCGGGTGCTGCCGGGGGCGGGGCGGGACGAGCATGCCGTGGAGACGGCGATGGCGCGGTTGCGGGGGGCGCTGGGCGTGCCGAACCTCATCCAGACGGTGGTGAAGAGGGGGTACCGGCTGGCGCTGGATGCGGGGGAGTGTGCCACTGGCTCGGCCGGTTGAACGGGGTGGGGTGCGGCGCCGCTGCCGGGGCTCCGCACCCGGACCTCCCCCGGCTACCGCTGGGAGGTGCCCCCAGCGCCTCGATCGCCGGCGGGGCTGGGATCGGCGGGCGGGGTTCGCTAGCTTGTTCTGGTGATCATTGACGGGGTGGAGATGCGGGGCGTCGAGGTCGGGGATGCCGGGGGGCTGGCCGACGTGCTGACGCGGAACCGGGCGTACATGGCGCCCTTCGAGCCGTGGCGGTCCGAGGTGTTCTTCACCAAGGAGGGCCAGGTCGCCCGTATCGAGGCGCTGCTCGCCGAGCGCGACGACGGGCGCCTCGCGCCGTACGTGCTCGTCGAGGCAGGCACCGGCGCGCCCGTCGGGACGATCAACCTCGGCAGCATCTCCCTCGGGCCCTTCCGCAGCGGCGGCGTCGGCTACTGGGTCGACCGGGCCTGGACCGGCAAGGGGCTGGCCACCGCCGCCCTGGAGGAGGTCTGCCGGATCGCCCGCGACGAGCTCGGGCTGCACCGGGTCGAGGCCGGGACCCTGGTCGACAACGTGGCCTCGCAGCGCGTCCTGGCCAAGGCCGGGTTCGAGCAGTACGGGCTCGCGCCCCGCTACCTGCACATCGACGGCGCCTGGCGCGACCACCGCCTCTTCCAGCGGCTCCTGCACGACGACCCGCCCCTCTAGGAGACTTCCTGGCCCCCGTACGGGGGGTTCCGCATCGAAGCGGCGCGCGGCACTCTGAGAGGCACGCCCCCACGGGGTGTCCGGCGCAAGAGGCGGTGACGGGCATGTGGTTCGACTCCGGGCGGGTCTGCCTGGACCTGGTGGCCACCTTCGCGGCCCCCGCGGGCGCCGAGGAGATCCAGGACGGCGACGAGCTGCGGCTGTGGCTCGCCGGAGCCGGGCTCGTGCCCGACCGGACGCCGATCGCGCGGGTGGGCCCCGACTGGGTGGAGGCCTTCCGGGCGCTGCGCTGCGACGTGGGGAGCCTCGTACGGGCCGAGCTCGCCGCGGACGGGCCCGACGAGGGCGCGCTGGCCCGGGTCAACGCGCTGGCCGCCGGTCCACCCCCGGGACTGTGTGCCGTACAGGACCAAGAGGGTCACCTCGTACGGGAGTTGTGCGGCGGGGTGGAGTGCGGTGCACTGCTCGCCGCCGTCGCCCGGGACGCGGTGGAACTGCTCACCGACCCCGGCGAGCGGGCCCTGCTGCGGTCCTGCGAGGGGGACGGCTGCACCCGGGTCTACCTGGACACTTCGCGCGGGCACCGGCGGCGATGGTGCTCCAGCGAGCTGTGCGGCAACCGCGAGCGGGTCGCCCGGCACCGCCGCAGGGTCCTCGCGGCACGTCCCGGGTAGCTGCCGGGAAGTGATCTTCGCCCGGTCACCGGAACGGGCGTGCGGACAGGGTGCGGATTCGCGTACGGTTGACGGTCGCCCATGCACGTCAGAAGGGGGCCTTGGTGGCCGCGCAGAATGCCGCTGTCGACAGCACGGCGGATTCCGTCCGCGATCGGGAGATCGCGGTCGAGCAGACGCATCTGGATCAGGTGTACCGCCGCCTAGAGGAGAAGATCGACGAGGCCGAGTTCCTGATGAACGACGCGGCCAAACGCGGTCAGGTCGGCACGCCCGGCGCGCTCGCCGAGCGCGACGCGCAGGTCTTCCGGGCAGGCATCCACCTGAACCGGTTGAACAACGAGTTCGAGGACTTCCTCTTCGGCCGGATCGACCTGGTCCTCGGCAAGGACGGGGAGCGCGGCCCGGACGGCGCGTACACCTCCGTCCAGCCGGCCGACGACGCGATCCGCGAGGACCTCACCGCCGACATCGCGGAGACGCTCCACATCGGGCGCATCGGCGTGCTCGACTCCGACTACGCGCCGCTGGTCATCGACTGGCGCGCGCCGGCCGCCGCGCCGTTCTACCGGTCCACGCCCAAGGACCCCGGCCGGGTCGTGCGGCGCCGCGTCATCCGCTCCAAGGGCCGCAAGGTGCTCGGCGTCGAGGACGACCTGATGCGCCCCGAGATCACCGCGTTCCTCGACGGCCGGGAGCTGCCCGTCATCGGCGACGGCGCCCTGATGGCCGCGCTCGGGCGGGCCCGTACGCATTCGATGCGGGACATCGTCTCCTCCATCCAGGCCGAGCAGGACATGGTGATCCGGGCCCCCGCCGCCTCGGTCGCCGAGGTCGCCGGCGGGCCGGGCACCGGCAAGACCGCCGTCGCCCTGCACCGCGCCGCCTACCTGCTCTACCAGGACCGGCGCCGCTACTCCGGCGGCATCCTGATCGTCTCGCCGACCCCGCTGCTCGTCGCGTACACCGAGGGCGTGCTGCCCTCCCTCGGCGAGGAGGGCCAGGTCGCCATCCGGGCACTCGGCTCGCTGGTCGACGGCGCGGAGGCGACGACGTACGACGAACCGGCCGTGGCCCGGATCAAGGGCTCCTCCCGCATGCGCAAGGTGCTCCACAAGGCCGTACGGGGCGCACTGGAGCTCGGCAACGCCCCGGACCGGCTGCGGGTCGTCGCCTTCGGGCGGCGCCAGGAGCTGGAGGCCGACGAGCTGAACAGGATCCGGCAGAACGTGCTCAGTGGCACCGCGCCGGTGAACCTGCTGCGCCCGCGCGCCCGCAAGCTGCTCCTCGACGCCCTGTACGCCCGCTCCGGCGGGGCCGGCCGGCACAGCGATCCGGAGCTCGCCGCCGAGCTGCGCTCCGCGTTCGACGAGGACATCTCCACCGAGGACGCGTTCATCGACTTCCTGAACGCCTGGTGGCCCGAGCTGGCCCCGCGCGGGGTGCTGGCCGCGATGGCCGACGAGCGCAGGCTCGGGCGCTGGTCGCGGCGGGTCCTGAACCCGCGCGAGACCCGCCAGCTGGCGCGCTCGCTGCGCCGGGTGGGCCCGGACGGCAAGGGTCCGCTGTCGGTGCACGACGTGGCGCTGCTGGACGAGCTCCAGCTGCTGCTCGGCGCGCCGGCGCGGCCCAGGCGCAAGCGGCAGCTCGACCCGCTGGACCAGCTCAGCGGGCTGGAGGAGCTGATGCCGACCCGCGAGGAGACCCAGTGGGAGCGGGCGGAGCGGATCGCGGCGGAGCGCACCGAGTACGCGCACGTGATCGTGGACGAGGCGCAGGACCTGACGCCGATGCAGTGGCGGATGGTGGGCCGCCGCGGCCGGCACGGCACGTGGACGGTGGTCGGCGACCCGGCGCAGTCCTCGTGGACGGACCCGGACGAGGCCGCCGCGGCGCGGGACGAGGCCCTGGGGTCCCGGCCCCGCCGACGGTTCACCCTGACGGTGAACTACCGCAACCCGGCAGAGGTCGCGGAGGTCGCGGCGCGGGTGCTGCGGCTGGCGATGCCGGGCATGGAGCCGCCGACGGCGGTCCGCTCCACCGGTCTGGAGCCCCGCTTCACGGCTGCCGGGGCCGATCTGGGCGCGGCGGTCCGGGAGGAGACCCGGCGGCTGCTGGAGCAGGTGGACGGCACGGTCGGCGTGGTCGTGGCCATGGACCGGCGCGCGGAGGCCGCGGGCTGGCTGGCGGACCTGGGGGAGCGGGCGGTGGCGCTCGGCAGCCTCGAGGCGAAGGGCCTGGAGTACGACGCCACGGTGGTCGTCTCCCCGGCGGAGATCGGGGACGAGTCCCCGGCGGGACTGCGCGTCCTGTACGTGGCCCTGACCCGCGCGACGCAGCAGCTGACGGTGGTCTCGACGGGCCGTGACGAGCCCGACGCGGCGGGCGTCCCCGCGCTGCTGAAGCCGTAAGCGGTCTCGGAGAAGTGGGGCACGCCCCCGCGCCGCCCGGCACGGTGCCTCGCCGCGTTGTCGCAGCACCCTGGTACGTCCAGTACAAGCGTGCCGCTCCGCCTTGCGATGCACCGCACCGGACGACGCGAAAACGAAACCCCACTTCCCCGAGGCCGCTTAGTCCGCGCTTAGTCCGCGCTTAGTCCTGCCGAACTCGCCCCGTACGACCGGATGGCTCGCAGCCAACGGCGTGGTGGGGCGAGGTCAAGCCCCTGGAGGGGGATCGCTTCCGGCGATCCTTTGTTAGCCTGGGTACGGCACCGACTCGATCCAAGCCCCCGGGCCCAACCTTCGTCGCTTAGAGCGACCACTTGCCGCGAGGCGAGCATGGCGGGTCGGTGTCATAGACGTTCATACAGGTCCGCGCCCCTCGGTCACCGAGGGGCGCGGACCTTTTTCGTACGCGGCTACGCTTCCCCGCACCCCCGCCTATCTCGTATGGTGGAAGTGTCTTTCCGAAATTTGTAGCTGGTTACCTTGTACTGGCTGGTAGGTGGGACGATCGGACAACAGGTCCTGCCGCACCCGGCGTGCAGCGGGACCCTGTGTGTACAGAAGAACCAGGGACAGAACAGAGGAACACGGCCATGGCAACGGCGCCCAGCGTCTCGTACTCGATGACGGTCCGCCTGGAAGTGCCCGCGAGCGGAACCGCGGTCTCCCAGCTCACCACCGCCGTGGAGTCTTCCGGTGGGTCGGTCACCGGCCTCGACGTGACCGCCTCCGGTCACGAGAAGCTCCGTATCGACGTCACCATCGCCGCGACCTCCACCGCGCACGCCGACGAGATCGTCGGCAAGCTCCGGGGGATCGAGGGCGTCAGCCTCGGCAAGGTCTCCGACCGAACCTTCCTGATGCACCTCGGCGGCAAGATCGAGATGGCGTCCAAGCACCCCATCCGCAACCGTGACGACCTCTCGATGATCTACACCCCGGGCGTCGCCCGCGTATGCATGGCCATCGCCGAGAACCCCGAGGACGCGCGCCGCCTCACCATCAAGCGCAACTCCGTCGCAGTCGTGACGGACGGCTCTGCCGTCCTGGGCCTCGGCAACATCGGCCCCATGGCCGCACTGCCCGTCATGGAGGGCAAGGCGGCCCTCTTCAAGCGCTTCGCCGGCATCGACGCATGGCCGATCTGCCTGGACACCCAGGACACCGACGAGATCGTCGCCGTCGTCAAGGCGATTGCCCCGGGCTTCGCCGGCATCAACCTCGAGGACATCTCCGCGCCGCGCTGCTTCGAGATCGAGGCCCGCCTGCGCGAGGCCCTCGACATCCCCGTCTTCCACGACGACCAGCACGGCACCGCCATCGTCGTCCTCGCCGCCCTCACCAACGCACTTCGCGTGGTGGGCAAGGCAGTTGGCGACGTCAAGGTCGTCATGTCGGGCGCCGGCGCGGCCGGTACGGCCATCCTCAAGCTGCTCCTCGCGGCCGGCGTCAAGAACGTCGTCAGCGCCGACATCCACGGTGTCGTGCACGCGGACCGCCCCGACCTGGTCGACGCGGACCTCGACTCCCCGCTGCGCTGGATCGCCGACAACACCAACCCCGAGGGCTACACGGGCACTCTGAAGGAGGCCGTGGTCGGCGCGGACGTGTTCGTCGGCGTCTCGGCCCCCAACGTGCTGTCCGGCGAGGACGTGGCCGCCATGGCGGAGGGCGCGATCGTGTTCGCGCTCGCGAACCCGGACCCCGAGGTGGACCCGGCCATCGCCCGCCAGACCGCCGCCGTCGTGGCCACCGGCCGCTCCGACTTCCCGAACCAGATCAACAACGTGCTGGTCTTCCCGGGTGTCTTCCGCGGCCTGCTGGACGCCCAGTCCCGCACGGTGAACACGGACATGATGCTGGCCGCGGCGAGCGCGCTGGCGGACGTCGTCGGCGAGGACGAGCTGAACGCGAACTACATCATCCCGTCGGTCTTCAACGACAAGGTGGCCGGCGCGGTCGCCGGAGCCGTCCGCAAGGCCGCCTCGGCGATCTGACGCGGGGTCCGGCAAGGGGCGTGAGGGCCGCTGTGACGGCCCTCACGGCTTGCCGATCCCGGCGCGTCGCGAGATGCGGGCCCGCCGGGCCGCCTCTAGGGTTGCGGGGATGCCCGCGAGGTCCGCGGTCCGCATCCACCAAGTGCGGACGGAGCGTCACCGCGGCGTGACTGTGGCGCTTTTCGTGTGACCCTGGCGGGTGCCGGATTGGCTTTCCCGCCGCTGGTGGGGGCAGGATGCGTAACCGGGCGAGAGGGTCTGACGTTCAGACCCGGGTCCGGGGACTGTCCGAGGGCCCTGGCAGCATCGGCTTCGATCTCACGCCTCTAAGGCAAGTTGAACACGGGAGTACAACATGAACCGCAGTGAGCTGGTGGCCGCTCTGTCCGAGCGCGCCGAGGTGACCCGCAAGGACGCCGACGCCGTTCTGGCCGCGCTCGCCGAGACCGTCGGCGAGATTGTCGCCAAGGGCGACGAGAAGGTCACCATCCCCGGCTTCCTGACCTTCGAGCGCACCCACCGTGCCGCTCGCACCGCGCGCAACCCGCAGACCGGCGACCCCATCCAGATCCCGGCCGGCTTCAGCGTGAAGGTCTCCGCGGGCTCCAAGCTCAAGGAAGCCGCCAAGGGCAAGTAGTCCGCCCTTGTGCCGAGGGCCGCAAAGGCCCTCGGGACGGCAGCAGTACGCAGAGAACGCCGAAGGGCGGCCACCCGGGTGGGTGGCCGCCCTTCGGCCTGTCCAGGGGCCCTTGCAGGGCCTTGGCGGGCCCTTGCGGGGCCGGCGGCGCGAGAGGCGGGCGCCCCCCTCGGGGGCGCCCGCCTCGAACACGCCTCGGCAAGCGCCTCAGACGAGGTCGCCGCCCGGGAGTTCGACCTTGGCTCCCAGCTCCACGAGCTTCTCCATGAAGTTCTCGTAGCCGCGGTTGATGAGGTCGATGCCGTGGACCCGCGAGGTGCCCTCGGCCGCCAGCGCCGCGATCAGGTACGAGAACCCGCCGCGCAGGTCGGGGATGACCAGGTCGGCGCCCTGCAGCTTCGTCGGGCCGGAGACGACCGCCGAGTGCAGGAAGTTGCGCTGGCCGAAGCGGCAGGCGCTGCCGCCCAGGCACTCCCGGTACAGCTGGATGTGTGCACCCATCTGGTTGAGGGCCGAGGTGAATCCCAGCCGGGACTCGTAGACCGTCTCGTGGACGATCGAGAGGCCCGCGGCCTGGGTCAGGGCCACCACCAGCGGCTGCTGCCAGTCGGTCTGGAAGCCGGGGTGCACGTCCGTCTCGAGCGCGATCGCGTTGAGCGGGCCGCCCGGGTGCCAGAAGCGGATGCCCTCGTCGTCGATCTCGAACGCGCCGCCGACGCGGCGGTACGTGTTCAGGAAGGTCATCATCGAGCGCTGCTGCGCGCCGCGCACGTAGATGTTGCCGCCGGTCGCGAGCGCCGCGGAAGCCCAGGACGCGGCCTCCAGACGGTCCGGGAGCGCCTTGTGGTTGTAGCCGCCGAGACGGTCCACACCGGTGATCCGGATGGTCCGGTCGGTGTCCATGGAGATGATGGCGCCCATCTTCTGCAGGACGCAGATGAGGTCCTCGATCTCCGGTTCCACCGCGGCGTTGCTGAGCTCGGTGACGCCCTCGGCCAGGACGGCCGTCAGCAGCACCTGTTCGGTCGAGCCGACCGAGGGGTAGGGCAGGCGGATCTTGCAGCCGCGAAGGCGCTGCGGGGCCTCCAGGTACTGGCCGCCCTCGCGCTTCTCGATGGTCGCGCCGAACTGGCGGAGCACGTCGAAGTGGAAGTCGATCGGCCGGCCGCCGATGTCGCAGCCGCCGAGGCCCGGGATGAACGCGTGGCCGAGGCGGTGCAGCAGCGGGCCGCAGAACAGGATCGGGATGCGCGACGAGCCCGCGTGCGCGTCGATGTCCGCAACGTTCGCGCTCTCGACGTGCGTCGGGTCGAGCACCAGCTCGCCCGGCTCCTCGCCGGGGCGCACGGTCACCCCGTGCAGCTGGAGCAGCCCGCGCACGACCCGGACGTCGCGGATGTCGGGAACGTTGCGGAGCCGGCTGGGTCCGCTGCCGAGCAGAGCGGCGACCATGGCCTTGGGCACGAGGTTCTTCGCACCGCGGACACGGATCTCGCCCTCGAGCGGGGTACCGCCATGGACAAGTAGTACGTCGTCTCTGTCTGTGCCGGTCATGAATCTCGCGTTCCGGAGAGGGGCTCCCCCGGCGAAGCCAGAGGAGGGTGGGCAGGGGGCCAGGGAAAAGGGTAAGGGGCAGGACCCCCTTGTTCGTAAGGGCGACGCGGCCGTAGGACTGTCATGAATTAGCCACAACACCCTCAGTGCCCGCCCCATGGCGGAGTGTCGCATTCCGCCCGTACCGGCGCCGCGCGCTCCTTCCTGCTGCCGTGCGCCCTGAGCTGCGTGCGATCCGATCCCTTCGCCCGCTCCCCCTGAAGGGCGATTGTGCGAGATCATGTCGGCATGACCGAGGTGTCCTCCCTCACAGGGCGGCTGCTCGTGGCCACCCCCGCCCTCGCGGATCCGAACTTCGACCGCGCGGTGGTGCTCCTGCTCGACCACGACGAGCAGGGCTCGCTCGGCGTGGTCCTCAACCGGCCCACCCCCGTGGGCGTCGGCGACATCCTGCTGCCCTGGGCGACGCTGGCCGGCGATCCGGGGGTCGTCTTCCAGGGCGGCCCGGTGGGCCTGGACTCGGCCCTCGGGGTGGCGGTCATCCCGGGCGAGGAAGGGCCACTCGGATGGCGCCGCGTGTACGGGGCGATCGGCCTGGTCGACCTGGAGGCCCCGCCGGAGCTGCTCGCCGCGGCCCTGGGCTCGCTGCGGATCTTCGCCGGATACTCGGGCTGGGGCCCGGGCCAGCTGGAGGTCGAGCTCGGCGACGGCGCCTGGTACGTCGTGGAGTCCGAGCCGGGGGACGTGTCCTTCCCGGACCCGGAAAGGCTGTGGCGCGCGGTGCTGCGCCGCCAGCGCAGCGAGCTCGCGATGGTCGCCACCTATCCGGACGACCCGTCGCTCAACTGACCCGCGCGGGGGTCGGTACCCTGGCTTTTATGAGCACTCTTGAGCCCGGGCGCGGGACTGGTACGGGGACCCTCGTAGAGCCGACGCCGCAGGTGTCCCACGGCGACGGCGACCACGAGCGCTTCGCCCACTACGTCCAGAAGGACAAGATCATGGCGAGCGCCCTCGACGGGACCCCCGTCGTCGCGCTCTGCGGCAAGGTCTGGGTGCCGGGCCGGGACCCGAAGAAGTACCCGGTCTGCCCCATGTGCAAGGAGATCTACGAGTCGATGGGTCCCGGCGGGGACAAGGACAAGGGCGGCCAGGACAAGTAGGTCCGGTCCGTCCGGTCCCCTCTTCGGCAGGACCAAGGCCCTCGAAGGCCCCCTGACGCGCCGGTGTGCGTCCGGGGGCCTTTGCCGTGCCCGGGGGGAGGGCTAGGGTCTGCGGCAACGCTGGCGCCAGGCGCGCCCTGCGAAACGCGCGTTGCGCATCCTGCAACGCCCGGACGGTGGAGGGGCCGAGGTCATGCCCGAGTTGATTCCGGAGCCGCGGTACGCGCGATTCGCCCGCGACGCCGGCACGTGCGTGCTGGACGATCCGCTGCTCGACGTCGGCCCCGGCGCCGAGGGCACCGCCCGCTGGCTGCGCCGCGAGCTCGGCGCCGCCACCGGCTGGGAGCTGCCCGCGCCGGCCGCGGGGGAGACGTACGGCGAGCGCGCGGTGATCCGGCTGGTGCTCCGCCCCGAGCTCGCGCGCAGCGTCGGCGCGGAGTCGTACGAGCTGCACGTCACGCAGCGGTGGGTGCTGCTCGAAGGCGCCGACCCGGCGGGCCTCTTCTACGCCGCGCAGACGCTGCGTCAGCTGCTCGGGCCCGAGGCCTACCGGCGCGCGCCCATCGCGCCGGGCCGCGGCCGGCGGCTGCCGGTGGGAGGCGTCCAGGACGGGCCCCGGTTCGGCTGGCGCGGGATGATGCTCGACGTGGCCCGGCACTTCATGCCGAAGGACGGCGTGCTGCGGTACATCGACCTGCTCGCCGCGCACAAGCTCAACGTGCTGCACCTGCACCTGACGGACGACCAGGGCTGGCGGGTCGAGATCAAGCGCCACCCGCGGCTCACCGAGGTCGGTGCGTGGCGGCCGCGCAGCCGCTGGGGGCACCGGGCCTCGCCGCTGTGGAACGAGACCCCGCACGGCGGCTTCTACACGCAGGACGACATCCGCGAGATCGTCGCGTACGCCGCCGAGCGGCACGTCCGGGTGGTCCCGGAGATCGACGTGCCCGGGCATTCGCAGGCCGCGATCGCCGCGTACCCGGAGCTGGGGAACACCGACGTCGTGGACACCGCCGCACTGGAGGTGTGGGACGACTGGGGGATCAGCGAGAACGTGCTCGCGCCGACCGAGGCCGTACTGCGCTTCTACGAGGGCGTGTTCGAGGAGCTGCTGGAGCTGTTCCCGGCGGACGTCTCCCCGTTCGTGCACGTGGGCGGCGACGAGTGCCCCAAGGGGCAGTGGCGCGCGTCGGCGCTCGCGCAGGAGCGGATCCGGGAGTTGGGGGTGGACGGGGAGGACGGGCTGCAGTCCTGGTTCATCCGGCACTTCGACGGCTGGCTCGCGGAGCGCGGGCGGCGGCTGATCGGATGGGACGAGATCCTGGAGGGCGGGCTCGCGCCGGGGGCCGCGGTGTCCTCCTGGCGCGGGTACGCGGGCGGGATCGCCGCCGCCGAGGCCGGGCACGACGTGGTGATGTGCCCGGAGCAGCAGGTGTACCTGGACCACCGTCAGGCGGGCGGCCCCGGCGAGCCGATGCCGATCGGGTACGTGCGCTCGCTGGAGGACGTGTACCGCTTCGAGCCGGTGCCGCCGAAGCTGTCGCCGCAGGCCGCGGCCCGCGTGCTGGGCGCGCAGGCCAACGTGTGGACCGAGGTGATGGAGAACCAGGGCCGGGTCGACTACCAGGTGTTCCCCCGGCTGGCGGCCTTCGCGGAGGTGGCGTGGTCCCGGCTGCCGGAGCCGGCGGAGCGGGACTACGCGGGCTTCGAGGCCAGGATGTGCGGGCACTACCGGCGGCTGGACGCGCTGGGCGTGGACTACCGGCCGCCGGGCGGGCCGTTGCCCTGGCAGCGGCGGCCCGGGGTGCTCGGGCGTCCGATCGAAGGGGAGCCCCCGAACGTGTGACGCGGGTGGGAGCGGGCGGCGGCCGGTGGCCGGAAGCTTTCCGCGCCCTTGCGTGCCCTTCCGCGCACCTCCCGCGCCCTCGCACGCCCCTTGCGCGGCGTCGCGGGGGCCGCGTGCGGTGTTCCGGACGGTTCGGCACTGTTCGGAATCCTCCGGACTTCCGCGGAACTCCGGAGGCTTCCGGGACGTCCTTCGTACTTGGGGGTTGCCGGGAACTCTTGCTCGATTTCGGTGTATTCGGCGAATACTTCCGATTCGGTTGATTCGGTGGATACGGGGGAAACCGGACGGCCGGAAGCTTCAGGGGGCGCCCGCCGGACCCTCGCGCCGGGCGGTGGGGAAGATGTGCCAGAGTTGCCACGTCCCGGCGGTGAGCACGTACCGTACGGCGGACAGGCGTGAGCGCCGGGACCGGGACATCGGGAAGGGGCAGCTGGGTTGACCACGCACGCACCGCATGCACTGCATTCATCTCAGGGGCCGCAGGCGGCGCAGTCCGTGACGCTGCCGGCCTCGCTCGACGAGGCCGTGGCGGCGCTCGCCGCCATGCCCGCTGCCGTGCCCGTCGCCGGCGGCACCGACCTCATGGCCGCCGTCAACGCCGGGCTGCTGCGGCCCGCCGCGCTGGTGGGCCTGGGCCGGATCAACGAGATCCGCGGCTGGCAGTACCAGGACGGGCACGCCCTGCTCGGCGCCGGGCTCACCCACGCGCGGATGGGACGGCCGGATTTCGCCGCTCTGATCCCCGCGCTGGCCGCGGCCGCACGCGCCGCCGGGCCCCCGCAGATCCGCAACGCCGGCACCCTCGGCGGCAACATCGCCACCGCCGCGCCGACGGGCGACGCACTGCCCGTACTGGCCGCGCTGGAGGCGATCCTCGTCATCCACGGCCCGGGCGGCTCGCGCCGGGAGATCCCGGTCTCGCACCTGCTGGCCGGTCGCGAGATGCTGCGGCCCGGCGAGCTGATCGGCTTCGTACGGGTGCCGCTGCTGCACGCGCCGCAAGTCTTCCTGAAGGCCACGGGCCGTACGGGGCCGGGGCGCGCCGTGGCGTCCGTGGGGCTCGTACTGGACCCGGCGCGCCGGGGGGTGCGCTGCGCGATCGGCGCGGTCGCCCCGATGCCGCTGCGGCCGCTTGAGGCCGAGCAGTGGGTGGCCTCGCTGATCGACTGGGACGGGGGGCGGACGCTGGCCCCCGAGGCGCTGGAGGCCTTCGGCGAGTACGTCGCGGCCGCCTGCGTGCCCGACCAGGGGGAACCGGTGGCTCCCGGTGTACTGCATCTGCGGCGGACGGTGGCCGTGCTGGCACGGAGGGCCCTGGGGAGGGCGCTGACCTCATGAGTGAGAACGAGAACGTGAGCGGAACGACGGGGGAGGCGGGTCCCGCGGGACCCGCAGGGCCTGCGGGCCGGACCGGCGCCGGCTGGGGCTGGGAGCCGGTGCCGCAGGGCGGCGAGTACGACTCCGACGCGACGGCCTTCGTGAAGCTGCCGCAGGACATGCTGGACGCGCTCGGCACCGGTGAGCCGCTCGCGGCGCCCGGGCACGGCTACGTGCCGCCGCCGATGATCGTGCCGCTGGGCTCCGCCAGTGCGGATCCGGCGGCGACGGGGACGTGGACGATCCCGGTGCAGTGGCCGGAGGCGGGGACGACGCCTCAGGCCGGTACGGGGGCCGGCGGTGCCGTGGGCGCGGCTGCGGCCGCGCCGGTCGCAGGGCCGATCCCGGCCTCGATCCCGATCCCGGCGTCGGTGGCGGCGGCGTTCGCGGATCAGCGGCAGGGGCAGGTTTCGGGCCACGCGCAGGACCTCGCGCAGGGCCGGGCGCACGGCCACGCCCAGGGCCAGGCTGCCGGGCACGGTCCGGCTTCGGCGGAGGCCGGGCACGATCCCGGTGCGACCGCCGAGTGGCGGTTCCCGGAGGCCGTGCAGGACTCCGAGCCCGTGACCACCGGCCAGTGGACCCTCCCGGATCTCCCCGAGGAGACCGGCGAGTTCCGGCGGAGCGGGCTGGAGGCCGACTGGAGCCAGGCTCCGGCGACACTGCCGGGCGGCGCTGCGGCCCCCTGGGCCACCCACCCCGACTTCGAGGCCCTGGCGGCCGCGCGTCCGGGTGCCGTTCCGGGTGCCGCTGCTGGGGCCGCTGCGGGTGCCGTTCCGGGTGCCGTGATGAGCTCGGGCGTGCTGCCCGAGGCGCGGCCGGACGCGGGCGACGCGGGCACCTCGGGCGCGGGCCTGCGGCGGCTCGGCGGCCCCGGCGTCGGCGGCCCCGGGCGTGGCCCGAGGGTGCTGGGCGGGCCCGGTGTGGGCACGCTCCCGGAGGGGGAGCCGGCGCATCCGGCTCCGCATGACATCGAGGCCGCCCACGGCCCGGCGGCGACGCCGGTCACGGCGGAGCGGCCGCATCCGGGGGCGGAGGCCCCCGAGCTGCCGGCGGTGGCTGCGGCCAGGGCTGCGGGCGCGGCCGGCGCTGCGGAGCCGGTCGCGGAGCGGGAGCGCGAGGTGAGCGCCGTCGCGGCGGCGGAGTACGCCCTCGCGGGTGGTCCGGGCGCAGACGGCATCGGCGGCGTCGGCGGCACCGGAGGCTTCGCGGAGCCCGGCGACACGAACGGGCACGGTTTCACGGCATCCGGCCACGGCGCCGCCGGGGCGGAGCCCGGGCCGGCCGGTGAGCCCGGTGAGCACGGGTTCACGGCGGAGCCCGCCGGCACGGACGGGCGCGGCTTCGGTTCCGGACCCGGGCCCGGACTCGGACTCGGCGAAGCCGCCGGGGTGGGTTCGGAGGCCGGGGCGGTCGGGGGTGCGGGCTCGGGCTCGGGCGAAGCCGGGGCTGCGGCCGCGCCGGGTGCGGACACCGCCGACAGCGCTGTGGCAGCGCCGGATGCGGGAACGGCCGGAGGTTTCCCGGTCGAGGGGCCGACGTACGAAGAAGAAGCGACTGCCGAGGCCGTCGCCCATCACGAGCACCCGCTGGCTTCCTACGTTCTGCGCGTCAACGGCGCCGACCGGCCCGTCACCGGTGCGTGGATCGGCGAGTCCCTGCTCTACGTGCTGCGCGAGCGCCTCGGCCTCGCCGGCGCCAAGGACGGCTGCTCGCAGGGCGAATGCGGTGCGTGCGCGGTGCAGGTCGACGGCCGGCTCGTGGCCTCCTGCCTGGTCCCGGCCGCGACGGCGGCGAGCAGCGAGGTCCGCACCGTGGAGGGGCTCGCCAGCGGCGGGGAACTTTCGGACGTGCAGCAGGCGTTGTGCAGGTCGGGTGCGGTGCAGTGCGGGTTCTGCGTGCCGGGCATGGCCATGACCATCCACGACCTGCTGGAGGGCAACCACGCCCCCAGCGAGCTGGAGACCCGGCAGGCCCTGTGCGGGAACCTCTGCCGCTGCTCCGGCTACAAGGGCGTCATCGAGGCCGTCCGCGAGGTCGTCGCGGAGCGCGGGGCGACGGCCGCGGCCGACGCCCCGGCGGCCGGGCCTGCGCCCGTTGACGGGTCGGGGCTCGGCAACGGTGCCGGGAACGGCCCGGAGGCGCGCATCCCGCACCAGGCGCCGCCCGGCGAGGGCGGGATCCACCACCACGGAGGCATGGCGTGAGCGGGCACGACGCGGCCACGGCCACGGCCACGGCGACGGTAACGGTCTCCACGAGCGCTTCGGCCGCCGCGCCGCCCGAGGCCGGCGAGCAGGAGGTACCGCGCGGAATCGGAGCCTCCGTACCGGCCGCCGACACGCGCGCCAAGAGCGAGGGCACCTTCCCCTACGCCGCCGACCTGTGGGCCGAGGGCCTGCTCTGGGCCGCTGTGCTGCGCTCCCCGCACGCCCACGCCCGCATCCTCTCCGTCGACACCTCCGCTGCCGCCGCCATGCCCGGCGTACGCGCCGTCGTCACCCACGCCGACGTCCCCGGCGCGACCACGCACGGCCGCCGGATCGCCGACCGGCCCGTCTTCGCGCACGACGTCGTACGCCACCACGGCGAGCCCATCGCCGCCGTCGCCGCCGACCACCCGGACACCGCGCGCCTCGCGGCCGCCGCGATCGCCGTCGAGTACGAGCTGCTCGACGCGGTGACGGACCCCGAGCAGTCCTTCGGGGCGCCCGCGCTGCACCCCGACGGCAACCTGATCCGGCACATCCCGCTCCGCTACGGCGACCCGGAGGCCACCGGCGAGGTCGTCGTCGACGGCCTGTACCGGATCGGCCGCCAGGACCCCGCGCCCATCGGCGCCGAGGCCGGGCTGGCCGTGCCGCGGCCCGACGGCGGCGTGGAGATCTACACCGCCTCCACCGACCCGCACCTGGACCGCGACCTGGCGGCGGCGTGCTTCGGCCTCGAACCCGACCGCGTCCGCGTCGTCGTCACCGGAGTCCCGGGCGCCACGGCCGACCGCGAGGACGCGGCCTTCCAGCTGCCGCTGGGCCTGCTGGCCCTGCGGACCGGCCACCCGGTGAAGCTGGCCGCCACCCGCGAGGAGTCCTTCCTCGGCCACACCCACCGCCACCCGACGCTGCTGCGCTACCGCCACCACGCGGACGCGGACGGCCGCCTGGTCAAGGTCGAGGCCCAGATCCTGATGGACGCGGGCGCGTACGCGGACTCGTCCTCCGAGTCCCTGGCCGCGGCGGTGGCCTTCGCGTGCGGCCCGTACGTGGTCCCGCACGCCTTCGTGGAAGGCTGGGCGGTCCGCACGAACAACCCGCCGTCGGGCCACGTACGGGGCGAAGGCGCCATGCAGGTCTGCGCCGCGTACGAGGGCCAGATGGACAAACTGGCCGCTGCGCTCGGCATCGACGGCGCGGAACTGCGCCTGCGCAACGTCCTGGCGACGGGCGACCTGCTCCCCACGGGCCAGACGGTCACCTGCCCGGCCCCCGTGGCCGAGCTCCTGCGCGCGGTACGCGATTTCGAACTCCCCTCCCTCCCGAAGGACACCCCGGAGGACGAGTGGCTGCTGCCGGGCGGCCCGGAGGGCGCGGGCGAGCCGGGCGCGGTGCGCCGCGGCGTCGGGTACGGCGTGGGCATGGTCCACATGCTCGGCGCGGAGGGAACGGACGAGGTCTCGACGGCGACGGTCAAGGTCGTCAACGGGTCGGCGACGGTCATCTGCGCGGCGGTGGACACCGGCCAGGGCTTCTCCACCCTCGCCCGCCAGATCGTCCAGGAGACGCTGGGCGTGGACGAGGTGGTGACGGCCCCGGTCGACACCGACCAGCCGCCGGCGGGCCCGGCTGCGCACGGCCGCCACACGTGGGTGAGCGGAGGCGCGGTCGAGCGGGCGGCCAAAATGGTCCGCACCCAACTTCTCCAGCCGATGGCCCACAAGCTGGGCATGTCGACGGAACTCCTCCAGATCCAGGACGGCCGGATCACCTCGTACGACGGGGCGTTCTCGATGTCGGTCGCGGAAGCCATGGCGGGCAAGGAACTCTGGGCCACGGCCCAGTGCCGCCCCCACCCGACGGAGCCCCTGGACGGCGACGGCCAGGGCGACGCCTTCGTGGGCCTGGCCTTCTGCGCGATCCGCGCGGTGGTGGACGTGGACATCGAGCTGGGCTCGGTACGGGTGGTGGAGCTGGCGGTGGCCCAGGACGTGGGCCGCATCCTCAACCCCCGCCAGCTGGAGGCCCGTATCGAAGCGGGCGTCACGCAGGGCGTGGGCGCGGCGCTGACGGAGAACCTCCGCTCGGCCTCGGGCCTGATCCGCCACCCCGACCTGACGGGCTATGCGCTGCCGACGTCGCTGGACGCCCCGGTGGTCCGCATCGTCAAACTGGTCGAAGAGCGGGACGTGGTGGCCCCGTTCGGGGCGAAAGCGGCCAGCGCGATCCCTGTGGTGACGACCCCGGCGGCGGTAGCCTCGGCGGTACGGTCGGCCACGGGCCGCCCGGTCAACAGGCTCCCGATCCGCCCCTCGGCGGCGGTCGCGGCGCCCAACTCATGACCGTGTGACCCCCATTGCACGTGCAACCCCGAGCTTGGGACTGTCGGTACCGGTCGCTAGAGTGATCGGTAAGACGTAGTACGTGCGCGATTGAACGGGTGCGAACGGGGAGGGGCCGCGGCGGATACGCCGCGACCCCGGGGATTTCGGGGAGTCGGGGAGGCCATCGTGGCAGAGGAGAAGGCGCCGGGCCTGTTGGGGCTGGGCGGCATGAATGCGGGTCTGGCGGATGCGATCCGGGCGCAGGCTGCGTCGCAGGAGAAAGCGGCAGCGCTGAAGGTCGAATACGACACGCTGACGCAATACCAGAACATGGTGAAGGACCTGCTGGACGACCTCACCGGCTCGCACGCGGACCACAAGAAGCTGGCGGACGACACCCTGCCGGCGGGCAAGCTCGGCACCGGCTTCCCTGAGGCGGACGCCCTCTTCAAGTCGTACGGCACAGTCATCACGGAGCTGCAGAAACTCTCGAAGGGCCTGGCGGAGCAGATCGAGGGCCTGGGCATCGCGATCCTGACGGCGGGCAAGGGCTTTGCCGGGGTGGACGACGACACCAGGCGCCGAATGGCCGCCATCGCCAAGCAGGCAGAGGCACAGTACGTGCTGGAGCGCGACCCGTATCCGGAGGAGCAGCGCAAGCTGGCGGCCTCGAAGCACGCTGGCCCCGCGACGGGGGGTAAATACTGATGGCAACGAATTTTGAGGGCTACTCGCACCAGAAACTGCGCGAGATGAGGGCCTCGCTGGACCCGACTGCGGTCAAGGATCGGGCTGACCGCCTGCAGAAGGCGTCCGAGGACATCGCGAAGATCGCGGAGAAGCTCAAGAACCACCGGGTCACCGGCTGGGAGGGCGAAGCGGCCACGGCCTTCCAGGAGTGGGTGGGCCGGGCCGGCAACGCGACGCTGCGGCTGAGCGAATACAGCGCGACGGGCGCCAAGTGGATGGGTGACACCGTCCAGAAGATGATCGAGGCGCGGGACATGCCCGCCTACGACACGAAGTCCGCCGAGAACCTGGAAGCGGCTCGCAAGGCGCACAACGACCCGGACGCGCAGCAGATTGCCCAGCAGGAGCAGAGCAAGCTCAACGCGGACCACCGAGAGTCCATCAGGTTGATGAACAACCTGGCGCAGTCGTACGAGCTGTCGTACGGCGAGATGAACAAGGCGGAGATCCCGACGTTCCCGCCGCCGCCGGCGAGGTTTGTTCCGGACCGCCTCTATGGCCAAGAGGACATGGCTCGTCCGGGGGGCAGTTCGGGATCGGGGAACCACACGGCATACGCGCCGTCTGACCCTGGTGGCAGTCGCTCTGAGAACGAGCCGGGCTGGAT
Source organism: Streptomyces sp. NPDC051364 (assembly GCF_040682115.1). Classification (NCBI taxonomy): domain Bacteria; kingdom Bacillati; phylum Actinomycetota; class Actinomycetes; order Kitasatosporales; family Streptomycetaceae; genus Streptomyces; species Streptomyces sp. NPDC051364. The sequence continues at coordinate 13,707 of NZ_JBFBAH010000028.1, read as the reverse complement.
GCCGGGGCATCAGTCGAAGGCGGACGCCGTTACGCCCCAGACGACAGGGCCCACGTCCCTTCCCGGGCTCCCGGACCGTGACGTGGACGTGGACCTCGACCACGTTGCGACCCTGCCGCCGCCCACGACGACCCTGCCTCCGACGACGGGCACGCCGGTCCCCAACCTCCCTGTGGGCCCCGGACCCGGCCCCGTCGCTCCCCTCCCGCCCGTGGGGCTCCCGCCGATCACCGGCAAGACGGTTCCCGGCCTCGGTCCCGGTCAGCTGCCGAACCTCGGTCCCGGCGGTAACGGCCTCACTAAGGTCACCCCGATCGCAGGCCTGCCCCCGCGGGATTCCGGCATCATGGGCGGCCGCCAAGTGCCGACCAGCGGCCCCAACACGGGTATCCCGCGCGGCACGGTCATCGGCACCGAAGGCACGCAGACCGGCCGCGGCATGATGGGTGGTCCGCACGGTGGTGGCGGTGGCCACGCCGGCGGCGTGAGCGGTTCCCCTGCGGCACGCCGGCTGGCCTCGGAGCCGGGCGGCATCGTGGGCGGCCGCCAGGCTGTGACCGGCGGACGCATGGCCACCGGCGGTCAGCCGTTCACCCAGGGCGGCTCGGGTCTCGCACGCAACAGCGGTGGTGCCATGGGCCACGCGGGTGCGGGTACGCATGCTCCGGGCAGGCGACGTGAGGACCAGGGCGGCGAACGCCCCGATTACCTGGTCGAGGACGAAGAGACCTGGCAGGGCGACCGTCGTGTTGCTCCGCCGGTGATCGACTGAGCAGAACGGACGTTGTACGAGATGCACATGCGCAAGGCGACCGCGGCCCTGGTAGGCCTGCTGCTGGCCGGGGTCGCCGCGACCCCGGCCCATGCGGAGACCATTCGCTCGCAGCAATGGCATCTCGACAGCATGAAGGCCGACGACATCTGGAAGATCAGCAACGGCAAGGGGGTCACCGTCGCGGTGATCGACTCCGGCGTTAATCGCATTCCAGAACTTGAGGGGCAGGTCCTTCCCGGCGCGGTCTTTCCCGTTGGCGATGCCGCGGGTGACAAAGACAACGATTACGACGGCCATGGCACCGGCATGGCGGCGCTCATCGCCGGTACCGGAAAGCACCCGAGTGGGGATGGTGCCTACGGACTTGCACCCGGCGCCAAGATCCTCCCGATCCGTGTGCCCAATTTGCTGGAAGGGGACAACACCCCGTCCTTGGTTGCGGCCATTCGATACGCGGCGGACTCGGACGCCAAGATCGTCAATATCTCCATGGGTAGGTCCGGCAAGCCAGAGTCGGATCGGGAGCGTACCGAGGCGGTGAAGTACGCGCTTTCGAAGGGCAAGCTGATCTTCGCCGCTGCTGGCAACTCCGGAGATACGCTAAACGAGGTCGAATACCCCGCTGCGACGCCCGGAGTGGTCGGCGTCGGCGCAGTGGATGTCAAGGGTGAGCCGACCAAGGAGTCACAGCACGGCCCGCAGGTAGACCTCTCTGCTCCGGGCATCGACATCGTCACCGCTTGCAAGGGCAAGACAGGGCTGTGCAAGACCCACGGCACCAGTGACGCGTCGGGCCTCGCCTCCGCATCCGCCGCCCTGCTCTGGTCCGCGCACCCCGACTGGACCAACAACCAGGTTCTGCGGGTCCTCCTGAACACCGCCGGCAAGCCGACCGACGGCGCTCCGCGCAACGACTACATCGGCTACGGCATCATCCGGCCCCGGATCGCCGTGCCCACGCCCGGTGACCCCGGTCCCGCGGATGTCTTCCCGCTTCCCGACCTGGCGGCGGCGGACGGGAAGAATTCGCCGGCCCCGTCGGCCGACGGCAAGAAGCCCCAGTCCAGTGCGCCCCAGGCAGAGGCCAAGAAGGACGGAGGCGGCAGCCTCCTCTGGATCGGGCTCGGCCTGGGGGCCTGTGTCCTCATCGGAGGAGCCGTCACGGCGGTCGTGGTCCGGCGCAGGAACGCCTGACAACGCCCGATGCAGAGGCGCGGGACGACCTCGGCCTGGGTAGGTCTCCTGCCGGCCGGGGTCCCCTCGACGGCCCGTGCTGAGACGTTCGGCCCCAGCCATGGCATCTCGTTGCCATGAAGGCGATCGACACCTGGAAGACCAGCACCGGCAAGGGCGTCATGGACACCGGCCTCGGCCGGATCCCCGAACTCGAGGGCCAGGTGGTCCTGGGCGGGGAGGTCTCCCACGGGTGCGACGGCGACGAGCGCGCCGACTCCGACGACCACGACACCGGTATCGCCGCCCTGATATCGCAGCCCTGAGCGCGGGCACCGGCAAGCGATCGGGCCTCAGGGGCCAAATCCACCCCACCCGCGTCCCCGAAGACGGCGGAAACCACGCGCTTCCATCAGCCGATCACCGAGGCGATCCGCTTCGCGGTGGACTCCATAGGTGGGCCGGGTCAGAGCGAGAAACTCGACACAGCCGTCCGGTACGCCCTGCACAAGGGCAGGCTCATCTTCCCCGCGGCCGGCGACGGGGCGGGCCCGCCCGCCGCCCTGCTCCGGTCCGCGCATCCCGGCTGGACCGACCACCAAGTGACCACGCCGGCTGCGGAGTCGTACGCCCCGCCCATCGCGCTGCCAGCCCCCCCCGGCGTCCCAGTCCCCCGGACGCCTTCCCGCGCCCCGACCTCGCAGCGGCCGAGGCGACAGCCACCTCACCCACCTCACCCGCCTCACCGGCCCCGGGCTGACGCAAACCGGCCCCCGCATCCGCACCCCGCGTACAGAACCAGACAGTCACCCGCAGCTTCCTTCCCCGGGCCGTCCCCGGGATGGGAGCCTGCCTGCTCACTGCCGGAGCCGTAACCACAAGCACAGTTCAACGTGTTAGACGCTGATGTGACACAAGGAGAAATGCACGCGATGTCGTTCGACGAAGAATGGTCCACCGCGCGTGCCACCGCCGCGGCCAACGTCTCGATGCGCCTCAACCACGTCCCGACCGACCCCGGCGGTGGCGGGGCCGGCAGCGGTGATCTCGAGATCAACCAGGACCACATCGGCGGCATCGGGACCGAGGCCTACAAGCTGCACTCCCGGCTCCTGACCGACGGCAAGCACGCCGCAGCATCCTCGGCCGAGGCGGCCGGTGCGCTCTCCAAGGAGAGCTTCGCCAGCGGTGCCGCTCTGGCCAAGGCCAACACCGCATGGGAGAGCCAGGTGAAGACCCTGGTCGCCGCCTGCGCGAACGTGTCCAACGGACTGAACTACTCGCTCTCCTCCCATGCCAAGGACGAGCAGCAGCTCCAAGCCGACTTCACGGCCTCCGCCATCGACAAGTACCTCAAGTAGGCCCACGATGCTGACGTACGAGAACGTGCTCAACGCACCCGCCGACAAGCTGCAGACGGCCGTCACCGACTGGAAGGCGATGGCCGACAAGCTCGACGAACTGGCCGAGTCCGCCCGCAACGGGATGAAGGCCAAGTCGGACAAGGCCCAGTGGAGCGGTGTCACCGCCGGCGTGGCGCGAGGGTTCGTCGACAAGACGGCCAAGGAGTTCGAGGACGCGGCCAAGGAGGCCAGGGGCATCCACAGCGCCCTGACCGAGGGCCTCGGGGTCTTCAAATCGTCCAGGGAGCAGTTAACGAAGATCGCGACCGAGGAGGCGCCCGCGGCCGGCTTCCAGGTGAGCGCTGACGGCAAGGTCTCGCCCACCCCGCTCGCCACCGAGGGGGAGCGGAACGCGGCGCGCCACGATCCCGACTACCAGCAGTCCATCCGGGAGAACCGCGGGCTGTGGCAGAAGAAGATCGACGACATCATCGACAACTGTGACGACGTCGACCAGTCGCTGGCCCGCCTGCTCGCCGCCAACGTCACCGACGGCCACGACTTCAGCGGACCCAAGTACGCCGGCCTCGACGCCGAGCAGGCCGGCCATGCCGCAGACCTCGCCAAGAAGGGCCGGGACCTGACACACGCCGAGCTCGTCGAGCTCAACGAACTGCTGGCGGACAACGCCAAGGTCCCGGAGTTCTCCAAGGACTTCTACGAGGCACTCGGCCCGAAGGGCGCGCTCCAGTTCTTCGGGTACATGTCCACGGACACGTACGACTACTCGAAGCTCGACGAGCAGCGGCTCAAGGACGTCCAGGAGCTCCAGAAGAACCTGGGACTGAACCTCGCCACCGCCACCAACTCCAAGAGCGAGCCCCACCTGCCCGACAGCTTCGCGCAGGACCTGCGCAAGCTGGGCACCCAGCACATCCCGCTCGCGAAGTACGACCAGCACCCGCCGTACGGGTACCAGCTGCTCGGCGGCATCATGCGGTACGGGAACTACGACCCCAAGTTCCTGGTCCCGATCGCCGAGCACGCCACGCAGATCCATGCCAAGGATCCGGATTTCTTCAACCAGACCCGGCAGCTGAACGGCTACGGCAAGAACCTCTTCAACCCCTCCGGGGTCAACGGCGCCGGCTACGACCCGGTGGTCAGCTTCCTGGAGGCGCTGGGGCACAGCCCGGAGGCGTCGGCCCAGTTCTTCGACCCCGATCGGCCCCCGCACGCGTACAACCAGGACGGCACGGAGAAGTCCGGCCCCGCCGACCTGGGCAAGGGAGCGGACAAGAAGCCGGTCAAGAACTACCTCGACTTCTTCGGCAACGCGAAGTACGACTTCACCATCGACATGGAGGGCACGAACCCGGACGACCTGAAGAAGGTCCAGCAGTACATGCCGGACGCCCTCGGCCACGCCCTGGAGGCGGCAACCCTGGGCCACGCCTGGGACGACCCGAGGCCCACTCTCGACCGGACCGAAGCGGGGGCGCGGGTCATGGACGCGGCTGTCGCGAAGTACGGCGGCGACGCGGGCCTGCTCAAGGCGCAGGAGTCGCTCGCGGACAGCCTCGGCAACATGACCGCCGGATACATCGACGACGTCAACCACGCTCTCGACGACGAGACCGACATGGCGGAGAACGGCGGCAAGAGCGTCTTCGCCCCAGGGGCCGGTGACAAGCAGGCACACGCGAGGTTCGACCGCGAGGGCGCACGCGACCTGCTCAGCGCGCTGGGGCAGCATCCTGACGCCTATGCGACCGTCTCCACGGCCGAACGCATCTACTCGGCAAGCGTGCTGGAGACTCAAGGCGTGCACGACGGGCAGGTCGACGAAGGCCGCGCCCGGTCGACGATCCGGACCACCGCCGAGGTCCAGGGCATGCTCGACGAGTCCCGGGCCGATCAGGTCAAGGCAGAGGGGGAGAAGAAGCACGAGGAGTACGAGAAGGCCCATGAGAAGCGGGCTGCGTGGGTCGAATTCGGCACCACCGCGGCCGTGGCGGCCGGTGTCGCCTTCCTCCCGGCCACCGCCGTCGCGGCCGGTGTAGCGGCGGTCGTCGTTCCGCTGGCTGTGGACCTGGGCAGTGGCGCGGTGGAACAAGCGGCTTCGCAGGTGGTCGGGGAGTGGTCGGACAACGCCGTGGAGAAGCACAAGGACAAGGCCGAAGAGCAGACGCATGCCACCACCAAGCAGATGTTCCAGGCAGGTGAGCACAGCGCCGAGGCACCGATGAAGGAGTTCATGGAACGCCATCACATCGATCCGCGGAGCAACTTCGGCAATGACTTCATCGAGTCGATGCGCGACGGATACCAGGTCGGGAACTCTCGTGCCGTTCAGCAGGGGCATGCCTCGGAACCGGGCAAGTAGATGCACAGGGAGGGTGGGGTGCGGCCGTTGTCGGCCGCGGTCGTCGGCCTGGTGAGTCTGGGTGTCCTGGCGGCAGGATGCACCGCGTCCGAGCCGGACGATCCGCAGTTGCAGGAGCCGAAAGTGGTGTCCGCGACGCAGGTCTGCGGGGGAACACTGTTCACACCCGAGGCGGGCAAAGCCCTGGAGCGGGTCCTGCAGTCCACGGAATTCGTCATCCGCGAGGACAAGGTGGACCTGAGTACAGCGGCCATGGCCAAAAAACTGGAAGACGCCTACCGGTCGGGGAAGGAGGTTCGAAACATGCCCATGCCAGACTGCGATGTTTCCGGAAAGCCCAAGGAGATCGACGGGTTCGGCCACTACCCGTCGGCTCAGGTGAGGTTCAAGGCGTTCAGCAAGAACGCCGGAATCCCGGACTACGTTCCCGGCGCCACCGACAGCGGTGTCAAGGTGGGAGGCCGCGTCCGTCAGCGGAGCGTCGCATTCGACTGTGTCAGCCCGCGCGTCGGATCCACTGCCGAGGTACCGCTACGGATCACCGCCACCTTCTTCAACAAGTTCGACAAGGGCAACGGCGACGAAGCGGTGCTGGACAAGGACTACTTCCTGCTCATACACACGGCCGCCCTCTCGATGGCCGAGGAGCTCGGCTGCGCAAACAACGGCGGCCTCCCCGACCGGGCCGATGCGCTGCCGCCGATGAACGGATAGCCGCACACGGCGGAGCCGCCGGTGCACTTACGGTCGCCAAGTCCAGGCCGTGAGGCCGTGCGGCGGAGTGTCGGCCACGGTGCGGGGGCCGAGTGGCCGGAACGCGTCGGCTACGGTGTCGTCCGCTCGCCCCGCACCCCGGGCCGACGGCGCGCTCACGAGCCGGAACAGGATGGAGACAGCACGCGATGTCGTTCGACGAGGAATGGGCGGCGGCACGCGCCACGGCCGCTGCCGACGTCTCCATGCGGCTCAACCACGTACCCGTCGAGCCCGGCGGCAGCGGCGGCAGCGGTGGCGACCTGGAGCTCAACCAGGACCACATCGGCGCCATCGGCACCGAGGCGTACAAGCTGCACTCGCGGCTCCAGACGGACGGCAAGCACGCCGCCACCGCCACCAGCGAGGCTGCCGGGGCGCTCACGAAGGAGAGCTTCGTCAGCGGGGCGGCGCTGCTGAAGGTCAACGCCATGTGGGAGAGCCAGGTGAAGACCCTCGTAGCCGCCTGCGCGAACATCTCGAACGGCCTGAACTACTCGCTCACGTCCCACGCCAAGGACGAGCAGCAGTTGCATGCCGACCTCACCACGTCCGCGATCGACAAGTACCTCAAGTAGGCGGCGCCCCCATGCTGACGTACGAGAACGTGATGAACGCGCCCCTGGACAAGCTCCAGACGGCGGCCACGGACTGGAAGGCCATGGCCGACAAGCTGGACGAGATGGCCGAGGCCGCTCGCAACGGCATGAAGGCCAAGGCCGACAAGGCCGAGTGGAGCGGGGTCACCGCGGGCGTCGGGCGGGCGTTCGTCGACAAGACGGCCAAGGAGTTCGAGGACGCGGCCAAGGAGGCCAAGGGCGTCCACCAGCTCCTCAGCGACGGCCACACCACCATCAGGACGGCCCGGGACGCGCTCAAGAAGGCCGCCGACGAGGAGGCCCCGGCCGCCGGCTTCCGCGTGGACGCGGCCGGCAAGGTCTCGGCCGTCCCGATGGATCCGAAGACCGAGTTCGCGGCGCGGCACGACCCGGACTACCCCGAGTTCAAGCGCAAGCAGGAGGAGAACCGCAAGGCCTGGCAGGCGAGGGTGGACCGGCTCCTCGAGGACTGCGCGGACGCCGACGACTCCCTGGCCCGCGCACTGCGCGCCAACGTCTCGGACGACCACGACTTCACCGCGCCGAAGTACACCACCCTGGACGGCGAACAGGCCGACCGGGCGGCCGAGCTGATGAAGAAGCTCAGCAAGGAGCCGGGCGGGGTGGCCCGCAACCCCGAGGCCCTGCGGGAGCTGGAGGACCTGCTCGACGACAACCGCAACGACCCGGAGTTCGCGCCGGACTTCTACCGCAAGCTCGGCCCCGAAGGCACGCTTGAGGCGTACGCGAAGCTGTCCATCGACGCGTCGACCCTGGGCGAGGCCGGCAAGGACCGCCTGGCGATGGTCGGCAACATCCAGAACGACATGGGCGCGATGCTGGGGCTCGCCACGCAGAAGAGCTCGCCGAACCACCTGGATGCGGCGTGGACGACCGACCTGATGAAGGCCGGCCGCAAGGAGATGCAGGTCACCGGCGATCTGACCAGCAAGATCTACGGTTACCAGGCGCTGGGCGCGCTGCTCCACGAGGGCAAGTACGACAAGGACTTCCTGACCTCGGTCGGCCGGGACATGGTCGCGTTCGACCGTGAGAACCCGAAGGCCTGGGAGCACGGCTCCCCGTACGACCCGAAGACGGTGCTCAGCCAGGGCAAGGACGGCAGCCGGGGCTTCTACCCGCTGACGGGCCTGATGGACGCGATGTCCCACAACCCGGACGCGTCGACGGCCTTCTTCAACGAGCCGGTCCGTCAGGACAGCAACGGCGACGGCATCGTCACCACGGCCGACAAGGTCGTGGACGGCCAGCACGGCAAGGCCCGGGGCATGGTCGACTACATGCTGGACAAGGAGTCATGGGCCGACGCCTTCGACCGGACGCCCAGCCACCCCTACGGCGAAGCGGGCCCGGCCCAGGACGCACTCGGCAACGCCCTCGAAGCGGCCGTCTCGGGCCGCGCGGCGGGCGACGAGGACGCGAAGCCGGTGCCGCACACCAAGGAAATGACGGCGATCATGGAACGGGTCGTCGAGAAGGTCGGCGACGACCCGTCCCTGGTGGCGCAGGACCCGGAGGACGAGGACAAGAAGCCGAGGCTGGGCCCCCTGTCGGGGCACCTCGGCAACATGGCGGCGGAATACATTCCGGACCTCCAGGCGTCCGCCGAGAACGGCGGGAACCAGATCAAGGTCACCGGGGACATGGCCGAGTTCAACAAGGCGACGATGTCCCGTTTCCTCGGCGCGGTCGGCCAGGATCCGGAGGCCTATGGCGCCATCACGAATGCCAACCAGGCGTTCACGGCGGTCCTCATCACCGACGTGGTCCAGCATCCCGGCGACAACGGCCTCCTGGACGCGGCCGTGGAGAACGCCGTGCAGCCCGGTGGCCAGATCGCGGGCATGCTGACGGAGGCTCGCGCCCAGAACATGCACGCCGAGACCGCCCACACGAACGAGGAGTACGTGAAGGGCGTCGAGGACGGCGGCAAGTGGATCAACCGCGGCATTTCGGCGGTCGGCGGTAAGTACCTCGAAATGGTGCCGGTCGCCGGTGACGTCGTGGAATGGGTTCAGGAGGACGTCACCGAGCTCTTCGTAGAGGACGCCAAGGAGAAGGGCAAGGAGAAGACCGCCAACACCCAAGAGGCCGTGGCGAAGATGTACGCGGAGGCCGAAGGCCAGACGAGCGATGCGGCAAGCAGGGCCGTGCTGCACGTGGCCGCCGGCTCTGGTCTGTCCGAGAAGGAGATCAACACGCTCGCGGGTGTGGCGTCCAAGGAATCGGCGGTCGCTCATTCGGTCGGCCGCGACTTGGTGGACAGCTCGAAGGGGACGTCCTGATGTCCGTGGCGAGGCCGGGGAGAGCCGACGGCACGCCGCACTGGGACGCGAGGTGGGCAGGCCGATGTACGTTCAGCTGACGAAGGAAGACGACCAGGACTTCCCCCACAAGGAGCTGAAGTGCGCCCCCTGATGGTTTCCACCGCCCGCCTCGCGGCACTCGCGGTGTTCGTGACCCTGGTCGCAGGATGTACCACGTCAGATCCCGAGCCCAAGGCGTCGCTTTCGGCGAAGCCTCCGGAAGTGGATCTGACGGAGGCGTGCCCCGGGCTGATCACGGATGCCGCCGGTAAGGCCCTGACGGACGTCCTGCAGTCCTCGCATCTGGTCAATGACGATGCCCGGACCGTCGGTGTCACAGCCATGGGCAAGGCTCTGGAGGAGTTCTACCGCGCGGGGCCGAAGGCCGGGGAGTTCGCCGCTCCTGCGTGCATCGTCACCGGAATCGTGGGCAGGGGGAAGCGGGTCGGGGAGATTCGCCTCGCCGCCGAGAGCCGGAACGCTGGCGCGCCGGGAACTGACCAGACGGCTGTCCGGGTGACGCGCGCCGACAAGGAGCGAGGTGTGGCCTTCGACTGCGTGAGTGCCCGTGTCGGCTCCACACTCGACATGCCGCTGCGGATCACGGCCTTCTACAAGGACCGGTATCAAAGCAGCAGGGGAGATGCCGTGCTGGGTGAGGACTACCTGGTCCTCGCCCACTCCGCCGCGGTTGCGATCGCCGAAGAGCTGGGGTGCGAGAACAACGGCGGACTACCCGAAGGGGCCTCTGCCCTTCCGAAGCCGTGACGTACGGCGCGGGCCGAGTACTGCCGGACAGTAAAGAGAAGGCCGCTCAGGAGACTCCTGAGCGGCCCTTCGTCGAAGCCGTGACCGGAATCGAACCGGCGTAACTCGCTTTGCAGGACTGTCTTGGCTGGTCAGAGCCGCTCCGTAGCCGTTCACTACAGTTCATGCTCGAACGGGCACAGGGAGGTGAAGGCCTCCACGTCGTCCCGGTCACTGTCCGAAGTCGATTAAGTGTTTGATGAAGGTGATAGCCGGGAGGTGCTGCCCGTCTGGAGTGATGAGTCCGATCGGGACGTAGGGCACCGGCGCAGGCACGCCAGCCGGAGCGCTCATGCTGTCGCGCCGTAGCGCCCTGGCCGTTGAGGGTGCCGCTCACCGCTCACGCCGCGGCCGCTGCCCGCGCCGGACGGCCGGGGCGGCATGGAGACGCAGCGCCCCGTCAAACGGTGGCCTTACGGGGCGGTGCGCGGTGTGTGGCGTGGGCGCCTACTTGATGTTCAGCGGGACCGTATCGCCTTCGGTGAGGTTGTCCAGCGGGATCGTCCTGCTGAACGTTTGGGCCTTCTTCCCCGGTGCCTTACACGTGACGTCGACCGCGAGGCTGAACTGCGAGTCCAACGGGGCGTCGAGGCTGATAGGGCCGAACGTCGCCCTGCGGTCGGTCGGGTTGTTGGTGGGACCCGACGCATCGTCCTCATCGCTGTCCAGCGATACCCGGGTGGGGACAGAGTTGCTGGGGGCCGGGAATGCGTTCTTGCAGGTCACCTTGCCGCTGAAGGACACCGTCCCGACTGGGGGCGCTGCTGAGGCCTGACCGGCCGTCAGGAGACCTCCAACCAGCGCCGCGGCGACAATCGGGGCCATGGTCACGAGAGTACGAGACCTGCCGGAGATGTGGGACATGTGGGATGTGCACGTAGACATGGGACCACCTGCTCGTTGGCGTACGAGTAGTTCTGTGGAGGCCGACCCTGACGCCGACACGACAGGCGTGACATCGGAGATCGCCAGGTTTCGCGGGGTCGTCCGTGAACCGGGTCAGGGTTCAGCTGCCGCGCTTGACCAGTTGATTCGGCAGCCCCCAGGCCCGTCACTCACCACATTCCTACAGCGCCTCCCGGCCCGCAACCGGACGGTTTCCCCTGTACCGCGCGGGTACTCCCAGGAAATTTGGGGAGCCGCTGTGACCTCGCGCCTTGCTGAACTGCTCCAGCGGCTGCCGCACCCGGTCACCGTACGTCAGCTGTCGGTCGTACAGCCGGGGTTGTTGCGGGCGGGACGAGTTGACCGGATGTCCCGTCCGGTCAGTTGAGGAACGTCAGGGGCTGCGGGTCATTGCTGCTAAGCAGCCTTCCGGGCGACTCCGGCTTGGACTGCCTGGAGTATGTGGTCCAACCGCCTCGGAGGGTTCGTACTGCATCTCCAGGCAGCGCGGGGAGCAGCTGCCGGAGCCGACGTTCACGATCGACGTCCCGGCCGAGCCGCTGGCCATCCGGCCGTAACCGCGGCCCCCGTAATGTCCCTTCGACGGGGCGCGGTCACCACCACCGGCAGGTGCGCTCTCGGCACAACTGAGACGGGAATTAAGACGGACGAACGAAAAGGCGGCATCCCATCTGGGATGCCGCCTTTTCGTTTTGCCCGTTCAGGGCGCTAGAAGCCGTGACCGGAATCGAACCGGCGTAACTCGCTTTGCAGGCGAGTCCCTCAACCACTCGGGCACACGGCTGTGGGGTGGTTACGGGTATGACCGTACGAGGGGTGCCGCGGGGCGGGAAGGGGGGCGCGGGGGGTGCAATGCGACTGCCATGCTGCGTTCATGGTCGCCGTGGTCCTAGGTCCCGCGGCCTACCGTCGAATCCGCCGAATTGACAGGGGCGCAACCCAGGCACGCGCCTTACTCTGGGGCGATGAGTGCCCTTGAACCCCGCGTGCCACAGCGCAGTGTGCCGGTCCCGCCCGAGCCCCAGGGCGGGATTCTGGGGTCCGCGTACCGGACGCTCAGTATCGGGATCATCTCCGTCATTTTTCTGATCGCCTTCGAGGCGACCGCCGTGGGGACGGCCATGCCCGTCGCCGCGCGGGAGCTGGAAGGGATCGGGCTGTACGCCTTCGCCTTCTCCGCCTACTTCACCACCAGCCTCTTCGGGATGGTGCTGTCCGGGCAGTGGGCCGACCGGCAGGGGCCGCTGCGGCCGCTGACCGTCGGGATCGGGGCCTTCGCCGCCGGGCTGGTGCTCGCGGGGACCGCCGGGGGCATGTGGGTGTTTGTCCTCGGGCGGGCCGTGCAGGGGTTCGGTGGCGGGCTCGTCATCGTCGCCCTCTACGTCGTGGTGAGCCGGGCGTACGAGGAGCGGCTGCGGCCCGCGATCATGGCCGCCTTCGCCGCGAGCTGGGTGGTGCCGTCCATCGTCGGACCGCTGGCCGCGGGGACCGTGACCGAGCACCTCGGCTGGCGCTGGGTGTTCCTCGGCATACCGGCGCTGGTCGTCGTCCCCCTGGTGGTGGCCCTGCCGGCGATACGGCGGACCGCGTCCGGGCCGGTGGATCCGGACGCGCCGTCCGCCGCCCTCGACCGGCGGCGGATCCGGCTGGCGCTCGGAATCTCCGTCGGGGCGGGGCTGTTGCAGTACGCCGCCCAGGACCTTCGGTGGCTGTCGCTGCTCCCGGCCGCGGCCGGTACGGCGCTGCTGGTGCCCGCCGTACGGGGGCTGCTGCCGCGCGGGACCTACCTGGCGCGGCGGGGGCTGCCGTCGGTGGTGCTGCTGCGCGGGGTGGCCGCGGGGTCGTTCATCGCGGCGGAGACCTTCGTGCCGCTGATGCTGGTCACCCAGCGGGGGCTGAGCCCGACGCTGGCCGGGTTCTCGCTGGCGGCGGGCGGGGTGACCTGGGCGGGCGGCTCGTGGCTGCAGTCGAAGGGGCGGATGGCCCCGTACCGGGAGCGGCTGATGGTCGCCGGGATGGTGCTCGTGGCCTTCGCCATCGCCACGGCCCCGGCCGTGCTGATCGAGTCCGTGCCGGTGTGGACGCTGGCCGCTGCGTGGGCGGTGGGGTGCCTGGGGATGGGGCTGGTGATCGGCTCTACGAGCGTGCTGCTGCTGGAGCTTTCGGCGCCGGAGGAGGCGGGGGCCAATTCCGCTGCGCTGCAGATCTCGGACGCGCTGGCCAATGTGGTGCTGCTGGCCGCGGGGGGCGCGGCGTTTGCCGCGCTGGGCGGGGGAGCGGTGGGGGCCGCGCATGCCGTGGCCGGGGATGCGGCGTCGGGTTCGCACCCGGGGGCGTTCGTCGTGGTGTTCCTGCCGATGGCCGCGGTGGCGTTGGTGGGGGCCTGGGTTGCGACCCGGCTGTACGCCGATCGGCCGCCGGGGCCGGTGGCTGCGCAGGCGCACGCGTAGGCGGCTTGCGCCGCGGGCCGCTCGGGGCTCCGCCCCCAGACCCCCGCGCCTCAAACGCCGGCGGGGCTGGATTTGCCCCGGCGGGCCGGACTGAGCGGTCTCGGGGAAGTGGGGCACGCCCCCGCGCCGCCCGGCACGGCACCTCGCCGCGTTGTCGCGGCACCCGAGTACGCCCGGTACGGGGGCGC
>NZ_JBFBAH010000027.1:0-96374 GCF_040682115.1 Streptomyces sp. NPDC051364 | reverse complement strand
TCAGACAGCTGGCGCCCCCCGAACTCCGCGCAGATTCACTGAGCCAGCACAGCCGCCAACCCGCTCAGCCAACCTGCACAACCCCAGGTCAGAAGTATGACGACTGCTCAGATTCACTGACCGGCGACATCAGGTGTCCCGTCTCACCGAAGGTTGGTCAGTCTCACCGAACCTTGACCACTCGGCCGTTTGTCTCATCGAACTTTGACCGCCGCAGGTCAAGGGCAGTGGCCCCCGGGCCAGGCAGGTGCTGACAGCGACGAGGCTGGCCATACGCAGCTGGGCAGCGAGCTCGAGGGTCAAGGTTCGGCTCCGACGGGATTCATCACCACGCAGGCGATGCCATACGCCCGCTCATGAAGTTCAGTCTCCGAGCCAGGTCAGGACCGGCCCGACCGAGTCAGCGGGAATCCGTTGCGTCGTCCTCGGCGGGGCCGGGGGCTGCCGTGCTGTCGGCGGCCTGGCCGGCGGCTCGTTCAGCGCGGAGTTCTTCGGCGACGTCGTAGGCCCGGCCGGGGTCGTAGACGGTGACCGAAGTGCCAGGGCTGTACATCGCGCTCGTCCGGGGCGTGTACCGATAGATTTCGACGCCGCGCTGGGCGGCTATGCCGTCGACCTCGCCGACGGGTACCCGCCACAGCTGGGCGGTGTGGGACGGGGTCCACCACTCGTCCGGACGCAGGAAGTCTCGCTGGACCTCCGTCTGACGCTCCACCGGCACCTGGGCCTGGCCGAGTTGCTCGGTCAACCAGCCGGTCAGCTCCTGTGCGTCGATCCGGAAGAGCGGTGCGAACGTCGACGGTTCGCACTCCACCGTCTCGCTGCGGGTGTGAAACACCACCTTGATCGACCGTCGCTGCCCCAGCCTGAGCCGCTCGATGACGACGACTCGCCGCAGATCAGCCATCGCCGTGGTCGACGAACGCAGAAAGCGGGCGATCACGAACTGGGCCGGAGTTCCCAGGGGGCGGAGCTCGACCCACCGCACGTCCAGGGAGACCGTGGCGAACAGCATGGCCGCGGCGAGCACGACCACCGCGACGACCGTGAGCGTCAGTAGGACCCAGAAAATGCCCCAGATGAGTGCGTTCCCCCAGACCACGGCGGGCACCAGAGCGGCCAGCAGAAGCGGGGCTGCGACCTTCGGCGGGACCATGATGCTCCCGCCGAGCGCGGTAGCCAGCTCGTGGCCCCTGCTGCGCACGAACATCAGCCGCCATCCGGCTGTCACGGGTAACACAACTTCCGCAAGCGAGGCGGGACGCCGAGTTTCCATGACGCAAAGGTAGGGCCCTGCGGAGAAGTGCGTAAGGCCGCAGCGAGCCGTACCTTCTCGAGGTGGAAACCGCAGACGACAGTGCGTCGTCCGGCCACGCAGCGCCTGCCAGGCCCGGGGGCCATCTGCTCTTGACCCGCGGCGGTCAAAGTTCGATGAGACAAACAGCCGAGTGGTCAAGGTTCGGTGAGACTGACCAACCTTCGGTGAGACGGGACATCAGGTAGCCGATACTGTCGTGGATCGGTGAAACTGCGCAGTGCTCACCCGACCTGGCCTGAACCACCCTCAGGACCCCTGTGACTTGCGGGTTTTACCGGACTTTTCAGTGACGCCGATCACTGACAACAGGTGACGCAACCACCTCCAGGATGTCGCGTCCCGCCAACATTCCCCGCCGCGACCGCAACCACCTGCCACCGCAAGCCGATCCGTGGGAATCCGCAACACCCTGTCCAGCAAGAACAGGACACCAGCGTGGTTGGCTCAGCCGACCTTGTGGGCGCGGCCGCCGAGGCGTCGCCCACAGGGCAGACCCGGGCGACATCGGTGACGCGGCGGGCGCCGTGGACTGGGCAGCGCAGATACTCGGCCGGCTCGCTCAACTCGCCGTTGGCTCCAGCTGGTCGTCGACGGTGTAGATGCTCTGGACGAACCCGGCGCCGAGCGCGCGGGTCTCCCGGTGCACTAGGTCGATGTCGCGGTCCAGGCGGCCGAACAGGGGGATGCCCGTACCCAGGAGGACCGGGGCGGTGGTGATGATGAGTTCGTCGAGGATGCCTTCGCGCAGGAACGTCTGGACTATCTGTCCGCCATCCACATACACGTTCTTCGCGCCCTCGGTGGTCAGGCTTTTCAGGAGTGCGTCCAGGCTGCGGTAGACGGTGACGTTCGCGTCATCCGTCGTCAGCTGGGTGCTCAGTACGGCCACGCGCTTGCCTTCGTAGGGCCAGAAGCCGAAGGTGAGGACCTTCTCGTAGGTGTTGCGGCCCATCACCAGCGTGTCGATGCCGGCCATGAACGCCTCGTACCCCATGTCGCCGGCCTGCGCGCCACGCTCGTTGAGCCAGTCGATGTCACCGTCCGGGCGGGCGATGAACCCGTCCAGGCTCGTGCCGATGTAGACCAGGGTACGGAAGGAACGCTCAGCGGCTTCGGGAGTGGAGGAGGTAGTCATGATGGTCTGGCTCCTTGCCGGAGAAAGGGAAACGCAGGTCACTGGGCGGGGCGATGGGGGGCGAGAACGGCGTCCAGGGCGGCGCGCTGCCGTTCGGCGAGGGCGCCCTGTCGGTCGACCGCCCAGAGCACAGCGACCCCCAATGTCGCGGCCTGCACCGTCGCGGCCAGGGCGGTGGTGTCCGTGTCCGGCCCCAGTTCGCGCGCGTCCTTGGCGTGATCCAGCAACTCGCCGATCCAGTGGGACTGCGCCTGCTGGGAGACGAGGGCGCAGTCACGGAACTGCGTGTCCTCCAGATCCGCGCACAGGAACGCGAGATGGTTGGCGAACGCCTCGGGGCTGGCGGCCGCCGCCCAGGTCTCGACGACCAGTGCCCCGAGCGCCGCCAGCGGCGAGTCATGTTCGGCCCGTACGCCCTCGTACAACGCGCACGCATCCTTCGCCGTGTGCTCAGCCAGCGCCAGCAGCAGACCCCGCTTGGAACCGAACCGCTGCACCAACGTGCCCGGCACCAACCCGACCTCCCGCGCCAGCAGGGCCAGTGTCAGCTTCGCCGGGCCCGTCCGGCCCATGACGCCCACCGCCGCCCGCAAGATCGTCGCGTCATCGATACCCCTTGGACGCCCTGCCACGACCCACACCCCCAATTAATAAATGTCTGTTCATTTATTAAAGCGGAGCGGCGCACGCACGGCAAGCCAATGGCGGTCCGGCGGCATCCGGGACATGGGTGCCGGCGAACTCGTCCACGAGGCGTTCGAGCGCGTCACGGAAGGCCTGATGGGCTTCGGCGAGCCCTGAAGCGGACACAGTCCCCCCGCAGCATCCAGCGCATCCTCGGCGCCGTGCGTGAGCTCGGCGGGCACCCGGTGCAGGCATCCGGCGGGACAGCGTGGTGAGGCAAGCAGCATCCCAAGGGACCGCTTCGAGGACCCGGCCCGCCTTGGCTCGGTCAGACTCGGCTTCCGTCATCGTGCTCCCCTCCCCTCCCCTCCCCTCCCCTGCGGGCCCCGCGAACGAAGGCGTTGAGCGCCCCGTCCACGGCCCTTGCCGTGCTGTTCGAACGCTACGGCGTCCACGGAGGCAAGAGCCTCTGAGGCTGCACCAACGGAGGCTGCACCAACGCGCGTTGGGCGGACCGGTGGTACTGCCCCCGAAGGTCCGGGCGCCGGGCCTCACCCGCGCACGCACGCCAATTCGAACGGCAGTGAAACCGCACAGCCTCAACGCGGAGGCCTGAGCTCGCGCAGGCCATAGTCCGGTGGCAGCCATCCCTTCTTCCGCCTGTCGATGGTCTTTCGAGTGTGCGGAGGCGGGTACGGGCAGCCCTGCATCAGATCCGGTTCAGCCCTGGCCCACGCAAGCCCGTAATGGGCGGTGCACACAGGCCAGATGGTCTTCGCAGGCTCCTTCGGAGCCGGCGCCGTCCCTCGCCGAGTCCGGCGCAGCTTGGGGCGCGGCGGCTGGGGCGGGCGCAGCCTGCAGCCCTCAGCAAAGGCCGTCAAGGACGGCAGCCCCTCGCCTCCCAGCGGATCGCTGAACAGCGGTCCGCTGGTGCCGGCCCCGATCCGCCAGAGGAGAGCGGCCGCCCTCAGCAAGGGGCGGGCCCAGTCGGGAACAGGGTGGGTCATGCAGCCCCGGCGCAGCCCCTGGTCGTGAAGGGTGATGGTCGTACCGTCCGGGGCCAGATCGCGGACGTGCGCGGTGGCGAGCTGCGTGGTCGAAGCTGCGGTGAACGCGGCCGTGGCGAGCTGAGCCGCCTGGTATGGGTGTGCCGTGGCGCGGTGGAGCCGCCACGCCACCTCCGCCTCGGTGACCGGCGGCATCACCGGTGGGAAGAAGTCCCGGTCCGCTGCCAGCGGCGCGGCACACCGGCATGGACGGGTCGCGTCGTCGAAGGCCCTGAGAGTGGTCAGGGCGGGCAGGCTGATCCAGCGGTTCGCCAACGGCCGCGCCACTTGCGATGCCTGGCGCTCCAGGATGGCCGGCTCGGTCTCGGGCAGCAGGGCGGAGGCCTCGGCGATGCTGTGGTCCACCTGGCGCAGTTCGCGTTCCAGGAACGCCCGCATGGACCGGTGGTGGCATACCAGAACCAGGCGGACACCGGTACGCCGGCGCAGGGCTAGGAGATCTCTGAAGCGATGCGGGGTGAGCAGGTGAGCGCGCAGCAGGGTCAGGTGGGTGATCGGGGTCGCAAGGATCCAAGCGGCGGCGATCGACCAAGCCGGGGCCGGGTCGAGGTGGCGGTAGCCGGCCAGGGGGACGGGCTTGCCCAGGGCCGCGAGGACATCGTAGGCAAGCGCGATCGCGGCATCCGTCCCCGGAGTCGGATGAACGGTGAGGCGCCCGTGCTGCGGAGCGTGGGATGCAAGGGCCGCCCGGGTGTGGACCACGTCGTCGTACGGGTCCAAGACCACCGTAATCGGCGGCGGGTCCGGGCAGTCCAGCACTCAGGCCACCACCGGGCGCTGGCGCAGCTTGCTGTAGGACCACCTCAACAGGTCCTCGTCCAGAATCCGTCCGGACTCCTTCATCCCGGCAGTCAGGTGATGGGTGATCTTCGCCCAGGCCCGGAAGTTGCCGTGCGCGGCCTCGTCATCGCACATGGCGATCAAGTCCGGGTCCGCGTCCGCCCAGACGGGATGAAAGGCCGGGATGACGGTGAGGACCTCCTCCAGCGGCATCGGGTCGATCTCCTGCCACGCGTACACCCGGGACTCCAGCATCGGCTCGCTCTGCAGCATCTCGAAACAGCCGTCCCCGCCCGTGAACACGATCGTTAGGTCCGAGCCGATGTCATCCCACAAATAGCGCAGATATTCGAAACACATCTTCGACAGCCACTGCGCCTCATCACAGACCAGGACGTGCGTCTCCTCCAGCGCGCCGCGCAGCATCCGGTCGAACTCGATCGGCTGCCCCGGCGGGCGGCCCTGCAGGCCTAGGGCGTGGAACAGCTCGTGGCGCAGGTCTCGGGTCGAGGGGCGGGAGCGGAACTGGATCCGGCGTGTCAGCTTCGGCGCAAGCTCACGCAGCGAGGTGTTCACCGCCAACGACTTGCCCCGCCCCGCCTGCCCATAGATGCAGATCATGGCTCTGGCCTCGATCGCGACGCGAATGTTCTCCCGGACCATGAGCAGAGCACGCGTGGAAACCACCTGGGCGCCCGGCAGCCGCATGAAGTGGTCCTCCCGCTCACGCGGCAGCCGGCCCTGTCGCTCAGCAGTCACCATCGCTCAACGCTCCCCGCTGTCGTTACGTGCATCGGCCGCTCCGCGCGGTGCACCGTCGGCTGCCTGCCCAGCGTCCGTCTGCGAGTCGGCCGCCCGGCGAGGACGGACAACCGGGCGAGCCCAGGAAGCCGGAGGCTCACGGGGAGGGATCAAGTCCGGCAGCGCCCGGGCGGCCAGATCCACGGCCCTTGACCGGGCGATCTCCGCCTGTGCCTGAGAGGAAGTGACCGTGCGCCGCGGACGGGGCGCAGCAGCCGTGGTCGTGGCCGTGTAGCGGGTCTTACGCAGCTTCTCAGCCGCCTTCAGATCCGCCTTCAACGCGCGGGCCTTCTTCTCCCTGACCGAACTCAGCGCACGACGCTGCTCCACCGTCGCCGCCTCCGCCAGGTAGGCGGTCCCGAGGTGCCGTCCCCACTCCTCGGCGGCAAACACCTCGATCCGCCCGTCGTAGTGCGGCAGATACCGCAGCCGGACCCGCATACCGACATGCCCGGCCATCCACGGCCCGATATAGGCACGACGACGCCAGCTGATCCCCTTCGTCGTGATCTTCCGCAGCCGGCCATCGTCCTCCAGCGCGAAAAACGCCAGCCGCTCCTCCGCGACGTCCTCGACCGGCGCCGGATCCGCCTCCCACGCCGCCAACGGCGTCAGGTTCGCGTCCAGACCGGCAGGGTGGTGCTCGGTGTTCCACCAGGCCACCCAGTCCAACAGGACCTTCACGAAGTCCGGGTACGAGAGCAGATCCTCCACCGGATCCGGACGGTACGCCTCCGCGGGGCGAGCCCGGTGCGTATAGCCCGGCAGGGAGACCAGCAGCATCTCCTCCACCGCACCGTTCAGGGCCTCGACGGTGCCCTTCCGGTACGGCTTGTACGCCGACAGATCATCCACCGGGACCGCGAAGCCGCCCAGAGCGCGCTCCACCGTCCTGCAGAGGAACTCCTTGCCCCGGTCCACCCGCACCCGCCCCGGCAGGCCACCGAACGGGCCGTACGGATCCTGCCTGCTGATACCCGTGCGCAGCGCGGCCAAGACCGCGTCCCTCGCCGGTTGATGCGGGGTTACCGCCACTCCCACGATCGCCTTCGTCGCGACATCGATGAACCACGTCACCCACGGACACACCAATGAGCCTTCGAGATCCACCCGTACCGGGATCCGCTTGTGGTCACCCTCCCAACACGCATTCCGATGCGTCGCGGGACGCTTCCCGTACACGTCATACCGGCGACGCGCCGCCTCACCCCCACGCAGACCCGCCCGCTCCCCCGCCGACAGATCGCGCGCCACCGCGCGCTGCAACGTCGCCAACGACGGCACCGCCTCCGGGTCCCCGGCCGCCCGGGCCTCAGCGTCCAGCTCACGGTGGACCGCAGCCACATTCCCACCCCACACCGCCAGACGAGCGCGGACCTGCGCCGTGAGCGTGAAACGCGACTGCGGTCGGCGGCCGGTCCGGCCCTCACTGCGGGCGGCCTCAACCCAACGGCGCACGGTCCGGACCGAGACGCCGAGCCCCGACGCCACCAACCGCACATGCGCCGTCGTCAACCCACCCTGGGCGTCCAAAGCCATCAGACGTTCAACGGCACCCTCGCGCCCCAACCCGGACGGCACTACTGGACCCACCACGTCCTCATCCGGCGGCACAGCCACCGCGCACCACCACCCCGGCCCGACCCCGGCCAACAAAACAGCCTCAGCCCAATGACACCGCCAGAAAACGGGCCACATGACCAAAAGCCCCGAACCGGAGACAACGACCAGCGGCCTGCGGTACAAGGCATCCGCCCCAGGCCCAGCCCACACACCCCTGGTAGCCCGGTCTCTGGCTCATCACCACACAGACCAGTACGGGGTGATCTGATCAGGGCATGACCGACGAGCACTGCGTGACGCGCGACCACATCGAACTGTGGAACGGACGGGTGCTGCCGGACGGCCTGGTGCCCGTCGGCTTCGGCACTGTTCTCCAGGGGTCAATGCTGCCCATCGTGGTCTGGCTGGGCGTCGCCGCCTTCGTGTACTTCATCTACAACCCGGTGATCACCATCGTCGAAGGAGGCCTCTTCCTCGCCTTCTTCCTACTGGGCTTCACACTCCGAAAAAGGTCCGGACACTCAGCAAAATGCAGCTTCTACGGCGCGGTGGGCGGGGTGTTCGACAAATCGATGGCGGGGTTCTGACACCGGACAACAACGGCCACCCACAACCCCGGACGCCGACCACACCCCATGGACACCGCACCCCACTGTCCAGCGACAACGCACACCGATGACACCGAACACACCGCACCAAAATGTCACCACCAGGAGCAGGCCCACCCCTGACCAGCACAAACGACGACCCACCCGCGATGACAACTACCGCAGCAACCCAGTGACAATCACCCGCGGCGTCGCAACCAGGGCAGCCGGATCCTCATCATGGTCCCCACCCTGGACCTCCTGGTGCAGACCACCCAGGCGTGGCGCCGGGTCGGCCACCGGGCTCCGATGGTGGCGGTCTGCTCGCTGGAGAACGACGACGTCCTGGAGCAGCTCGATGTCCGTACGACCACGAACCCGATCCAGCTGGCGCTGTGGGCCGGGTCCGGGCCGGTCGTCGTGTTCGCCACCTACGCCTCCCTCGTCGACCGCGAAGACATCGACGCACCGATGGGCCAGCGGAAGGTTCGCGGGCCGCTGGAGGCCGCCCTTGCGGGCGGAGAGCGGCTCTACGGCCAGGCCATGGAGCGCTTCGACTTCGCAGTGGTCGATGAGGCACACGGCACAGCCGGAGACCTCGGCCGGCCCTGGGCGGCGATCCACGACAACACCCGTATCCCCGTCGACTTCCGGCTCTACCTCACCGCCACGCCCCGGATCATGGCCACGGCGCGGCCGCAGAAGGGCAAGGACGGACGCGAGCTGGAGATCGCCTCCATGCTGTCCGACCCAGACGGTCCTTACGGCGAATGGATCTACGAGCTCGGACTGTCCGAGGCGATCGATCGCGAGATCCTCGCCGGATTCGAAATCGACGTCCTCGAAATCCGCGACCCCGACCCCATCCCCGGACTCTCGGAAGAGGCACTGCGGGGGCGGCGCCTGGCCCTGCTGCAGACCGCACTTCTAGAGCACGCAGCAGCGACCAATCTCCGTACGGTCATGACGTTCCACCAGCGGGTGGAGGAAGCCGCCGCGTTCGCGGCCAAGATGCCCGCCACGGCTGCCGCGCTGTACGCCACCGAGGCATCCGAACAGGCCCTGGCCGCCGCGGAGCAGCTGCCGAAGTCGTCGATCGACGCCGAGTTCTACGAGCTGGAGGCCGGCCGCCACGTACCCCCGGACCGCGTGTGGGCGGCGTGGCTGTGCGGCGACCACCTCGTCTCCGAGCGCCGCGAGGTGATCCGGCAGTTCGCCAACGGCATCGACGCCGACGGCCGACGCGTGCACCGCGCGTTCCTTGCCTCCGTACGCGTCCTCGGCGAAGGCGTCGACATCGTCGGCGAACGCGGGGTGGAAGCGATCTGCTTCGCCGACACCCGCGGGTCGCAGGTCGAGATCGTCCAAAACATCGGACGGGCCCTGCGGCCGAACCCCGACGGCACCCAGAAGACCGCCCGGATCATCGTGCCCGTCTTCCTCCAGCCCGGCGAAAACCCCGACGACATGATCGCCTCCGCCTCGTACGCACCCCTCGTAGCCGTACTACAAGGCCTACGCTCACACTCCGAACACATCGTCGAACAACTCGCGAACCGGCCCCTCACCAGCGGGCAGCGCACAACCCACCTCCGACGCGACAAGGAGGGCCGGATCATCGGGGCCAGCGGCGAAGGCGACGGCCAGGACCGCGAGGGCGAGACCGAAGCCGCGGCGGACTCGGCCCTGCTGCACTTCTCCAGCCCACGCGACGCCGCCACCATCGCCGCCTTCCTCCGCACGCGCGTGTACCGGCCCGAGAGCCTGGTGTGGCTGGAGGGCTTCCAGGCCCTGCGCCGGTGGCGCGCCGAGAACGGCATCACCGGCCTGCACGCCATCCCCTACGACACCGAAACCGAAGTCGGCATCACCGACGCCTTCCCCCTCGGCCGGTGGGTCCACCAGCAGCGCAAGGCCCTGCGGGCCGGCGAACTGGAAGACCACCGCAAACAGCAGCTGGACGAGGAGGGGATGGTGTGGGAGCCGGGCGAGGAAGCATGGGAAACCAAACTCGCACTGCTCCGCTCCTACCGGCGCGCCCACGGCCACCTCGCACCCCGCCAGGACGCCGTATGGGGCGAGAACGGCGAACAGCTCGCCATCGGGCAGCTCATGGCGAACCTGCGGCGCACCGGCGGCCTCGGCAAAAACGAGACGACCACCGAGACCCGGGCCGGGCAACTCGCCGCAATCGACCAGGACTGGAACTGCCCATGGCCGCTGGACTGGCAACGCCACCACCGGGTCCTCACCGACCTCGCCGACACCGAGGCCGGTGGAGTGCTGCCCGAGATCCAGCCCGGCGTCCTCTTCGAAGGCGACGACCTCGGACGCTGGCTGAAGCGACAGACGAACTCCTGGACAGAGCTGACCGAAGAGCAGCAGCACCGGCTGTCCAAGCTGGGCATCAAGCCAGCTGAACGGCCCACCCCAGCCCCAGCGGCCAAGAGTGCCGGGAAAGCGCCGGGGAAAGCGTCAGCAGCCTTCCAGCGGGGCCTGACCGCCCTCAGTCAGTGGGTGGAACGGGAGGGCGCCGAGCGGCCGGTACCGCGCGGGCACAGCGAAGAGATCACGGTCGACGGCGAGGGCGCACCGGTAGCGGTCCGACTTGGCGTATGGATCACCAACACCAAAACCCGCCGCGACAAACTCACCGCCGAGCAGCGCACCGCGCTCACGGAGCTGGGCGTCGAGTGGGCGGGATAGCTGGCCTGTCGGGTCCTGGCTTTGTAGGTGAGTACCGCCCCAACGACCGGCATCGCCACCTCTGGAGACGTGGCACCCGGCGCGACGGCCAGGCCACGGGCCTGCCCACCATCAGCCCGACAAACCGAAACGGCCCGTCAGATGAACCGACGGACCGTGACGTCGAGGCTGCCGGTCAGCCCTGGATCTTGACCGCTTGCATGGCGGTCACCCGGTGGACGTAGCGAGCGGTGACGATCGCTGCCGGCACAACCAGCACATGCAGAGCGAGAGCGAACCAGGTTTCCAGCTGGAACTCATACCGGTAGTCATAGCCGCAGCAAACCCACTCGCTCTGGCTCGCGATGTATACCTCCTTGCTGATGCTCACCTCCTTGCGGAACGTGGTCCACGGACTCAGCAAGAGCGGCCAGGTCATGAGGGTGACCAGGCAGGCGGCCCACCAGGTGTGCAGCAGTCGGGCTGGGTCTGTGCCGGCGCCCTGGCCGGGCGCGCTGGAGGCATGCCAGACGTCGTTGGCGATCTGCTTGGGAAGGAACAGATTTCCGACCGGTATGAGCCATCCCACTACCGCCATGGACGGGCGGTATCGCAGCCGACCGGGAGCAAACTGCTCGGCGACGGAGCGCACGCGGGCGGACCAGATCAGCCAGCTCACTACCAGCCCTGCGCCGAAGAGGAGCTGGGCGGTCCACAGGGCGCCGACTGCGGGGCTGCCCCAGGCCCATGGGTCCGCGATGTTCTTCCAGGCATCTCCCCAGTCCGGATAGAAACCGTCGTCATACACATGTCCTTGGTCGGTGGCGGCGATGATCTGGTGGATAGCCGTAAGTGCGGAGACCAGGGCGGAGAGGGCAAGGAACCAGTAGACAGCGGCCCGGTACCCGTCAGTCGGGCCCCGGCCGCGTGCGCGGCGGCGTTCGTCGGCCAGACGGGACGGCGGCTCCTGCACCTGCCCGGCCTGGTCACGCTGGGATGCCCCGGGAGCCTGGTCGACGGCCGTGGGCACGTACAGCGGTTTGGCCGCGCCTGCGGCTGTCGCCTCGGCGGCTGGATCCGCATCGACCGGAGTCATCCGGGTGTGCGGGTCCTCCTGGTCCAGGAGCTGGACGGCATCCTGGCCGAGCCGGGTCAGCACCTCCAGCGGCAGCCAGGGGCCCAGCGATCGGTACTGGATGTCCTGCCGTTCCCGCAGCTCGGCCAGAGTGGGCCGGTCCGCCGGATCCTTTGCGAGGCAGGTCTCGATCAGTTCCCTCAGCGGCCCGGGCACGCCGATGAGATCCGGCGGCTCGTGCACCACCTTGAACATCAGAGCATGCACCTGCCCTCCCGCCACCTCGAACGGGAGCCGCCCGGAGGCAGCGAAGGCGAGCACCGCGCCAAGCGAGAAGATGTCGCTCGCCTCGGTCAGGCTCTCGCCGCGGATCTGCTCCGGTGACATGAATCCGGGCGAGCCGACCACCACCCCGGTACTGGTCAGGCCGCCGGTGGTGGAGTCCAGGGCGCGGGCGATACCGAAGTCGATCACTTTCGGGCCCTCGATGGTCACCATGACGTTCGACGGCTTCAGGTCACGGTGGACCAGCCCGGCGGCGTGGATGTCACCCAGCGCCCGGCACAACCCTGAGGCCAGACCACGCACCGAATGCTCCGGCAGCGGCCCGTGCTGCTCCACCACCACCTGCTGCAGGGTCGGCCCGGCGACGTAGGCCGTCGCAACCCAGGGCAGTGCCGCGTCCGGGTCTGCGGCCAACACGGCAGCCGTCCACTCCCCGCCGACCTGCCGGGCCACAGCGGTCTCTTTGGCGAAGCGGCGCCGGAAATCCGGGGCCGCCGCCAGCTCGGCGCGGACGGTCTTCACCGCCACCATCCGACCCCGCGGGGACCGGGCCAGGTAGACCACCCCCATCCCGCCCTCCCCCAGCCGGCCAAGAAGCCGGTAGTCCGCGACCCGCTCGGGGTCCTGCTCTTGCAAAGGCTGCACGGTAGGTAGCTCCCCCCTGGAACATCACTGCGGCGCACCAAGGCTAGTGCCGCAAGACGGTACGAGAGCCGCCTATCGCCGTCACTGCAGTTTCGACACCAGCCGGTGCTGCCAGTTCTCACCCGCTGGCCCTGTCATCGGCGGTCACCCCGCGGCTGCGGCCGTCCCCCGCCGAACCGGGGCACGTCATCGACGGTCGCGTCCAGGCGCAGGCGCACGTACCGGATCAGGTGCCGGTAGACGCCGCGGTTGATGGAGGTGTCGGCGCTGATCTCCGCGACGAGGTCGGGCCGGACGAGGGTGGTGTCAAGGACGTCGCGGGTGCCCCATGCCGAGGAGAACTTCACGCCGGTCCATGGACGGCCGGGGCCAGCCTGACAACCAGCGCGCAGCCGGCGGACGAGCCGGGGCTGGGGTGCTCGCGGACGCCGCGGGCAGGGAAAGGTCTTTACGGCTGTCTGGGGTTCAGCCCGGGCGATCCTGTTTGCGTGAGGTGACGCTCGGCCGTGAGGCTCGTTGATCATTTCTGCACGGCGAATGCGTTCGCTGGGGCCCGGCCGCAGCATCCCGTGGCTGGTAGACGGTCCCGAGCCGGAGGTACTCCGCCTGTGGCGGTGAACGTAAATCCCACCGTCAGACGGCGCCGGCTGGGCGCGGAGCTGCGTCGGCTCCGCCTGGCCAGTGGCCTGACGAGTACCCAGGTGGCCGAGCGGCTGATGATTTCCCAGCCCAAGATCAGTCATCTGGAGAACGGCCGCCGCACCATCAAGCCCCGCGATGTGCGAGACCTGTGCGCCCTCTACGGGGTCGCGGACCCCCAGCTCGTCGACTGCCTGATGCGGCAGGCCGGCGAATCGGGCCGCCAGGGCTGGTGGGTCACCTTCGGCGAGGTCCCGTACGCCGTCTACGTCGGCCTGGAGAGCGAGGCCGCCGCGGTCTGCTCCTATGAGCCGCTGGTGGTCCCCGGTCTGCTGCAGACGCCTGCCTACGCGGCCGCGGTCATCGCGGAAACGATCCCTCTGGCCACGGCTGAACAGGCCGCCGCGCGCCTTGAGGTGCGGCTGCGCCGGCAGAACCGGGTCCACCACCCGGCCCGCTCTTTCCGCTTGTGGGTGGTGCTGGACGAATCGGCATTGCGCCGGGTGGTCGGCAGCCCCGCCATCATGCGTGAACAGCTGGAGTACCTGAACCATCTCGGGGCGCAGCCGCACGTCACTGTGCAGGTCCTCCCGCACAGCGTCGGAGCCCATGCGGGCGTCTCGGGGCAGTTCTCCGTCCTCCGCTTCGCGGACGCCTCGGACGGGGGGACGGTGTATCTGGAACGGTTCACCAGCGACCTCTATCTGGAGAAACGATCCGACGTGCAGCGCTACAGCGTCATGTACGAGCACCTGCAGGCTCAGGCCCTGAACCCGGACGACAGCCGCTGGTTCATCACCCAAGCCGCCGAGGTCTACGCCGCGGTGCGCTGACTGGCCGCCGTGCTCCTCCTCGTCGCCGACGTGCTCTACCTCGCGGGCCGCTCCGGCGCACACCCACCGCCCGGCCCCCGAAACGCCCGGTCCTGTCGGATCCGGCCGTGCCGCCGGGGAGGGTACACGCCGTCCGTCCGGGTGGCAGCTGTGGCGTGTGGCGTAGTCCCGCGCTGTCGAGATCGCCGCAGCGGGCAGGGATGGCGAAGCCATTGCCCCTGACGTGAGGAGACCGTCGATGCTGGAGCGCACCCGGCGTAAGAACCGGACCGAGATCACGTTCGTCCTGCCCGCCGGCCATCCGGCCGGTGAGGTCAGCGTGGTCGGCGACTTCAACGACTGGCGGCCCGGCGCCCACCCGATGGCCGAGCGCCCCGACGGCACCCGCGCGGTCACGGTCACCCTCCCGGTGAACCAGCACCACGGGTTCCGCTACCTCGCGAACGGCGGGCACTGGCTCGACGAGGAGGAGGCGGATGGCCACGACGGCCGCAACAGCCTCCTGCACACCTGACCCGCCGAGTGAGCGCGGCCGGCCCTGCTCGAGAAGGAGACCCACCAACGTGACCGACATGTGGAGCTACAACCCGGAGTCCCACTACACGCCCGGCACCAGCCTGGTCGGCTTCAAGGTCGAGGCCAGTGACGGGCACATCGGCAAGGTCGACGAGGCCACCGAAGAGGTCGGCTCCTCCTACCTCGTCGTTGACACCGGACCCTGGATCTTCGGCAAGGAAGTCCTGCTGCCCGCCGGCACCGTCGTGCGTGTCGACGTGAAGGAGAAGACGGTCAACGTCAGCCTCACCAAGGACCAGATCAAGGACTCGCCCGAGTACGACAAGGACAAGCACCGCGGCAACGCCGCCTACCGCGACCAGCTCGGCCAGTACTACGGGCGCGCCCGCATCTGAGCCCAGCGCGGCTGCGGCTCCACACCCGCACGGGAGCCGCAGCCCGAGGGGGTTTGAGGAAAGCCGGTGTGCGCGGGCATCGGGGCACGATCGGTCATTCGCGTGACCTGGCGGGGCCCCTGTCGTTGATGGCGGCGACAGGCGCGCCGCCCACATCCCCCACGGACGGCGCGTGACGGCCCCTGCCCCGCCCCCCGGTGTCAGGGGCCGTCGTCACTACCTCGCGCTCTGGGCAGCCCGGCGCGGCTGTGGTCTGCTGTGGCGGTGAGCTGCGAAGACGAGGGCACGAAAGCCCGGCCGGGCGCAGGAGCGGGGATCCCCGCTCAGGCCAGGGAGACGGTGGAGCAGATCGTGGGTGCGGTCCGTGACGGTGATGACGAGCGGATCCGTTGCCTGCTGGTGGTGCTGGCCGAGGTCGCGAACGCGGCGGTCCTGTTGTACCTGCGCGAGCGGCTCAACGCCGAGCGGCTGGGCTGACCGGGGGGCAGGGTGGCTGCCGGAGCGGCCGGCCCAACCGCGGAGCCGCTCCGGCAGCCCCCGGGAAGCGCGCCGATACGGGGGCTCGCTCCCCGGGTGTGATGCCCGGCTCGGGACGGGCACCACGCGGGTGGGTCAGGGTTGGGGCCACGGGCAGCGGCGGGCGAGGATGGCCCATTCCTCGTCGTGCCGGCCCGGGACGCGTCGTCCTGTGTTCAGCCACTCCTGGACGAGGGCGGCGTCGGCTCCCAGTCGGGGGGAACCGTTTCTCCGCCTCTTCGCTGTCCGCCGATGACCGGGGTGAGCCGCATCGTCGTCGTGGTCATATCCGGTTCAACGCGTATCCGCCCGGCCGGTTACCCGGTTCCTGGCCCGGATTCGTTCAGGGCGGTGCGGGCGGTCTCGGAGTCCAGGAGCAGGCAGAACTCCTCGAACGCGATCCGCATGACGTCCTCAACGCTCGCCGGCTCTGCCTGCGTGGCCCGGTTGGCGTCGAGGTGCGCGGCACCCCGCGCCAGGACCTGCTCCCGGCTGCCGTCGTCGAGGCTGTCGTCGGCCAGGGCCGCCAGGACTTCACGCCAGAGAGTCACCGCCGCTTCCCCTCCGCCGGTTGCGGCGCCAGGCCGAGGTGGGCGGCCGCCCCGGTGGCGTCCAGGACCCGGGCGACGATGGGCTGAGGCGGGCCGCTGAGGTGGAAGCCGGTTCCGGCGCGAGCCGCTTCGGCCTTCGCCCACAGCAGGGCGCCGAGGCCGGAGCAGTCGCAGAACGACACCCCGCTGATGTCGATGCGCAGGCGGGCGGGCCGGTTGTCGAGGCACCTGCGGACCGCGTCGCGGACGGCAGGCACGGTCTCCAGGTCGAGTTCACCGGCGAGAGGGACAAGACCGTAGCGGCCCGCCAGGACAGCGGTCCGGGTGTAGGGGCGGGCGGCCCGCCGAGGAGTAGGGATCACGCCCGGCTCCCGCGGGCCTGCTGTTCCAAGGCGGCGCATCAGCTCTGGCTGTCTCAGGCCGCGGTCGGCGGGTTCGCCGATCCGGCGGCGCGGCGGTGCTCGGCGTTGATGCGCTGCGCTTCCTCGAGCTGGTCCTCGAGGATGACGATGCGGCAGGCGGCCTCGATGGGGGTGCCCTGGTCGACGAGTTCGCGGGCGCGGGCGGCGATGCGCAGTTGGTAGCGGGAGTATCGGCGGTGGCCGCCGGCGGAGCGCAGCGGGGTGATGAGGCGGGCTTCGCCGATGGCGCGGAGGAAGCCCTGGGTGGTGCCGAGCATTTCGGCGGCCCGGCCCATGGTGTAGGCGGGGTAGTCGTCGTCATCGAGACGGCCGAGCGTGTCGTCTGCTGTCATTGCACCTCTCTGTGGAACGCGTGGAGGGGCCCTGGCGCCTATGGCACCAGGGCCCCGAAGGAACTGCTACACCATCTGCCGGCCCTGTTACTGCGCCGACCTTCTGTTTCCGCCGACCCGACCGATACGCCGTCGGGGATGCGGGGATCGCGGTTGCTTGACCGGAGACCACCTCACTATCGATGTCCTGCGGTACCCGGGCTCAGCCTTCCGCCCGGGCGATCCTGATGGTGCTCGGCTCCTCCGTTCTTCCCTCTGGATCAATCACTTACCAAACGGGAACTGCGTACTGCTGTTACTGCGAACTGCTTGTACTGCTGGTGATGCGAACTGCTGGTGGCCTCACCCAGCGCCACTCTTCGGCAGCCAGCCCCGTCGCCCATCCTGCGTCTGCTCTGGCTTAGAACCCCACTGCCGAACCTCCCGGTGCGCGCGCCCGCAGCCGACGCCTTCACCGAGGTACCACTCACTGACTTCACTGCTGGGTACTGCCAACTGCACTTACTACGGGTACTGCCACTGCGTTAACTGCGGTACTGCTCACGGCGGCCCCTGATCACTGCGGGCCACCCGGTCCGGTCGTCAGCCCCCGTCGCCGTCCTGCAACAACCCTGGCTTCGGAACTCCACCACCGCACCGTCCTGCGCACTGCAACTGCGGGTACTGCTGCCCGGCAGTTCGTCTCTGCCAGGCCCTGCGGTCTCTCTGCGTTACGAGAGAAACCATAACCAGCTCGCCACCCAATGTCTACTCCAGCCGACATACATTTCCGTGTGTTCGACAGTGAGGTAATCGACCTCGAACGACGACGGGGCAGGGAGCGGCTCCACACCGGTGCGGCCACAGCCGCTACGGCAGGTGGCACCGCGTCTGGCTCGGCGCCGCAGCCGCCGCAGGCTTCGCGCGTGATCATTCGAACAGTGCCGGAGGCCCTGTCACCGCCGGGTTAGCCGGTCGCCGGGCGGGCACAAGCCGGGCAGATAGGACCGGGCATTGACGATCCAGAGACCAGGGTGACCTGATGGACACGATGAGCGTCAACGTCGCAACCGTCCGCTCAGCGACATCCGTCGCCGGCGCACGCGAGAGCGCTCGGGCTTTCCTCGATGGCCTCGTGCACCCGGCGATCGCAGCCGAGGCTGCCGACACCGTGGTGCTGGTCGTCTCGGAGCTCGTCACCAACGCCCTGCGCCACGGAGGCGGCACCTGCACCCTGGACCTGACCGCGCACCCGGACAGCATCGAGGTGACCGTCCACGACCGCAGTCCGCGGGCCCCGCGCATGCGCACCCCCGACCTGAACGGCGGCACCGGAGGCTTCGGCTGGCCCATGGTCAACCGCCTCGCCTGCGCCACCGCGGTCACCCGCCGCGCGGCCGACAGCAAGACCGTCAGCGCCCTCCTCGCCCGGTAACGCCAAGCCGCCAACGCCGACCGGGGTGACGGGCCCCCGCGTCGGCCTGGTCGAGCACGGCCATCAGGCGCGGCACCCCGTCGAGGTCGCCGTCGAGGTCAATGCGGCGCTGGAGCTCGGAGGCGAGGCCGACCAGGGCGTCGTGGGATGCCGACGACGTTGCCGCGGTGCGTCCGTCGACAGGTCCCGGGCCCACAGGCGGGAGACCCGCGTGGTGTCGGTGACACTCGCGCGGGGCCGTCCACGGGGCCCCTGGGAGCCTTCGAACGGGGCATTGCGGCCCCCTGGCGCAGTACAGAGGCCCGCACGGGCTCTGTGACGGTCTCCAGGGCCCACGTAGAGCGGCTGGAAGACAGGAGAGGTGAAGAGCCGTCCGATGACGGTCCGGCGTCTGAAGCCGGCCACCACTCGCCGCTCTGTGACCGGCGGGCAACTGGGGTGCAGGGGGCCGTACCCGAGCCCGTCACGCTCCCTGACGCACGGCCGGCTCCCCAGGAGAAGGTGCCCGACACACAGCGCCCGCCGAGGAAGTGTCCTGGGCGGGCGCAGAGGTGGGTCTAGGCGGGAGTGATGTTCTCTGCCTGCGGGCCCTTCTGGCCCTGGGTGACGTCGAAGTTGACCTTCTGGCCTTCCTGGAGCTCACGGAAGCCGGTGGCGGCGATGTTCGAGTAGTGGGCGAAGACGTCCGGGCCGCCGCCCTCCTGCTCGATGAAGCCGAAGCCCTTCTCCGCGTTGAACCACTTAACGGTTCCGGTAGCCATGTTGCCCTCCAAGGGGACTCGAAAATCGGTCCCGCACCGTGCGGGAACCGGAGGTGATCGCCCTGGCCCTCAGAGACTGTGAACAGCAGAATCGCCCGTGAACGCGTGCTCACGGGCGACCGGAACTTCGGAACCATGACAGCTGGCCCTGACGCTACACGGACAGCTCCCCGCTCTCCACGAGAACGCCCACGTATGGAGCACTGTGAGGACTGTGATGCCATGAGTCGCCGGCGTGCGCATCGTCAGCTCGTGGGCTGGCAGACGCTGTTACAGACTCCCGGGGGTGTCCGACCCCCATCCGTCGTCCGGATCGCGGCGTAGACCGTGCGCCCGGGATTATGGGGTGTCGCTCTGCCACAGGAACGCGCCGCCGGGGTCAGCCTCGGCGGGGGCGTAGATGCCGGTCTGTACGAAACTGACCTGGGGATTCGTCACGCGTGTCACGGCCGATCGGCAGCACGTGTCAGTGCGTCAGCAGAGCTCAGCAGCCGGACTTGTCAGTAGTTGTGGGCGCGCAGGGCCCTGCTTCGAATCGCGTTCGCCTCGGTCAGGAAGTCGTTCATGATGTCCCAGTGCTCCTCGCTGTAGGCGGTGCCGACGGCACTACGGGCGAAGAACTCCCTCGTAAAGGTCTCGGTGAGCGCCTGAAGCGCCCCGAGCGCCTCCCTGAGCGCGGCCAATCGCTCGACGGCAACGGCTTCCGGGACAGTACTGTCCCCACCCAGTTCGACGGCCGGGGTCCGGAGCGCCTTCTTGATGGCGGAATGGTCGATCATAGGGAGCAGTTTGAGGCCTCGCCGACCGCAGTGTGCCGAGCCCTGACGGGCCAGGGCACCGGTCGCCGTCGACTCTCCGGAGCCGCGCCGGCTGGCCGCGCCCCGCGCGCCCAGTGCTGCCTCCGCTTCGCGGCGGCCCTGCTGCGTCAGCACACACAGCACCCGTGCCGGACGGCCCGGGTGTGGGTCCCGCTCCTGGTGGAGCGTGACCCACTGCCGCCCGGTGAGCCTGGCCAGAATCTGCGAGACCGTGCTCCTGCCCAAGCCGGCTAGCTCGCTGATCCTCGCCGCCCACAGCGGCCCGTGGGTCGGCGCCGACAGCAGAACACGCAGCACCTCGGCAGTCGGGCGGGTCATGCGAAGTCACTCACGTCACCGACGCCACCACGTTTCCCACCCATAGGTCAAGAATGAACCACACTCATCCATCAAGGTCAGATCCAGTGACAGCGAAACGACCAACGGCCACTGACATTCCCGCGCAGACCATCAGTTTCGCCGCCCACCCCGGCACGATCGAGGTCGTCGTCGAGGATGCCAGCCCGCGGATGCCGCGAATGCGGACCCCTGACCTCGTCGACGGGACGGGTGGATTCGGCTGGCACATGGTCAACGACCTTGCCCACCGCGTCGTCGTCACGCCCGGGCCCGAAGGCGGCAAGCGTCCGCGCCCTTCTCCCCCGGTAGCGCGCTGGGCCGCACCGCGGACCTGGTGCGCCCGGGCAGGACGGTTGCAGCCGGGCCTGCTTACGAGAGCCTCAGCAGCCATACGGGGTTTCGTAAGGCGTTTCCACCCAAGAGGGAGTGATCAGCTGTGTCTGGTGAGCAGAAGGCCGAGGCGAAGGTCGAGCAGGCCAAGGGCAAGCTCAAGGAGACCGCTGGACGCCTGACGGGCAACGAGCGGCTGACCGCCGAGGGCCGTGCGGAGCAGGCCACGGGCAACGCCCGCGAGGCCAAGGAGAAGGTCAAGGACGTCTTCAAGCACTGATCCTCATGCGGCAGGGCCGGAACCGCAGGAGCGGTTCCGGCCCTGCCGCATGTGCACGCGCTGCTCGTCTGGGTCAGGCGGCGGCGGGCTCGGGCCGGCGCAGTTCGGCCTGGCCGAAGAGGAGGGCGTAGCCGCCGGGGAGCCGGCGCAGGATCCGGGCGAGGAGGTCGGGCCCGGCGAGGCGGGTGACGACGGCGAGGACGGCACCGGTGTCCCAGCGAGCGGTGGCCGGGGTGGCGCCGATGCGTGCGGCCAGGTCCTTCACGAAGCCCCAGCCGGTGAGGTGCTCGGTGTCGGTGTCGGGGATCTGGGCGGTCAGGGTGAGTGCGGCCTCGACGGGCAGGCACTGGGCGAGGTCGACGCGTTCGTCGCCGGTGAGCTGTCGGCCGAGGGCGGCCAGGACGTGGTGGACGGCTTCCGCGGCGCGTTCGTGGGTGGGGTAGGCGCCTTCGTAGCGCACGCGTTCCAGCATCTGGTCGAACGTCATGGCGTGAGGGGCCGGGTTCGGTCGAGGCTGGTCGTACATGGCTGCGGTTGCCTTTCTCTGCGAAGGATCCGGCCTTCGGCCGGTGGGCGGTTGGTCAGGTGGGTTGGGGGTGGCCGAAGAGGAGGTCGTAGCCGGGCGGGAGCTGGAGCAGGACTTCGCGGGTGAGGACGTCGCCCGCGGCGGCGGCCACCGTCGAGAGGACCGCGCCGATGTCCCACAGGGCCGTCTTCTCGGTGGCGCCCTCGATCCATGCCGCGGTCGCACGGACGAACCGCTCCGGCGAGAGCGGCTCCGCGGCCTGCAGAGGGTTGAGCAGGATCAGGGCGTACGTCTCGGGGAGGCGGGCGGCGAGCTCGGCCCGCACGGTGCCGACCAGGTGTGCGCCGAGCAGGGCCAGGACGACGCGTGCAACACGATCGGCCTCTTCCGGGGTTTCGTACTCGCCGCGTTCTTGGACATGGGCCAGGAACGACTCCCTGCGCATCGACATCACATCACCTCCGGGAAGCAATGAAGAGGGCGGAGGGGTGCGGAGGGCGGGTGCCGGAGGGGGAATCGGCTTTCCCCGCCCTCCGCTGCCGGCTGGTACTGGAGGGTTCAGCCGGAGATCTGCTTGCGGCCGGACTCGCCGCCGATGACGATCTTGCGGGGCTTGGCGCGCTCGGCGATCGGGATCCGCAGGGTCAGGACACCCGCGTCGTAGTGGGCCTCGATCCGCTCGGTGTCCAGGGTGTCGGCCAGGACGACCTGGCGGGAGAAGACCCCGAGGGGCCGCTCGGAGAGCTCCACCTTCACGGGGTCCGCCTTCGCGACCGGGCGGCGCTCCGCCTTCACGGTCAGCATGTTCCGCTCGACGTCGATGTCGACCGCCTCGGTGCTCACACCGGGGAGATCGAAGGCGATCACGTACTCGTCGCCCTCACGGTAGGCGGTAGGCGTCCATCGGCATCACCGACGGCTTCGACCACGTCCCGGACGTACCCGACAGCTGCTGGACGATCCGGTCCATCTCGCGGAACGGGTCAGTGCGCATCAACATCGCGAAACACCTCCAGTTGGTTCAGGCAGAAACTGCCAATGCGCTTCAACGTGCTCCCGTTGTAACATGTCATCGAAACGATGACAAGCAAGGAGTCATCTGGAGGATGACGAGACGACGGAGAGTCCCATGACCGAACCCGCCCCGCTGGCCACACCCGTTCCCTTCCTCGCCGCCGCGGCGGCCCTGGAGGCAATCAACCAGTCCGTACAGGACGCTCAGCAGTCCTCCGCGCAAAAGCCTGCGACCCCAGCACCACCCCCGGCCGGCTCCGGCCCGCACCCGGCCCTGGCCGCACTGCTGACGCTACGCGAGGTCCGCGAACAGCTCGCCGGCTGGGAGAGCGGGCTGATCGAAACCGCCCGCGACGAGGGCGCGAGCTGGGCCGACCTCGCAGGCCCCCTCGGCGTCGCCAGCCGCCAGGCCGCCGAACGCCGCTACCTCCGCCTGCGCCCCGGCACCCCCGGCTCCACCGGCGAAGAACGCGTCCAGGCCACCCGCGACACCCGCGCCGCCGACCGCACCGTCACCACCTGGGCCCGCGACAACGCAGCCGACCTCCGACGCCTGGCCGCACAGATCACCGCCCTCACCGGCCTGCCCGCCGACGCCGCCGACACCGTCGGCGCCCTGAACCTGGCCCTCGGCCACGACGACGCCGCCCGCCTCGTGCGCCCCCTGACCGACACCCGGGCCCATCTGCGGCCCGAGGACGCGGACCTCGCCGCACGCATCGACGCCCTGACCCGGCACACCGAACAACTCCGCCAGACCACCCGCGGCCAGCGCAGCACCTGAGCAACACCCGCCCCGGGGACCGCCGCCGGCGGCCTGGGGTGTGCCCTCCCCCGTAAAAGAGGTCCCCGAATCCGTGGCGGAGCACTCCTTCCGCGTCGGGGTGATCGGCTCCGTCCTGGCGAGGCCCCCGGCGTGCGCCGGGGGCGTTTGTGCTGCGGGGATATGGCGTAAGGCGGTCTTGTGCCGCCGCTCGCGCCTGGCTGAGGCTTGGCTGATCACACACGGAGGGGGTACCTCGATGGGACGGTTCAAGCCGAAGAAGCAGCGGGCCGACCGGCAGCAGCTACCAGGTCAGCGATTCCACATCGACGACCGGGCCGTCAGCCAGGCGGAAATCCTGGCGGCCGGGGAGCATCTGAGCAACAACGTCGACGACCACGGCCGGCTGCTCTACATGGACACCCCCCGCGCTCGGGCTGGGGCAAGTCGCCACCGGCATCGACCCGGACACCGGCACCCTGCAGACCACCGACGGCGAAGACCCGATGCCGGTGGCCCTGTTCGAGCCCGAGCGCGCGATGATGTCCCGGGTCCCGGGCGGCGAGCCCATGGAGATCCAGGTGGAGGGCGCCATCGCAGCCGGGATGCGGCGCTTCCCCCGCGGCTTCGCCGATCTGCGGACCATCCCCGGCTGGGCTCTGCACCGGCTGGCCGACGACCGGATCGAGCTGCGCTCCCCGGACGGCGGCGTCTACTCCCGCATCTGCGTCCCCGCCTCGCCCGACTGGTACTCCGCCACCCTGCACCACAGGTACGTTGTGTGCTTCTACGGCCCACAGCTCGGCGTGCGCACCCCGCCGGACAGCACACCGGAGCGTTACACCGACGCCAAGCGGCTGGAGGAGTTCCGTACCGCCCGCGGCCGCGGCCTGGTCGCCGGCGGCATCATCGCCTATCGCAACAACCGCTGACCACGCCCCGTCTGGGGCTCACCCGTCGGAGCGGGTGAGCCCCAGCACGAGCGGCGCCTCGCCCAGCGGACCGTCAGCCACTTGGAACCGGTGCGCGGACAAGATCGCGCGCAGCGCCTGGTTCATCGCGGCCTGCTGCGCAGCGCGCAGCCCGGAGGGAAGACAGCGGGCCTGTGGGTCCTGCTGCCACTGCACCCGCAGCCCGCGGCGGGTCTCCGGAACCAGGGCAACGCCGGTCTCCTGCCCGTCGGCGGCCGCCTCGATGACGTACGACGGCAGGCCAGCAGGAGCATGACCTCGATGACGGACTGCGCCAGGTGCTCCTGGACCTCGGTGAGCACTGCTTGTCGAACTTTGTCTGTGCCATGGGCCGTGCCTTTCGGTGTGCGTGCCGGGTACTGCACACCCGGAAGCGGACACCTCCCTTCTACGGCCGCGGGCCTGTGGATGCGGGACGGCGAATGGCGGTCCTGAGCTGCGGATCTGTGGATAACTTTTTCGGCCTGTCCTGGACCGCCCACCTGCGCTGCGCGACCAACCGCATGGGACACGAACGGACTGGCCCCGTAATTCGAACACCTGATTGAATAAGCGAGTGATGCCCTTCCGCTTCCCCGCCGACCTGATCAGCCTCAAGCGCCAGCAGATCCGCGCCTACAACCAGCTCGCCCTTCGCCCCACCGTGGCAGCAGCCGAGCTGCGACGGGAGCTGATCCGGTTGTCGTGCCTGATCAGCTCTCACCCGTACTGGGCGGAGCGCTGCTGGAGCACAGCGGGGCGCATCGAGCTGTTCCGCGCGGCCGAGAGCGGGCCG
Source organism: Streptomyces sp. NPDC051364 (assembly GCF_040682115.1). Taxonomy (NCBI): domain Bacteria; kingdom Bacillati; phylum Actinomycetota; class Actinomycetes; order Kitasatosporales; family Streptomycetaceae; genus Streptomyces; species Streptomyces sp. NPDC051364. Next base: position 71,614 of record NZ_JBFBAH010000027.1, on the reverse strand, counting down.
GACGGCAGGGTCGGTGCGCTCAGCGCGCGGGCCGCGAACAGGACCTCCAGGCGACGGCGGCGCTCGGCGTAGGCAGGGCCAGTAGCTCGATGCCGTCGATCTGCAGGGCGTCGAAGGCGATGAAGAACGCGGGGGTCTTCGCGGCGAGCGCGGTGGCGGTGCGGCCGCGGGCGGCGGCCCGGCGCTGGAGGGCTTCGAAGGACAGCCGGCCGGCTGCGGTGTCCCAGACGACGAGCTCGCCATCGAGGACCAGGCCCTCGGGTAGTTGCCCGGCGGCCGCGACCAAGTCGGGGAACCGGTCCTGGACGAGAGAGCCTCGCCGGGTCTGCAGGAGCACCCGGCCGCCCGGGCCGGCGGGGGTGAAGAGGATCGCGCGGTGGCCGTCGAACTTCTGCTCCGCCGCGAAGCCGCTCGCCAGGACGCCGGAGCCGGGGACGTACTCGGCGGCCTGGGCGAGCATCGGCTCGAAGGGCGGGGTGAGAACCACTCGGGGATGGCCTCCTTCACCGCTTGCTTCGGGCCTGGCACCCGACAGCCTCCCCAGTCCAGGCAGGCATCGCCTGCGGGTACGACCAGAGGGCCCTGTCACGTCAGGCTCCAGGGTGGGCCGGCTGCTTCCACTGGCCGCCGCGGCGGCCGTCACTGCATAGAGCCTCTTCCCCCGGCTATCGCGGGGAAAGAGGTGTCGTTTTCCGGAAGAGGCTTGCCCACCGGGTTTGACCTGCGGGAACGGAAGATCATCGGATTCGGGGGTTCACACCTCCGGTCACACCCCCGGTCCCCCGCTGAAAGCAACCGTCCAGACAACGGTTCAGCCCCCTTCCGGTGCAACCCTGCCCGCGACTCCTATCGGCTGCCGCGGTGCTCGTAGACCGTGACCCGCAGGTCGCTCATCGTGGCTGCGTAGGTGAGACCTGGCAGCGGTTGTCGTCGGTGGTCGGCACCAGCCGATGCCTGGCCGGCGTTGGAATGTCGGTGAGAAGTAGCAGCGGCCCGCGCCCGGCTCAGGGGCGAACCGCTCGGACGTGGTCGGCTGAGAGATGGAGTTCGTACGGCAGGCAGCAGTCGGAGCAGAGGGTCGCGACGAGGGTTCCACAGGCGCACAGCTGGTTCATTCCGCCATCCGGGGTCGCTCCGCAGCAGGCGGGGGATGCATGCTGCAGCTCCAGGCCGCGGGCGTCGTCCGGGTTGATGACGATGTTGCCTCGCGGGCCCTGCGACACCAAGGGCTTCCCATCCACGTTCCAGTGGCCTCCGTGGCGCGGCATCACCGGCCCGGGCGCCTGGGCGACGACCAAGGGCCCACCGTACGGCTCCGTCTCGATCGCGTAGCAGCCTGACGGCACGGTCGCCGGGGACGGACCCGGCTCATCGGCGTCCCACCAAGCGTAGTAGGGAGCCTCGGGAACTTCGGGCAGCCGCGTGAGTGGCCCCGTCAGGGGGACGCTGCATGTTGCGCACACGAACACCACCGCTTCAGCCTCTGTGACCCCGTCGGTGATGTCAGCAGGCAGGGTGGCCTGCCAGTGCTCCGGCTTGCCGACGCCGCGATCTTGGTCTCGCTGATCGTGCATTCGCTGACCGTACGCGGCACACTGCCAGGCTCGGAGTCCACCCCCGGTGGACCGGCACACGACAGCGTTCCGAGTCAAGCAATCACGTGCTGCTGAAACTCGGCGACATCGTTCTGCTCGGCAGCGGGGTGCTCCCGTGCCCGGGCAACAGACGCGCTCGCTTATGGGTTCTGGCACACATTCCGTGAACGATCTTGACTCGGGCTCCACCAGCCTCTCTTGATATCCAATCCGCGCAGCTCACGTGGTGCTTACCTCCTACTGGCGGAGAGCCGGCAAGATCGTGCACGAAATGTGTGCCAGAGCCCGCTTATGACCGACAAAGCCACTCATCGCCTCTGCCGCCCGCGCGGCGTCCTTCCCCTGGTCTATGGCTTCCAGGGCTGCGGCCGCCGATACCTGGATCTGGCGCGGCAGGCCCTCGTACGCGGAGAGCCGGTAGGCCACCGCCCGGCGGGCCGTGAGCTCCGCGGCGCTCACCCCGCCTCGCGCCAGGGGGAACATCGCGGCCTGGTACATGCACAGGCCCGCCACCACGTTGTCGGCGAGACCCTCGGCGTCCCCGTCGACCGGCCGGGGGATCTCCCAGGCGGGCCGGAGCAGCTCCTTGAAGAAGCTGACGATCTGGCGGCGCGAGAGCAACGCCCAGGTCCCCGCGCCGAGTCCGCCGGCCCCGGCACAGATCAGGGACAGCAGGCGGCCGGACAGCGCCAGGCCGAGCACGGCTCCCGCAAAAGTCCCTGTCGCCGCCATCACAAAAGTGATCATGAGGTGCAGGCGGAAAGGCAGCGGCGGCGTCATGGCCAGCAGTATGCCCAAGGCCACCGACACGGCGAGAGCTGCGGACCGTCCCCGGAAAACGGGTGGGCAAGCCTGCTCGGCGGTGGGCTTGCCCAGGGAAGCCTTGGGCCTGCCCGATCGCGTAACCGGTCACCGGTCACGGTCACCGGTCACGGGGGCCGACGTGACCGATCCCGGCCCCGTCACCGGTCAAACCGCACGTCAGGGGCGTGACCGGCCCGTGCAACTCTCTGCGGAAGCGATCGCCTGGCGGCTTGCCCAGGCTCCCCTTTGGCTTGCCCGCGTTGGTACGGGGGCGGCCGTGGCGAAAGAGCCCGGGTGACCGCCCACTGCCTGCGGCTACCGGCGGCGGCCGAACAGGCCGCGGCTCTTCTGCCTCTCCGCGTCGGCCGCCTCGCGGTCCGCGCTTTCCTCCGCCTGGCGCCGCGCGTCCGTCTCCGCCTGCACCTGTTCGTAGCGTTCGTGCAGGCACGATCCGCACAGGTCGTCTTCCTCGCTGCGCCACGAGGACGGCCGGATCACCTCCCAGCGGTCGTCGGTGAACTTGCTGCCGCAGCGCCTGCACACGGGCCGACGCGCCTCATGGGCCGCGGCTTCGCGTTCCGCCTTCCGTCGGCGGGCCTGCTCCCGCTGCACGGCGTACAGGCGGTCGCCGTCGGGGTTGTCCAGGGCCTCCGTGCGTCTGCCACTCCTCGCGTCCAAGCCTGCGCCATACCTTGCCGGCGGCCCCGGCCGGGTCGGCGGTGATCCGCTCCAGCTCGGTGACCACCACCGGCACCGCCTGGTGGTAGTCGACAGCCGTGATGCCCGCGCCCCGGCCCGGATACGGGTTGCCGGCGAAGTACGCGCGGACGGCGTGCTCCAGGCGCCGGATCCGGCTGGCGCGCTGCGCGGCCGTCTTCCCGGTGAACACGAACGCCACCGGGACGTAGCCCTCGCGGCCGGTCGCCGGGTAGAGGCGCGACCACAGCCGGAAGGCATGCACCGCTGCTCCCTCGTGACGGGCTGCTCGCTCGAGGTCCGCGTCGGCCTTCGGCGCCAGGAGCTCGAACCACTCCGAGTAGCGCCGCACTTTGTGCCCCACGTCGTCGACGGGCTCGGTGACGCGGTCTACCTCCAGGAGCATCGCGGGCACCCCGGCGTCCGGGGCGCGCATCGTCAGGTCGGCGTACTGGGTGTAGCCGTACGGGAGCCTGTGCCCGATCTCGGTCTGCCACGACAGCGGTGGGCCGTACCCGGCTCCGGTGAGCACGGCGGCGGTAGAGGTGACGGCGGCGGCGTGCTCGTCGTAGCCGTCGGCTTCCACCGGCCGGCCTTCGTCGTCGAACTCCAGCTTGCGCAGCGCGGAGATCCGTACGTTCTTCGGAAGCAGCAGCTTGGCTTCCTTGTGACCCTTCTCGGTGAGCACCCACAGCTGGTGACCCGACTCCAGTCGCGTCTCCACCCGGACCAGGCCCGAGTCCTTCAACGCGTTCAGAGTGTCCCTGGTGATCCGGTCGTGCCGGTCTGCGGAGCGCAGCATCCGCCACAGCTGATCAGCGGTAGCTCGCTGGAAGATCCCCAGAGCCCTCAGCACTTCCTTCCTTCGCACTCCGGTCGGCTTCCAGACCTGTGCCGACCTAGGAGGGTTGTCGAACGCGTCGCGGGACCCTGGCCGCCGGGGCTGACCTGCGCCAACGCGCCCGGCGGGCGAAGTGGCCGTGGAGGGGGCGATGGAGGGACCCGTGGAGGGGACCCGCGGAACCTTGTCCACGTCGTCGAAGGGCCGGCGGTCGCGGGCGGCGCGGTGCTCGTGGGCAGGGTCGGGCGTGGATTCGGCGGACACGGTGTCCTCGTTCCTCCGGCCTGCTAGCCGGATCGGCGGTCGTCCGGCCCGGACGCGGATCTGCGCACGGGCCGGAGCCACCGTGAAAAGCCACCCCTTGACCGTCGTCTGACGATCACCGCCGACGGGTGTCCGTTTTCGCCTTGACTACCCCTGGACCGGACCGGTTTGTCCGTGGCCGACGCCACACGTCCGGCCGTCCGCTCAGCCGAGCCGCCAGTCCGAGGACCTTGGGCGCGGTCTCGCCGCGGAGACCGACACCGTCAGGTCCCGCTCGCCAGCTGTTGGCACCGACAGGTCGGTGCGGCTGCAAGCACCGTGGCGGCAAACTGGCGCATCCCGATCAAGTGTCAGTTCTCCGGCGCGTCCGGCCCGGCTCCGCCGTGGTCTAGCTCGCCACCCCACCGAAGGACAAGGAGCCCTGATGACCGAGCCCATTGACGCTGTCCCCACCACCTATGCCGGCACCCGCTTCCGGTCCCGCCTCGAAGCCGACTGGGCCCGCACCCTCGACGGCCTTGGCATTGTGTGGGAGTACGAGCCTGAACTGATCACGCTTCCCTCCGGCACCCAGTACCTGCCTGACTTCTGGCTGCCCGAGATAGGCACGTGGCTAGAGGTTAAGGGCCCGACCACACCGCGTCGGGAGAAGGCAACAGAGCTCGGCAAGCTCCGCGCCTGCCACTGCGTCGGCGCATGCACCTGCCTTTGGCCCGGCGGCCAGCTGGTCCTGCTGGGCTGGCCCTCCGACCGCAGCCCGAACCAACCCGGTTACCGCGCTCGTTACGGTCACGCATGGTGGGACTCCGCGTACGGCCCAGGCGCCTACCTCATCGAATGCCCGTGGTGCACCCGTGCCCACTGGGTCACCATGCGCAGGCCGTGGCAGTGCCGTGGATGCCGCGCCAGCCTCGGAGCCACGCCCCGCTTCTACAGCCCAGCGGTGAGCTTGTTCCGCTTTGACCGACAGCGTTTGTTCGTCGGTTCCGGCGGCGTTGAGTGATCATCTGCACTCTGGATGTTCACGGGAAATGACGGCAGTGTCGCCTTCCCGGTGACCCCTTCGCCGATCTGCTTAGGAAGTCGGTCCTCATTCGTTCAGCGGAAAAAGGGGCGTGCCGACTGAGGCGGACCCCATCCGGCGTACATCACCACGGCGAACGACCAACCCTCAACGGGAGGGGACGCGCTCACACTGGCAGGTGCCGGGCGAAGAACGACCTTACGAGGTCGCGAACGGCAGGCACGGTGATGCGCGGGTCTGCCCGGCCGACCATGGCGGCGCGTCCGGCAGCTGTCATCAGGCCGGCCTTGTGGAGCTGGGGGACGAGGGCCGCGTAGTCGGTGAAGACCCAGTGGGCGGTGCCGTCGAGCTGCCGCCGGGTGACGGGGCCCGCGTGGGCGAGAAGCGCTGCCCAGGACCGGTCCAGCCGGGCGTCGCGGAAGCCGTCGGTGCCGGCCAGGAGCAGCGGCCGGTCCGTCCCCTGCCGGGCCACCGCCAACAGTTCGCCGTCCATCTGGTCGAGGTACCCCTCCAGGTTGACGGCGGCGGCGATCCGCCGGTCCTCGTGGAGCGCCTGCGCGGCCGCGGTGCCGCCCGCGGAGTGCCCGTAGACCCCGACCCGGTCCAGCCCGAGGGTGTCGAGGACGAAGCGGAGGTCGGCGACCCGGGTGTCGATCATGGTGCGGAAGGTCGCCGCGTCGAGGTCCGGACGCAGCACGGTCGTCCGGATCCGGTCGCGTCCCGGCCGCTCGTCGGGGAACTCCACCTCGCTCGCGTCCCCGGGGTGGTCAACTGTGATGACGGTCCAGCCGCATGAGGCGAGGTCGATCGCCAGTGAGCTGCCCATCGTGCGGGCGTCGCCGCCGCCGGGGCTGTAGAGCAGTACGGGGCGCCGGCCGGGCAACGGCGGTGCCCCGGCCCGGGCATGGGTGAGGGTGGCCGACCAGTCGACCCCCGTCGCCGGCAGGTGCGGACGGACTAGGTGGGCGAGGAAGGCAAACTCTCCGGCGGCGCCGGGCGACAGCTGCGGAACGCGCGGGAAGCCACGGCCGGGCACGGCCGGCCGCAGGATGGTGACCATGAGCTCGCGTACGCCGATCTCGGGCTGCCACGGGTCGTTGCGGGAGCGGTCGACGAGGTGGAGGGCCCGGGCTCCGACGGGGTACGGGCCGGTGGGCGTGGGCAGCCGGAGGAGGGGCGCGCCGGAACGCGCGGAAGCCGAGGCGGAGCCGGGGGCGGCGGTCGCGAGGAACAGGGTGGCGGCGCCGGCGAGGGCGCCCTTGGCGAAGGAACGGCGGCCGGGCGTGAAGGACATGGTCATGGACGGCATCCTGGGAGCGGGCGCGATGCCACGGCGAAGCTTGCGGCCGGGCCCGAAAGGCTTGCGCGGAACAGGGAGATGTGCGTGATCCGGATCCATTTCACGGCGGACGATTTCGCCCGGGTACGGTTCGCGCCGCGGCCCTCACCGGTACCCGAGCTGCACGCTGCCCTGATGATGCTGGGCGCCCCGCACGAGGAGCTGCTCTTCGGGCGCTGGCGGAACAGACTGCTGCGGAGCCTGCCGAGCGCGGTCGAACCGCTCGCGGACCTGGTGCCGGACGGGATGGCCCCCGCCTTCCTCGACGTCCTCGGCGACACGCTGGACGAGGGGGTCGCGCTGATCAGGGCCGCTCGCCCGGAGTCCGTGCGGGCCGGGATCGAGCAGGTGTACGCGCGACGGCCGGCCCCGCCGTGGATCCGCGCCCTGCACGGCGGGACCGCCGACGCCTGGCGGACACTCGGCCGGGCACAGCGGGCGGCCCACGAGACGGTAATCGCGCCGGTCTGGCCTCTGGTCCAGGACCTGCACCGGACGGAGTTCACCCGCCATGCCCTAGCCGTCGCCGAACACGGCCTCGGCGCCACCCTGACCGACCTGGCACCGGGGTCACGGCTGCGCGACGGTGTCTGGGAATGGCCCAGGCCGGGCGCCGGGGGTGTGCGAGAGATATACCTCGGGGGACGCGGAATGATCCTGCGCCCCACATTCCACTGGCGTCGCGACCCGCTCGTTCAGCACCTGCCGGACCGCCCGACGGTGCTCACCTACCCGGCAGGCCGGGGGCTGCCGCTCGTCCCGGACAGGGGCGGCCAGGCGGGCGAGCCCCTCGCGGGAGTCCTCGGGCGCACCCGGCTCGCGCTCCTGCGCTCCTTGGACGAAGCACGTACGACCACGGGACTGGCACGCCGCATCGGCGTCAGCAACGCCACGGCCTCAGCCCACGCCTCGGCCCTACGCGCCGCTGGTCTCCTCACCACCACGCGCACAGGCCGTTCGGTGCACCACGCGCGAACGCCCTTGGCGGAGCTGCTGCTGACCGGCGGCACCGCCGACGGCTGACCCGGGCAGGGGGCTGCGCCTGCCACACGACCCGGGGAAGGCACCAGCCCTGTACGTCCCTCACAGCATCGGCCGCCCCCGCCGAGCCGCAGGGCGACGACCTACACAGCCCCTCCGCCGCACCTGAGCGCCCTGAGTGCCCAACGGCACACGATCACACGGATCTTCTACCGCCTGGTCGAGGAGCACGGCGCCGAGGTCTTCTCCTACCCGACGGTCCGGCGCTAGGTCGCCGACCGGAAGGGGACTTGCGTCGATCTCTCGGATCTCCATGCCGCTGCGGTGGTCGCGCCGCGTACAGATCGATCTTCGAGCATCTGCGGCATGACCAGGACCGCGTTCACCAGGAGCAGACCGCTGCTGCCCTGGCAAGAACCCCTTCCTGGTCCACCTACAGAACAGGCTCTGACCAGGGCTGACGCAGTCAGACCGCGAAAACCGCTTCCCCCCATCTCTCCCCCCATGGTTCCCCCCTTGTTTCCCCCTCGGAGGACACGCCGGTCGTCCATCCGCGGGCCACCAGGACAAGTGGGCGCCATTCCGACGACTACTTCCGTACGGGACCCCTCCCGCGGTCCCGGCAGCCACAACCGGCCCCACCCCCGGCCAGCCAGCCGGGGGTTGCACCGGAAGCACTGCCGGAGGCGGGCCCCCCAAACCGGACACCGCTCCTTCCCCCAGGTCAGCCCCCATGGGCAAGCCTCCCGACCGCGCCGACACCTCTACCTGCGACAGCCAGGGAGAGGTCCAGTGCTTCTGAACAGGGGCCGACGGCCGCCGGCCGCGGCCGGGCTGTCGCGTCCACGCCCGCCCCGGGGGCCAGACCTCCCCACCGCAGGTCACACGGCCCATGTCGCGCCGACAGGAGGACCCGCGCGACAGGCCCGCACGACAGCCTCAGGGCTTCGCGTGCCGCTGGGCCCACGAGGGCAAGGCTTTGCACGAACTGCTCGGACTGCCCGCGAGGCGCTCCCGCCTGCCCTGGCGTCGAGCGGCATGAGACGGAGCACCTGACCCACGCAATGAGACCGGGTGGCACAGCATGTGCTGTGCCACCCGGTCTCAGGCAAGGGCAAGATTCTCCGGGACGTATTCAGCGGCCACGCCATGCAGCGCGCTGTCAGCGCTCCAGGACGACGTCCAGGTGTTCTTGCACAGGCGCGAAGAGGGGGTACGGGATGTACTGCGAGATCTCAATGTGGGCCACCCATGCAAGCTCAGCCAGCTCGTCGGTGTCCGCGATGTGCGCGTGGCCGCCGATCACCTCGCAGGCGGTGTAGGACATCAGACGGCCGGTGTCCGGGTGAACCCGTTCCCCCAGCAGCTTCAGCGCCTTCACGATGCCCGCGTCGCCGAAGGAGACCGCGGCGCTGATCCGGTGCAGGGTGACGTTCGTCGGGCTGAAGTTGGCCCAGGCATCCGGCTGGTCCAGGGCGACGTACCGCGCCACCTCCTCGGCTTCGGCGAGGAACTCCCCGGTGGCGGCACGGTCGTCCGCGCGGCTCGCGGCCGTGGCTCCGCGCAGCAGGAGCAGCCCGAGGACGGCGAGGTGGTGCGGGGAGCGACGGTCGTACGAGACGGTGAGCTGGGAGGCGGTGTGCCGGATCAGCGTGACGGCCTGTCCGGCGTGCTTCTCTCGGACGAGCACGTGCGCGTGGAGCCGGACACTGGCCGCGAGGACAAGCGGGTCGCCGAAGCGTTCGGTTGGGGTCAGAGACGCCGTGCAGGCGCGGCAGCTTCCGTTCGTCCGTCGGCTCGGCTACGCCGAACGCGCCAGCTCCACACCGTGTGTCCCATGAGAGCCACGGCGACGACGCATGCTGCGATGCGAGTTACGTTCCAGGTTATGGCGAAAACCGGACCCTGCGAGTCCGCCTCTGTGCTCAATCGCTGAGTAGCCTCGAAGAAGGCAGTCAATGGAACAACCAGACGGAACAGAAGGCCACCGACTCCGGGCGTTCGCGCTACGTTCCCCATGAGTCCCACAGGGGCACCAAACACGAAAGCCGCTATTCCCCACACGAGAATTTGCCCCTCGCTGGAGGTGTCAGATTCCATTCCAGCCGGAATGGAGCTGGCGGATTCCATTCCGGCCGGAATGGTGGGATTCATGTCCTTGAAAATGTAGTATGTGACGACACCGATGGCCAATCCCAAAGATGCCAGCAATACCGACTCGATTTTAGATCGGCGGAAATAGCCCACCAGCAATGCGTAGCAGGCCCACGGCCAACCACTAGAAAAAACAATGCTCATGGCGACACAAACGGGATTATCCCATTTCCCGACAACGGGGCCCACCAGGCCAAGCAGCAAACCCGCCACGAGAGACACAGCGACCGACACAACTCGAGCACGCGTAAAGCGCATGATTTTTCTTCCCCGTTCAGCGAGTAAGTCCGAGTTGGAGGTGGCGCCACTCTGAGACTGCACGGGCAACCGAACAGCCCCCGAGCGGCGCACCAACCTACCGCACCTTCCAAGGAGTTACCGCTTGGTGCGGGGATCAGAACCTAGTCGACGCTGTAGTAGGTAGAGCAGGTGTAGGCGAGACCCGCAGTGAGGTTCGCGTTAGAGGTGTCGCCGGCTGCGGCGTGAACGCGACGCGTGTTGCCCGCGAGCTTCACCGTGGACGAGTGCCCCTTCGTCTGGTGCGCGTAATTCGAGTAGCAGTACTTATTGATTACCCCGGGGCTGACTTCTCTTGCGTACCAGCCGTAACACCAGGTGCCGCCGCTGGACGGGCTGAGGCATGCACTCGCCAGCGACCTGGCGGAGTCCGCCGAAGCGTCCATCTTGAACGTCACCACACCCCATTCAGAGGGGTTGCCCAGCCCTGCAGGCGGCTGGGTACCGTCCCCGCGATGGTGGACGGTGACGGTGGCTCCGGAGGCGCTGGCGGTTGCAGACGCTTGTGCGGTGGCCGGCGCCGCGAGGCCTACAGCCGCAATGGCTGCGCCCGCGATGGCGAAAGCGACGGATCTACCGGCAATCTTCACGAAATCCCCTCCCATGATTCCCCCTGTTGGGAACGGGAGAAACCCTTCATAGGTCCGCACCTGCCTGCAAAGGAAAATTGAACCTGGTGACTCAAAACCCCCCTGGCCGATTTATATGCCATCGTCTGGACATTTCTGCACTTCTCGTCGCCTGTTTTAAGCTGATTAGTCCTGATAAGGCTGCCCAGTCCGACACCTCAGCCATCCATCGCCTTCAGTGCTGATCGGTGGCCGATATCCAACGTTCGGCTTGACCTATGACGTCGGCATGCCCACCCGTCCCGTTCGCGCGATCCCGGACGTACACGACCGCCCGGCGGCGACCTGTCCGCGCCTCAGCCAACGGTCAACCGGGCACTGGCCATCTCCCGCGCACCCGTCGAACGCGGCATGACACGGCTGAAGTCCCGGCGGATCTTCCGAAGAACACGGGGCAGCCCCCATCGAATGACGTCAATCGCCACGGCAGTCCTCACCCTGGAGAGGCAACGCTGAAAGGGCTCACTGGTCAGCACCGGTGGCGATGGCGTGTGCATAGTTCTTCCGACCAGCGGAGGCCGTCTTCGCCGGCTGCGCTTCTCCTTCGCCGCCGCGGCGGCCATCTCGTGCAAGATCGCTGCCTCGCGCTCAGCCCCTGGATCCTTCCGGCGTCGCACCCGCTGCACCTCTGGCGGCGCGGGGCGGCTCGTCGCGGCCACGGGCCGACCCGGCGCGGCCTGCGCTTCCCCGCGCACTCCGAACGCGGGAAAGCGCAGGCGAGCGCCCCCGACACATGACTGGCCGGGTGGGCTGGTGTGTCAAGCCCCGACTTTCCGTGTCGTGACCGCAGGCCCTGCGTGGGGCGCAATGGAGTCACGGTTCAACGCCGTCAGACGGGCAACCCGCCCCTCCGCACTCCACAACTTCTTCTGAGGAGCGTCTCCCCATGACCGCCACCGGGACCCGACGTGTCGCCCCCCTGCTCATCGCCACCCTCCTGGCCGGCGGAGGCGTCTCGCTCTCCTCCACCGCTTTCGCCGCTCCCACCACGACGACGGCAAGCGTCCACACAGACACCGACACCGACAACCTGCGCACGGTCAAACGCCTCACCAAGACGCCCAGGCCCGTGAAGAAGCTGACCCGCACGGTCGAGAAGGACGACGTCGGGGTCACCCAGCCGAGTGGAGACCCTTACAACAACGTGAACGTCGACGGAACCACCCGAGTGCCGCCGTACCACACCACGCCCTGCGTAACGCTGGATTGCGTGCGCTGAATCAGGTGCCGCGGCCCGGCCACCCGCCACGAGAAGACCGCCACGCTCTACCGCGCAGGCCTGCAAACAAGATCCCAGGGCGCCCGTAGAAGGCACACACCCTCCTGGTTCAGAGAAGTCACCAGGTCGAAGGACGGCACTCACGTCCATGCTGGTCGGGACGTGTGCCCGGATGTTGGGTCCCCGGCGTGCCACGCTTGGTCAGCCGTGGCCCGCCGCAGGCCCCCCGTTCGCGTGGACACGGAACCGGACCGGACCGTCAGCCGGGGAGGTGGGTGCCGGGCCGGAAGACCCGGTCGAAGTCGGTGGACCCGAGCAGCCGGGAGGGCTCCTGGTGCCAGCCGGACGCCTCGGGGCCGGCTTCGCAGCGACCCAGGGGAGCGCGTCCGCGACCGGGAGCGTCGGCCAGTCGTCGAAGCCCGGGCGGGCCGTCCAGAGGTCCTCCTCGGCCACCGCCACCTCGGCCTCCGGGGAGTCGCCCCGCATGCCCTCGGGCTGGTGCGAGATGAGCGCGGTACCGTCGGCGGAGAGCTTTACCGCCGTCCGGGGGCAGTGCACATCGAACTCCGCCGTCTGCCCGTCCGGGTACCGCCGCACGAGCAGGCCCGCAGCCGCAGCTCGGCCTCGGCGGTCCGGCGGCCGTGCTCGTCGTACGCCCAGGCGTCGAGGACGCCGGCTTGCCACGCCACCATCCGCACCCCCGGGCGGGCCTTCGCGACCCGGCGCACGGTAGATCACCGCGTACGGAAGGCCGGCGGCATCCCGGGCTCACGCCTCCTCGGGGGACAGCTCGCGACCGCCGGGTAGGGGACGCCGCTCCCAGGACTCCTCAAAGGTCACGTACGTCGTCTCAGGCATCGGCGGTGGTTCCGTCCCGCTCCGGGAGCAGCTCGGGCATCCCCCCACCAGCACCACGACGCCGACCACCTCGCCGGCCTCGGAACGGCCGACCCACACGGGGTAGGTACCGTCCCCGGTCGTCGCGAAGGCCATGAGCTCGCCGCCGGAAGCCTCGTCCCAGGTACGCCATGAACATGGAGCCGTCGTCGATGTCCTCATACCCGTCCAGGTCCGGCTCCCCCTGGATCAGCCCCCGCTCGAAGAGCGCGATGAGCGGCTCCCAGGCCCCGGCGTCGGCAAAGCAGCCGGTGGCGCCGTCGGTGTCGAAGCCGGCTATCTGCTTCTCGATGAACAGCCGGGGATCGTCGTCCGGGCCGAGGGCCATCTCCAGGTCGCGGCGGGGGTCTCGCTGACGAGCAGGCGGACGGCCGTGGGTTCCGTGGTCGTGACCTCGGCGTCCCGCCACTCGCAGTGGTAGCTGAAGCGGACCCGCGCCTCGTCGAGTACGTACTCCCCGGGCGCGAGGGGGACCGTGATGCGCGGCCGGTCGCCTTCGTCGGTGTCCGGGCCGGAGACGGCCAGCAGCCCGCTGGGCCCGCACAGGGTGCCGACCCGGCGCGGCTCCACGACGGTCATCTCGGGGTGGTACCCGTCGGTCACACACACCCCGGGCCGGAACAGCTCGTTGATCGGCCCGGGCTGCGCGGGTCGCGGCGGACGCCAGCAGGTGGCGGGGGCATCTCCGTCACCGGGCTCGGCTGCCTCGGCCACCTCAGCCGCCTCGAAGGCCGGCGGCTCAATGAGCCCGTGCACCTGGGCCGAGAGCAGCGGCCACTCCCCGAAGGCGGGGCGGTCCATCCAGCGCTCGTCGTCCCGGAGACTGGGCGAGGTGACGTAGGAGCCCCCGCCCTGCCCCTGCCGCTCCTCCGTCCGTCGGCCCCTCCCGTCCGGGAAGAGGTCCACGGTGATGCGCGGGCACGCCTTGTCGAACTCCGCCATCTCCGGGCCGGTGTAGTACCAGCCGACGGAGTACCGGCGCAGCAGCCGCGACGGGTCGTCCAGCAGCCGCATGTCCAGGTCGTAGGTGCGGCGGCCCTGGGCGTCGTAGACCCACAACCCGACATAGTGATCCCGCCAGGAGACGAGCCGGACCTCCAGCGGAGCCTCCCGGCCCGCCGCTTGGTACACCACGACGTACGGAAGCCCGGCGGCATCCCGGGCCTCCCCGGCGGATATCGGCCGCCAGGGCGCGCGGGCCTCCAGGTCCCACGCCTGCGCGTACCCCGCCTCGACCACCATCGCCGCTCCCTGTCCCTGCGTCCTGCATCGGCTGTGTGCTGAGCTGCAAGGTAGCCGCCGGCTGTGACAACGGCCCTACCGGGCCGGGCGGCGGGCCAGCCGGTGGCCCGCAGGCCGAACTGGTCGGCAGCGTGCCGCTGGGCGGCCAGCATCCGGTCGGCAGTGGCGGGTGCGGGGGTGTCGAACATGGCTGGTCCCACCTCGGGTGGGAGACGGCGGCCGCGTCCCTGGATACCAGCTCCATGGCGAGGCCCGCGACCTGTTCGGCGGTGAGGCCGGAGCGGTTCGGCGAGGTCGCCGAAGGTCAGGCGGGCGCCGGACATCAGGGCCTCCGGCGCGGGCCGGACGCATGGGTGGAACTCCCATGCGTCCGGCGGCGCGCAGCACCACGGCTCCGTCGGCGGCCTCGATCGCGGCCCGGGCGGTCGTGAGGGCCAGGATCAGGTCCCGGGCATCAAGGGCGTCGCCGATGTACGGGAGGGACGGGGCCGGGCGTCCGGGGTCGCGGGCATCCAGGGAGGCGGCCAACTCGGCGACGACGTGGGGGTGGAGCGCCTCGGAGACCTCCTTGCGCAGCTGCTCGGCGTAGGCAGCCCGCTCGGCGGGGCCTACCACCGTGGGCACGGCTGCCCGCAGGGTCGGGGAGTGGAGCAGCTGTCCGGCGAGCCACACCAGGAGGTGGTGGCGTTCTTCGAACGGCTGCGCTCCAGGAGTGCGACCAGCCCACCCCATGCCACCACCGAATGGGCCACTCGCGTCGCGGACCGGCTCGGTTCGGCTTCGCATGGAGGGGAGCCGCGCGCCACCGCCGCGGGAGCCCCCCTCCGACAGGACGAGCCATGCAAACCTGGTACGTGCGCACCACCTACGCCACCGGCGACCCGGCCAAGCTCGAGGGTGTGCTCGACGCGCTCCGCAGCGAAGCACCCGGACTGCTCATCCAGAACCCCGGCTACCACCGCTTCGGGCTGTTCGCGGACGGGGAGATCGGCAAGATCCTCATGGGCTCGTGGTGGGAGAGCGAGAGCGCTCGGGCGGAGAGCGATACGCGGCTGCGCGAGCGCCGTCTGGAGCTGCTGGCCCCCTTCGCAGACACCGTGACCGTCGACGACTGGGAGGCCGTGTCGTACACGCCCGCGCCCAAGGTGGCGCCCGGCATGTGGATCCGGACCGGGTACGTGGAGTTCGACCCGTCCGACGCGCCCGCGTACCGGCAGACGTTCGAGGAGCTGGGCCGTCCCCAGCTGGAGGCCCTGGACGGCGCGGTCAGCGCGACGCTCTTCCTGAACGCAGCGGCGGGGCGCGCGCACGTAGGCGCGCTGTTCCGCGACAAGGCCGCGCTGGTCGCGACGCGGGGGCCGCAGTCGGCGATCCGCGGCGCGTCCCTCAAGAAGCTGAACGCCAGGTTGCTGAGCCTGGAGGAGTTCGAGCTGATCATGGCGCACCGACCGTAGGGGTAAGGAGCGCCAGCGAGGGCCCATCTGGCCAACTGCACGCTCGCTTGCTTACTTCGGCACCTGGTGCCGCGTCAGGCAACGTTCGCCCTCTCGACGGGCGTGACTCCATCTCGTGTGGAGCAGCAAGTCATGCGCGATGATGCGACGCGGCCCAGGATCGCTATATGAACAGGCGGACGTCGCCGTCGCCTGATTCCGGCCCAGACGTGGCAGCCCATGCCGCGTCTCCGCGATCTGGAAGGACCCAAATGCCGATCGTCCTCATCTCCCCCGAGTTCACACAGGAGCAGTACGAGGAGACCAACCGCAAGTTGACCGGGGGCAAGAACCGGATGGAATCTCCAGCCGACTGGCCCGTAGAAGGTTTGCTCGCACACATCGCGGGACAGGGCGAGAGCACCTTCCGCGTCGTCGACGTCTGGGAGTCCGAGGAGGCCCTCAACCGCTTCGCCGAGATCCTCATTCCGATCCTCCGTGAGGCCGGTGTCGAGGGCGACCCGGAGGTGTATCCGGCACTCACATATGTGTCCGCCTAGGTGATCAGCCGCCTCGGGGCAGTGCTGTGCCCGTCCCAGCGGCGCGGATACCGCCGACGGGGAGCCTTTTCACGCGATCGAACAGCGCCAGGTCAGCCAGCGCCGCAACAGGAAGCAGCTCGCGGCGGAGTACCGCCTGGTCATCTGGGAGCCGCAGTCCCGGGAGCCTGCCATGAACCACCGGGTGCTGCCATGGCTCAGGCCACGTTCGCGCGGGTGACGACCGCGCGGAGGCGTTCGTCGGCAGCGTGCTTGTTCCGCCAGATGATGTAGCGGCGGACCATGCTGCCCTGCTCCTTGTGGCTGGTGTGGTCGGTGCCGTCCAGCGCGAAGTGGCACAGGGCGGTGAACTGGGCCTCGATGCGGTTCAGCCAGGAGTTGTTGGTCGGCGTGTAGGCGAGCTCGACGTTGTCCGCCGCGGCCCAGTCGCCGACCCGGCTGTCCTTCTTGGCCAGGTGCGGGGAGAAGTTGTCGAGCACGACCATGATCCGGACCGGAGGCGGGTAGAGGCTGCGCAGGTAGCGGCAGAACTCCAGGAACCTCGTGCGGTGCTTTCTCGGCTTGATATGGCCGTAGAGCCTGTCCAGCCCAGGTCGTAGGTGCCGAACAGGTGCCGGACCCCGTCCGGGCGGATGTAGGTCGCCCGTCGGCGGGGCCTCGCCTCCCGGCCGGGGTCTTGTGCTGCCCTCCGCGCTCAGCCCACTGCCGCCCCGGGTGGGGCTGGAGGTTGAGCGGCCCGAACTCGTCCAGGCAGAAGACGACTTCGGGCTCGCCGTCGTCGGGTATGACCTCTCTGTCAGCGATCGCGTAGAGGTGCTCGACTCTGGCCTTCTTGGCGGCGTAGTCGGGGTCGCGCGAGGTCTTCCATGTCTTTATGCGTTGAAAGGAGACGCCCTCCTCGCGGAGCAGGATCCGAAGGCCCTCGTGGCTGATGTCTCTCCGAGCACGGGGTAGTCGGTGTAGCCCTCCGCCCCCTGTACGTGCATCAGGAACTCCGGACGGATGTCGTTGAGCGGTGCGCCCGTGCGCAGCCGCTGCACGAAGTCGGGGTTGGCGAGGAAGCCCCGGCCCAGTGCCACGAGGTCGGCGCCCTCGGAGAGCAGGCGTTCGCCCCGGCACTTGCCGCCGTCGGCAGCGACCTCCTCGCGGGAGAGCGCCGGGTTGGCGATCAGGATGCTGGGCCAGTCCCGGCGGATCTGTGCGAAGGCGGGCCGGTCGGGGTCGGCGTGGACCTGGTGCAGGTAGACCGGCGTCAGGTCGGCCAGGGCCTTGACCAGCGCCGGGTAGATCTCCTCGGTGTCGCCCTCCTCGATCCCGTTGACGTCCAGCCCGGGCGAGATGCGTACGCCGACCCGCTCCGGGCCGATGGCCTGGGCGACGGCCCGGACCACCTCGACGGTGAACCGGATGCGGTTCTCGACGGAACCGCCCCACGCGTCGGTACGGCGATTGGTGTTGCGGGAGAGGAACTGGTGCAGGAGGTGGCCGTTGGCGGAGTGCACCTCCACCCCGGCGAAGCCCGCCTCGACGGCGCCCCGGGCCGCGCTCGCGAAGTCGGCCACCGTGGACCTGATGTCCTCGGCGGTCATCGCGCGCGGTAGGACGCCGTCCCGGAGGCCGCCGGGGGTGTGCAGCTGCTCGGGGAACGGCACCGCGGACGGGGCGAGCGGCACGTACCCGCTGGTCTCGGGGTGGCCGACCCGGCCGCCGTGCTGGAGCTGGAGGAACATCCCCCCGCCACCGGCGGCCCGCACGGCCTCGGTGACCCGGCGCCAGCCGGCGATCTGCGCCGGGGTGTGGATGCCGGGGATGTGCGGGTAGGTCTGCCCGACGGCGTTCGGGGTGCTGGCCTCGGCAATGATCAGGCCGGCCGAGGCGCGCTGTGCGTAGTACGTGGCCATGAGCTCGCCGGGGACACCGTCGGCCCCGGCGCGGTTGCGGGTCAGCGGGGCCATCACCAGACGGTTGGGCAGTTCCAGGCCGCCGAGGCGGGCGGATTCGAAGAGGCGGGAAGCGGCGGGACCGTGCTGTGTCTGCGTCATGCCGGTACCGTAAAAGCTGACATTGATGTCAGATTCAAGAGCTGGGGTGGGGTATGCGGATCGGCGAACTGGCTGCGCGCACCGGGGTCGGTGAACGTTCGCTGCGCTACTACGAAGAGCAGGGCCTGCTGGCTTCGGACCGGACGCCCGGCGGCCACCGGGACTTCCCCGAGCGGGCGGTCGACCGGGTCATCCGGATCCAGGAGCTCTACGCAGCCGGCCTGCACAGCGCGAAGATCGCGCAGATCCTCCCCTGCATGCGGGACGAGGACGGCGGCCCGTCGGTGCGCGCCACCCCGGCGCTGGTGGCTGAACTGGCCACGGAGCGGGACCGGATCGACCGGATGATCGGCGATCTGATCCGCTCCCGCGAGGTGCTGGACGAGGTGATCGAAGCGGCGGCGGGCCGCACGACGGCCGCCTAGCGCCGTCGCGTCACCTTCGGCGGACGCGTTGTGGCTCAGGTGGTGGTTTCCGAGGGTGTTTCGGGTTTCGTGTAGAGGACGTCGCGGGCCTGTTCCGCTGCGCGGGCGATGCTTTCGGAGACGAAGTCGACGAAGCGGGCGATGTTCTCGAGGCGGGTGGCGGCCAGGGTGCCGGGGCCGAGGATGCCGACGCCCTGCCTGGCGGTCTCGGCGAGCTGTGCGGTGCCGCGGGCGCTGGCCATCATGGACTGGTACCAGACGTCGTTGTCGACGACGTAGCGCTCGCGGCGGCGTTCGTCGCGTTCTCGGCGGACCAGGCCCTGGCCCTCGAGGAAGGCGATCGCCTTGGAGATGGACGCCGGGCTGACCTGGAGGCGCTCGACGAGTTCGGACGCGGTGAGGCTGCCCGCGTCGGTGATGTAGAGGCAGGCCAGCACCCGGGCCATCATCTTGGGCGTGCCCGCCTGCATGAGGACGGTGGTGAACGTCTCCTCGTACTCGCGCACCGCCTCGGCATCGCGGCCGTGGGTCTGCGCGGGTGCCTTCGGGTCGCGGGGCGCGGCCTGCCTGCGGCGGTGCGCGCGGTGTTCGGTGGCCCGGTGGGCCAGATCCGAGCGGTAGCCGGCGGGGCCGCCGTTGCGCATCACCTCACGCGTGACCGTCGACGTCGGACGGTCCAGACGCCTGGCGATCTCCGCGTAGGCGAGGCCGTCGGCCAGTCCCAGCGCGATCTGCTGGCGTTCCTGCTGGGTGAGTCTGCCTCCCGGCATCGCGGGCTCCTTCGCGGTCTGTCGTGGCTCAAGGGCGTCTCTAGGTCGCCAGTATAGCGTTCACCCGCAATTCATTGCAACGTGTGGGGTGGGGTGCGTTGCATTAGATTTCGGCTCATTGCAACGAATTCTCGGCCTCTACCTGCACTGATAGAGATTTTGCGCAACGAACGTGTTGCCAGATCTGTGAATGCAACGTAGCTTTTCCATCATCAGAAACAGCGGGCCGAGAGAGCGCGCTACATAAACAGGAGAGAACCATGCAGAAGTTCGACACCCCCGCCCCGATCTCCACCGTCCTCGACATCCCCGCCGGACACATCCGGTTCATCGCCGCCGACCGGGACAACACCACCGTCGAGATCCTGCCCGCCAACGCCTCCAAGAGCCGCGACGTGAAGGCCGCCGAGGAGACCACCGTCACCTACACCGACGGTGTTCTGCGGATCGAGGCCGCACCGGCCAAGAACCGGGTCCTCGGCTCTTCCGGGTCGGTGGAGGTGACCGTCCAGCTGCCCGCCGGCTCCCGCGTCGAGGCGAAGGCCGCCAGCGCCGAACTCCGCGGCGTCGGACGCCTCGGCGATGTCTCCTTCGAGGGCGCGCAGGCCACGGTCAAGATCGACGAAGCCGCGAGCGCCCGTCTGACCCTGATGTCGGGTGATGTCTCGCTCGGCCGTCTGGGCGGGGACGCGCAGATCAGCACCAAGAAGGGCGACCTCCAGATCACCGAGGCCATGCGCGGCACGGTCACGCTGCGCACCGAGGCCGGCGAGATCACGGTCGTTGCCGCCCGCGGAGTCTCCGCTGCCCTGGACGCCGGCACCACCTACGGCCGGATCAACAACGCGCTCCAGAACACCGGCGGCACCCCGGACCTGAACATCCACGCCAGCACCTCCTACGGCAACATCACCGCCCGCAGCCTCTAAAGGGAGCATCCCACCATGACCAACCTGGCCATCGCGGCGAACGGGCTGCGCAAGTCCTACGGCGACAAGAGCGTGCTCGACGGCATCGACCTGAGCGTTCCGGAGGGGACGATCTTCTCCCTGCTCGGGCCGAACGGCGCCGGGAAGACCACTGCCGTCAAGATCCTCTCCACCCTCATCACCCCGGACGCCGGTGAGATCCGTGTCGCCGGTCATGACCTGGCGGCCGATCCGCAGGCGGTGCGGGCGGCGATCGGTGTCACCGGGCAGTTCTCCGCCGTCGACGGGCTGATCACCGGGGAGGAGAACATGCTCCTCATGGCCGACCTGCACCACCTGTCCAAGAGCGAGGGACAGCGGGTCGCCGCCGAACTGCTGGAGCGCTTCGACCTGGTGGAGGCCGCCAAGAAGCCTGCCGCCAGTTACTCCGGCGGTATGAAGCGGCGCCTCGACATCGCCATGACCCTGGTCGGCAACCCGCGGATCATCTTCCTCGACGAGCCCACCACCGGCCTCGACCCGCGCTCCCGCCACA
Organism: Streptomyces sp. NPDC051364; assembly: GCF_040682115.1. Taxonomy (NCBI): domain Bacteria; kingdom Bacillati; phylum Actinomycetota; class Actinomycetes; order Kitasatosporales; family Streptomycetaceae; genus Streptomyces; species Streptomyces sp. NPDC051364. Next base: position 50,938 of record NZ_JBFBAH010000027.1, on the reverse strand, counting down.
ACATGTGGCAGATCATCCGCGAACTCGTCACAGGTGGCGTCACCGTCTTCCTCACCACCCAGTACCTCGAGGAGGCGGACCAGCTCGCCGACCGCATCGCCGTCCTCAACAACGGCAAGATCGCAGCCGAAGGCACCGCTGAGGAGCTCAAGCGGCTCATCCCCGGCGGGCACGTGAAGTTGCGGTTCTCCGACCCGGCCGCCTACCAGGCCGCCGCCGCCGTGCTGGGCGAGGTCGCCCGCGACGACGAGGCGCTCGCCCTGCAGATCCCCAGCGACGGCAGCCAGCGCGACCTGCGCTCCGTCCTGGACCGGCTGGACTCCGCCGGCGTCGAGGCGGACGAGCTCACCGTGCACACCCCCGACCTCGACGACGTCTTCTTCGCCCTCACCGGCGCCACCGTGCCCAGCCAGACCAACGAGGCCAAGGAGGCCGTCCGATGAGCTCCCTCTCCCTCGCCCTGCGTGACTCGTCCACGATGCTGCGCCGCAACCTCCTGCACGCGCGCCGCTACCCCTCGCTGACGCTGAACCTGCTGATGACCCCGGTCATGCTGCTGCTGCTCTTCGTCTACATCTTCGGTGGCGCGATGAGCGGCGGCATCGGCGGCGGCGGCCGCGACGAGTACATCGCCTACATCGTGCCGGGCATCCTGCTGATGACCATCGGCAGCACTGTCGTCGGCGCCGCGGTGTCCGTCTCCACCGACATGTCCGAAGGCATCATCGCCCGCTTCCGCACGATGGCGATCCACCGCAGCTCCGTGCTCATCGGGCACGTCGTCGGCAGCGTCCTGCAGTCGATCGCCAGCGTGGTCCTCGTCGGCCTCGTCGGCGTGGCCATCGGCTTCCGCTCCACCGACGCCTCCGTCCTGGAGTGGCTGGCGGCCTTCGGCCTCATCGCCCTCTACGCCCTGGCGCTCACCTGGATCGCGGTCGGGATGGGCATGGCCAGCCCGAACGCCGAAGCGGCCAGCAACAGCGCGATGCCGCTGATCCTCCTCCCCCTCATCTCCAGCGCGTTCACCCCGATCGACTCGATGCCGGGCTGGTTCCAGCCCATCGCCGAATACCAGCCCTTCACCCCGGCCATCGAGACCCTGCGCGGCCTGCTGCTCGGCACCGAGATCGGCAACAACGGCTGGCTCGCCCTCGGCTGGTCCATCGCCCTCATCGCACTCGGCTACCGCTGGTCGACGGCACAGTTCAAGCGCGACCCCAAGTAGGCGGCGTGAGCGCGCGGACTGCCTCCCGCAGCCGCCCCCGTCTACCCCCAGGGCGGCGTACCCGACACACCATGTCGGCGTACGCCGCCCTCAGTCGTACACAGCACGCCGAGGTCCTCGCGCATACCGACAGGCCTTGTGCCCTTTACTACTTCGCCTGCAGGACTCCGGACTCACCGCGAGCAGTGCTGTGTCCGCCGAGAGGGCAGTCCGTGTGGTCCGCGCGGACGCGTTCGATCCCCAGCACGAAATCACTGCGCTCCCTGCGAGCCGTGTCCGCCTCCTCACGTACGTTGTCGAGACGAGCCTCGAGCCGGCCGACGCGCTCGCGGTAGCGCTCGAGCTCGGCACGCACGAACTCGACGTCGGCCACCTGCTGCGCGGTTTCCCGGTGGCCCGGACCTGATGTCCGCGGGTGGCGGAAGCACCGTGATCGAAGGGATGAAGGCCGGCTCCCCCGCCATGGCTGGCACCACCGGCTCGATCCCGGACACGCGTCCGGTGCGGCCGGGCCGGTGCAGGTCGAACTGCGCCGCCTGCCCGGCGACGTCCCCCCGAACGAGTGCCTGCCCGTCGCAGCAGCCCTCTTCGAGATGTTCAGGAAGGTCCAGGGGGCAACGCCCTGACGGCCCGGAGCGTCCGGCAGGATGGGTGCGTGCTGACGATCAGATCTGTGGTGCTGGGTGTCTCGGATGTGCCGCGTGCGGCCGCTTTCTGGACGGAGGCTCTGGGGTATCTGCCGCGCGGGGAGATCGAAGAGAACTGGGTGGTGTTGATGCCCGCAGCGGGGACCGGGGTCCAACTGGCGCTCGGGCTGAGTGAGACACCGGTTCAAGAGCATCCGCGGGTCCACCTGGACCTGTACGCGGACGACGCCGCCGAGCAGGCCGCCGAGGTGGATCGGCTCGTGTCCTTGGGTGCGCAGCGGGTGGAGTGGGACCTGTATCCGGAGGACCCTGACTTCGTCGTGCTCGCCGACCCCGACGGGAACCGGTTCTGCGTCATCGACGCCAGCCGCAGCTGACACGACCCCGGTGTACCCCGGCCCTCCCCCTTACGCCTTGCGGGCCGTGGCGGAGGCGAAGCCCAGCCAGGTGTGGCGGTTGCCCCACCAGCACCAGCCGACCTTCGGGGCGTTGCGCCGCTCGCGGCCGTCCCGGCCCGTGCCGTTGCTGATCCAGATCGCCGGCGTGCGGGCGTCCAGGGCGCCGTTCGCCTTGCGCAGCCGTGAGCCGATGGTCATGAAGCAGTGGTTGCGTTCCAGGGCTGCCGGTTGCTGGAGCACCCAGTGGATGCCCTCGGTGAGCAGCAGCGGGGTGCGGTCCTGCTCCGTGAGGGCGGGCAGTGCCTCCTCCGGGCTCCAGTTGGCCATGTGGTCGCCGCGATCGAGGCCGGTGAGGAGGTAGAGGGGCGTGCCGGGTGGCTCGATGCCGTCGGCCGTGACGAAGCGGTCGACGTCGGGCATGTCGGTGACGACGAAGCCGGGCTTGGCCTCGCGGCGGAGCAGCGGTGCGAGGGCGGAGGCGGGGGCGCGGTCCGGGTGCACTGCGAGCAGGGCGTCGTCGGATCGGCCTTCGGCTTCCTCCGCGAATGCGCGCAGTTCGTCGGCGGGCATCCCCGCGAGCCGGTGCACCCCCAGCTCGATCAGGCGCTCGGCCTGGGTGGCGAGGGGCGGGAGGGAGGGGGCGGTGGGGGTGGACGAGGATTTCGGCACGGTACCCCTGGGTTCGGTCGGGAGCAGTGGGCCCCATGGCAACGAAGTGGCTCGTCGCAGTGTTCCCCCGCCGTCGATGCCGCGCGCGGTTTGCCCGGCCCGGGCGGGCGCCACGGACCGGTCAGAGTTGCGAGCCGCCTGATGCGTCGATGCGTTGGCCGGTGATCCATCGGGCATCGTGTGAGGCGAGGAAGGCGACGATGTGGGCGACGTCGGAGGGCTCGCCGATGCGTTCGAAGACGGACATCCGGGCCAGGTTCGCGGCGTCCTCGGGAGTGGTGCGGAGTTTGGCGTTCATGTCCGTCGCGACGAAACCCGGGGAGACCGTGTTGACCGTGATGCCGCGGGGCCCGAGCTCCTTGGCGAGCGCCAGGGTGAGGGTGTCGACCGCGCCCTTGCTCATGGAGTAGACGACGGACTTCGGGTAGGCGATCCGGGTGGCGACGGAGGAGATGTTGATGATCCGGCCTCCCTCCCGCATACGGGTGAGGCCTTCCTGGACGATGAAGAGGAGCGCCTTGACGTTGACGGAGAAGATCTTGTCGATCAGCTCCGGGGTCACCTCGTGGATCCGCGCCGAGCCGCTGACGCCGGCGTTGTTGACGAGGATGTCCAACCCGGGCTCGAGGCCGCGCCGGGCCAGTTCGGAGTCGAGGGCGGCGTAGAGCGCCTGGGCGTCGCCGGTGACGCCCAGGAGGGTCCGGAGGGCGAAAGCCTGGCCCCCGGCGGCCCGTATGGAGGTCACGACGTCGTGGGCCGCGGCACTGTCCTGTCCGTAGTGGACCACCACGAGCGCGCCGTCGGACGCCAGACGTTCGGCGATGCCACGGCCGATGCCGCGGCTGGCACCGGTGACCAGTGCCGTCCTGCCTGCCAGCGGTCCGTCGGCGCTCCGTGCCCGGGGCTGCTGCTCCGGAGCGGGAGGCCGGGGTGCGGGGGGGTACGTCAAGGTTCGCGCCGTTCTGGACCGGGTCCGAGTGAGCTCGTGGCCGATTGTCTGACTGATTGCCAACTAATCCTACGGATCTCCAGGAACGTAAGATCCCGGCCGTCCGGTTTTTCGAGATGAACGGTGTACTGATGACCGAGCTGCGTCGCCCGCAGCGGGCCGTGCCTCGCCGGGTGGTGATCACCGGCGTCACCGGCTTCATAGGTGCGGCGGTTCTGTCCGAACTCGCCCGGATCCGGTGCGAAGAGCCGGGGTCCGCCGCGCTCCGCCTGAGGGTGGTGGGCCGGCGGGACCCCCGGGAGGGCGGCCTTGCCGACGAATGGGTCCGAGCAGACCTGTCCGACCCCGGGTCGCTGCGCGACAGCTGTGAGGGAGCGGACGTCCTGGTCCACCTGGCTTCGCTGATCGGCGGCGACGAACGGCAGTGCGCCGCCGTCAACACCGAGGGAACCGCGGCGCTGATGCATCAGGCCCGCCGGGCCGGTGTCGGACGGATCGTGCACCTGTCCACCTCGGCCGTTTACGGCTCCGGACCACACCGTGGCATCCCTGTGGACGGTGTCGCTCCGGCGCCCGTTTCGGCCACCAGCCGGACGCGTCTGGCAGGCGAGGGGCCGGCACTGGCCGCGGGGGCGGTGGTGCTCCGTCCCAGTCTGGTGATCGGGCCCGGAGACCGCTGGGTCGTACCGGGGCTGGGACAACTCCTCGAAGCCACCGGGGCGCTGTGGGGAGGCGGGCGGGCTCTGCTGTCCCTGGTGGCGGTCGGCGACCTGGCCAACCTCATCGCCCGCCTCGCGCTCGGGTACGGCCCGGACGGGGGAACCGTCTGGCACGCCAGTCATCCGGAGCCGGTGCGCACGGTCGCTCTGGTGCGGGCACTCGCCGGGCGGGAGATAGTGCCTCCGGTGGAGCGGGACCTCTCCGAGGCGGAGTGCCTGGAGCGGCTGGCGGCTTCCGGTTCCCGGTTGAGCCCGCGTCAGTTCTGGCTGCTCGCGCAGGACCACTGGTACGACAGCGCCGGGATTTGGGAGGCCGCCGGCTGTCCGCCCGGGCCGGGGCCGCTGGCCCGCCTGGACGAGGCGGCCGACTGGTACCGGGAGCACATGGCTCTCGTATGAGGCTCCCGGCCATCGGGGACGGTCGTCGCAGGCGACCTCTCCATGAAGGCCCGCACGTCACGACATCATCGACCGGCCCTGTCGCGCACCTGTGCGACGGGGCCGGTGGCTTTCCGGGCACGGTCGCCGTGTCGACGGCACGGGGGGGGGAGGTCCCAGGGACTGCGGGCCGCATGTGGGGCCGGATCGGGGTTCGGTCCCTCGTGGCGTTCGGTGCCTGGGTGGCCCGACCCCTCCCCCGGTACTCCCTCCCCCCGCCGAGGGGCTGAAGGCCGGTTCGGACCCTTCGGTCCCTGTCCCTTCAGTCACTGCATAAACCTGCAGGTCAGGGGCTCGGGCTCGCGGGCACAGGGACCGAAGGGACTCAAATCTCTAGTTATGAGCCAGATATGAACATGGGTACCTCTACCTGCTCTTTCTTACGCTCGCGCATACACACACGCACGTAAAGCGTGGAAGTAGTGATTCTGAGTCCCTTCAGTCCCTGAGATCGTGGATCCACGGCCCTGACCTGCAGGTTTGCCGAGGGACTGAAGTTGGAGGGACTGAACAGGGGCAGGGACCGTTCAGCCCCTGGGCGTGCTGGTGCCGGGGCGGGGCCGTCAGGACCGCTGTCAGCTTCCGGCCGGGGAGGGTCGGCTTACCCAGGGACTCTCGGACGCTGGTGGAGGAAGGCTGGAGTGGCGCTTGCCGACCGGGGGTTCGCGCCGCGACACGCCCGGGCGTGCACCGGGGTGGATCGGGGAACTTTTGCGGACTAACTGGGGTAGAACTTCAGGGACTGAGGGACTGAAGGGACTGAACTCTCAATACAGCGGTTTTATCGGGCGGAGCCTGCGTGATGTCTGAGGTACGCTCCGCGATAGTGAATCTTCAGTCCCTCTGGTCCCTGACGTGCAGGTCGGACGAGCACCTCGGAGAGCAGTCCGGGACAGGAGGAACCGTCCCTGAACACGCGTCAAGGAAGAGCCAGTGCCCGTCTATTCCCAGAACCTGCCCCAGGGCGTGAGTGGCGGGACGGCACTGGACGTGGCGACCTGGATGGCCCTGCGCGGGTATCCGGTCCATCCACTGGCCCCAGGGACCAAGACGCCAGCTCCGAACTGCCCCGGCTGCCGGGGCGGTCTGCATTCTCCGCAGGACTGCATGTGCCGTTCCCAGGGACGTTGGTGCCACGGATTCCATGCGGCCACCACCGACCTCCCTACGCTGCAGGACTGGTGGGCGGCCGAGCCCGAGTTCGGGATCGGGGTCTCCTGCGGGCCTGCCGGGCTCGTCGTCATCGACGTCGATGCACATGCTGATTCCGTGCCCGCCAGGGAGCGGCTGCTGCCCGGTATCCCCATCGATGAGCGGGTCGACCTGACCGGACTCGGCAGCGGCTACGACACCTTGGCGCTGTTGGCCGCGTACCGGTCCCGGCCCAACCCCTGCGAAGACACGTCGACCCTGCGGGTACGTACGCCTTCCGGAGGGATGCACATCTGGTACCGGCTGCCCAAGGGCAGCCCGCGCCTGCGGTGTTCCAGCGGATCGAGCTCGAAGGTCGCGCTGGCCTGGCAGGTCGACGTACGTGCCGTCGGCGGCTACATCGTGGCGCCCACGACGCGCACGGCCGCAGGCGTGTACGAGGCGCTGCCCGGTGCGCGGCTGCCCGCGGCCCTGCCGCTGTGGCTGACCGCCGAACTCGTGCGGACCGGCCACGGCGTGGACACGGCCGCTGTGGAGCCCGTGGCGGCCCCTGTGGGGCCTGTACGGGGTACGCGTGGCCCTGGGTCCCTGCAGAGCGGGCAGCGGGCTCTCGCGGGGCTCCTGGAGGAGGTACGGGCCTGCGGGTCCAGCCCGGCCGGAACGGCCTTCAGCGAGAAGCTCAACCGGGCGGCGTTCACCGCCGGAGGGCTCGCTGCGGGGGGCCAGCTCGCCGCCGGGGAATGCCGCCGGCTGCTCCTCGAGGCCGCGGACCACGCACGACCCCACCAGACGCGCCGCAACGTCCTCATCGTCGACGCGGGGCTCCGTGCCGGAAGCGACCGACCGATCCATCCCAAGGAACGCCCATGAGCAGCGCCGGAAGCACGGGGTTCAACGCCCAGGCAGCGGCGGAACAGCTTGCCGCGTTCGCCACCGAGAGCACCGGCACCGCTGCCGCCGCGCGCGGAAGACGGCTGCCCGCCCAGCAGAGCGCGGCCCCGGCGGCCGCGGGCGTCGGCGCCGACTTCGTCACGACGGGGCTGCTGCAGAACCTCAGCGACCGCGGCAACGCGAAGCTGTTCGCCCACCTCCACCACAACCGGTTCCGGCACGTGGAGGGACTGGGCTGGTACGTGTGGGACGAGTACCGGTGGAAGCGCACCGGCGGGGAGAAGGCCGCGATCTGGGCCGCCGGGGACATGGCGGAGGAACTGCCCACCCACGACCCCCGGGGTACCTTCACCGACCGGGAGCTGTCGCAGCACCGCAAGCGCGCCATGTCCACCTCGGGCGTGAAGGCGATGCTCACGCAGGCCAAGGCCTCCCCCGAACTCGCCCTGGACCCGGACGTCCTGGACGGCGACAAGTACGCGCTGTGCACCCCCGCGGGCGTCGTGGACCTGCGCACCGGTGACCTGCACAAGCCGGACCCGACCCGGGACCTGCACTCGCGCGCCACCTACCTGGCCCCCGAGGCCATGCCCACGCCCCGGTTCCACGCCTTCCTGAACCAGACCTTCGGCGACGACGACAAAGGCAAGGAGATGATCAACTTCCTTCATCTCCTGCTCGGCTACTCCATCACCGGCGACGTCGGCGGCCAGGTGCTGCCCTTCCTCTACGGCGTCGGCGCCAACGGCAAGTCGGCGCTCCTCGACGTCGTCATCAAGATCCTCGGGGACTACGCGGACGTGGCCCCGCCCGGGTTCCTGATGGAGCGCGGCAAGTTCAACGAGCACTCGACCGAGTTGACGGAACTGCATGGGCGGCGCCTGTTCGTCTGCAGCGAGCTCAAGCCCCACGACAAGTTCGACGAGGCGCGGGTCAAACTGCTGACGGGCGGCGACCGGCTCAAGGCCCGGCGGATGCGGCAGGACTTCTTCAGCTTCGAGCCGACCCACAAGCTGTGGCTCCTGGGCAACCACCGTCCGGAGGTCGGCACGGGCGGCCATGCGTTCTGGCGCCGGATCCGGCTGATCCCCTTCGAGAAGGTCGTCCCCGACCACCGCAAGATCGACAACCTGGCGGAGGCGCTCGTACAGGAGGAGGGTCCGGGCATCCTCCACTGGATGATCCAGGGTGCCAAGGCCTATCTCGCCACCAAGCCGGCCCTGACCGGGCCCAGCGTGGTCCGTACCGCCACGCAGGCGTACGCCACCACCGAGGACCACATCGGGCGGTTCCTGGCCGAGTGCTGCACCACCGGGGTGGAGCTGCCCGATCCGCGTGATCTGAAGGTGGAGCAGGGAGCGCTGTACCGCGCGTACAGTGCGTGGTGTCTCGACGGCGAGGGCCTTCGTCCCGCCACGACCCGCGCGTTCGCCACACGTATTCGAGCCGAGGCCGGCGTCGCCTCGCCCAATGAGATGCTCCGCTCGAACGGGCAGAAGTTCTACCCCGGCCTGGCGCTTCTGGCCGACGAAGTGCAGACCCCGCGCGAGGCGAACAGGGCAAGCGCGCCGTGAAAGGCCTACGTGTGCCGCCGCCCGGGGGCGGGCACGCCTACGATGGACAAGGACGATGAACAGATCCACCAGCCGACGGCGGCCCGCAGGGGCCTGTCGGATACCGGCTTCGGCGCCGCTCGCGGCGTGGCGGAACAAGGGGCCTGGAAGGGCCTACGTGAACGAGGAAGGATCCAGGCCATGAGCTCGCTACTGACTTCAAGCGATCTCGCCCACGAGGACAAAGTGGTGTGGCTGGAGGACCCTGAAGAGCTCGATTACGTGCGTCAGGCCCTGGACAAGACCCCCCGCCGCCGGGGGAAGCCGCGCTACCACCGCGACGGGCGCATGATCGGCTTCACCGAGCTCGGTGGTACCGCGGAAGCGGACCCCGACAGTGGCCTGCAGAAGCGGCGCGTCTTCTACCTGCTGCCGCACGACCGGGACGCCGAGCCCGAAGGCCTGTACCGGGAGGGCGCGCCGGGCGAGGCCGTGGATCCGCGGACGATCGAACCCCGGCAGGTCGGCCGGAAGACCGTGCGGTCGCAGCGAGGGCTGTCCACGCCGACGGTTGCCTGATGCCGACGGTTGCCTGATGCCGACAGTTGCCTGATGCCGACAGTTGCCTGATGCCGACGATTGCCTGATGCCGACGGTTGCCTGATGCCGGCTGTCGTCTGATGCCGGCAGTTGGCGGATTCGGTCCCTCCGGTCCCTCCAGACCCTTCCGCCTTCCGGACACGATGGCTGGAAAACGCTTCAGGTAATGGCGAAATTCAGTCCCTCTGGTCCCTTCGGTCCCTCCGGCCGGGCTTTCAGAAGGCGAAGTCGACGTAGTCGATGTCGGTGAACTCGACCAGGAGCCCCGTGGCGCGGGAGCCGTTGTCCTTGAAGTACATCTCCTGGAGGGCCTCGGCCGCGATCTGCTGGAGCCGCGCCTCGGCGGCGCCGGCTGCCTGGGCGCTGAAGAGGCGGGCCGCGTACTCCGGGGGCAGGTGCTGGGTGATGCGGCGCATACGGCCGTCGTCGGTGGTGCCGGGGGCTGCGGTGAAGCCGAAGCGGGCGCGGGTCTCGATGACCAGGCCGGTGGTCGAGGCGGCCCTGTCTCGGGCGCGCTTGCGGACCAGGGGCTGCCAGCGGCGGCGTACCTCGGACTCGAGGCGGCCGGCGAGCGCCGGCTTGGGCTGCTTGATCTGGTCCTTGACGTAACGCTCGACCGTGCGCTGGGAAATGCCGAGCAGGCGGGCCGTCTCCCGGGTGGATTTGAGCTGCTTGACGAGGAAGCGCATCTGGGCGCCCGCCGACTTGGGGACGGGGCGGGTGAAGTGCAGTTCGTCCGCGCGGGTCAGGCTGTCGTCGATCTGGGTCATGGGGGACTACTCTCCGTCGGCTGCCGCGTCGTGGCCCTTGATGTGGCGCGCGGGGTTGTGGTTCTCGTCGAGCATCTGAACGGCCCAGAGGAGTGGCTGGGTGCCCTCGTGCTTGACCATGCCAGGGCTGACACCGAGGCGGAAGCCACCGGGCAGGGGCTTGCCTTCGGGGGTGCGGGGGAGGAAATCGAGGGGGCTGGGGCCGTCGGAGAGGTACACCGCGCAGTCGGAGAGGACGGCGATGGGGTACTGGCCGGCGGCCGTGGCGAGCTTGTTCATCTTGCGGTGCATGTTGACGCGGGCCGTGGAGATGACAGCGGCGCGGATGTCTGGGCGCCAGGTGGGGCGTTCGAGGGCGGGCCAGGGTTCGCCCGGGCGGTAGCCGGCGCCCTGGGGGCGTTCGCGGAGCTTGCCGATGCCGCCCTTGACGGTGGACTTGATGGCCGAGAGGACCGGCTTCAGGACCGGGTCGGAGTGCTGCTGCAGCTCTGCCATCGCCGCCAGGAACTCGGGTTCGGGGAGCGTCGAGGTGATGCCGAGGTCCGCCATCGTGGCCATGTAGGCGTCGCGGAGGCGGGTGTACCAGGCGTCGAGGTACGGGCCGTGGTCGAGGCGGAGCCAGCCCTCGGTGGGGTGGACGTCGTGGCCGAGCTCCTGGGCGTAGGCGAGGGTCGGGGTCGCGTACCAGGCCGGGCCGGTGGGGGGCCGGCCGTGCGGGGTGAAGGGGCTGGGGAGGCGGGGGTCGAGGGCGATGGAGGAGAGGTCCGCCAGCCAGCAGCCGGGCAGCTTCGGGTCGAAGCGGGGGCCGGTGCGGTGGGTGGCGGGGCCGAGGCCGACGAGGAGCCGGTTGGCCGCCGCGGCGAAGGCCATGTTCACATCGATGCCGACGGCGTGGGTGCGGGTGCACTCGGCGTCGGTGAGGAGTTCCGGGTCGCGGATCCAGTCGTACGCCTCCTCGTCGAGGACCTCGGCCGGGGTGCGCTGGTGGGAGCGGGGGTAGAGGGCGGCGACCACCGGGTGCTCGTCGGGGGCCTCCGGGGGAGCCGGGTCGACGGGGCGGGTGAGCGAGCCGGCGACCGGGGCCGAGACCCAGGTGTTGGTCGCTTCGTCCCTCGCGGCACGGGTGGGCGGGCGCAGGGCCGTCATGAGTTCGAGACCGGTGACGGCGGTGGAGCCGCGGGGGGTGAGGACGCGGGCGGCGTAGGTGGTGAGGAGCTCCGCCAGTTCCGGGGCAGGGAGGTCGGGGGTGTCCTCGCCCCAGGCGCGGGGGTCGAGGGCGCCCCACGGGAGGATCGCGAGCTGGACGCACTGGCGGCCGGTGGAGGGGGTGGCGGGTCGGTAGATGCGGGGCCAGGGACCGAAGCCGCGCCGGGTCAGCTGCCACTTGGCCTTGGTGAGCTGCTTGATGACCGGGTGGTTGTCCGGGAGGCGCAGGCCGCGGCGGTCCTCGAGGGCGGGGGGGAGGCCGAGGAGCTCCAGGGCGGGGGCGGTGAGGACGAGGAGGGGGTCACCGTCCTTGCCGTTGCGGTGGAGGCGGGGGGAGCGGAGGCCGGCGTCGGGGCCGAGGGCCCAGGTGAGGAGGGCCGGGAGGCCGCCGATGGTGGGGTGGTCGAGGACGAGGCCGGCGGTGGTGTGGGCCTGGCCGGTGCCGGTGAGGACGGCGAGGGGGCCGTTCCCTGCCAGGGGGGTGGGGTGGGGGCGGCGGCGCGGGTGTTGGGATGTGGCCGGGGGGTGGGCGTTAACGGCGTTAACGCCGTTAACGGTCGCGGGAGGTTCCGCCGACGGGGCCGGGGTGGCGGGTGCTGCCGAGGGCTTGGCGTTAACGCCGTTAACGGTCGGCGCGGGGATTGGTGCCGGGGGCGCCGCCGGGGCCGCCTCCTGGGGCTCGGCGTTAACGGCGTTAACGGTCGGCGGTGTCGGGGTGGGGCCCTGCGCGGCTGTTCCCCTACCCGCCCCTTCCCGAAACTGGGGCTCCGCCCCAGACCCCGGGGGGGTGGGGGCCGCGGCGCCTGCGGCGCGCGGGGCGGCCATCGGGGCCACCGGAGTGGCTCGAAGGTCGGCGTCGGTGGGGGCATTAACGGCGTTAACGGGTGCGGTCGGGGCAGCAGCGTTAACGGCGTTAATGCTCGGCGCCGGGGCGGCGGTGGCGGTGGCGGTGGCGTCGACGGTGAGCGGGGTGGCGTTAACGCCGTTAATGGTCGCCGGGGGCGGGGTGGCGTTAACGGCGTTAACGGCGTTAACGGCGTGGAGGGTGGAGAGGCCCTCCAGGAGGCGGGCGTACGCGGCGCGTTTGGGAGGGCGGGGGGCCGTGCGGCCCGTTTCCCAGGAGGTGACCGTTTCGCGGCGGACGGAGAGGGCCTTGGCGATCTGGTCCTGGCTCAGGCCGGCGGCCTCGCGCAGGCGCTTGCGCTCGTCCGGGTGCGGGAGCGGATCCTGGGCGGCTGCTTCTTCGATCAGGGCGTCGACCGCTGCGAAGAGGCTCTCTTGTTTGTTGGGCATCGGTACCTCCAAGGGCAGCCTATGTGAATCGCACGGCCGAACACACATGAAACGCACGTGGGGGCGTTAACGGCGTTAATGCCGTCAGCGCCCCCGTCGTGGGTGTTGCCTCGGATGCCCCGCTCAGAGTCGCAGCAACAGGAGCTCGGTGACGGCCTTGAGGTCGTCCGGGGTGAGGTGGGCCGTCAGTGCGTCCGCGATCGTTTCCGGGGTGTCCGTCGCGATCGTGATCCGGGGAGTGGAGGGTGATGGGGGAGACGGGGGAGACGGGGGAGCGTTAACGGCGTTAACGCCGTTAACGGTCGGCGCCGGGTGGGCGCGTTGGCGGGGAGGGGCGACGGTGTTGAGGGTCTCGTCCGCCGCGGCCTCCTGGTGCTCCTGGGGGAGGCGGCCGATGCGGCGGGCCGGTTCGACCTTGAGTTCGCCGGTGTCGACCTTCTCCTGAAGGCTCGGAGTGAGGTTCAGCAGGGCCAGGCGCTGGGAGACCCAGGCCGCCGTCTTGCCCAGGCGCTTGGCGACCTGGGCCTGGGAGCCGTGGACGTCGACGAGTTCCTGGAGGGCGCGGGCCTGGTCCATGGGGGCGACGTCCACGCGGTGGACGTTGGCGATGAGGGCGGACTCGAGGATGTCCGCCGCGGAGGCGGACAGAGCATCGTTCACGTGGATGTGCATGGTCTTCAGGCCGGCCAGCTGGGCCGCCGCGAGGCGCCGGTTGCCGTCGATGACCACGTACGGGGCGCGCCCCAGCCCGTCGGTCTGGCCCGGGTGGGCCTCCATGAAGGCCATGCGGGTGGCGACCGCGAGGGGCTGGAGCTGGCCGCGGGAGACGAGGGACTGGGCCAGCTCCTCGAGTTCGGTGAGGTCCTCGCGGAGGTTGAACGGGTTGTGGGCGAGGGCCTCGATGGGGACCTCGGACGGCGGGACCATCCCGGAGGTGGGGGCGCCGGTGGCCTCCGCGATCGCCGCGCGGCGCGAGCTGACGCCGACGGGCTGGGCCCGCGCGAAGGATGCCGAGACTCCGAGCTTGTCGGCCTTGCTCATGAGATCTCCCTAGCGAGGGCGCGCATGGCGATCGCCTGGTCGCCCTTGGGCGAGTAGACGAAGAGGGGCTGCTTCACGCGGACGGCTTCGCGCTGTTCCTTGAGGTCCGGTACGACGGCGACGACGCGCGGATCCTTTATGTCCATCCAGGCCTGGAGGGAGGAGGTCGCGATGTAGCCGCGGCGGCCGTCGTAGAGGTTGACGACGAGGCCGAGGTAGTCGATGTCGAGGCTCAGGTCGTCGCGCAGGTCGTTGATCTGGGAGGTGAGGAGGTCGTACGCGTCGGCCGAAGAGTCCTCCGCCTGTACGACGATCAGCGCGCCGGAGGCACCCGGCTGTTCGGCGTCGCGGCGGCGCCCGTAGTAGATGGCGGCGTCCATGCTGAGGCCGAGGCTCGGCGGGCAGTCGATGAGGATGACGTCGTAATCGGATTCGACGGGGGCCAGGGCGCGTTCGAGGGCGGCCTCGCGGGCGCGGACCGTGGAGAGGCGGACGTCGAGGAGGAAGGCGTCCGTGCAGGCGGGCAGGAGGTGGAGGCGGTCGCCGAAGCGCTGGTCCGGGACGGGGACGATCAGGTCGGCGAGGGGGCCCTTGGCCTCGCTGGCCATGTGGCAGGTGAGGCTGTCGCCGCCGATGGGCAGCGGCTGCTGGCCGAGCTGCTTGGTGAGGTGGCCCTGGGGGTCGAAGTCGACCAGCAGGACGCGCATGCCGAGGCCCGGGAGGTCTTCCAGGTCCAGGGGGGTCGTCTCGGGGTGGGGCTGCTCGCTCTGCCTGCCCTCGTCGGACGCCGCGGCGCGGGCCAGCTGGCGGGCGATGCGGACCGGGTGGAGGGTCTCCGGGTCCTCGGCGAGGGCCTCTGCGGTGCCGGCGGTGATGGCGGTCTTGCCGACACCGCCCTTCTGGTTGCACACGACGATGCGGCGTACGACGGAGGGCCGCTTGACCGTGGGCGCCGGGTTCATCTCCAGCCAGAGGCGGACCGCTTGGGCCAGACCCTGGATGAGGGAGACACCGCGGTCCTTGGAGTCGGCGCGGAAGGACTCCCACTGGCCGGCGGGCAGCCAGGTGGAGAACGATTCGGCGCCCGAGGTGTCGACGGGGGAGGGGGCGGAGGCGAGAGCGCTCCAGTGGGCGATCCCCTGGTGGACGGCGTCCTGGATGTCCACCCGCAGCTGCGCGGTGCGGACTTTCAACTCCTGGCGGAGCCACGGGGGGAGCTTGGAGACGACCTTCTCTCGGTCGCTCTGAGACGAGGGTGAAGTCATGAGAGGGACTTTACTAACGTTCGGGGGCGGATGTGGGCGCCACGCTTGGGTTTTGCTAACGAAGTGGGTGAAGGTGCGGGTGCCGCGGCCGGATCCGGGTACGCGACAGGGCGGCCTCGCACACGCCGTAGCGAGCACCCCCGTGGTTCACCACGGCGTGTGCGAGGCCGCCCTGGATACGTCGTCAGCCGACCGGAACCGCAGAGGACTCCGGGGCGGGCAGACCGAGTTCGGCCCGGCATGCGGGCGAGCCCGCCGGGTCGAAGTGGGGGATGCGGTGCGCCGGCACGATCCCCGGGAGCACGAAGTTCCACAGGTCGACGACCCGTGTGTGCAGGTCTTCGCGGCCGGTGCGGACGTGCGAGGTGACCTGGATCCCGGTGAACGAGCCGACGAGGAGCGTCGAGAGGTCGTACACGTCGAGCGACGGGAGGATGTCGCCGCGCTCTTGGGCCGGCTTCAGGCAGATGTGGGCGGTGTCGATCCAGGCGTTGTACGGGGTCGGGTCCGGGTTGGTGAAGGAGCCGAACTCGATGAGCAGGCGGATGCCGGCGCGGATGCGGACGTTCGCACGCAGTCCGTATGCCATCTGGTGCGTCAGGTCGATGACGGTCTGCAGACCCGGTTCCTCGACGGCGGGGACGCCTGCGGCGACCTGGAACTGCTCGTCGATCAGGGTGCGGGCGAGGTCTTCCTTGGACTGGAAGTGGAAGTACAGGGCGCCCTTGGTGACCCTGGCGTGCTTGACCACGTCGCTGAGGCTGGCGCCGCCGAAGCCGAAGCGGTCGAAGGCGATGGCCGCACCGTCGAGGATCGCCTGCCGGGTGATCTCGGCGCGTTCCTGGCGGGCCCTTGCCATGTGCTCTCCCTGCCGCTTGCTGGTGCTTGGCGGTTGGTGTCTGTTGCCGGGGTCGGGGTACGAGCTGTGGTCGTCGCTGCGGCGGAGGCTCGTACAAGGTCAATCTAGTGGGGCGGCGGTAAAGAAAACCAGTCGACAAGTACTTTTTAGCGGGGGGCGGGTGATGGTTTGTGGGGTGCTGGGGCAGTTTTCGCCATTACTTTTTGGGAGGGCAGGGTCGTCTCGGCGGCCCTCGGGAGCCCCTTGGGGGCTTCGGTCCGCCTCGCCGACCGTTAACGGCGTTAACGCCGTTAACGGTCGGAGAGGGTGGGGGTCAGGACCACGGGGTCAGGACCAGGGGGTGCCGGCCTGCTGGCGGGTGGCCAGGTTGAGGCGGTTCCAGACGTTGACCGTGGAGATGGAGAGGATGAGGGCGGCGAGCTGCTGCTCGTCGTAGTGCTTCGCCGCCTCGTCGTAGACCTCGTCCGGGACCGCGTTGCTGCGGTCCGCGACGCGGGTCACGGCCTCCGCCAGGGCGAGTGCGGCGCGCTCGGCGTCCGTGAAGTACGGGGTGTCGCGCCAGCCGGCGATCGCGTGGATCCGCTCGTCGGTCTCGCCGAGCTTCTTCGCGATCCGGGGGTGCATGTCGAGGCAGACGCCGCAGGCGTTGATCTGGCTGGCCCGGATGTGGGCGAGCTCGAGGGTGCGCTCGCTGACGCCGGTGGCGACGACGGCCTTGCCGATGGCCGTCAGGCCGGCCATGGCGCCGGGGACGACGAGGGCGGGGTTTCCCATGCGTGCGGTCATTGCGGTCTCCCGTGGGTGGGTGCTGTTGCTGCTCGGTTCGCTTCGCTTCGTTGTCTTCACTGCACTGACGGATGGGCGGGCGGGGGTGTGACCGGCTGGGGGAAATTTCTTCCGGCAGGCGTTAACGCCGCGACCCCTGGAAGTGGACCGGGGCGGCGCTGCTGGCGGGCCAGCCGGTGCGGGACGCGGTGACGCTGGGCGCGCTGATGAACTGCCGGGGGGTGACGGAGCTGGTGGTGCTGAAAGTGGGGCTCGGGCTCGGGGTGATCGGGGCGGAGCTGTTCACGGAGCTGGTGTTGATGGCGTTGGTGACGACGGCGGTCACCGGGCCGGTGGTACGGGCGTTGCGGAAGCGGGAGGTCAAGGGGGCGGTCAGCCTTCGGCGTTAACGGCGTTAACGCCGTTAACGGTCTGCCGCCGGGTTGGCGCCGGGCGTTAACGCCGTTAACGGTCCGTCCGACTGGTGCCCGGGGCGTTAACGCCGTTAATGGTCCGGGCCCCGGGCAGGCGTCCGGCGTAACGGTCCTCGCCGGGACGGGCGTCCGTGTCCCGTCTCACTGAACCGAACATTGACCGTCGGCCAGCTGGCTGTGGCACGTGCGACCGACCGACCCGACAGTCCGGGCCCTGGTGGCCGGTCGGTCAGGGGTGGCTGGGGGTGGCATCGAACAGGGGGTCGAGCGGATCACCCTCGTAACCGATGACGAGGCAGGCCGCCGCGACCGGCCCCCGGGAAAGCTCCACGAGCCGGGCCAGGGCCGCGGCCTCGGACGGCAGCCCGGCTGGATCGAGACCGAGCGCCTGGGCAGCGCGGTCGCGTCGCTGGTCGAGGTCGGGCAGATCCTCCCGGTACTCGTCGGCTACCGCCCGGAGTTCTTCGGCGGTCCGCCCGGGAGCGTCCCGCCACCACGGGGCCACCAGGCACAGGCGCACCAACTCCGCCAGCCCCAGCCCGAGCGGCCCGGCCTCGCCGTCCAGGCTCACGTACACCACCGTCCGCTCTTCACCGCCCTCGCCGACGAAGCAGAACGCGTCTCCCGAGCCTGCCCGCGCGAACTGCTCCAGCCGGGCCCCGGAGGCGAGGCAGACCCCGTCCTCCAGCTCGTGAGAGGACGGGTCCGTCGCGTCGAGGTCCGCAATCTCGGTGAAGAACGCGACGACCTCATCGTCGGTGCCCAGGAGTGGCAGCAACGCGCGCGGCACATCGGGGCAGGCTGGTACGCCGGGTCCGGCCGGTGTATTCGTTCCGTTCCCCGGCCACCGTAAGCGGAGCCCCCCGACACCGGCTGGGGCGGTCCGTCGATGCCAGCGGGCTGCGGGCGGACGGGCTGATCCACAAGCGGGTGGTCGACCTTCCCTACGCTGTCTGCGGGACAGGGCGTTGCCGCAACGGCCCGACCCAGTGGTGCAGGCACCTTCGGCAAGGAGCAGGAGGTGGTCTGCGAAACGCCTCCAGGGGAGCTGGTCGAGAGCCTGATCTGTCAGGCCCGCGTGCTTCGACGTCGACGCCGTAGTGGGCGGGGGCATGTCGATGCCTAGGAAAACCAAGCAGCCGCGCCGGGAACAGCCGGACCGGCCGGCATCGTTGCATCGACCGAGGGTCTGGCGCTGCAGGGGTGGGAACAATGTCATCCGCCCCGGCAGGATCCGGCCTCCCGGGATCGCGGAACGCCCGCCGCGCACTCGGACCAACACATGTCTCTGCAGGAGGACTCCTTCATGACTGACCGGCCCTTGACGCTCATGGCAGTGCATGCCCACCCCGACGACGAGGCCACCGGAACTGGAGGGGTCCTCGCGCGGTACGCGGCAGAGGGCATCCGCACGGTTCTCGTGACGTGTACCGACGGCGGTTGCGGTGACGGGCCGGGGGGTGTCAAGCCGGGTGATCCCGGGCACGATCCGGCGGCCGTCGCCTTGATGCGCCGACAAGAACTTGAGGCGAGCTGTGACGTCCTGAGGGTCAGCGATCTGGAGATGCTGGACTATGCCGACTCCGGGATGATGGGCTGGCCGAGCAACGACGCCCCTGGATCTTTCTGGAAGACCCCCGTGGAGGAGGGCGCTGCCCGACTCGCGGCCCTCTTGCGGCACTACCGGCCCGATGTGGTCGTCACCTATGACGAGAACGGCTTCTACGGCCACCCCGACCACATCCAGGCCCACCGCATCACGATGGCGGCGCTCGAGATGACCGCGCTGACACCGAAGGTGTATTGGACGACGATGCCGCGCTCGGCGATGGAGCGGTTCGGCAAGATCATGCGCGAGTTCCATGAGGACATGCCGGAGCCGGATCCTGCCGAGGCCGCCGCGCTGGCCGAGATCGGCCTCCCCGACGATGAGATCACCACCTGGGTGGACACCACCGCATTCAGCGGTCAGAAGTTCGACGCGCTGGCCGCACACGCCAGTCAGGGCGAGAACATCTTCTTCCTCAGGATGGGCAAGGAGAGGTTCGGCGAGTTGATGGGCATGGAGACCTTCGTACGGGTCCAGGACGCCACCGGCGCGGCCGTGCCCGAGAACGATCTCTTCACCGGCCTGCGCTGACCCGACCGTCCGGTCGGGGCCCCGTCGGGCGCCGTAACTGCGGATGCACGACGTACGGAGGTGCCTGCCGCTCGCAAGGAACGCCGAATCCAGTGTGCACCCGCCAGCCGGCATGGAGGTCAGTCCGGCGTTAACGGCGTTAATGCTCCCGCGGCGGGTGGGCCTTCGGCGTTAACGGCGTTAACGGTGGTCGGGCACCCTCTAACCTGCCCGCATGAGTGATCTTGGGGAGTGGGCGCAGGCGTTCCGGGTGGATGTGGCCGAGCGGGAGCTCGAGGACCTGGCCGAGCGGCTGGATCGGGTGCGGTGGCCCGATGAGTTGCCGGGGGTGGGGCGGGCTTACGGGATGCCGCTCGGGGAGCTGCAGGAGCTCGTGCGGTACTGGCGTACTCGGTACGACTGGCGGGCCGCCGAGGCGCGGTTGAACGAGTGGCCGCAGTACACCACCGTCATCGACGGGGCTCAGGTGCACTTCGCGCACGTGCGCTCGCCCGAGGCGGATGCCACGCCGCTGCTGATGACCCATGGCTGGCCCGGGTCCTTCGTCGAGTTCCAGCGGGTGGCCGGGCCGCTGACCGATCCGCGGGCGCACGGTGGGGATCCCGCCGATGCGTTTCATCTGGTGCTGCCCCACATACCGGGCTTCGGCCTGTCCGGGCCGACCCGGGAGACCGGGTGGGAGTTCAAGCGGGTCGCGCGGGCCTTCGGCGTGCTGATGGAACGGCTCGGGTACGCGGAGTACGGGGTGCAGGGCGGGGACTGGGGGGCCGCCGTCTCGCGGGAGCTCGGGAGGATCAAGCCGGGGAACGTGGTGGGGGTGCACCTGAACCTTTTGCCCGGCGGCGGGGCGACCGGGGAGCCCCGGGCCGAGGAGCTGGCCGGGCTGAGTGTGGCCGAGCGGGAGCGGACGCTGGCTTCGTGGGAGCGGTACCGGGTCTGGGCGCGGGAGCGGCAGGGGTACGCCGACATCCAGGCGACCCGGCCGCAGACCCTCGCGTACGGACTGAACGACTCGCCGGTCGGGCTGCTCGCCTGGATCGGGGAGAAGTTCGCCGAGTGGACTGATCCCGGGTGCCCGATCGACCGGGACCAGATGCTGACCAACGTGATGCTGTACTGGCTGACGGGGACCGCCGGGTCTGCCGCGCGGATCTACTACGAGCGCGCGCATGCGGACTACTACGGACTGCCGCCCGAGGTGTCCGCCACGCCGACCGCGTTGGCCGACTTCCCCCGGGACAACTTCATTCCGCTGCGGCACATCGCCGCGCGCACCGACTCCGTCGTGCGCTGGACCTCGTACGACCGGGGCGGGCACTTCCCCGCGATGGAGGTGCCGGAGCTGCTGGTCGGGGACATCCGGGCCTTCTTCCGGGGGCTGCGGTCCGGGAGGTGAGGTCGGGGATGCGAGATCCGCGCGATCGTGGACGCCGCCGGGACGCTCGATGTGACGGGGCACTACGGCGACGAGGCGTACTCGCTGCACTGCATCCCGAGGCGATCGACGGCGTGACCGGGGAGTGGCCGGCGCCCTCAGGGGGTGCGCAGGGCGGTCGCGGTGTCCAGGGCGGTGAGGGCCACCGGCCACGGGAAGTGGGACGGGGCGTCGGGGCCGGCCGGGCCGGGGACGAAGCCGTCCTCGGCGTAGAGGACGGTGACGCCGGCGCCGCGCAGGGTGGCCAGGGACTGGTCGAACTGCGGGTGCGCGGCGAGGGCGGCATTCGTGCAGGGCATGGTGACGACGGGGGTGCCCTTGCCGATCGCCTCGGCGGCGACGCCGACGGCGAAGCGGTCGGTGAGGCCGAGGGCCCAGGAGTTGAGGGAGTTGAAGGTGGCAGGGGCGAAGAGGATGGCTTCGGCGGCCGGCCATACGTCGGGCTCGCCGGGGAGCTTGTACTGCCAGCGCACGGGGTGACCGGTCAGGGCGGCAAGGCCGTCGAGGCTTCCGGAGAGCCAGTGCGCGGCGGTCGGGGTGAGGCCGAGGCAGACGTCCCAGCCGCGGGACTGGGCGTCCTCGATGACGTGGGCCACGTCGAATACGGGCGGGGCGGCGGAGCAGAGCAGGTAGAGCGTCCTCGTGGGGGTCATACCGCCATGTGATCACATGAGTTGATCTCGACCATAGTTGAGGTGGCGTGATCAGTCATACGGGCGAATGTCGCACGGTTGTACGGACGATTGTTCCAGTGGTTGATCCAAGATTTTTGGCTGCGGGCGATGAGTTTCGGGCGGGGCCCGCGTCTACCTCTGTGACAGCGAAGCACGCACGACGTACGGACAGGAGCACCACAGACATGAGCGAGCCGGTGAAGGGCCCCGCCAGCTACTTCCCTTCGATCGAGAAGAAGTACGGACGCCCCGTCGCGGAATGGAAGGACCTGATCCGGTCCTCTCCGCTGACCAAGCACACGGAGCTCGTCTCCTGGCTCAAGACCGAGCACGGACTGGGGCACGGCCACGCCAACGCCCTGGTCGCGCACACCCTCGGCGAGGACGCGGGGCGGGCCTGAGCCTGAGCCTGAGGGACAGAGCTGCCGCCCGCGGGAGCAGGGCGTGGACGTACGCGTATGAAGCTGAGCTTTTCGGCGATGTTCCGTCTCGCGGCGCCGGGCTTGACTGGAGGCATGACACAGACACCGCAGAACATGAAGCCCGCCGTCCCCTCCACCCTCGTGATCGGGGGGAACGGCAAGACCGGGCGGCGCGTCGCCGAGAAGCTCCGGCTCCAGGGCCGCCCGGTCGGGATCGGCTCCCGTACCGGAGCCCCCGCCTTCGACTGGAACGCACCCGTCACCTGGGGCCCGGCGCTGGAGGGCGTCGACCGGGTGTACGTCACCTACTACCCCGACCTCGCCTTCCCGGGGGCCGCCGAGCAGATCGGCGCGTTCTCGCAGGCGGCCGTGGCCGCCGGGGCGCGCCGGCTGGTCCTGCTGTCCGGCCGCGGCGAGGAGGCCGCGCAGCGCGCCGAGGAGAGCCTGAAGGCGTCCGGGGCCGACTGGACGGTCGTCAGGTCCAGCTGGTTCAACCAGAACTTCGACGAGAGCTTCTTCCTGGAGCCCGTACTGGCAGGGGAGATCGCCCTGCCGACCGCCGACGCCGTGGAGGCCTTCGTCGACGCCGACGACATCGCCGACGTGGTGGTGGCAGCGCTGGGCGACGACCGGCACATCGGCAGGACGTACGAGCTGTCCGGACCGCGGCTGATCAGCTTCACCGATGTCGCAGCCGAGCTGTCGAAGGCGACGGGGCGCACGATCACGTACGCCCCCGTGTCCCAGGAGGCGTACCGGGCGGCGCTCCGCGAGCACGGCCTGCCGCAGGAGTTCGCCGACCTGTTCACGCTGATCCTGGACGGGCGCAACGCGCATCTGGTGGACGGAGTGGAGGAGGTGCTCGGCCGGAAGCCGAAGGACTTCGCCGAGTTCGCCCGTGACGCGGCGGCGACCGGTGTCTGGGACGCCTGAGTCCCTGTCGCGGGGCCGGGCGCCGGGAGAGGATGGGCCCATGGACACGCTGAGCGGCCTCCTCGAAGGCCCCAAAGCCCGGGGCGCTTTCCTCCTCAAGTCCGTCTTCAACCCGCCGTGGGCGGTGCGGATCGAGGACCGGGCCCCGCTGTCGGTGGTCACGATGGTGCACGGGGCGGGCTGGCTGCTCCCCGACGGGGGCACGCCCGTGCTGATCGGCCCCGGGGACGTGGCCGTCGTACGCGGGCCCGAGCCGTACACGCTGGCGGACGCCCCCGGGACGCCGGTGCAGATCACGGTGGACCCGGAGCAGCGGTGCAGTACGCAGGCGGGCGAGGACGTCAGCGAGTCCATGGCGCTGGGGGTGCGGACCTGGGGCGCGGAGTTCCAGGACGCCGGGTCGGCGGTGATGCTGAGCGGCACCTACCAGGCGCCGAGCGAGATCGGCCGCCGGCTGCTGGCCGCGCTGCCGACGGTGCTGGTCCGGCCGGCGGCGGCCGCGGACGCCACCCTGATCGGGCTGCTCGCCTCGGAGATCTCCCGGGACGACCCGGGCCAGGAACTCGTCCTGGACCGGCTGTTGGACCTGCTGCTGATCGGGGTGCTGCGTACGTGGCTCGCGGACCCCGGGTCGGGGGCCCCGGGCTGGTACCGGGCGCAGGGCGATCCGGTGGTCGGGCGGGCGCTGCGGCTGCTGCACGAGAACCCGGCCCACGGCTGGACGGTGGAGGAGCTCGCGCAGAAGGCGGGGGTCTCCCGGGCCTCGCTGGCGCGGCGGTTCACGGACCTGGTCGGGGAGCCGCCGATGGCGTACCTGACGGGCTGGCGCCTGGCGTTGGCGGCCGATCTGCTGCGGGAGCCGGACGCCACGGTGGCGACGGTGGCCCGACGGGTGGGCTACAGCTCGGCGTTCGCGCTGTCGACGGCCTTCAAGCGGGTCCGCGGGGTCAGCCCGCAGCAGTTCCGTACGGGGGCCGCCGCCCTGGCCGCCGGGCCGGTGGCCGCCGCGCCGCCGCGCACGGTGGTCCTGCCGGACGCGCCCTGAGCGGTCTCGGGGAGGTGGGGTTTCGTTTTCGCGTCGTCCGGTGCGGTGCATCGCAAGGCGGAGCGGCACGCTTGTACTGGACGTACCAGGGTGCCGCGACAACGCGGCGAGGCGCCGTGCCGGGCGGCGCGGGGGCGTGCCCCACTTCCCCGAGACCGCTCAGGCGGGCGGGAGGCCCAGGACGCCGACGGTCTGGCCGCCGCTCAGCTCGCCGGTGAGGCGGAAGCCGAGGCCCAGGTAGAACGGCTCGGGGGTGCCGGGGCCGGGTTCCCAGGTGACGTACGCGCGGCCGGCGCCGCGGCGCCGGAGCTCGGCGGTGACGGCCCGGACCGCGAAGCGGCCGTGGCCCTTGGCCTGGTGGGCGGCATCGATGTTCAGGCGCCAGATGCCCGAGCGGATGTCGGCCGGGTCTCGCTCGGGGTCCCAGGCGATGTCGACGAAGGCCATGACGAAGCCGACGACCTCGTCGCCGTCGACGACGGCGCGCGGCCAGGCGGTGTCCCCGTGGACGTAGGCCTCGGCCAGGGACTTGACCACGGGGGAGACGAGGTGGGCCTGGTCGGGGCGTACCTGTATCGCGCACACCGCGTCGAAGTTGGCTGCGGTGACCGGCTCCAGGCGGAGTGCGGAGGTGCTCATGGCCGCACCCTACCGAGGGCGCGGGCTGCGGGGGCACCAGAAACTTTTGAATGGTGATCCGAAACCCCGTGGCGGCACAGCGGGTTGGATGCCACGATCGGCTGCCCGCGCCGCGGGCGGTGAACTGCTACGACCAGATGGGAAGCGTCCCATGCAGACGAACACAGCCGGCGGCAGCAACCGGATCGCGACCGTCCTGCTCATGCTCTCGACCGTGCTCGTGGGCCTGATGGCGGGCCTGTTCTTCGCGTTCGACGTCTCGGTGATGCCGGGGCTGGCGCGGGGCGACGAGCGGACGTACGTCACCGCGATGCAGAACTTCAACGCGGTCATCGACGGGAACGGGCTGTTCGGCACCGTCTTCGTGGTGGCCCTGCTCGCCGCCGTCGCCTCGGCGGTCCTCGAGTACCGCAAGGGCCGGCGCGGGGTCGCGGTGTGGGTGGGGGCGGCGGCCGCCCTGTACCTCGTCGTGCTGGTGATCACCTTCACCGTGAACATCCCGCTGAACAACGAGCTGGCCGACGCGGGCGACGCGGCGAAGCTGACCGACTTCTCGATCGTGGAGAAGTTCAAGGGGACCTGGGTGACCACGAACATCATCCGCACCCTGCTCTGCACGGCGGCGCTGACGGCCCTCGCGCGGGCGCTGGTGCTGTACGGGCGGGCCACCGCGCGCTGAGCCGCAGCGGCCTCAGAGGCGGCCGTGCAGTACCAGGGCCCAGGCCAAGCAGCCGAGGGCGATCGTGCACAGCAGCGTCCGCCAGCGGTTGGCATGCACCCAGCGCGACGCGAAGGCCTGGCGGACGGCGGCCGGATCGGCGATGCGCTCGACGGGGCCGGCCTGGTCCAGGGCGTTGTTGAGCGGGATGTTGACCCTGCCGGTGACACCGAGCTGGAGGGCGTACGCGACGAGCGCACCGATCAGCGGCGGCGCCGCCTCGCCTGCGCCGGAGGCGAGGTGCAAGGCCAGCGCGAGGCCCGTGAACAGCAGGGAGCCGAGGAAGCCGATCATGAACCAGCCGTTGATGATGGCGACGTTGATGCGCTGCATGACCGCGATGAACGTCCGGTCGTCCGAGCGTCCCAGCGCCGGCATCACCGAGACGTCGAAGGCGAAGAACAGGCCCGCCATCAGGCCCGTCGTGATCGTCGCGGCGATGAGTGAGACGAGCCCTGCGATGTCCACGTCCGTTTCCCCCTGTTGGTGGTCTGCTCGGCGTCTGCTCGTGGTCCGTGACTGGTCTGTGCATGGTCTGTTCGCGGTCATGCACGGGTCATCGAATCGTCAAGGCTGCCGATCGTAGGGGCAGTACGGCCGCGTGTCGCGGGGGATTCACGGGGATGTCCGCCGTCCGGGGAACGGAAGCCCTCCCCGGAGCGACTCTCTGAGCGGGCACCATGCACCTGCCGTCGTCTACGCACCGCGCACTCCCTGGAGGGACACACGTGAAGGACTCGAAGGACAGGCTGGAAGACCTGCGGGCCGAGATCGAGCGCCGCAACCCCGCGCAGCCCGAGTTCCACCAGGCGGTACGGGAGGTCCTCGAGACCCTGGCCCCCGTCTTCGCCGCCCGGCCCGAGTACGCCGACCCGGCCGTGGCCCTGGTGGAGCGGCTCACGGAGCCCGAGCGGCAGATCCTCTTCCGCGTCCCGTGGCAGGACGACCGGGGCCGCGTCCACGTCAACCGCGGCTACCGCGTCGAGTTCAACAGTGCACTCGGCCCGTACAAGGGCGGCCTGCGCTTCCACCCGTCGGTGGACATCGGCGTGGTGAAGTTCCTGGGCTTCGAGCAGATCTTCAAGAACGCCCTGACCGGCCTGGGCATCGGCGGCGGCAAGGGCGGCAGCGACTTCGACCCGCACGGCAGGTCGGACGCCGAGGTCATGCGCTTCTGCCAGTCCTTCATGACCGAGCTGCACCGGCACATCGGCGAGCACACCGACGTGCCTGCGGGGGACATCGGCGTCGGCGGCCGCGAGATCGGCTACCTCTTCGGCCAGTACCGGCGCATCACCAACCGCTGGGAGGCCGGCGTCCTGACCGGCAAGGGCCAGGGCTGGGGCGGCTCCGCGATCCGGCCGCAGGCGACCGGCTACGGCAGTGTGCTGTTCGCCGCCGAGATGCTGTCGGTCCGCGGCGAGTCGCTGGACGGGCTGACCGCGGTGGTCTCCGGCTCCGGCAATGTCGCGCTGTACACGATCGAGAAGCTACAGCAGCTCGGCGCGAACCCGCTGACCTGCTCGGACTCGAAGGGCTACGTCGTCGACGACAAGGGCATCGACCTGGCGCTGCTCAAGCAGGTCAAGGAGGTCGAGCGCGGGCGCGTGAGCGAGTACGCGGCGCGGCGCGGGTCCTCGGCACGGTTCGTGCCCGGCGGGCGGGTCTGGGAGGTGCCGGCGGACGTCGCCTTCCCGTCCGCCACGCAGAACGAACTGGACGCGCAGGACGCCCGTACGCTCGTCGCGGGCGGGGTCAAGGCGGTCTCCGAGGGCGCCAACATGCCGACCACTCCCGAGGCCGTACGGATCCTGCAGGAGGCCGGGGTCGCGTTCGGGCCCGGCAAGGCGGCCAACGCGGGCGGGGTCGCGGTCAGCGCCCTCGAGATGAGCCAGAACGCCGGCCGGGTGGCCTGGAGCGCGCAGCGGGTCGAGGACGAGCTCGCGGGCATCATGCGCTCGATCCACGCCGTCGCGTACGAGACCGCCGAGCGGTACGGGGCCCCGGGCGACTACGTCACCGGCGCGAACATCGCCGGGTTCGAGCGGGTCGCGGACGCGATGCTGGCGCAGGGCGTCATCTGACCGGGCGGGGCCCGGGGCTTCGGCCGCGGGCCCCGTACGGGGCGGTGTGGGGGCGGTGTGGTGTGCGTCGTGCCGCTGGGCGGGCGGCAGCGGGCTTCGACTCCGCCTCGAGTGCAGGCGGGCCGGTGTTGCCCGGTGGGCGGGAGCCGGGCCGTAGCCTGGGGCCGACCAGGCCGAAAGAACACCGAGGGGGACGTGACCGTGCTGACCGCTTTGGACGGGGTGTACGGCGACAGGAACGACGCGATCGGCGTCGCGGGGCGGACCGCCTCGTACGAGGACCTGCTGGGCGCGGCGCGCGCGGTGGCCGCCGACGTGGCCGGGGCGAAGGCCTTCGCGGTGACCGCGACGGCATCCCTCGAGACCGTCGCCGCCATGGTCGGCGGGCTGCTGGCCGGGGTGCCGTTCGTACCGCTGCCGCCCGACGCCGGGCCCGCCGAGCGCGAGCACATCCTGCGGGACTCCGGAGCGGCGCTCATGGACGTGGACTTTTCCCGCCGCTCCGACTGGACCGGGCCCGCCGCCGCGCCCGAGGACCCGGCGCTGGTGCTGTACACCTCCGGGACCACGGGCGCGCCCAAGGGCGTGGTGCTGACCGGCGCGGCGCTCGCCGCCGACCTGGACGCGCTCGCCGGAGCCTGGCAGTGGAGCGCCGAGGACACGCTGGTGCACGGGCTGCCGCTGTTCCACGTGCACGGGCTCGTGCTCGGCGTGCTCGGGGCCCTGCGCACCGGCAGCCGCCTCGTGCACACCGGGCGGCCGACGCCCGAGGCGTATGCGGCGGCGGGCGGGAGCCTGTACTTCGGGGTGCCGACCGTGTGGTCCCGTATCGCCGGGGCTCCGGAGGCCGCGGCTGCGCTGTCCGGGGCCCGGCTGCTGGTCTCGGGCAGCGCCGCACTGCCGGCGCCGGTCTTCCGGGACCTGGAACGGCTGACCGGGCTGCGGCCCGTGGAGCGGTACGGGATGACGGAGACGCTGATCACCGTCAGTGGCCGCGCGGGCGGCGAGGTCCGCCCCGGCACGGTCGGCACCCCGCTCCCGGGGATACGGACCCGGATCGCGGCCGAGCCGGGCGCCGAGATCGGAGAACTCCAGCTGACCGGGCCGACGTTGTTCGCGGGATACCTGGGCCGTCCGGAGGCCACGGCGGCCGCGTACACCGAGGACGGGTGGTTCCGTACGGGCGACATCGCCGCCGTGGACGAGGCGGACGGGGTGCACCGGATCGTGGGGCGGGCCTCCATCGACATGATCAAGTCGGGCGGCTACCGGATCGGCGCCGGGGAGATCGAGAACGCGCTGCTGGACCACCCCAAGGTCAGCGAGGCCGCGGTGGTGGGGGTGCCGGACGCGGACCTGGGGCAGCGGATCGTCGCCTTCGTCGTCGCGGAGGGGGTGACGGGCGCCGAGCTCACGGAGTTCGTCGCCGCGCACCTGTCCGTGCACAAGAGGCCGCGCGAGGTGCGGTTCGTGCCGGAGGTTCCGCGCAACGCGATGGGCAAACCGCAGAAGAAGCTGCTGCTGACGGGGGAGTTCGGCCCGCAGGCGGGCTGAGGGCCGGGCCGGGGCCGGGACCTGGGCCTTGGGCGGGCCGGGGCCGGGCTAGCGGGCTTCCCGGACCAGGTGGCGGGCCAGGAGCTCCAGGGCCTCGGTCACCTCCGGGAGGCGGGCGGCCTCGGTGCTGCCGAGGGCCTTCGCGAGGGCGTCCTCGACCTTGGAGGAGCCTGCGGCCCGGACGGCGGCCACGCGGTCGGAGACCGTCGGGGACGGGCGGACCAGCGTGCGGCGGCGGTCGGCGAGATCTGTCGGCGGTCATCGGCGACACCCTCGACCCGGCCGACCTGACCCGCACGCAGACCCGGATCGTCCCGGCGGTCGGAGTCGAACACCCCGGCCGGGGTGTTCGACCACCGGTGCGCCGTCGAACTGGCGGACCTCCTGGGTGCCGGGATACAGACCTTCCCGGGCGGGCACAACGGGCCACTGCCGGACGGCGGGTCCGGCCCTCCGCCCGCATGGTCGTCGTGGCCGCCCTCGGCTTCGGTGTTGTCGAGGCCGCCGCGGGCTGGGCACCCACGGCCGTGACGGCCGTGGTCCTGCTGGCCCTCACGGGGTTCGCCGCGCTGTACTTCGCCCAGGCCACGTACCAGCACATACAGCTGGGTACCGATCCGCAGTACCGCGGCCGCGTCATGGCCCTCTACATCCTGATCCAGCAGGGCTCCACACCGCTCGGGGCCCTGCTCATCGGCTGGCTCACCGCGCATCTCGGGTCCCGCTCCGGCCTGTGGGCAGGCGGTCTGGTCTCCCTCTTCGCGGCCCTGGTGACGCTCCTGGCACTCCGCTCCGCCCCGGCGCGGGAGGAACTCCCGGGTGCGGACGGATCGGCAGGCGCTCGCTCCGGGCTCGGGACAGACCGCAAGGGGGCTCGAACGAGCCTGGAGGAGGCGGCCACGGGGCAGCGACGGACGGAAAGCGACTGAGCAATCTTCCAGTCGCTCCGCGAAGAACAGCAAAATGCCAGGCCAGAGGCCCTGGTTGGGGGTAGGCAGCGACTGAAGCGACCGAAGGCCCGGGTTTATGGCGACATTCGCGCGTGGGTGTGTGCGCGTGGGTATGCGTCATATATGGGGGACTTCAGTCGCTTCAGTCGCTGTTCTGCCTTGCGCAAGGCTGTGACCTGGTGTTCTGTGCAGCGGGCGGCAAGCGACTGAACAGGCGTCAGTGACTGTGGCTTCAGTCGCTCAGTCGCTCAGCCGCTCAGTCGCCGACACCGCCTGAGAGGCATACATCTGTTCTGGCTCAGGTATCCCTTGTCTCACGGGGGTTTCGCTAATCTGATTTCGGGCGTTGAGTCGCTTCAGTCGCTGATGGGGGAAGTGAATGGCAGCTGAGCTGCGGGTTTCGCGCAGCGACCCGGGGCAGTTCATGCGAGCTGCCCCGGTTTGGTCGCCGCAACCCCTGACGACTGCCCTGTGGTGTGCGAGCCAGGGATGGCCGGTTCACCCCCTCGCCCCGGGCCGCAAGACGCCCGTGGGCAACTGTGACCTGTGCCGGCCCTCCGGGCACGACCGGGCGGGCTGCGCCTGCCTCGCTGCGGGCCGCTGGTGCCACGGCTTCCATGCGGCCACGCTCGACCCGGAACGGATCGAGCAGTGGTGGGGAGCCCGCCCGGACATGGGTGTCGGCGTAGCCACCGGTGCCGCCGGCCTGGTCGTCATCGACATCGACGCGCACGGCAGGGAACTGCCCGACCGCAACCGGCTGCTGCCCGGCGTCGGGATCAACCCCGAGGTCGACCTGACCGGACTAGCCAACGGCTTCCACACCCTGGGTGTGCTGGCCGCCCTGCGCGGCTGCGCGAGTCCGGCGGACGACGGCTCCACCCTGCGGGTACGGACTCCGTCCGGCGGGCTGCACGTGTGGTACCGCGACGACGCCGCCCGGCGCTGGCAGTGCTCGGCCGGGTCGGGCGGCAGCCGGGCCCTGGCCTGGCAGGTCGATGTACGCGCGCACGGCGGGTACATCGTGGCCCCGGGCACCGTCACCCGCTCGGGCGTCTACCGGCCGGAAGGAGCCGTGCGGCAGCCCGCGCCGCTGCCGGGCTGGCTCGCCCGGGAGCTGGAGCGCACCGGGCACCTGCCGTCGGCGCTCTCGTCCCCGGCGGTGTCCGGGCCCCGGCCAGTGCCGCCGCGCGCCCGCCAGGCCGTCATCGCTGCGGGCGGCGAACGCGGGGCTTCGGAGCGGGTCCTGGCGGGGGTCCTCGCCGAGGTCGCCGCCTGTGCAGCCGTACCCGAGGGGGCGGCGTTCTCCGAGAAGCTGAACCGTGCCGCCTACACGGCTGGCGGACTGGTCGCCGCGGGGTACGTCACCCGGGCCGAGGCCGCCCGCGCCCTGCAGGAGACGGCCGAGCGGGCCCGCCCCGGGCAGCAGCGCCGGTGCAGCGCCATCATCCGCGGCGGCCTGGGCGCGGGTCTGGCGCGCCCGCTGGCGCTCGGAGGCCGCGTGTGAGCGTGGAGAACGACAGCATGCTGTCCGGCTTCGACGTGCAGGCCGTCGCCGCGCAGATCCTCGCGCAGCCCGTCCCGGCGCCCCGGGAGTCCGTGGAGTCCGGCGATTCCCGCGGCTCCCACGTGGGCTCCGCCGGCCCGGACGCGGCCGCGTACGCCGCCGGCCTCGCGGCGGCGGCCGGCGAGGCGACGGCGGACGGACTGCTGCCCGACACGCTCACTGATCGCGGCAACGCCAAACTGTTCGTCAAGCTCTACAGCAACGACTACCGCCACGTCCCCGGCATCGGCTGGTTCCGGTGGGACGGCACCCGCTGGCAGATCGACGAGGACGACACGGTCGTATGGGCCGCCGGGGATCTGGCGGAGAGCATCGCCGGCACCGACCCCCGCGGGATCCACACCTCGTCCGCGCTGCAGCAGCACCGCCGCCGTGCGCTCAGCACCAGCGGGATGAACGCGATGCTCACCCAGGCGAAGTCTGCGCCGGGCATGGTGCTCAACGCGGCGCGCCTGGACGCCGACCCGTACGCGCTGTGCACGCCCGCAGGAGTCGTCGACCTGCGCACCGGGCACGTCCGCCCCGCCGAGCCCACGAAAGACTTCCACTCGCGCTCCACCTCGGCGGCGCCCCGGCCGATGCCCACCCCGCGCTGGAACCGCTTCCTGACCGACACCTTCGGCGAGGGGGCCGAGGGCGCGCAGATGATCGACTTCCTGCAGCTGCTGCTCGGCTACTCCGTCACCGGCGACGTGGGTGCGCAGGTCATGCCGTTCCTGTTCGGCTCCGGCAAGAACGGCAAGTCCGTACTGCTGGATGTCCTGATGAAGCTGCTCGGCGACTACGCGGACGCGGCGCCCCCCGGGTTCCTGATGGCCCGCCCGTACGAGGGCCACCCGACAGACCTCGCGGAGCTGCACGGCCGGCGGGTGATCGTGTGCAGCGAGGTCAAGCCGGGCGACCGTTTCGACGAGGCCCGCGTCAAGCTGCTCACCGGCGGCGACCGCATCAAGGCGCGCCGGATGCGGCAGGACTTCTTCAGCTTCGAGCCGACGCACAAGCTGTGGCTGCTGGGCAACCACCGCCCCGAAGTGGGCACCGGCGGCTTCGCGTTCTGGCGGCGCATGCGGCTGATCCCGTTCGAGCGGGTCGTCTCCGACGACCGCAAGATCGACAACCTGGCGGACATCCTCGTCACCCAGGAGGGTCCGGGCATCCTCAACTGGCTGATAGAGGGGGCCCGTCGGTACCTCGGCGGAGACAAGGACCTCACGGGTCCCGAGCGGGTCCGCATCGCGACCACGGCTTACGCCGAGACCGAGGACCACACCGGGCGCTTCATCGGCGAGACCTGCCGGCTCGAACCCGATCTGCGGGCGGAGCAAGCCCTGCTCTACGCGGCCTACAGGAGCTGGTGCCAGAATGAGGGGGCCCCGGCGATCTCGTCCCGGGCCTTCGCGGCACGTGTCCGCGAGGCGGTGGGGCTGGCGTCGCCCAAGCAGATGATCCTGTCCAACCAGCGCAAGTACTACCCGGGCATCGGCCTGCTCGCGGACGAGGAGACAGCATGAGCGCCCTCATCGCAGAGGACGAGATCGTCCACGAAGTGGACCTCGTCTGGCTCGAGGACATCAGCCGGCTCGACTACGTCCGCCAGAGCCTCGACCGGCTGCCGACGCGGCGCGGCAGGCCCGCGTACCACCGCGACGGACGGATGGTCGGCTACGCCCTGCTGGGTCCGGGCGCCAAGCCTTCCCGCTCCTCCGGCACGTTCCGGCGCCGGGTGTTCTGGCTGCTCCCGCATGACCGGGACACCGCCCCCGACGGGCTGTACGCGACGGGGGCGCCTGCGGAGGCCGTGGACGCCCGGACGCTGGCGCCGGGCATCAAGGGGCGCAAGACCGAGCGCTCCGAGGGCGGACCGATGTCATCGGCGATGCGGGGCTGACTGCAGGCGTCCGGAGCGCGCGCCGGAGTGAAAAAGAACAGGGTGGCGGTATTTTTTCACCTGGCCGGGAGGCAACGCCGGCCCGGCCGGAGGGGGTTGCACGTGCGCGCGTGTGTCGCCGGCCTATCCGGCGGCGGCCAGCTGCTCGGAGAACTCCAAAGCCTCTTCGTAGACGCGCGCGCCCCGGGTCTCGGTGAGGTCCAAGGACGGGAGGACCGAGGGCTGGGCGATGCTGGGTAGCAGGTGGCGCAGCAGTGCGGAGACCCTGACCACGAGGTCCTCGTAGTCGCTGATCGCCTGCGACATCGACTGGATGCCGGCATAGGCGCCGACGATGACGTCGGCGGTCTCGGCCGCCTGGACCTGGGGGAGCAGCTCGCCCTGGGCCTGCGCGAGCTCCAGCTTCACCCGGACGCCGTCGACCCAGTCCTGCCAAGGGCCGCTCCGGTCGAGGTCGGACGCCCGCTGGTCCATCGCCAGCCGCACGCTGGCCCGGACCATGGGATTGGTCTGCAACCGGTAGGTGTGGAGCGCGACCATGTCCACGATCTCCTGGAGCTTGGTCGTGCGGTCCGGGATGACGAGGTTCTGGTGCTGCGCGGCCAGCACGCCTTGCGCCAGCTCATCCTTCGACTGGAAGTGGAAGTACAGGGCCCCCTTGGTCACCCCGGCAGTGGAGAGGATCTCCGAGATCGTCGCTGTCTGGTAGCCGCGCTCCTGGAAGACCTTTGCCGCCGCCAGCAAGATGGCTCGACGCGTGCGGATGGCCCGTTCCTGCTCGGCCATGATGCCCTCCACTTGGTTCACGAACCCTTGGAAAGGCTCTGTATACAAACCGTCTAGTTCGTATCTTACAGCGGACGCCCCCCGGGCCAACCAACACATGACAGACTCGGGCATGTCTTACCGGTGAATGGCTCTCCGATGGCCTTGTGCGGGCGTCGAGGGTGTGGTGGGCGCGAGGTCGTGTCGTCGGCGGTCGGTAAACCCGAAACCCGCTGCGTCGCGGCAGCACCGGCCACACGGACAGTGAGACTCATGGAAAATACGGGCGCTACGGAAGTTACGGATATTCGGGCGTAGTGGTGCGACGGGCGTGAATCCGTCCCCTCGGCCGAGCCTGCGTCCTGCCCGGCCTCCCGGGCCTTTGCCGCTCCCGGGGTGGCGAACACGATTGGCGAGCACGATCGCGGAGTTCAGGGGCAGGCCGACGCGAGCCCTGCAGAGGCGGGCCGGGGCCGTTTGGTGGTCCATGGAACGTCGGGGGCGCGAGCTCCGGGATCAGACGGCGTCCGGGGCCGCCGTCACGAGGGAGCTGAAGGTGAGCGCTCCGCCCTGGTGGCCCGTCACACGCACTCTTTCGTCCCCTCCGGGCGTGGCGGGCCCGAGCCGGTGGGCCTCGATGAAGCAGGGCTCGTCCAGCTCGGTGTACCGCTTGTACTCGGTCTTGACGCCGAGCGGGAGGAAGGAGGAACGGTTCAGCGCAGCGGCCGCGCCCTGCCGGGCGGCCTCGAGCAGCAGCATGCCCGGGACGTGGTCGACCGGGTGGTCGAACAGCACGGGGTGGCGGGAGTTCAGCCGCAGCTGCCAGCGATTGCTGTGACCGATGGGCGAGAGCACCACGTCGGCCGGCGAGGTGCGCCCCACGCTCTGCGGCGCCATGGGAGCGGTCAGCGCCACCGTGCGGTGATCCGCGCGGAAGACGCGCTGGGGACGGACCCGCCCGTAGACGGCCGGGCTGACGCAGGTGAAGGAGGTCCGCCCCGTGGCCACGGTCAGTCCCTCGCGACGGACGACGGACTCGTACGTCATCCCCGACAGGCAGTCACCCCGTCGCTTCACGTCGAAGCACGTGATCTCGATGTCGAGGGAGGCGGGGGTCTGGCGGACCTTGAGGTACTCCGGATCGACGGTGAGGCTGATCTCCCGGATCAGGAACTGATGGCCGAAAGGCACGCCGAACTCGGCGTGTGAGAGAAGGGCTCCGGCCTGGCGGATCGTCTCGGCGGCCATGAGCGGGTCGTGGTATTCCCCGTCGATGGGGATGAAGAAGCTGTGGCTGCGCGGCCACTGCGCCTCCACCCGGAAACGGGTGTCGTCCTCCCGCTGCCAGCCGGTGAGCATGACCTCGGCCACAGCCGCCCGGTGCACCAGCTCCTTGGGCACGGTGGTCGTCAGGGTGGGATAGCGGAGGGCGGCCAGATCGGACCGTGGCTCCGCCATGAATGCCGCCTGGTAAGCGGCGATTGCCGGGCGTTCGACGTGGAACGTGCTCGCAGACATTGCTCCCCCTGGGCTCCGCTGGCGAGTGATGGCTTGTATGCCCTCGGCTCGAAAGATACATACCAACCGGTTTAATTTCTAGCGGTACCTGGGCCTCCGCCTAGGGGTGGGTGGAAGAACCTGCTTCTCGTTGACAGTCCCCCCTGCTCAGAGGCCTGTTGTCACTTTCCGCCCGCTCCGGCCGCAGTCTCAGGATCCTCGCTTCTCCGCGTGGGTCGAGGGGGGCGCGAGTGGTTCTCCAGTGCCTGTGTCGAGGGTGGGCGTGAACCGGCTCGCCCCTTGCCGGTCCGGAAAGACCGCGGAATCCTGAGCAAAAACCGCATGAGCGGTTTGTTAGAGTGGGTGTACGGAGCAGCGGCCGCCTCGCGGGGGATGGTCTGGTGTGACTGTGAGGGCGGCGCCGGGGTGCCATCGCGATCAGCTCCCTCGGCCGCTCCGTGACAGCGCCCCCGGCCTGCCTGCCCTTCGGCAGGTGTGGCAACCCCTCGCAGTGACGGAGCAGTCGATGGTCAAACAGGAGCGCGCGGCGCGCACGCGTGAAACCCTGATCCGGTCCGCGGCCCAGATCTTCGACCGGGAGGGTTTCTCGGTGGCGTCGCTCACCGGGATCAGTTCGCTGGCCGGGGTGAGCAACGGGGCGCTGCACTTCCACTTCGCGAGCAAGGCCGCGCTGGCGGACGCCGTCGAGGCGGCGGCGCTCACCCGGCTGCTGGCCGTCACCGATCCCGGGCCGGCGCCCGGGGCGGGCCGTGTGCAGCTCCTCGTCGACGTCACCCACGGGCTCGCCGCGGGACTGCGTACCGATGTGGTGCTGCGGGCCGGATTCGAGCTGAGCGGGGAGCCGTCCCGTGTGTCGCAGTCCGATCTGCGCGAGCGCTGGCGGAGGTGGGTCGAGGAGACGCTGGAAGGGGCCGACGCCGAGGGCGAGTTGCACCCCGAGGTGGCGGCCCGGGACGTGGTGAGCGCCGTGGTGGCGGCGACCGTGGGCTTCGAGGTGCTCGGCGCCCGGGACGCGGCGTGGCTCTCGGCGTCCACGGTCACCCGGTTCTGGCGGCTCCTGCTGCCGACGCTCGTACCGGCCCCCCTCTTCGCGGACCTCGATGCCGAGGGCACCCGCGAGTCGTAGGAGATGCCGCGCCAGTGCCCTGGCCCTTCCCGCACCCCCGCGGAGGGCCAGGGCTTTCGTGTGCCGGCCCGGCCCTCCAGGCGGAGACCAAACGGTCTGTTCTTGTCCGCCTCGGTCTGCTTTGGAGGGGGCGCAGAGCGTAGTCGAAGCGGGCTTCACTGCCTTCGCTTGGGGTAAACATGCAGGTCAGAGCGTTGCGCGCGAGATCTTTAGGTGGGTGAAGAAATAAAAACAGCACGGTCGGTTTCGTATTGACAAACCGCCGGTCCTGTTTTTTACTGAGGTCGGCTCATCCACGGACAGGGGAGTACGCGTGGACATCGAAGTACTGGGCACACTGGCGGTTCGGGAGCATGGAGTCTCCGTAACGCCGACAGCCCCCAAGCCGCGACAGGTGCTGGCGCTGCTCGCGCTCCATGCCGATCAGGTCGTCCCGGTGTCGGCTCTGATCGAGGAGCTGTGGGCGGGTGCACCGCCGCGCAGCGCACGCACCACGCTGCAGACCTACGTGCTGCAGCTGCGGGCCCTCATCGCGAGCGCACTGGAGCAGGGCGCGGCCGCCGCAGAAGGCGGCGAAGGTGCCGAGGGCGCCGAGGGCGCCGCAGGTCGGCGCACCGCCAAGGACGTGCTCGTCACGCTGCCCGGCGGCTACCTGCTCAACAGCGGCGGCGGCACCAGCGACGTCCGCGAGTTCGACCGGCTCGCCGGCATCGGCTACCGGGCGATGGACGCGGGCGACTTCCCGGGCGCCGCCCGGCAGCTGCGCGAGGCGCTGGCCCTGTGGTCGGGGCCCGCCTTCGCCGACGTGCACGGCGGGATCCAGCTGGACATGGAGGCCCGGCGGCTCGAGGAGACCCGGCTCTGTGCGCTCGACCAGCGCATCGAGGCCGATCTGCGGCTCGGGCGGCACCGCGAGCTGCTCGCCGAACTGACCGTGCTGGCCAGCCGGTACCGCACCCACGAGAACCTGCACGGCCAGTTCATGCTGGCCCTGCACCGCTCCGGCCGCCGAGGCGAGGCCCTCGACGTCTACCAGCGGCTGCGCGCCACCCTGGTGCGCGAACTCGGGCTCGAGCCGTCGGCCGCCCTGCGCCGGCTGCAGCGCTCGATCCTGATGGCCAGCCCCGAGAGTCCGGTGGCCACGGACACGAACAGCGAGCGACTCGTACGCGTGGGCTGAGATGGCCGTACGCGATACGAGGAACGCGGCCGCGATCGGCTCGCCGGGCCGGACGCGCGCCCGGACCACGGGCCGAGGAGGCAGCGCGATGCAGGACAGGTCGGAGCGGACCCGCAGGAAGCTCGTACATGCGGGGGCCGAGATGTTCCACCGCAACGGCTATGCGAACGCGACACTCGGCGAGATCGCCGCGTTCGCCGGAGTGACCAAGGGGGCGCTGTACTTCCACTTCGCCTCCAAAGACGAACTGGCGGAGGCGGTCCAGCTGCGAGGCTGCGAGCTGCTGCACGAGTCGGTGCGCGAACTGCGCGCATCCGGCCTCTCTCCGCTCCAGACGCTGATCAACACGACGCACTGGCTCGCGCTCAACCTGCGCGAGGAGCCGGCGATCCCGGCCAGCTTCCGCATCACCAAGGAGTGCGCGGGACCGTCTGCGCTCGCCACCGACTTCCACCGGATCTGGCTCGCAGAGGTCTGCGGACTGCTGCGCCAGGCCCGCGACGCGGGTGAACTCCGTGCCGAGGGCCGCTGGGAGAGCATCGAGTCGCTGGTCGCCGCGGCGTGCTGCGGGATCGAGTCGCTGGCCGGCACCGGGATGCCGTACGCCGAGCTCCAGCGCCGGGTGGCCGGGGTGTGGTCGCTGCTGCTGCCCTGCCTGGTGCCCGAGGGCGCGGAGAGGAACTTCCGCGTCGGGATGCCGGGTACCGATCCCGCGCCCCGCCTCGTGGGCGACGCCCTGGGCGGCGCCCTGGACGGCGCCCTGGACGAACCCGCGGCCCGCCGGTCCCGGCCGGTGTTCTCGGGCAGCACCGCGTGACCGTGTGCCACCGACGACTTGGAGGAGCCTGCGATGACGAATGAACATCCTGCGGACGTACTGACGGACCTCATCGGGGTGCTCGGCGACGTGCTGCGGGTCAAGCCGGAGAAGATCGACCCCGAGCAGACCTTCCAGTCCATGGGGCTCGACTCCCTGCTGGTCGTGGAGTTCGTCGCCGTCGTCAACAACCGGTACGGGCTGCGGGTGCTGGCGACCGACCTGTACGACTTCCCGACGCCGGCGTCCTTCGCACGCGAGGTCGCGCGGGCGGCGCGCAGCGCGGCCGCCGCCACTGTCTCCGCCCCCGTTTCCCACGCCGTTTCCCACGCCGGCTCCGCAGCGGCGCCCGTCGCGGCTGCCGCCACCGTCGCCGCCGCCGTCCCGATGCCGGCCACGGGCCTCGAGCGGCAGGTGCCGGCGGCCGCTGCGGCGACCCGGATCGCGGAGGTGCTGCGGGAGCAGCTCGCGGGGATCCTGTGCTGCGACCCCTGGGACATCGACACCACCGCCGCGTTCAACGTGCTCGGTGTCGACTCCATCGTGGGCGCGGAGTTCATCGCGGTCGTCAACCGCACCTTCGGTCTCCAGGAGCGGTCGGTGCTGCTCTACGAGCACCCCAACCTCGCTGCCATGGCCGCATACATCGCGACGCGCACCGGGGCGGCCGCGCAGGACCTCGCCCCTGCTCCGGCGGCGGCTCTCGGGAGCCCCGTTCCCCAGGCGCCGGAGCCGGCGTTCCGCCCGGCCGCCGGGCCGGTGTCCGCCGCTCCCGCCCTCACCGCCGCCGCTGCCCTTGCCGTACGGCCGCTGCCGGGCGGAGATCTCGACGTCCTGCTGGACGCGATCCGCGACGACCGGCTCACCGTGGACGAGGCACTCGTGCTGCTCGCCCGGCGCGGCTGAAGCTGTTTCCATCCCAGGGGGTGTCCGGCGGGTCGGGGCCGGGCCCGGCCCTCCCCCGGACTCCGTCCGGGGGGACCCCCAGGCACCGCGCCTTGCCGCGTAGTCGTCGGTCGCCGACGTCCCCCAGCCACCGCTGGGAGGTGCCCCACCGCGTTGCCTCCCTCCTCCGCCTTGCAATCCACGGCACCAGACGACCCGGTCTATCCGGCCCTGACCCGCCGGACACCCCTAGAAGGAGCACGTCCAGATGGACGAGAAGGAAGTCCTGACCCGGTTCAAGAACGGCCACCTGGACCGGGCCCAGGTGGCCGCTCTGCTGACCGGTGCCGCCGGTGGCGCCACCGGTTCGGGACCCGTGGTCTTCACACTGCCGGACGCCTGGCCGGAGCAGGACGCCAAGGAGCAGTCCCCGGCCGCAGCACACCCGGCTCCCGGCCGCAGCGCGGATTCCGCGCCCGCCGCGCCCGCCGCGCCCGCCGAGCCGCTCGCGCCCGCCGGGCCGGGCGCCGAGCCGATCGCGGTGGTCGGGATGGCCGGCCGCTACCCGGGCGCCCCCGACCTCGCCTCCTTCTGGCGGCACGCGCGCAGCGGGCACGACAGCGCCTCCGAGCCGCCGGCCGGCCGGCCCGGCGACGAGCGGGGCCACTACCTGGAGCGCGTACAGGACTTCGACCCGGAGTTCTTCGGGATCGACGCGCACGAGGCCGCCCTGACCGACCCCCAGGAGCGGCTGTTCCTGGAGACCGCGTGGGAGGCCCTCGAGGACGCCGGCTGCACCGGCGGCCGCCTGGACGCCCTGACCGCGCGCGACGGGACGCCGCGCAGCGTCGGGGTGTTCACCGGCGCCGGCAGCGGTGACTACGTGCTGCTCGCGGCCCGTACATGGACGCCCGAGCGGCCCCGCCCGATGCCCCCGGGCGGCCAGTGGAGCCTGCCCAACCGGCTTTCCGCCCTGCTCGGCCTGACCGGCCCCAGCCAGTCGGTCGACACCGCCGAGTCCTCCGTGCTCGTCGCCCTCCATCTCGCCGTCGCCGCCCTGCACCGCGGCGAATGTGCCGCCGCGCTCGTCGGCGGGGTCCGGCTGCTGCTGCACCCGTCCAGCCGGCACCCCGGCGCGGGCGAAGGCGTCGGCGCGCTGCTGCTCAAGCCCCTGGCACGGGCCCTGGCCGATGGGGACAGCATCCACTGTGTGGTCCGCGGCAGCGCGGTCGGCCACACCGCCCCCGACCCTTCGGCGGCGGGCCCCGGCCGCAGGTCCCGGGCCTCCGGCGCGCGTACGGGGGCCGCTGCGCGCGCCGCCGCGGCCCTGCGCGAGTCCTGCGCCGATCGCGGTACGCAGCCCGCGGCCCCGGCGGACGCCCCCGCGCAGCGGGTGCTGCGCGAAGCCCTGCGCGCGGCCGGGGTGGACGCGTCGGCCGTTGCCGTCCGCGAAAACGCCGGATCCGTACGCGCCCTCGTCGGCGACGCGGGCCCCGCGACCGGGGCCGCCGCCCTGACCCGGGCCGTGCTCCAGCTGCGCCACCGGATCCTGGCACCCGGCCCCGGGCGCACCGAGGCGGAGCCCTGGGGCAGCGGGGAGGCCGGGGAGAGTGCGCCCCGCCGGATCTGCGTCGGTGTGCGCGGAGCCGGCGGCGCGGACGCGCAGGTGGTCCTGGAGGAGTACGTGCCTGCCCCGGCCGCCGGATCGGCGGCGGACCGGTCACCCGCGGCCGACGAGCTGTTCGTGCTGTCCGCCCCCACGCCCGCCCATCTGGCGGCCACCGCACGGCGGTTCGCCGAGCTGCTCGGCGGACCCGGCCCGCTGCCCCCGCTCGAGGCGCTCGCCCGCGCCCTGCGCACCGGCCGGGCCGCCATGGACTGCCGGTTCGCGGCCGTCGTCGCCGACACCGGCGAACTGGTGCGGATCCTGGAGCGGTTCGTACGGGAGGGCGCTCCCTGCGCCGATCTGCGGGACGGCGGCGCCGACCCGCTGGGGCTGGGCGGCGTACCGGAGACGGACGGGTACCTCGCCGCGCTCTGGCAGGCCGGGCACCTGCTCCAGCTCCGCGGCCTGTGGCTGTCCGGGCTCGACGTCGACTGGACCGCGCTCGAACCGGCCCACGGGGCGGCCACCGTGGCCGTACCGCTGCCCGCATCCGCATTCCTGCGCATACCGCTGTGGCTGGGCGGCGAGGAGGGTTCGGCATGACCACGCTGTCCTTCGACCCGGCGGGGCAGGGGGAGAACGAGCCGGCCCCGGTCAACCTGTGGTTCTGCCCCAACGAGGACCTCGCGCCCGGGATCGCCGCCACCCTGGCCTCGCACTGGCTCGACGAGAACGAGCAGCAGGTGGCCGGCCGCTTCCTCTTCGAACGCGACCGCCGCCAGTACCTCGTCGCCCACGCCCTGGTGCGCCGGGTGCTGGCTCTGGAGACCGGCATCCCCGAGGCCGAGGCGATCATCTGGCGCTCCTCGCGCGGGCGGCCGTTCCTCCAGACGCCCGCCGGAGGCCTGCCGCGCGGCGCCGACACGCTGGACTTCAACCTCTCGCACGCCAACGCCTACAACCTGCTGGGCGTCTCCCGGGGCCTGCGCATCGGAGTCGACGTCGAGCGGCTCGACCGCGGTGAGCGCGGACTGGAGAGCATCATCGCGACGTTCTCCCGCGAGGAGCAGGAGTGGATCGCCCGGGCCGCCCCCGGGCGGCCGCGCGACCGGCGCGTCCTGCGCCTGTGGACGCTGAAGGAGGCGTACTCCAAGGCCCGCGGGCTGGGACTCGGCCTGCCCTTCGACTCCTTCGTGTTCACCCTGGCCGAGGACCGGGGTGTCCTGTCCTTCCGGCCGCCCGCCGACGACGCGGCGGCGCGCTGGCGGTTCCTGGAGGTCGAACCGGTGCCCGACGTGCTGGCGGCGGTTGCGGTCGAGGTCGACGACACCCGGCCGCCGGCCGTCCATCTGCACCACGGATTTCCGTGGGGGCGCGCCGCGCCCCGCCGCCTGGTCCTGCCGGAGCCCGCCGGGGTCTGACGGACCCGCGGCCCGCCGTGACGCATCGGTGACCGGAAATGATTTCCTTGGAAATCCGCTCGACATTCGATCGAGACGGTGGAGGGAAACGAACCGGAGTCCGGAATCCAACGGGATATCAACGGGAAATCAAGGGAGAATCGAGCGGGGCGGCGGCGCGGAGACCGAGAATTCTTATTCCGGATCTTCGTAGAAAGAGGTGGCCCGTGGACGCCAAGAGCGCCGTCATCGAGGTGGCCGAGGGCGTCCACGCGTACGTCCAGCCCGAGGGCGGCTGGTGCCTGAACAACGCCGGCATCCTCACCGACGGCGGCCACAGCGCGCTCGTCGACACCGCCGCCACCGAGAGCCGGGCCCGGCAGCTGCGCCGGGCCGCGCTGCGCCTGGCCCCGCGGCCGCCGCGCGCCGTGGTCAACACGCACTTCCACGGCGACCACACCTACGGCAACTTCGTCTTCCCCGAAGCCCTGACCATCGGCCACGAGCGGACCCGGGCCATGGTCCAGGCGGCAGGGCTGCACATGGCCGGGCTGTGGCCGGACGTCTGCTGGGGCGACATCGAGATCACCCCGCCCGAACTGACCTTCCGCGACCGCACGACGCTCCACGTGGGCGGCATCCGGGCCGAGCTCGTGCACATCGGCCCGGCGGCCCACACCACCGACGACACGATCGTCTGGCTGCCCGACCAGGGCGTGCTGTTCACCGGCGACCTCGTGATGAACGGGGTCACGCCGTTCTGCGTCATGGGGTCCGTGGCGGGCTCCCTGCGCGCGCTGGACCGGCTGCGCGCACTGGGCGCCACCACGGTCGTCCCCGGCCACGGCCCGGTCGGCGGCCCGGAGCTCCTCGACGCCAACGAGGCCTACCTGGGCTGGATCCAGCGACTGGCCAAGGAGGGCGCCGCGGCCGGCGCGACCCCGCTCGAGCTGGCCCGCGCCACCGACCTCGGCCCCTACGCCGACCTGCTGGACACCGAGCGCCTGCTGCCCAACCTCCACCGCGGATACGCCGAGGAACAAGGCCTGCCCGAGGGATCGCCGCTGGACGTCGGAGCCCTTTTCCAGGAGATGACCGCGTACCACGGCCGCCCCTCGGAGTGCCTCGCCTGAGCCGACGCGAAGACCCCCTGCCGCAGAAGCCGGCAGGGGGTCTTCGCGTACGGGTCTTCGCGCACTGGTCTTCGCGTACGGACGCCCGCGAGGGTCAGACGAGCTGCCCGCCCGGCACCGGCACGGCGGCCAGCAGGTTGAAACGCCGGATCAGCTCCTCCTGCTCCCGGCTGAGCGACTCGATCCGGTCGCCGAGCCGGGCGATTTCACGGCCGAGTTCGAGCAGCGCCGCATGAGGGTCCGGCGAGGTGGCCGGGGCGAGCGGGGTGAACGGGACAGGCGGGGCCAGCGGGGCGGGCAGCGCGGGCCGGGGGACCGTGAGGGAGGGCGCGTGGTGCAGGATCGCCTCCATCCGCTCGCGCAGGGCCGGGCCGGGCTCGACGCCGAGCTCGTCCACCAGCCGCCGGCGGGCCCGCTCGTAGACGCCCAGCGCCTCCGTCTGCCGGCCGCACCGGTACAGGGCCAGCATGTGGAGGTCGTAGAGCCGCTCGCGCATGGGGTGGCTGGCCGTCAGCCGCTCCAGATCCCGGGTGATCTCGGCGTGTCGCCCGCTGCGCAGGTTCGCGTCGTGCAGCGTCTCCAGCGTGGTCAGCCGAAGCTCCTCCAGCCGGTCCGCCTCCACCGTGCAGATGGGCCCCTGCGTACTGCCTTCGAGCGCCGGGCCGCGCCACAGGGCGAGGGCCCCGCGCAGCAGTTCGGCCGCGTGCACGGGGTCGGAGGCGAGCGCCGCCCGGCCCTCTGCGGACAGCCGGTGGAAGCGCTGGGCGTCGGCGGTGGCCCGGCCCGGGCGCAGCAGGTAGCCCATCGAACGGGTCGCGATCCACTCGTGGCCGCCCCCGTCCGGAGCCCCGCCCTGCAGCAGCCGGCGCAGCCGGGCCACATGGGCCTGGAGTGCGTTGGCCGCGCTCACGGGCGGGCGGTCGCCCCACAGTTCGTGGATGAG
The DNA here is from genome assembly GCF_040682115.1 of Streptomyces sp. NPDC051364. NCBI lineage: Bacteria > Bacillati > Actinomycetota > Actinomycetes > Kitasatosporales > Streptomycetaceae > Streptomyces > Streptomyces sp. NPDC051364. The sequence goes on along the minus strand of NZ_JBFBAH010000027.1, from coordinate 6,642 downwards.
CCGCTCGGCGGACAGCACGTGGCCCGCCCGTACCACCAGGGCGCCAAGCAGCGCCCGCTGCTTGGAGCCGGAGGGCACGATGCACGCCCCCGTACGCCGGTCGAACACCTCGACCGGGCCCAGGATGCGGAAGTCCACCCCTGCGTCGCCCGGTACGTCCCGGGCGCCGTGCGCGCCGAAATCCATGGTGCCTCCTCCCGGCGATCTCGCGGGATCTGCGGAAAGACACGAAGACCGGCGGCCGTAAGCAAATGCGCCGATTTTAATCCCCTGAGCGGAATCTACCACTGTGTTTTCAACGTGCAACCGTCTTGGACGGAGGGTGGCTTGATACCTGCTCGAGAATTCGGCGGCACGGCACTGGATCCCGCTAGCGTGCCGGAGTCGAGGGCTGAAAATCGATGAGAACTCGACAAAATACGGAGGAGACCGTGCAGATTCAGGTTCTGGGTCCGTTGAGTGCCGAGGTCAACGGGGGCTCGATTGTTCCGACGGCCGGTAAGCCGCGCCAGATCCTGGCGCTGCTCGCGCTCTACCCGGGGCGGGTGATGCCCGTACAGACCCTCATGGAGGAGATCTGGGGCACCGAGCTCCCGCAGAGCGCGCTCACCACACTGCAGACGTACATCCTGCAGCTGCGCAGGAGGCTGGGCACCGCCATGGGCCCGGGGGTCCCGGGCAGCGCCAAGGACGTGCTCGCGACGCGGCACGGCGGCTACTTGCTGCAGATTCCGCCGGACGCGGTCGACGTCCACGAGTACGAGACGCTCGTGGCCGGCGGGCAGAACGCGTACGAGGAGGGGGACGACGAGCGCGCGGCCGGCATGCTGCGCAGGGCGCTCGGACTGTGGAACGGTCCGGCGCTGGTCGACGTACGGGTGGGGCCGATCCTCGAGATCGAGGTCATGCGCCTCGAGGAGAGTCGGCTCGTGACCGTCGAGCGGCGCATCGACGCGGACCTGCGCCTGGGCCGCCACGTCGAGGTCATCGCCGAGCTGACCGAACTGATCGCCCGGCATCCGCAGCACGAGGGCCTGCACTCGCAGGCCATGGTCGCGCTGTACCGGTCCGGCCGCCAGGCCACGGCCCTGGACGTCTACCGCAGGCTGCGCAACCGCCTGATAGACGAACTGGGCGTGGAGCCGTCCCCGCAGCTGCAGCGCCTGCACCAGGCGATGCTGACGGTGGATCCGGCGCTGGACGTGGTGGCGGGCCCGCGCCGCGGATCGACGTTCGACCTGTACGCAGCCTAGTGCCGCGTCAGGCAACGTTCGCCCCGTCGCGACGCCCGGCACGCACTCTCGCCGCGCCGGCCGAAAGCTCAAGTACGTCCAGTACGAGCGCTTGCGGCCGGCACGCCGAGAGCACGCACCGGACGCCGCTCCTTGACGGGCAATCGTTGCCTGACGCGGCACTAGCCGCCCGCCTGCCGGGGGAGCCGACGCGGGCAGCCGCCCGTCGGCTCCTCGCCCGGCCGCCGCGGACCGCACCACGTCCTCGACCCCTGCACACCGATTCGAGCCGGTCTCCAGCGCGGTCGGTGAGGGTCGAGGTCCACGTGGTTCGGTTCCTGGGAGGTGGCTATGGGCGACAGGCCGGCCGTACGGCTGCACTGCTTCGCACATGCGGGGGCCGGAGTGTCCTCGTTCTACCGGTGGGACAAGCTCGCCGGGAGCGGGGTGAAGACCACGTCCTGGCTGCTGCCCGGACGTGACGAGCGGCGCCGTGAGATCCGGCTGACCGGCCGTGAAGAGCTGCTGGCCGACCTCAAGCCGCTGTTCGAGCAGATCGCCGACGAGCCCGGCACTCCCTACATCCTCTACGGGCACAGCCTCGGCGCGACGGTCGCCCTCACGGTCGCCCACGTCGCGCTGGAACAAGGGCTGCCGATGCCCGCACTGCTGGCCGTCGGGGCCAGCCCGCCGCCGGACACCCCGGCCGTCTTCGCGGACTCCGCGGAACTGCCCGAGGCGGAACTGCTGCGCGTCCTGGACCGGTTCGACGCACTGCCGCCCGGCGTGCAGCCCGGAGACATCTGGTTCCGGTCGGTCTTCCCCGTGCTCCGCGCCGATCTCAAGCTCGCCCGCAACCTGCGGGCCGCCGCCACCGGGCCGACCACGCCCGGACCCGTGCCCGTACCGCTGCTCGCGGTCACCGGCCACGAGGACCCCCTCGTCGGCGCCGAGGCCGCCGAGGGCTGGAGCCGCTGGACCACCGGACGGTTCGTCCGGCGGACCGTGCCGGGCGACCACTTCTTCGTCCGGGGCGGCGAACTGCCCCGGATGCTCGGCCGGGCCGCCCGCATCGTGCAGCGCGGCCACCGCGACCAGACAGGACAGGGGGAAGGGCGATGAGACGAGTCGTCATCACGGGCATCGGGGTCGTGGCCCCGGGCCGCCCGGGCACCAAGGAATTCTGGTCGCTGCTGACCGACGGCCGTACGGCCACCCGCGCCATCACCCTCTTCGACGCCTCCGGGTTCCGCTCCCGGATCGCCGCCGAGGCGGACTTCGACCCGCAGGAGTCCGGGCTCACCGCCGAGCAGTCCGGGCGCCTGGACCGCGCCGCCCAGTTCGCCGTCGTCAGCGCCCGCGAGGCCGTCGCGGACAGCGGCCTGGCCGGCTCGTACGACGCCACGCGCACGGGGGTCACCCTCGGCAGCGCGCTGGGCTGCACCACCAGCCTCGACGCCGAGTACGGGGTCGTCAGCGAGCAGGGCAGCCGTACGCTCGTCGACCACACCAAGGCCGTGCCCCACCTGTACGACCACTTCGTCCCCAGTTCGATGGCCGCCGAGGTGGCCCGTACCGTCGGCGCCCAGGGGCCGGTGGCGCTGGTGTCCACCGGCTGCACCTCCGGTCTCGACGCGATCGGGCACGCCGTCGACCTCGTTCGCGAGGGCAGCGCCGACGTGATGGTCACCGGCGCGGCCGAGGCGCCCATCACGCCGATCACCGCCGCCTGCTTCGACGCCATCCGCGCCACCTCCACGCGCAACGACGAGCCGGAGACCGCCTCCCGGCCCTTCGACCGCACCCGCAACGGGTTCGTCCTGGGGGAGGGCTCGGCCGTCCTCGTCATCGAGGAGTACGAGCACGCCCGCAGCCGCGGCGCGCACATCTACGCCGAGATCTCCGGTTTCGCCTCGCGCAGCAACGCGTACCACATGACCGGACTGCGGCCCGACGGAGCCGAGATGGCCGCCGCCATCACGGCCGCCCTCGACGAGGCCCAGCTGCTGCCCGAGCACATCGACTACATCAACGCGCACGGCTCCGGCACCAAGCAGAACGACAAGCACGAGACCGAGGCCTTCAAGCTCAGTCTGGGACAGCGCGCGTACGAGGTCCCCGTCAGCTCCATCAAGTCGATGATCGGGCACTCGCTCGGCGCGATCGGGGCCCTCGAAGTGGCCGCCTGCGCCCTCGCCATCGAGCACGACACCGTCCCGCCGACGGCGAACCTGCACGAGCCCGACCCGGCCTGCGACCTCGACTACACCCCGCTGACCGCCCGCAGTCAGCGCACCGACGCGGTACTGACCGTCGGCAGCGGCTTCGGCGGGTTCCAGAGCGCGATGATCCTGACCAGCCCGAACCTGAAGGCGGACCGATGAACACCGCTGTCGTCGCCCCTGCCCCCGCCCAGGCCGCTCCCGCCGTCACGGGCTCCCGCACCGCGGCGCCCGTCGTCACCGGCATCGGTGTCGCCGCCCCCAACGGGCTGGGCACCGAGGCCTGGTGGTCCGCCGTCCTGCGCGGCGAATCGGGCATCCGCCCGGTCAGCCGCTTCGACGCGAGCGGCTATCCGGCGAAGCTGGCCGGGGAGGTGCCCGGATTCGTCGACGCCGACCACGTCTCCAGCCGGCTGCTGCCGCAGACCGACCGCGTCACCCGGCTCTCGCTCGCCGCGGCCAAGGAGGCGCTCGACGACGCCGGGGCCGACCCTGCGCAGCTGCCCGACCACGCCGCGGGCGTGGTCACCGCCAACTCCTTCGGCGGCTTCGAGTTCGGCCAGCAGGAGCTCCAGGCGCTGTGGAGCAAGGGCGGCCAGCACGTCTCGGCGTACCAGTCCTTCGCCTGGTTCTATGCCGTCAACAGCGGCCAGATCTCCATCCGGCACGGCCTGCGCGGAGCCTCCGGAGTGATCGTCTCCGAGCAGGCCGGCGGCCTCGACGCCATGGCCCACGCCCGCCGCCAGATCCGCAAGGGCGCCGAGCTCGTCGTCACCGGCGGCATCGACTCCGCGCTGTGCTCCTGGGGCTGGGCCGCCTACCTGGCCGGCGGGGGGCTCACCGACCGGGAGGACCCGGCCCGCGCCTACCTGCCCTTCGCCGAGGACGCGAGCGGCCACGTCGCGGGCGAGGGCGGCGCGCTCCTCGTCCTCGAGGGCGCCGAGGAGGCCCGCCGGCGCGGCGCCCGCGTCTACGGGACCCTCGCCGGGCACGCCGCCACCTTCGACGCCGACGGGACCTCCCGGCTCGGCGTGGCCGCGGAGCTCGCCCTCGCCGATGCGGGCGTCCACCCCGACGAGGTCGACGTCGTCTTCGCCGACGCGGCGGGCGAGCGCAGCGCCGACCGCGCCGAAGCGGCGGCGATCACCGCACTGTTCGGCCCGCGCGGAGTGCCCGTCACCGCGCCCAAGTCGATGACCGGGCGGCTCGCCGCCGGCGGTGCGGCCCTCGACGTGGCCGCAGCCCTGCTCACCCTGCGTGACCAGGTGATCCCGCCGACCACCGGGACCGAGCTGCCGGCCGACGACTGCCCGCTGAACCTGGTCACCGGAGTGGCCAGCCCCGCCCTGGGGATGCCGCTGCGGACCGCGCTCGTACTGGCCCGCGGTCACGGCGGCTTCAACTCCGCCGTCGTCGTCCGCGCCGCGGGCGCCTGACCCGCACCCGCACCCACTCCACCTCACATCACCCACCAGAACAGAGGAAGAGCATGGAACGTCTGGAACTCGACGACCTGAAGCGCATCCTGCGCGAGTGCGCGGGCGAGGACGAGGGCGTCGACCTCGACGGCGACGTCCTGGACCTGAGCTGGTTCGAGCTGGGCTACGACTCGCTCGCCGTCCTGCAGACCACCGGATACATCGAGCGCGAGTACGACGTCCTGCTCGACGAGGAGGGCATCGACGACGCGGACACCCCGCGCCGCTACCTGGCCATGGTCAACGAGATGCTGGCAGCCCGGGCCGCGGTCTGAACCGGTGGGTGAAGAGCTCGACACCGACGTCTGCGTCATCGGCGCCGGCCCCGCCGGGCTCGCGCTGACGCTCATGCTGCTGCGTTCCGGCATCCGCGTGACACTCGTCGAGCGTTCCACCGGGTTCCGCCGCGACTTCCACGGCGAGCTCCTGCAGCCCGGCGGCCAGCGCGTCCTGGACGAGCTCGGCACCCTCGCCGGAGCCGCGGCCCGCGGGGCGGCGAGCCTGCGCGGTGTCCAGATCCTGGAGCGCGAGCAGGTGCTGCTCGACATCGACTACGGGCGCCTGCCCGCCCCGTACGACCACCTGCTCGCCCTCCCGCAGCCGCACGTGCTGCAGGAACTCCTGGCCGCTTGCCACAGGCTGCCGGGCTTCACCGCTCTCGAGGGGCACCGGATCGCCGCACTCCTGGAGAAGCGTCCCGGCAGCCCCTGCGAGGGAGCCGTGGTGCACGGCCCCGACCGGGCTCCGGTCACCGTGCGGGCCGCCGTGGTCGTCGGCGCCGACGGCCGGTTCTCCAAGACCCGTGCCCTCGCCGGCATCGACGCGGGGCGCTGCACGTCCTTCGTCCACGACGTGGTGCGGTTCTCGCTGCCCGCGCCGCGCCGGGCCACCGGGCGCGTACGGGTGCACCGCGGGCCGGACAGCGCCGTCCTGGTCCACGACTCCCACCCCGACCGGATCAGCGTGGTCTGGGCCCTGCCGCCGGACGGGGCCCGCGCCGCCGGGCGCGGGATCGGGGACATCCGGCGGGAGCTGGCAGGGATCCTGCCGCAGTTCGCCGACCTGCTGCACGCCCAGCTCGGCTCCATGGCAGACCTGACCGTGCTCGACGTCTCTGCCTCGCACGCCCGGGAGTGGGTACGCGACGGACTCGTCCTCCTCGGCGACAGCGCGCACACGCACGGGCCGATCGGCGCCCAGGGCATCGATCTGGCCCTGCAGGACGCCGCCGCGCTGCACCCCGTACTCGTGGCCGCGCTGCACGCGGGGGAGCCCACCGCCCAGCGGCTCGCGGCCTATCAGGAGCGGCGGGCCGCGGTGGCCTCCGCCGTGCACCGGATGCAGGTCGTGCAGACCCGGGCGATGTTCGGCGGGGGCCGGCCGGCCGCCGCGCTGCTGCGGGCCCGCGCGGCGGGGATCCTCACCCGCACTCCGATCGGCGCGAGGATCACCCGGAGGTTCGCCCACGGGCGGGGCCCGGCCGGGGTCCGCACCGACCTGTTCACCGTCCTGCCCGACCGGCGCGGCTAGGGCGTGTATCCGGTTGTGATCAATTTGTGCGACTCGCCCGTGCCCTGTGACGCGATCTGGTAGATCGTCACTCATGACGCGGGCGCAACTGACGGACGAGGAATGGGTGTTCATCGAGCCGTACCTGCCGATCGGCGCGTACGGTCCGTACCCCGAGCGGCTGCGGCAGCAGTTCGAGGG